>CAZBMR010000001.1:0-3666 GCA_964492695.1 uncultured Lentimicrobiaceae bacterium
ATAGATAAAGACACATTTGGAACACGGTTGAAAAAGGCGAGGCTGATGAAAGGCTACTCGATGGACCAACTGGTGGTGCAGCTGAAAAACCAGCTCACTAAAGGCGCCATAGCCAAATACGAGGCTGGAGAATACCTGCCACGTGAGGACAAGATGCGCCTGTTGGTGGAGGTGCTGGGCGTGTCGGAAGACTACTTTTATAAGACCATCAATTTCGAGGCCACCGTGACTTCGGTCCGGAGCAAAGATATGCTCACGGAGCGCGAACAACAGATGCTGGCCGAGGAGATGCTGATGACGGTGGAGCGCTACCTGGAGGTGGAACAGCTGGTGCAGGGCGATGAACGGCCGCTGCTGCGCAAGATGGAGATGGTGCCTATGGAAAATCCCGAAGATGCCGAGCTGGCTGCAGAATACTGGCGGCTGGTCTGGAAAGCAGGTGAACAGGTGTTGGGGAGTGTTTATGCCTTATTGGAACAGCATGGTGTGGTGGTGCACGAAATGGATTCAAAGCTTGAATTCGATGGTTTTTCGGCCTATGTGAACGAAACCATACCGGTGATTGTGATCAACGGCAACCGGAATGCCGAACGGCGGCGCTTCACGGCACTGCATGAGCTGGCCCACCTGATGCTGCCATTTAGCGAGGCGCTGAGCGACAAGGCCAAAGATAAGCTGTGCAACCGCTTTGCCGGGGCTGCCCTGATGCCTGCAAAAATGTTGAAGTCTATATTGGGCAAAAAACGCGACAACCTCTTTGCGGAAGAGCTGGTGATGCTCCGCAACAGCTATGGCATCAGCATCAGCGCGCTGGCGCACCGGGCGCAAGAGCTGGGCATCATAAACGCCAGTACCTATGCCAGAATAAGGGCAGCGCTCGAAAGCAATTTGCTGGAGGAAGGCCTGGGAGCCTACGAAGGCAAAGAGCACAGCCGCAGGCTCGAAGCCATGACGCTTCGCGCGGTGGGACAGCGCCTGATCACGCAGAGCAAGGCAGCCGAACTGTTGCCATTGCCAGGCAACGAACTGAAAAACAGATTGTCAAACAAATGGTGAAACCAATTAAATCAAGAAAGGATGCAATTGAAAAGTAAAAGAAAACCAAAAGTAGTGCTGGGCGACCTGAACAGCCTGGAGGCCTGCTCGGCGGAGTTGCTGGAAAAAATCTTTCAGATGTCCTACAATGTGTTAATACCCAAATGGCTGGTATCTCAACTAAATGAAGACAGGCGGCAGGTGATTGAGCAGGCACAGAAGCTTGGGCAGGTTCAGCTTCTGAGCTTAAGTCCGCGCGAAAAACTGAAAGCCATGACTGCAGGCAACAAGCATGTCAGTTTCAACGATGTCTGTGCCGCCCATTTGGCCCGCCGTGAAAAAGCAAGCCTGATCCTTTACGACAGTTTCTGGCAGCAAGCAGATGTGGCCTTCGACCATGTGGAGATGCCGCCGCACCAATGGCTCAAAGTGCCATTACCCCTGCTGCTGATGCTGCGCCACCATGGCCAGATGTATTTGAAAAAGCAATCGCATAAAAACAACACCAACAAAGCAGGCTAAGATGACAACGACCAATCAATTATGGAGGCTGTTTAAACGACTGGCGATGGCACTGCTCAGGATGCTGATCATGATGTTGCGCAAGTATAAATTCTATTCGTTTCTGCGCAGGCACCTTTTGCGTGGTCACGGTCATCAGGCCCAGACCAAAGCAGATGCACAGCGCGAACTGCACGGCATGTTTATCCACATTGCCACGGAAATCAAGTGGCTGATTGGCCCCACTGCCTTCAACAGGCTGCTGAAGACCTTGCTCTACGACAACAAGAAGGCGCTGCAGGTGGTTGATGCCACCAAAAGGCAATGGCGTGATAATAGTGCGAAAGCAGGCAGGCATCACGAACGTCCTGCACCGGACAGACGCACCGAAACTTTCAGAAAATTGGGCAAGGTGGCACAAGGCGTTTCGCCACCACAGTAAGAGGGCGCCATGAAGCGTTGCCAGGACAAGGGAAATAGCCTGGTGGTGCTGCCCCGATGCAAAACGAAGCATCCTGCAGATTTCCAAATGCTTATGATGTATTGACGCAGGCCCTGAGAAAATTGGGGTCGGGTGAAGGCCAAAACCATGCCTTGTCGCAAAGCAGGAAAACGTCCTGTGACGCAACGAAATGTAAGATCATATTACGAATTAAATAAAAAAAATAGGCCATGAAAACGGCACAACAACGTATCGAAAGATACCAGGCGATGCTGAACCTGCTAAAGACAGCACCAACACTGTTTGCACAATACGAAGCTGATGCTGCAAAGCTCAGTGAGTTTGAAACCAAGCTGGCACAGCTCAACGAGGCATATGCCAACCTGCTGACACCGGCAGTTGTGTACAAACAGCAAATCTCCGAACAACGTGAGCAGCTTCGGGCTGACACGGTGAGCCTGCTTAACAGGGGGCTTGCAGTGGCAGCATCGCTCGAAGATGCTGTGATGCGTGAGAGTTTCAGAATGTACGTCCGACAAACCAAAAAAGCGGGCACATTTGAACTGCTGCACATCACCGAACTGGTATGCAAAAGCCTGACCGACAATCAGGTGGCTGCTGATGCCGTGGGTCTCACGGCAGATTACATTGCTGGCTTGCGAACAAAAGTGAGTGGGTTCACCACCCAGCAGGAGCAGACCACAACGTTGTATGCAGTGAGAAAGATTGACCGCTCCAGAATCAACCGCCTGCTGCATGAGCTGCATCAGCTACTGTTGTTGCATATTGACCCTGCAGTGGCCATGCTCACCAACAAACAAGGGGACTTCTACGAACAGTGGAAGAACCTGAGGGCGGTGGTGCGTCGCCGCAAAAAAGCCGGTGGCAGCAGCACGCTTACAACAATCATCGGCACGGTGACCGACGCTGAAAGTGGTCAGCCACTGACAGATGCCATGGTGACTGTGGTTGAGCAGCAAGCTGTTGAAACCACCGACGCTGACGGCATGTTCCTGATTGAAGGGCTGTTGCCGGGATGGATAACGGTGGCATGCTCGGCAGCCGGATTTGCGGTGGCAGAAAACCAGCGGTTCGAAATGCGCGAAGGCGAAGAACTGCAGGTGAATTTTGCCCTCAACCGGCAAGTGGCAGCCTCAGCCTGACGGTTGATAGATCGCTAATCAGAAAAAAGCCCTGTTCGGAAACGGATGGGGCTTTTTTTTAGTGAATAATGATTAATGATTAATGGTGATGGGTAATGAGTGATGGGTGATGCGTAATGTGTTAATTATAAATGGTTTAAGGTTCAGAGTTTAAGGTTCAAAGTTCAAGGGGTAATGCGTGATGGGTATGTGGCTAATTGTTCATCACCAATCACCCGAAAGCATCGGGTTCATTATTCATATTACGTAAACCCTTTGATGCTTTCGAAGGCTGTCGGAATGTGGCACCATATGCAAAAGCTTGTGAAAGTCGTGGGAGACAATAACCTGACGGACCTTGTTAACGTTAAATCAGAGATGTGCTCACTGGGAGCATGCGTCAGCAACAAATCAACAAATCAACAAATCAACGAATTAACAAATCAACCCCCTGCAAATGTTGATCTGTTGATTTGTTCTTTGTTGAAGCTGACGTGTGTGAATTAAACCCAGGCTTTGTTGACTTGCGTCAGCAACAAATCAACA
>CAZBMR010000001.1:3766-6801 GCA_964492695.1 uncultured Lentimicrobiaceae bacterium
TTGTAAATTGTCCGCAGCAGATTTTCCTGGTCAATGGGTTTCACCAGACAGGCTTTTGCCCCACTGGCGAGCATTTGATGAATTTCTTCAGGTTGGGAATAGGCTGTCTGGCCAATCACGATGGTGTCAGGATGTTGTTCAACGATGCGTTGTGTTGCTTCAAGGCCATTCATATCGGGCATTTTGATGTCCATCAGCACGAGGTGGAATGCCTGTTGCTGCATCATGTCGAGGGCTTTTTTTGCGTTTAGGGCAATGGCCGTTGACCCAAAACGACGGGCAAGCATCGATAGGAGCAGCTCAGCATTGTCGGCCTCATCATCCACAATCAACAGGCGAAGCTGACTGTAATCGGCATGGCGCCATGCCTCCTGGCTGGCCGACACGGGTGCGGCTGCCATGAGGTCGGCCTCTATCTCGAAAAAGAATTCCGAGCCCAGCCCCTTCTGGCTGATGAGGCCGATGGTGCCTCCCATGATTTCCACTAAACCCTTCGAAATGCTGAGGCCCAGCCCATTGCCGCGCATGGCCCTGTATTGCGCTTCGGAGCCCCTGTAGAAGCGTTCAAAAACATGTGCTTGCTCGTCGGCTGGTATGCCCATTCCAGTGTCTTTCACATAAAAACGCGCCTTGCCATCTTGCAGGCTACAGCCAAAACGAACGCTGCCCCTGATGGTATATTTGATGGCATTTTCAATCAGACCACTCATCACTTGCCTGATTTTGCCCTTGTCAGCCATCAGCAATGTCTCGGGGGGAACCAGCGGATCGCGGATGAGCTGCAGTGATTTTTGCTGGCAGAGCAGGCCGAAACTTTTCTCCAGGTCATCCAAAAGGGCGCCAATATTGGTTTCTTCCATCTCAAGCGGAAGGTGTTCGGCGTCGAGGCGCGAAACGGACAACACATCGTCGATAATCCGCATCAGTTGCGCAGCATTGTTGTTGATTGTGAGCACGAAACTCTTTTTCTCCTCTTCGGTATAATCCTCAAAAAGCAAATCAGAGAAACCAACAATGGCGTTGAGTGGCGTTCTGATTTCGTGGTTCATATTGTTCAAAAACGAGGTTTTCAGCCTGTCGCTTTCTTCGGCCTGTTCTTTGGCTTGAGTCAGTTCGCGCTCAAGCTGTTTGAGTTTGCTTATGTCGGTAATCATTCCAATGAGGCCACCGATCAAGCCATGGCTGTCGGGAAAAGGCGACTTGCTGACGATGGCCTCCATCACAAGGCCGTTGGGCAGGGTGATGCGCCTTTCGATGGCTTGAAATGTATCAAGGCCCTGGAAGATGCGCTCGTCTGATTGCCTGTAAACAGTGGCATCGTATTCATTTTCAATTTCATACATCGTTTTCCCCCGAATCTCGCCCGATGACAGTCCGTACAATTCGCTGAAGGCCCTGTTCACACCCAGAAACTCCCCTTTGTTGTTCATATAAAACATGGGATTTGGGATGCTGTCGAGCAAGGTTTCGATGAATTGTTTTTGCCGTTGAATCTCCAGTTCGGCCTGCTTTCGGTCGGTCACGTTTTGTACAATGGCAAGCACTTCGTCAGCTCCGCTTTTCACCATACGGGCTTCATACCACATGACCTGATTGTTCTGGTTCAGGCTGTATTCAAAGGTATGCAGGCGGTCTTCGTCGATGGTTTTTTGAATGAGCTGCATGGTGGTGGCAAGCAGTTGTTCCGGAAGAAAAGCGCTGAGCGGCTGTCCGATGAATCCCGGAGGTTGGGCCAGCATAATGCTGGTGTCGTGGGCCATATAATCAAGGATTTGTCCGTCGCGTGTGAAGCGGAAAAACAAATCAGGAATGGCCGCCATCATGGCTTTGTTGCGTGCCTCGCTTTCTAGCTTGGCCTGTTCGGCCCGCACCTGGTCGGTGATGTTTTTCGAGATAGACAGTATGCCTTTTTGGCCGTTGGGCAGTTCGATGAGTGTTTCGATGAGTTCAAAGATTTTTTTCTCCCGGGTGCTTGTCACACCCGTCACCCTGCTGACCAGTGATTGTTCGGTTTTGATGCGATGTATGTTGTTCATCACCAGATCTCTGCGGTTGTCTTCCACGATGAGGCTGATGTGCGCACCCAGCATTTCGTGGCGCTGGTAGCCATAGTCTTTGCAAACCGTTTCATTCACATCGAGGATGATTCCGTTCAGGTCTTCAAGCACAATGCCCACCGGACTTGCATTAAAAAGAGCCTGGTAGCGTTCGCGTGTTTGCCTGAGCTCTTCTTCAGTTTTTTTCCGCTCGCTGATGTCGTAGCTGAGTGCAAACACCGCCTCATCGTTGAGGTAGGTTGTTTTAAACAGGTGCACTTCCTTTGGGAAAATGCTTCCATCGGCTTTGAGGCCCCAAAACTCGAATGTTCGGGCCTCGCCCTCAAATGCGGCTTCAATGTGTTTTTTCAGGGCTTCAAGGTCGTTTCGGCCTGGTGCACTCAGCACTTCGGGTGTTTTTCCGATGAAAAAGGATTTGGGATAACCATAAAGGGCTACTGCCCCCTGGTTGACATCGATAAACCGGCCTTCCCTGTTTTGCACATAAGCCGCCCCCACAATGTTATTAAAGAGGTTGCGGTAGCTTTCGGCCGACTGCAGCAGTTCGAGGTTTCGGGCAATTTCCTGCCTGCGGTCGCGAAACACAAACACCGCTCCAATCAAATTGTTGTGCTCATCCCTGATCGCCGAAACCGCATCCGAAATGGGAATGGCAGTGCCATCGGCTTGCTTCAGCAAGTAGGCCTGATTTCCGTTTTCATGCATGCCATTCAAGACTGCTTCAACAGGATTGGGCACCTCGAGGCCGCTGTTTTCGTGGAGCAAACGCATCACATTCGATATGCTCTTGCCGACAACGGATTCCTGCGTTTGACCGGTCAGCTTTTCTGCTTCCTTGTTCAAACGAAGAATGCGCCCCCTTTCATCGGTGGTCACTATGGCATCGCCGATGCTAAAGAAGGTGGTTCGAAAATGCTTTTCGCTGGCACTCAGTTCTGCCAACAGTTTGATGTTGGCTTCCTGATCGCTGATGATTTT
>CAZBMR010000001.1:6901-17735 GCA_964492695.1 uncultured Lentimicrobiaceae bacterium
CGGGCAGCGTCCTGGTTTGTTTTTAATGCATTGGGGCAAAAAACTTTTCAGCGATTTCGGCGGCCTCATTTAGCGCGGCTACATCAAGGTCCGGTGCGGCATTTTTTTGTGCCAAAAAAGCCAGCAGGCTTTGCGTGCTGAGGTTTCCAACCATTTCGTCGGCGGCAGTGGGGCAGCCGCCCCGGCCACCAAGCACGGTTTCAAAACTTCTGACACCTGCCTCCCAGGCAGCTTCGAGTTTTGGAAAGGAATGCGATGGTTTGGTGTGCAGGTGTAGCCCAAAATCCACATCAGGAAAGGCTTGACGCAAACTTTGCATGCTTCGGAAAATGGTGTCGGGTGTGGCCTCACCGAGTATGTCAGATAGGGGCATGCGTCGGATGCCTCTCTCGTAAAGTGTTGCTGCATTGTCTGTTAACAATTCAATGCTCCAATTGTCACCATACGGATTGCCAAAACCCATCGAAAGATAAATGACCCATTGGATGTTGGTTTCTGCGCTCACCGACAGCATCATGTCTATCATTCCCAGCGCACCATTCGTGTCGGTGTTGAGGTTGCGCCTCAAAAAAGTGGGTGACACCGAGAAAGGGTAGGAGAGGCACGTAATCCTGTCGTTGGCCAGAGCTTTGATGACTCCTTTTTCATTGACCACCAATGCCATGATTTCGGGCTTTTGTTGTGGCAGTTCCAGCTGACTGATCACTGCATCGCTGTCGGCCATTTGAGGCACAAGGCGGGGAGAAACAAAACTGCCACAGTCCACCGTTTGAAAGCCACACTGCAACAAGGCATTGATATACTTTATTTTATGTTCAGTGGGGATAAAATCAGGGATGCCTTGCATGGCATCACGCGCGGTTTCGGTGATATGGACAAATGACCGTGACATTGTTTTAGAGAATGAAGCCCTGGCCTAAGCCTTGCCTGAAAGGCTTTTGGGAATACGTCCCTGATTGATGGTTTCCGAACGCAAACGTCTTCCAACAATGCGTTCCACCATCTTCCCGGTTTCGAGCACGCGGTCGATGTCGAGGTTGGTTTCGATGCCCATCTCATCCATCATCACCACCATGTCCTCAGTGGTAACAAGCCCCACATTCAAGGCGTCTTTGTAATAATAAGCGCCTGTTCCGCTCACCGGAACGCCATCTACAAAGTTAGCCGGTTGTCCGCCTATTCCACCCATGGTGCTTTCGTAATTGGTCATACCGGCCTGCAAGGCTGCCAACACATTGGCCAGTCCCCACCCACGGGTGGTGTGCAGGTGAACGATGTGCTTGTGCGGATCTTGCACCTTGTCGAGCAACATGCTGAAGTAGCGGTAGATGCGGTCGGGGGATGCAGAGCCGTCGTGGTCGGCATGCTCAACATCGTTTGCCCCAATTGCCAGCCATCGTTGCGCAAATTCAACGGCTTTTGAGAGCTCTGTGGGTCCTTCGATGGGGCAGCCCCAGATGGTGCTCACGGTGCCATTCACCTTCAGGCCGGCCTCGTGTGCCATGGGGATGTATTTTTCAGCCATACGGAAATACTGGTCAATGGTGAGGCCAGAGTTTTTATACTGATGCGACTCGCTTGTGCTCACCATCAGCAGAATGCGGTCGGGACCATAGCCATCCTGCCGGGCTTTGATGGCGCGTTCGATGGCTTTTTCGCGGATGGTGATGGCTGTGAGCGAAGCTTCAGGCAACAGGTGCGCCACCCTTTTGCTTTGACGCAATGCCTTGAACAGCGGATCGGCGTCCTTGAACTGAGGCATGCCTTGCGGATTGCCAAAATTGGTCACTTCGATGTGTTTGAAACCGCAGAGCAACAGCTCTTCGGCCAGCCAAAGCTTGGCCTCGGTGGGAATAAATTTCTCCTCGTGCTGAAATCCGTCGCGCACAGTGATGTCGCCAATCACGACTTTTTTTGGATAGTTCATAGGCGTTGAATGAATGGGTCGCTAAAATAGTCAATAAACTGCATATGAAGCCGGATTGTTCAGCAGTTGAATGAAAATTGAAAACTTTTGGAATTTTTCACCGGAAATTCTCGATAGGCTGATAAATCAGCTTGGAATTGAAATGGACTTCAACGCACCAAGCTTTCGACGATGAAGCAGATTTACAGCGTTTTATCTTATCTGGCCTGCTTGACAAAAAAATATGTTGAAAAGGTGCTCAAGTTGGAAACTTCAGGGCAATACAGAAAACGATGTTTGACCCATTCATCCTGCCAGGGGAGGTCTTTACCTTGTATTGCAACTATCGGTCAATGTGTGTAACCCTCAGATAACGAAAGAGATGAAATAGTTTGCATTAGTAACGTAAACTAGTTTATATTTGTAATGTAAATTAAAAAGTCTTGACTTATGATACTCAAACAAGATATCGAACGCGCGTTGATCGCGCAACGTGATCAGCTTGTATTGAAAACCGGCACGATCACCCGTTCTTTTTTCAATGAATTTGGAGTAGTTGGCAATTACATTGAAGTTATTTCTGGGATAAGAAGGTGTGGAAAGAGTACCCTGATGAAAGAAATCAATCTGAAAAATTATCAAAAAACTGCTTTTTTCAATTTTGAGGATTCCCGTGTTCATGGTTTTGAAGTGACGGACTTTAATAAGTTGGATGAATTGTTGGGCAGTGAAATCGAGGCGTATTTCTTTGATGAAATTCAGAACGTGCCATCCTGGGAAATTTTTATCCGTCAATTGCACGATCGCAATGAAAAGGTTTACATTACAGGGTCAAATGCTGCATTGCTCAGCAAGGAACTCGGTACAAGACTCACTGGCAGACACATACGGCATGAACTATTTCCATTTAGCTATGTTGAGTTTCTGCAATACTGTAAGCTCGGGCCGAATTCATCATCCTTTGAGCGTTATGTTCAAATGGGTGGATTTCCCGAACATTTAGAGTCCACATCAACTGAACTATTGCAGAATTTATTGAAAGACATCGTGTTTCGGGATATAGCTGTCAGGTATGGCATAAGAAATACCAATAGTTTTATGGACTTAACGTTGTATCTGATTTCGAATATTGGGAAGGAATTTTCCTACAATTCCCTACGGAAGACCTTTTCTATTGGGTCGGCCACTACGGTCGCAGATTATTTGACATGGCTGACCGATAGCTATTTACTCTTTTTTCTGCCGCGATTTAGCTGGTCGGCAAAGGGTGTCGCCATCAATCCGCGGAAGGTTTATTGTGTTGATACCGGTCTGGTCAATGCCAATACTTTAAGCTTCGGCAAAGACAAGGGGCGTTTGATTGAGAATGCGGTGTATTTGTTTTTCCGACAGCAAAAAGCTGATTTGTATTATTTCCGTGAAAAGCATGAATGTGATTTCGTTGTTTTTAAGGATCGGGCATGTAAAATGTTGGTGCAGGTGTGCGAAAAGTTGACGCAGGATAATTTGAAACGAGAAACCGAGGGGCTTGTGGAAGCTATGAATTATTTTAATTTGAATGAAGGCTATATTCTGACACTTGATCAGTCGGAACAATTGAATGTGCAAGAAAAAACGGTTCATGTCCTGCCTGTTTATCAAGCTTTCACAAATGGTCTTTCCTGGAAATGAGCATTTTTCATCAAGCCAGCATCTGCACATCATTAGGATTTTGAACAAGGTATTTAGAAATGTTGCTTGGTAAATATCGATTTGATGAGCAAGTTTTGAAAATGCGCCAACTGATCCTAAAACACCGGATCTAAAAAAAAACTTCAGGCCTTGACTAAAGGAAATCTTAGCATAGCGTTGATTATCATGTTGTTAAATGCAATTTCAACTACTTCTTTATCAACGCCTACCAAATCTGATTCGATGAATTCATGTGGCCGTTCCAATATCAAAGCTTAACTGTACAATGGTATATAGGCCTGTTTTGTAAACTGATTATCAATAACTTGATGGGATATTGATACAGTTTGCATTGGCAACGTAAACTAGTTTACATTACCAATGCAAACCTTTGAAGCTTAATAGCTCGTTTCGTCCATCTTCACCTTGCCCCAGAAGGTTTTATACACGAACACCGTGTAGGCGATCACCAAAGGAGCACCGATGGCGGTCATCAACAGCATGATGCCCAGCGACTTTTGTGAGGAAGCTGCATTGTAAACCGTGATGCTGTAGGCAGGGTCAACGGTTGAGATCACCAGCACCGGGTAAAGTTCCACTGCCACCAGAATCAACAAAAAGCTGATGGTGAGCGACGAAAACAGGAAAGCCTGCACATACTTTGCTTTCGACACCAGGCGTGGAATGTTGGCGATGCTCAGGAAAGCTAACACCGGTACAATGAACAAAGCGGCGTTTTGATGGAGGTTATCGGTGAGATGAGGTAGGTAAATCAGGGTGTAAAGTGTTACCATTCCGTAACTTACGATGAAAAAGATGATGGCGTTTTTCAATAGTTGGTTCACCTTGGCAAAGAGCTTGCCTTCGGTTTTCATGGCCAGGTAGAGCGCACCATGCATCATGAAAAGTGCCACAGTGGTGAGGCCCACCATGATGGCATAGGGGTTCAGGAAATCTGTCCAATGCCCCAAAAAATCATGGTTTGGACCGAGTTCGACCCCTTTGAGGAGGTTGCCAACCACCACACCCAGCAGCAGCGCCATCAGGGTGCTCGACACGCTGTAGGTGATGTCCCACATTTGTCGCCACCACCGCATGGGCTCTTTGCTGCGAAACTCAATGCTCACGGCACGGAGAATGAGCACAAAAAGAAACAGCATGAAAGGGATATACAGGGCCGAAAACATGCTGGCATACAGGATGGGGAAACCGGCAAAGAGCGCCCCGCCACCAATCACCAGCCACACTTCGTTACCGTCCCACACAGGGCCAACGGCGTTGAGGGCAATGCGCCTGCTTTCTTCTTTTTTAAAAAATAAATGCCATGCACCGGCACCCAAATCAAAACCATCGAGGATGGCATAGCCGGAAAAAAGTGCACCAACTACTAAAAACCAAAGGGTTGGATAATCTATTCCTAAAAATGTTTCCATGATCGTAAGTTGTTAGGGTTTTGTTTGGTTGTCAATAACATTCGCAATGGCTTCCTGTGAGGGACGATGCTCGGTGAGGTGGTAGTCGTAAGGACCGGCCTGAATTTTCTTGTTGAGCAAATAAATAAACAACAAGAAGAGCAAGAGGTACAAGAGTGTAAACATGATCAGACTAAACAACACCTGATTGGCTGTGACCACCGCCGAAAGGGCATCCGAAGTGCGCAGCAGGCCGTAAACTACCCAGGGCTGACGGCCCATTTCGGCAGCAAACCAGCCAAACTGATTGGCCAGCTGCGGCAGAATTACCGAAAACACAAACACAAGCAACAGCCAGCGCTGGTTGAAAAGCTTGCCCCGCCACCACAAAAACAGGCTGAACAAGGTGATGCCGATGAAAAACAAGCCAAAGGCAACCATCAGATGGTAAAACTGAAATACGGCATTCACCTGACTGGGGATATCTTCCTTTGGGAAGTCGTTGAGCGCCGGCACTTTGGTATCGAAATCGCCGTGAATCAGAAACGACAAACCACCCGGCACGTAAGGCCCGTACACTTTTTGGTTTTCCTGATCCACCCAGCCAAAGAGGTACATATCGGCTTTGTTGGCGCTGTTGTAGTGCCCTTCGTAGGCGGCCAGCTTAGCAGGCTGATTCACAGCCACGCCACTGGCTGAATGGTGGCCAGTGACCAGTTGCAGCAAAGAAAAAACAGCTCCGGCAAACAGTGCCAGGGTGAAGGCCTTTTTCGAAATCTCGATGTGGCGGCCCTTGAGCAGATACCAGGCATGCACGCTCATCACCATGAAGGCACCTGCAATGAGTGCGCCAATCCAGGTGTGCAGGATGCGATCGACACTCGAAGGGTTGAACACCATGGCCCAAAAGTCGGTGATCTCCGCTCTGGCGTTGATGCCCTCGCCCACAATGTGGTAGCCGGCCGGCGTTTGTTGCCAGCTGTTGGCAATCACAATCCAAACGGCCGAAAACATCGATCCCAGCCAGACTCCGAGCGTTGAGATGAAGTGCACCACGGGTTTCACCCTGTTCCAGCCAAACAGCAGCACACCCAAAAAGCCGCTTTCGAGCGCAAAGGCAAAAAGGCCTTCGGCTGCCAGGGCGCTGCCAAACACATCGCCCACAAAACGGGAATAGGTGGCCCAGTTGGTGCCAAATTCAAACTCCATCACAATGCCGGTGGCTACGCCAAGGCCAAAGGTGATGGCAAAAATTTTGGTCCAAAACCGTGCAAGGGTTTCATATTCCTTGTTGCCGGTTTTCAGGTAAGCGCCTTCCATCAACACCATCATCAGCCCCAAACCAATGCTCAGCGGGGGATAGATGTAGTGGAACGAAACCGTAAAAGCGAACTGAATCCGCGATAGTATTTCAACGTCCATAATATAATCCTTTCATTTATTGTTAGATGTGTTTTAAACCGTTTTTAGGCGGAATGCCTCAAAAGTAAGATTAATTTTAATTTATATTTTAAGATTTTGTTAACAATTATGAAAACGTTTTAGGGTCCGTTTTGTTGAGAGGCTAAGCTATCATTGCAGAATTTTTTTAAGGAAACCTGATCGAAACGCTACCTTTGCATGGTATGGATTCATTGGCACCCTACATCGACATTCACACACATCATTCTGCAAAACAGGAGGATGTGCAGGCGGTTCACAGCCTGATGGCAGGCCATGTGGAAGGCCATCAGCCAGGCAGCTTTGTGTCGCTGGGCATACACCCCTGGCAGTTGCGTGATTCCGGCCCTGAATTGCTTAAGAGGCTGATGCAGCACGACTTGGGTCTAACGAAGCCCATAGCTATTGGCGAGGCGGGTTTCGACCTGCGCATTGGTGTTTCCGTGCAGCAACAGACCGAGCTGGTGGTTTGGCAGGAAGAGCTGGCTGCTGGCATGGGCTTGCCCATGGTATATCATAATGTTGGGGCCAACCACCTGGTGCTGGCACGCGTTAAGGCTCTGCCACAGCTGGTGCGCATCATTCATGGTTTTGCCGGCAATGCACTGGCTGCCAGGCAACTCCTCGCTGCTGGTTGCTATCTGTCATTTGGAAGCGCTTTGTTCGACGAGCGGCGGCATGCATCCGAAAGCCTCAGGCAGACACCCACCGACCGGCTTTTTTTGGAAACCGACAACAGCACACGCAGCATTCAGGAGGTGTATGACCGTGCTGCAGACATCTTAAAGATGGATACAGCTTCCTTGCGCAAGCGCATCTTTGCTAATTTTGTGCAAATTTTTAAAGCGTTGCATGAGTCATCATGATTGGCAAAACCGCACCCGGCTTCTGACGGGGGAAGCGGGCATCAGTAAGCTTGCAGCAAGCCACATTTTGGTGGCTGGCCTGGGTGGCGTGGGTGCTTATGCCGCCGAGCAGCTGGCAAGGGCAGGGGTGGGGAAGCTCACACTCGTTGACGGCGACACCGTGCACAACAGCAACCGGAACAGGCAACTGCCAGCCCTCTTATCTACCCTTGGAAGACCAAAAACAGAGGTGATTGCCGAGCGCCTGCGCGATATCAATCCTGATATCGAACTGCATCTCGTTAATGCCTACATCAAAGATGAACTGCTTATCGAACTGGTGCAGCAACCCTATGATTATGTGATAGATGCCATTGATACACTTGCACCCAAGGTGTATTTGCTGTATTATGCCCATCAGTATGGCCACAAGGTGGTAAGCAGCATGGGGGCAGGAGGCAAGTTTGACCCCTCCATGATTCAGGTGGTTGACATTGCACAAACCAGGCAATGCCGGCTGGCCTACTACATTCGCAAGAAGTTGCACAAACTCGGCGTTTGGGAAGGCATCACAGCGGTGTATTCCACCGAGGTGGTGGCCAAAACGCGCGTGAGGGCCGAAAGTGGCGAGATGAACAAACGCAGCACTGTGGGAACCATCAGCTATATGCCTGCCATGTTTGGAATGCACTGTGCTTCAGTGGTGATCAGGCACCTGCTCAATACAACCAATGCCGGCGAAAACGCCTTTGGCTGAACAGAAAGGGCTTCATACTGAATCTTTGTGGCTCGTATCGCACTTTTTAGTTACTTTAGGCGTTCGATTGTCAGAAAGGAAATTCACACGGTTAGACTAATTAAACTTTTTCTCAACATATTGAAATGAAGAATTTTACGCTCACGAAGTCACTATTCCTGTTATTTGGTTGGATGTTTGTTTCGCTGATGGCCCAGGCGCAGGATGGTAGTATCAGGGGTTTTGTGTACGAGGTTTCGAATGGTGAACCCATCATTTTCTCCAATGTTTACCTCGAAGGCACCAATTATGGTGCTTCTACCGATATCAACGGATATTTCAACATCACCCGCATTCCCGAGGGAAGCTATACATTGCTTGTAACCTATCTGGGATACGACACCATCCGCGAGCGCGTCCAGGTGCGAAAAGGGGATGTCATCAACAAGAAATATCAGATGGCCGAATCGGCAGTGAGTCTGGGAACGGTGAATGTGACTGCCGAACGCATGGAGGCCGTCACCGAAACCAAAACATCGGTGATCAACCTCACGCCCAAAACCTTGAAAAAAATCCCGAGCATTGGTGGACAGGCCGACCTGGCGCAATACCTGCAGGTGCTTCCGGGCGTTATTTTTACAGGCGATCAGGGAGGACAACTCTACATCAGGGGTGGTTCGCCCATTCAGAATAAGGTGCTGCTCGACGGGATGATCGTGTATAATCCGTTTCACAGCATCGGGTTGTTTTCGGTATTCGAAACCGACCTGATTCGCAATGCAGAGGTTTTTACGGGAGGTTTCAGTGCCGACTATGGCGGACGCATCTCATCAGTGATGGACATCACCACCCGCGATGGAAACAAAAACAGGCTTTCGGGAAAACTGGGCGCCAGCACCTTTGGTGCACGACTGATGCTCGAGGGGCCCATTGCCAAAGCCAAAACAGAGAATGGTGGCAGTTCGTCATTCATCCTTTCGGTGAAAAACTCCTACCTGGAACAAAGCAGCAAAGCCATCTATTCATACATCGACAAGGATGGCCTGCCGTTCAACTTTCTTGATATCTATGGCAAAGCCTCCATCAATGCCGCCAATGGCAGTAAGATCAACTTCTTTGGCTTCGGTTTCGACGATCAGGTGAACAATTACAAAGCCTTGTCTGATTTTGGCTGGAAGGCTTTTGGTGGCGGTTCGGATTTTTTGATTATTCCCGGAAAATCACCTGTGCTCATCGAAGGAAACCTGGCCTATTCATCCTACAAGGCCAAGCTTACCGAGCAAAATGCACCCGAACGCGCCAGCAGCATCAACGGCTTCAATATGGGGTTTCATTTTACCTATTTCATTGGCAAAGACCTGGTTAAGTACGGTATCGAAATCAATGGGTTTAAAACGGAGTTTAACTTCACGAACGGTGTTGGACGCAAGATTGAACAAATTGAAAACACCACCGAGATTGCCGGCTATGTGCGCTACAAGGGGACGTTTGGAAAGCTCCTGTTTGAGCCCAGCATGCGCCTGCAATACTATGCGTCTTTGGCCGAATTCTCGCCCGAGCCACGTCTGGCACTCAAATACCTGCTGAGCGATCATGTGCGCCTGAAACTGGCCACCGGCATGTATTCGCAAAACCTGATTGCTGCCAACAGCGACCGCGATGTGGTGAACCTGTTCTATGGTTTCCTGTCAGGTCCTGACAACCTTCCCACCACCTTTGATGGCAAAACGGTTTCGTCGAAGCTGCAGAAGGCAACACACCTGATCGTAGGAACAGAGATCGACCTGAACCGCAACCTCCATGTGAATGTTGAAGGTTATCTGAAGAATTTCGGACAGCTGACCAACCTCAACCGCAACAAGATATACGACGAATCATCGGCCGACTACACCATCCCCGACAGGTTGAAAAAAGACTTCATCATCGAAAAGGGCAAGGCTTATGGTGCCGACCTCGCCGTGAAATATGAGTTGAACAAGGTGTATCTCTGGACCGTGTATTCGTTGGGCTACGTCAGCAAAAGCTTCGAAGACGAAGCCGGCGACCTGTACACCTACCGTCCGCACTACGACAGAAGACACAATGTGAATGTGATCTTGAGCTACACGACCGGGCTAAAAAAACAGTGGGAGCTGAGCGCACGCTGGAATTTTGGCTCTGGTTTCCCCTTCACCCAGGTGCAGGGAAACTATGAGTATCTATCATTCACACAAGGCATTAACTATGATTACACCACAGCCAACGGGCAGTTGGGTACCGTGTATGCCGACTTGAACGAAGGTCAGCTGCCAGCCTATCATCGCCTTGACTTTGATGCCAAACGCAGGTTTTATTTCAGCGAAAACAGCGAACTCGAGCTGAGCCTGAGCCTTACAAACATCTACAACCGCAAGAATGTATTCTACGTGGATCAAATCACCAACGAAGTGCTCAGGCAACTGCCACTGATGCCAAGCCTCGGATTGGTGTTCACGTTTTAACCCCTCACAAAAAAATCCCAAAACATGAAATCAGGGTCGTATTTTCTCTCCATGGCAGCCATATCCGCAGTGGGCATGCTGCTGTTTGAATCCTGTGCCAACACACCCAAAGAAACCATGAAACCACCTGTTGCCAAGATCGTCCCAAAAGAACTTACCCAGCATGGACACACCCGCGTTGACAATTATTACTGGCTCAACGAGCGCGAAAATCCCGAAGTGATCGCCTACCTGGAGGCTGAGAACCAATACACCGATAGTATTTTGTCGCATACCAAAACGCTGCAGCAGAAAATCTACGACGAAATGGTTGGGCGCATCCAGCAAACCGACATGTCAGTGCC
>CAZBMR010000001.1:17835-55261 GCA_964492695.1 uncultured Lentimicrobiaceae bacterium
GTTTTTGCCGATGCCATCCGCAACACTTCCGGCAATATGACCTGGAGCAACGACAACAAGACCCTGTATTACAGCATCAAGGACGAAACCCTCCGGCCTTACAAAATCTTTAGCCATGTGTTGGGAAGCCAGCGGCCCGACACTGAAATCTATCACGAAGCAGATCCCACATTCTACAGCTTTGTTTACAAAACCAAGTCGAAAGAATATGTCGTGATTGGATCAACAAGCACAGTTTCGGCTGAATACCGCTTTCAAAAGGCTGACGACCCCGCATCGCCCTTTGTCGTCTTTCAGCCCCGTCAGCGTGACCTTTTGTATGGCATCGACCACTTTGGCGATCATTTCTACATCCGAACCAATCACGACGCCATCAACTTCAGGCTGATGAAAACGCCAGTGGCGATGACAGGTATTGCCCACTGGACCGAGGTGATTCCTCACCGCAGCGATGTTTTGCTGGAGTCGTTTGAAGTGTTTGCCAACCACCTGGTCATCTCCGAGCGCAAGGAAGGCCTTATCCAGCTCCGCATCAAGCGCTGGGACGGCACAACCGACTACTACCTCGACTTTGGCGAACCGGCCTATACCGCCTACACGACCACCAACCCCGACTTTGATACACAACTGCTGCGCTACAGCTACACCAGCCTGACCACACCCAATTCGATATATGAGTATGATATGGAGCTTAAAACCAAAGAGTTACTTAAGCAGCAAGAGGTTGTTGGCGGGTATGATGCCTCAGCATATCAAACCGAACGTTTCTATGCCACCTCTCACGATGGCGTGCAGGTGCCCATTTCGCTGGTGTATAAAAAAGGATTAAAGAAGGACGGACAGAACCCCACTGTGCTCTATGGTTATGGCTCGTATGGTGCCACCATGGATGTGTATTTCAGTTCAGCGCGGCTAAGCCTGCTCGACCGTGGATTTGTGTTTGCCATCGCCCACATTCGCGGAGGCGAAGAAATGGGCCGTCAATGGTATGAAGATGGCAAACTGCTTAAAAAGAAAAATACCTTCCTTGATTTCATTGCGTGCGGAGAACATCTTATCAGTCAACAGTTTACAAACAATCGTAAAATGTTTGCCATGGGCGGCAGCGCTGGTGGCTTGCTCGTGGGTGCTGTAGTAAATATGCGCCCTGATTTATGGAAAGGTGTGGTGGCGCAGGTGCCTTTTGTGGATGTGGTAACTACCATGCTGGACGAATCCATCCCGCTCACCACCGGTGAATACGACGAATGGGGCAATCCGAACAACAAGGAATACTACGATTATATGTTGTCATATTCCCCCTATGATCAGGTGGAGGCCAAAGCCTATCCGGCCATGCTTGTCACCACCGGCTTGCACGACAGTCAGGTGCAGTATTGGGAGCCGGCCAAGTGGGTGGCAAAGTTGCGCGCCACCAAGACGGATCAAAACCACCTCTTCCTGAAAACCAATATGGATTTTGGCCATGGAGGTGCATCCGGACGCTTTGAGCGCTACAGGGAAATCGCCCTCGAGTATGCCTTCATGATGAATGAACTTGGGATGAAAGAATAATGAGTTAGCAAGCTCCAGACAAGCACCATGAAACATCAGTGGAACATTGACGACCTCAACGCAACGAACAAAGATACGTTGATGGAACAGCTTGGTATTGAATACGTTGATGCCAGAGAGGGCTATATCAAGGCCAAAATGCCCGTGGATCGGCGTACGCGCCAACCCATGGGGCTTTTGCATGGAGGTGGCAGCCTGGCGCTGGCAGAAACCGTGGCTGGCATCGGCTCGGCATTGCTTGTTGACCTGCGTGTGACCGACGTAAGGGGATCTCATGTAAGTGCCAATCACATCAGGGCCGCCAAAGACGGCTGGGTGTATGCTGAGGCACATTTGTTGCATCGCGGGCGAAACACGCACATCTGGGACATAGAGGTAAAGGACGAGGAGGGTCAGCTGGTTTCTACCATCAGGCTAACAAATTTCATCATCGCACGAAAAACGAGCTGAGGTATGAAGCTGGCTGAGGCACAAGCGATGTGGTTGCAGCAATCCATTCCATTTGTGAGTTTCAGGATGCCCGGCAAAGCCGGCATTCGAACGCTTGCCGGAGGGGCATTCACCACCGAATTGCCTGAAACAGATGGTCCATATTTCGTTTTTGCGCCTTTCGACAGGGAACAAACGGCCAGGCTATTTCTCTCGCCACAGATTGATTTTCAGGATGATTCAGTCTCTGCAGTCGAACCAATGCTCCTGCCGTCAGATGTAGTGCCAAGGAGTGGCAGCTCATGTGTGGAGGTGGATCGTGAGGCCTATCTTCAACAGGCAAACCAACTGATTGCTGCCCTCAAAGCGGGTCAACTGCAAAAGGTGGTGCTTTCGCGTATTATTCGCAAACCACTGAAAAAAAGTGATTTACCTGAAATGTTTGGAGCCTTGTGTGCACTTCATCCGCAGGCTTTTGTGTATTTGTTGAGCGACGGGGGGCAGCAGTGCTGGCTGGGTGCAAGCCCCGAATTGCTCCTGTCGTGGGAACATGGAGCGGGCGAAACGATGTCGTTGGCCGGTACACAAAAAATTGACGGCCAAGATCCTGCAACATTGTTGTGGGGTGATAAAGAGCTTGAGGAACAGGCGCTGGTAACCGATTTTATTTTCGAAACCTTATCTGCCCAGGCAGTTGATCAACTCGGGGTTTCTGGTCCTGAAACCCATGTGGCCGGCCAGCTTGCCCACCTGAAGACCCGGTTTGGCTGGAAGGGCAGTTTTTCGCAGGCAGCAGTTTTGGCTGAGCTCCTGCACCCCACACCGGCAGTTTGCGGCCTGCCCCGCGATGTGGCTCATCAAATCATCGGGCAAACCGAATCGCATCAACGCAGCTATTATACTGGTTATCTGGGATTGGCCGAGGCTGGGAAACAGGCCTATTTTTTTGTGAATCTGAGGTGCTTGCAGCTTGATGGCGACATGGCATGCCTGTATGTTGGCGGGGGTCTCACGGCATTGTCGGTAGCCGAGCGCGAATGGGAAGAAACCGAGGCCAAGTCGCGCACACTGCTGCACGTTTTCCCAAAATAATTCCGCACCTTTGCATCATGATTCATGATAAAACCGGTATTCTGCATTTGGCGCAGCTGATGCGCCTACGCAACATTCAGCACGTGGTTATCTCGCCCGGTTCGCGCAATGCGCCGCTGGTAAGGGTTTTCGCTTCAGACGACTATTTTAAGTGCTATAGTATTGTGGATGAGCGCAGTGCGGCATTCTTTGCGCTCGGAATGGCGCAGCAGTTGGAAGAACCTGTGGCACTCGTTTGCACTTCGGGCACAGCTGCCCTCAACTATGCACCAGCAGTTGCAGAGGCCTTCTACCAGCGGATTCCACTCGTTCTCTTAACAGCCGACCGGCCTGCAGAGTGGATCGATCAGGGCGACGGGCAAACCATTCATCAGCAGCAGCTCTATGGGCCGCATGTGCGCAAAAGTGTAAACTTGCCCAATGCCATCAGAAACGAAAACGATTTGTGGCACAACGACCGGCTGATTTGTGAAGCACTCAATGCAGCCACTCGTGCTGTGGGTGCACCTGTGCACATCAACATCCCATTGGCAGAGCCACTCTATGGCTTTGCAGAAGAAATGGATGGCAAGTTGCATGATATCAGCGAAATGGAAGTGATGCGCAGCTTGTCTGAAACCCATCAAACCATGCTTCTTCAGCAGTGGCAACAAGCCGCGAAGAAGATGATTCTGGTGGGGCAGATGCATCCGTCAACTGCTGTTGAAGACAGTCTGAGGGTCCTGGCACAACGCCCTGATGTGGTGGTGCTCAGCGAAACCACCTCCAACGTTTTTGATGCGAAGTTTATAGCCTGCATCGACCGCAGCCTTGCAGTAATGAAGGAACCAGCCAGCTATTACCCCGATTTGTTGATCACCATTGGTGGGCCGGTGGTTTCGAAACGCATCAAAGGCTTTTTACGTAAAGCAGCACCTGTGCATTGGAATATTGATCTGGCTGATGCTCAAATGGATACTTATCAAACACTCCTGCATGCCATACCGTTGAAGCCTGAAGCGTTTCTCCCCTTGATGATGAATTGGCCTGCTTCTGATTCAAACTATGCTTCACAATGGAACAACCTGCGTCAGGAGGCAGCGAGAAGGCACCTTGATTTTATGCAACATGCTGTGTGGAGTGACCTGAAAATTTTCGAACTGTTGACCACCATGCTGCCCGGGCATTGGGATGTGCAGCTGGGAAACAGCACCCCGGTGCGCTATGCTCAGCTGTTCCACGGAGGATGGGCTGCGCGCTTTGATTGCAATCGTGGTACAAGCGGCATCGACGGAAGCCTGTCAACCGCAGCAGGTGCTGCTGCAGTTTCAGGCCGGCCTACCTTGCTCATCAGTGGCGACCTGAGTTTCTTCTACGATTCCAATGGGTTGTGGAACCGACACTTGCCTGACAACCTCAAGCTAGTTGTTGTGAACAATGGTGGGGGTGGCATTTTCCGTTTCATCGAAGGACCGGCCCAGACAGGGCTGCTGGAAGATTTCTTTGAGGCCAGGCACCAAACAAGCGCCTGCAAACTGGCCGCTGCATACGGCTTGACTTGTTTTGAAGCTGAAAATGAAGCCCGGCTTAGGGAGGTTTGGCGTTCATTTCTTGAACAAGATAAAGCGGCCCTGCTCGAGATTCACAGCCCCGCTGAAGCGAGTGGACAAACGATCATAGCTTACTTCGATTATTTGAAATCAGTTCAATAACTATTTTTTTGTCGTTGGTTACTTTTGCATTAGGGCTGATTTTGCGCATATGTGGCACATCAAGTGCCTTTGTTTATTTTTGCGTACTCAACTCACAGAGGCCTGCTGAACGTAATGAACAAGGCGTAATGTTGATTGTTAAATATCAAATTTGAACCATGCAAGCAGTCAGAAACTGGACTACCATTAAGACCTACAAGGACATCCTGTTTGAAACCTGGAACCATGTTGGCAAAATCACCATCAACAGGCCGGAGGTACACAACGCATTCAGGCCCACCACCACCTTCGAAATAGCCGATGCGCTCGACATATGCCGCGAGCGACAGGACATCTACGTGATCGTCATCACGGGTGCGGGAGACAAGGCTTTTTGCAGCGGTGGCGACCAAAATGTGAAAGGAGAGGGTGGATACATCGACGAGCAGGGCATTCCGCGCCTGAATGTGCTCGATGTGCAGAAAAAAATACGTTCCATGCCCAAACCGGTAGTGGCCATGGTCAACGGCTGGGCTGTAGGCGGCGGACATGTGCTGCATGTGGTGTGCGACCTAACGGTGGCATCGGACAATGCCCGTTTCGGACAGGTGGGTCCCAAGGTGGGCAGCTTCGATGCAGGTTTTGGCTCTTCCTACCTCGCCAGCATCGTTGGACAAAAGAAAGCCCGTGAAATCTGGTTTTTGAACCTCTTCTACACAGCTGCAGAAGCCCTCGAAATGGGCCTGGTGAACAAAGTTGTTCCCCAAAGCGAATTGGAAAATGCCACCATGGAATGGTGCGAAATCATGATGAAACGCAGCCCCATGGCCTTGAGGATGCTCAAGCTGGGGATGAATGCCGAACTCGACGGTCAGGCCGGCATTCAGGAATTTGCCGGCAACGCCACCTTGCTCTATTACCTCACTGACGAGGCGCAGGAAGGCAAGCATGCCTTTTTGGAAAAACGCGAACCCGATTTTCATAAATATCCCAAGTTTCCCTGATGACCCGTCCAACCCTCGGATCATGGATCAAGGCTGCGCGCCTGCGTACCCTTCCGCTGGCACTCTCCAGCGTGGCCATGGGTGGTTTCGTGGCTGCCGGCCAGCCCGGTTTTCATCTTTCAGCTGTGCTGATGGCTGCCCTGACAACCTTGCTGTTGCAGGTGCTGTCTAATTTTGCCAACGATCTGGGCGACAGCCGCAGTGGTATCGACAACGCTCAGCGCGTTGGGCCGAAGCGGACCGTGCAAACCGGCGAAATCAGCCGCGGCGCCATGCGCAATGCCGTGATCTTTACAGCTTTGCTGGCCTTGCTGAGCGGTATGTTTTTGCTTTTTGGTGTAAGCAGGCTCAGCAATGCCCAAATCTACCTCTTTTTGGCCCTCGGACTCGCCGCCATTACGGCTGCCATCACCTATACCATTGGCCGCAAGCCATACGGATACCTGGGTCTGGGCGATGTTTTCGTATTTGTGTTTTTTGGTCTGCTTGGTGTGGCAGGCACTTATTTTGTCGCTACAGCCCATATGGATGCGGTTGTTTTTCTGCCGGCAGCTGCCATGGGTCTGTGGAGCACAGGTGTGCTCAACCTGAACAACATGCGCGACCATGCCAACGACCGCTTCAGTGGCAAATACACCCTGGTGGTCAAGATGGGCTATCACAACGCCTTGATATACCACATCTTGCTTGTGGGTTTGCCTTTTGTCCTTCTTACAACCTACAACATCCTTCAACAGGCGTCATGGCATCAATACCTCTTTTTTCTGGCACTTCCCCTCTTTGCCCGCGACCTCCGTGGTGTATTGACCCAGCGCGACCCAGCAGGGCTTGATCCCTTTCTGAAGCGACTCGCCCTGAGCGCCATGCTGGCTACCCTGTTGTTTGGAATTCCACGCCTCTTTTAGAATGCTTCATGCCCGCTGGACATATACTAGCCTGCGCTTCAGGTTTCCCGCCGGCACTTCGCGTGGCGTGCTGAACGACAAACCTTCCTGGTTTTTGCTGGTGTCCCACAACGACGATCCAGGCACTGTGGGCATTGGCGAAGTAAGCCTTATCCCAGGATTAAGCCCGGAAACCCCGTCGGATATCCCGCACATCCTTGACAAACTGTGTGTAGCCATCAATGAGGTGGCAGCCTGGAAACTGCAACATCAGCAGCAGTTTCCGGCTGTGCATTTTGCGCTCGAAACTGCGCTTGCCGACCTGCAAAATGGTGGAAAACGCCTCCTTGCTGAAACGGCATTCACCTCAGGCACCCATGGCATTCCCATCAACGGCCTGGTGTGGATGGGCACGCACGACGAGATGCTGCAGCGCGTGGAAGCAAAGCTGCAGGAAGGTTTCAGGGTTTTGAAGCTCAAAGTGGGGGCCATCGGCTTTGAAAAAGAGATGGATTTGCTGCGGTATATCCGTTTGCAGTATTCACCTGCTGAGCTCGAAATTCGCCTCGATGCCAACGGGGCTTTTGGCCGAAAAGATGTGTTCGATAAACTGGAGCAGCTTGCAGCCTTTCACATTCATTCGATCGAGCAGCCTGTGGCGGCCGGAAATCCTGAACTCATGCGCGATGTTTGCGCTCAAAGCCCTGTGAAAGTGGCACTTGATGAGGAACTGATTGGCATGAAAACCCATGCAGAAAAGGAACAACTGGTCGATTTTATCCGTCCGTCCTACCTTATTCTGAAACCCTCGCTAGTTGGGGGCTTAGCCCATTCTGATGACTACGCCCGGATTGCTGAAGCCAGAGGCATGGGCTGGTGGGCCACCTCGGCACTCGAATCGAACATTGGCCTCAATGCCATAGCCCAATGGTCAGCCACTCGTGCACAGTCGCTGCCGCAGGGTTTGGGAACAGGACAATTATTTCACAACAATATTCCATCACCACTCACCGTCAGAAGCGGGCGTTTGTGGTATGAAACGCAGCAGCCATGGAACATTCAGGCCATTATTCAGCCGAGATAGGGGACCTGCTCCACCTCAATGGAAAGCTGATCAGGCGGGTGCATTTTGATCAGGATTTCAGGGCGTGCTACGAAGAGGCATCACCCCTTGAAAAGGAAGTTTTGCTTTTTTTAAAGGAATGGTGGGGCGATTCAAACACCATTGCTCTGCAAACCTCCGGATCAACCGGACAGCCCAAAACGCTGTATGCCAGCCGATCGCACATGCTCAAAAGCGCAGGAATGACAATCGAAGCTTTTAATTTGCAAAAGGGCATGCATGCACTGCTTTGTCTCAGTCCGGCATTTGTTGCTGGTAAAATGATGGTTGTCAGGGCTATAGCAGGAGGTTTAAAGCTGATCACCACCAATGTTCGTTCAAATCCGCTTGCACAGCTTGAACAAAAAATTGATTTTGCTGCGATGGTACCGCTACAGGTTCGTACCGTTCTGGAGCAGCAGGCTGAAAAGCTTTCGCTCATCCGTTGCCTGATCATTGGAGGCAGTGCGGTGAGCGTGGCTTTGGAGGAGGCCTTGCAAAGGGTTGATACACATGTTTTTCACACCTATGGCATGACCGAAACGCTCAGCCATGTGGCCTTACGGGCCATCAATGGTCCGCAAAAAAGCGACTGGTTTACACCCCTTGCCGGCGTGCAGTGTTCAACGGATGAGAGGGGATGTCTCACATTGCAGGTAGATTGGTTGCAACTGGCTGATCTACAAACAAATGATCTGGTTAACATTGCCGAAAACGGGCAGTTTACCATCGAAGGGCGGCTGGATGATGTGATCATCACGGCCGGAAACAAGGTGCATCCGGCCGCAGTCGAAAAAAAACTGTCCTCCTTGCTGAAGGGCCGATTTGCCATCAGCAGCGAGCCGCACGAAAAAGCTGGTCAGGCGGTGGTGCTTGTGCTCGAAGAAGCGATGCAGGCCAAGGCACTTTTTGAGTTGTGGCAACAAATAGAAACAATATGCGATGCACGCGAAATGCCGCGCCGCATCATTGCGCCCCACACCATACCCTGGCTCGAATCGGGCAAAACCGATCGTGTGGCCCTGCGAAAACAGCTGCATGGCGAGCAGCATTAAAACCGAAGCCATTCCCTTTTCGCTGCCTCTTAAGTAAGACTTTAAATTGACTGCTGAAACCGTTTGCAGGGGATAAAGCATAGAAATGCAGCTTTCGCCTGCCGAAAATGGTGGCTTTTCATTATCTTTACGCTTTCAATTTTTGGTCAGTCGTGCAGCAAATCCCAAAGCATGCCGTCCGGCCACCTCAACGTAAAAAAAAACGCAATAAACCCATGATGAAAAAGCCTTTTAGCAGCAATCTGTTCCTTTTCATTACCCTTTTCATGGTGCTGCCTTTCGCCCCGGCGCAAGCACAGCAGGTTGAAAGAGTGGAGCCTCCCTTTTGGTGGACCGGCATGAAATCGCCCAAACTCCAGCTGATGGTGTATGGCAAGGACATCAGCCTGGCACGCCCAAAAGTGGAAGCATCCTATGTGACCCTGAAAGAAACCCTGTTGGTTGAAAACCCCAACTATGTGTTTTTGAACCTGGAAATTGCAGCAGACGCACCAGCCGGACCGTTTGAAATTCGCTTTCAAATGCCCAAGGGGAAGCCGGTGGTGTATTCCTACAACTTGCTTGAGCGCAATCCGGGGTCGGCTGAGCGCAAGGGTTTCGACAGCCGCGATGTGATTTATCTGCTCATGCCCGACAGATTTGCCAATGGCGATGCTTCCAACGACCGCGTGGAAGGATTGAAAGACCAGTCGGACCGCAAAAACCCCGATGGACGCCATGGTGGTGACCTGAAAGGCATTGTGGAGCATCTGGATTATTTCAACGAAATGGGCGTTACGGCCTTGTGGCTCAATCCTGTGTTTGAGGGCAATGTGCCAACACCTTCATATCACGGCTATTCCATCACCGATTTTTATAAAGTTGATCCCCGCTTCGGCACCAATGACGATTACCTGCAGTTTGTAAATCAAGCCCATCAAAAAGGATTGAAAGTGATCAAGGATATGGTTTTCAATCACTTTGGAACAGGACATTGGTGGATGAACGACCTTCCGATGAAAGACTGGATCAACCAATGGCCTGAATACACACGCTCCAATTTCCGCGCAGGCACACTGGCCGACCCCCATGCATCGCAGGCAGACAGGGATCGCATGCTCAAGGGTTGGTTCGATAAAATGATGGCCGATCTGAATCAAACCAATCCATATGTTGCCACCTACCTCATTCAAAACAGCATTTGGTGGGTGGAATATGCCGGCCTTGATGGCATTCGCATGGATACCTATCCCTATTCCGAAAAGCATTTCATGGCCAACTGGATGAAGCAACTCAGGAATGAGTATCCCAATTTTTCAGTGGTGGGAGAGGTTTGGCTCAATAGTTCGCAGCAAGTGGCCTATTGGCACGAAAACGACAGAAACCTCGATGGATACAACTCCCATTTGAACTATGTGTTCGATTTCCCATTGAAATATGCCATTGGCAGCGCTTTCAACGAGCGCAACGGCTGGTCGGAAGGGGCAGCGAGGCTCTACGAAACCATCAGTTTTGACTTCTTGTATGACAACCCACAGCAAATCATCAGTTTTGCCGATAACCACGATGGCGACCGCATATATACCACTCTGGGCGAAGACCTTCGAAAACTGAAAATGGCCATGGCTTTTCTGATGACCACACGCGGAGCACCTCAAATCTATTACGGAACAGAGGTGCTGATGACAGGCCGCGAACACGACGGGCATGGTTTTATACGTGAGGACTTTCCGGGTGGCTGGCAGGGCGATGCCGTGAATGCATTCACAGGCGAAGGCTTGTCTGCCGAACAAAAAGAGGCCCAGGCTTTTATGAAACAAATCATGAACTGGCGTAAGAACAACAAGGCCGTCACCACCGGAAAACTGAAGCATTTCCTGCCTGAAGACGGGGTGTATGTCTATTTCCGCTATACGGATGAGGAGACAGTGATGGTGGTGATCAACAACAACGACGAAAGCCGCACCTTCAAAACCCAACGTTTTGACGAATGCCTTAACGGCTGGACAACAGGTACTGATATCATCAGCCGCACCTGGTTCGATCAACTGAAAATGATCAGTGTGCCGGCTATGAGTGCCAGAATCATCGAGTTGAAAAAATAGTTGCCAATGAAACTGCGTCGTCAAACTGCTCTAAACCACAGCAAGCTGCTGTTCTTGCTGCTCCTTGTGAGCATGCTCATCGTGCTCAACCCCTTGCAGGCCCAGGTGGCCCGTGTGGTTCCGGCCAAGCCTGGCATGAATACCAGGATCACCATCATTTTTGATGCTACCAAAGGCAATGCGGCATTGAAGGATGCGGAAGGCCCGGTTTATTTTCATGCAGGACTCATCACCACAGCCAGCCGCGACGAGAAAGACTGGAAATTTGTGGTGGGCGACTGGGGCAAGGCCGATCCTCGTGTGAAGATGACTGCTGCAGGTGATAACCTGTTCACAGCCAGTTTCGTTCCCGCGGAGTTTTTCCCCGTTCCGGCTGATGTGAAAGGCCTCATGATGGCTTTCGTATTTCGCAATGAAGATGGGTCTAAGGTGGGCAAAACGGCTGAAGAAACCGATATCCTGATTCCTTTTGAAGGATACAGGCCACCCGAAAAGAAAGCCATATCCTACCTCTTCGACCAGATCGAGTTCAGGAACTATAAGCATCTTGAAAACGAACTTTTTGTTGAAACCTCCCAGGGTACAATTGCATTCAGGCCTGTAACTGACAGCATCGTAGAAACCAGTTGGCATCCCGGGGGCTTCGAAGCGTTTTATCCATCGCATGCGGTGGTATTCCCTGAAAAAACGCCAGCGACCACGGTCACCGAAACCTCCGCCATGCTGATGTTTGACTTGCATGGCATGCAGGTGCTCATCGAAAAAAATCCTTTCAGGATCAGCTATCTTGTAAATGGTAAAACGATACTGGCCGAGGAAAAAGGCTTCTATAGCCGTACCGATGGCAATGGAATCCGTTTTCAGCTTCAAAGCGACGAAAAATTGTATGGCAGCGGCGGTCGCGCCTCAGGTTTGAACCTCAGGGGCAAAATGCTGGGGCTTTACAACCGTCCCGACTACAACTATCAGTTTGGTGCCGTGAACCTGAACTATACGATGCCCACCCTGATTTCATCGAAAGGGTATTTTCTGTTTGTGGATAATCCGCACAAAGCATGGTTCGATGCCGACAGCAAAGGCGATGGTGTGCTGGAATATGGTGCCGGCGGTGGCACACTGCGCTATTTTGTGATCGCAGGTGCAAATCCAGCTTCCTTGCTGCAGCAATACACCCAACTCACAGGAAAACAGGAACTTTTGCCACGTTGGGCCTATGGAAACCTCCAATCGCGCATGGCATACCGCACCCAGGAAGAAACAGAAGACATCGTAAAGAAAATGCTGGACAAAGATTTTCCAATCGATGCCATCATCCTCGACTTCTATTGGTTTGGCGACAGCATCCTGGGACACCTCGGCCGCCTCGACTGGTGGAAGCCTTCGTGGCCTGAGCCTCAAAAAATGGTGAAAAACTTCAGGGACAAAGGCATCAAAACCATCACCATATCAGAGCCTTACATCATCGATTCTCTCGCCAACTGGAAAATTGCCGATCAAAAGGGCATTCTGGTCACCGACAGCAGTGGCAAATCCTATGTGGATAAACAGTTTTATTTTGGACCCGGATCGCTCATTGACATTTTCAAACCAGAGGCACAAGACTGGCTATGGCAGCAATACCGCAAACAGTTTGACATTGGTATTGAAGGTTTGTGGGGCGATTTGGGCGAACCCGAAAGCCATCCGGCCGACATTCACCATGTGTGGGGAAAGGCCGATGAAGTGCACAACATTTACGGACATTACTGGACCAAAAGCATTTACGACCGGTTCAGGCAGGATTTTCCCGAAAAACGCTTGTTCTTTTTGGCGCGCAGCGGCTATGCCGGCACGCAGCGTTATGGCATTGTTCCCTGGAGTGGCGACATCAGCCGCAGCTGGGGTGGGTTGAAGGCACAACTGCCTGCCATGCTCAACATGAGCCTTTCGGGCATTCCATACATGCATTCCGATGCCGGCGGTTTTGCCACCGGCGTGAAAAGCGAAGAACTCTACACCCGCTGGCTTCAGTTTGCCGTGTTCACCCCCATATTGCGACCGCATGGTAGCACCATTCCCTCAGAGCCAGTCTTTTTTAACGATACTACCCAACGCATCGTGCGGCATTTCATGAAATTGCGCTACGAATTGTTGCCCTACATCTATACCACTGCCTGGCAAACTGCACAAACCGGTGTTCCCATCGTGCGGCCTATGTTGTGGCACCATCCTGATGATCAGCGATTTGCTGAGCTCTTTTCGCAGTATTACTTTGGACCTGACCTACTGATTGCACCAGTATATGAGCCAGGATTGCAAACAATGCAGGTGGAGCTGCCAAACGGACTATGGTACCATTTCTGGACAGGAAAGCGGCATACTGGCGGCAAGTCAGTTGAAATGCAACTGGCACTTGAGAGTATCCCGGTGTTTGCACGCGGTGGCAGCATCATACCGCGCGTTCCCCCTTTCAATCAAACAGATGCTTACAGTTCGCGAAAACTTTTCCTGCATGCCTATCTGCCCGAAGGCAATGGCAAGCTGAGCGGGCAAATGTATGAAGACGACGGAGAGTCGTACGCCGCACCCAAAACCGGCGCATTCGAGCTGTTGAGTTGGGAAGGCGCGTTCCGCAACGAAGGCCTGGAGCTCAGCTTCGACCGTCAGGGTGATGGTTATCCCGGCATGTCCGAATCAAGAATGGTCGAAATGATTGTGTATGGCTTCCCCAAAACGATGGAAACGGTGGTGGCTGATGGAAATAAACTGCCACTCCTCGACCAGGCCGCGCAAAAATCGCAGGAAGCTGGATTTTGGGCAGATGCCAATGGCTTGTGGCACATTCGCTTTGTCTGGTATGGAAACAAGATGGACCTGAAAGCGTATTGAAAAAAGGATTGGATGAAAATCGTAAAATTTTAAACGGCAAAAACGTCGCTATGAAAACCAAATGCACTTTAACAATGATTGTTTTACTGGGATTAACGATGGGCGTCAACGGGCAGTCGCGGCTGAGCCAAAGCCTCGGAAAAGCTGTATCTCACCAATGGGATGGCCGCTCGCTGACGGTACAAACCTCCAACGGCACACTCAGGCTGATGCCTTTTAATGAGCACATATTTCGTGTAACTGCGGCACAGGCTGAGATTCCTGAAACTTTTTCCTACAGCGTGGTGCTGAATCCTCAAGTGGTAGAAGTGATGTTTGCCGAAAAAAATGGCTATCTCGAACTCAAAACTTCAGCCATGACGGTGGTTGTGCAAAAGAATCCTGTCAGGCTTAGTTTTTTTGACGCAGCAGGCGTGTTGCTCAACGAGGACGAACCCACCTTTGGCATTGCCTGGCAAGGCACGCAGGTGACCAATTACAAGAGCCTGCAACCCAATGAAAAATTTATCGGTCTTGGTGCGAAAACAGGTAGTCTGAACCGAGCCGGTTCGGCTTTTGTGCATTGGAATACCGACAACCCACACTACGAAAAATACAGCGACCCGCTCTACAGCAGCATCCCGTTCTATATGGGAATCGTTGGTGATCAGGTATATGGCATCTTTTTCGACAACACCTTCCGCAGCCACTTTAACTTTGGTGCATCCAACGACCGTATGGCATATTTTGCGGCTGACGATGGCCTGATGGATTACTACTTCATGCACGATCAGGGCGTGGAAGGCGTGGTGAAGCAATACGGTCAGCTGACCGGAAAAATGCCAGTGCCACCAGTCTGGAGCCTGGGCTATCAGCAATGCCGTTGGAGCTATACGCCCGACAAAGAGGTGCTCAATGTGGCCCGGACATTCCGCGAAAAGCAGATTCCAATCGATGTCATGTACCTTGATATCGACTTCATGGATGCGTATAAAATCTTTACATGGCATCCGCAGAACTTCAGCAATCCGGCTGGCTTGCTGCAACAGCTCAGGGAAATGGACCTGCATACCACCGTGATTGTCGATCCCGGCATCAAGGTGGAGCAGGGCTATCATGCCTACGAAGATGGGTTGAAGAAGAAAATTTTTGCCATGTATCCCGATGGATCGCCCTACACAGCCCAGGTTTGGCCGGGCTGGTGTCATTTCCCCGACTTCACCACAGCTGCTGGCCGCGATTGGTGGGGACAGAAATTTGATGGCTATGTCAATCTGGGCATCGAAGGCTTCTGGAACGACATGAACGAAATTGCCACCTGGGGGCAGCAAGTGCCTTCGTTGGTTGAGTTTGGCTGGGAAGGCCAAAAAACCACCTACCTGCAGGCCAAAAACATCTATGGCATGCTGATGGCCCGCGCCACCTACGAGGGTACAAAAAAACTCATGAACGGCAAGCGCCCGTTCAGCCTCACACGTGCCGGTTTTGCCGGACTGCAGCGCTATACGGCCATCTGGACAGGCGACAATCAGGCACACGACGACCATATGCTGCTGGGTGTCCGGCTGGTAAACACGCTCGGACTTTCGGGCGTGGCTTTTGCCGGATATGATGTGGGAGGCTTTGGTGGCGACGCCACACCCGCACTCTACAGCCGCTGGATCAGCATCGGTGCGTTCGCACCTTTCTATCGCGGACATACCGCCAAAAACACCATGCGCTCCGAGCCCTGGTCATATGGTGAAGAACCTGAGGCCATTGCCAAACGCTACATCAGCTTCCGGTATCAAATGATGCCCTACATCTACAGCCAGTTTATCAAGGCTTCCCGCAGCGGTCTGCCTGTTCAGCAAAGCCTTGCTTTGAAATACTATGCTGATGAGCAAGTGTTTGCTCCTGAATTTGAAAACGAATACCTCTTCGGCCCTTCTTTTCTGGTTGCTCCGGTACCCAGCGGGCAGCTGGCTGCCAATGTTTATCTGCCAAAGGGCAGCTGGTACGATGTGTATAACGACGACTTTCATGAAGGAGGCAAGGCCGTTTGGCATCCGGCACCCCTCGACAGATTGCCCGTTTTTGTAAAGGGCGGTAGCATCATTCCTTTGCAGTCGCTTGTGCAGTCAACATCCGAAAAGCCCTCCGAACTGCTTGAACTTCACGTATATTATGGTGAGGGTGATGAGGATGAGCTGCTTTATGAAGACGATGGAACAAGCTTTGCCTATGAGTCGGGTGAATTTGTGCAGCGCAGCATGCAACTCGACATCAACAAGAGGCAATTGGTTATCGGAAGGGCAGAGGGCAGCTATCGATCAGCCTTTACCACCTTGCGATTGGTGTTGCATGGTTTTCCCGAAGATATGGGCGCGCTGAGTCTCAATGGGAAAAAAGTACCCTTCTCCTCGCCACAGGCAGGTTATCTGGGGGCTTTCAGCAGTGCGTTCGATCCTGCAAAAACCCGCCAAGCAGAGACTCAATTTTTCAAAGATCAAATGATATTCACCTGGTAAAATTTTAAAACGATGAAAAAATCCATGATTCCATTGTCAATTTTTGCTGTTGCCCTGATGGTTGCAGCATGGGGCTTGTGGGCCTGCCAGCCTAAAAAAGCCGAAGTGAAGCAGGTTTCAAAGCCTGTTTCTGAAGTAAAAACCCCTGAATGGGCCAAAAACGCAGTGATTTACGAGATCAACACCAGACAGTTTACCGAAGCCGGCACTTTCAATGCCTTTGCAGAACACCTGCCACGCCTGAAAGATTTAGGTGTTGATATTCTGTGGTTTATGCCAATCCATCCCATTGGCGAACTCAACCGCAAGGGCAGCCTCGGCAGCTATTATTCGGTGCGTGATTACAAGGCTGTGAACCCTGAGTTTGGCACGATGGAGGATTTTAAAAACCTCGTTAACAAAGCCCATGAGCTTGGCTTTAAGGTAATCCTCGACTGGGTGGCCAACCACACCTCATTCGACCATCAGTGGGCTACCGACCATCCTGAATGGTACACACGCGACGAAAAGGGCAACATCGTTTCGCCCTTCGACTGGACGGATGTGGCTGATTTAAAATATGATAACAATCCAGCACTGTGGGATGCCATGATCGACGCTCTAAAATTCTGGGTGGTTGAAGCCAACATCGATGGCTACCGCTGCGATGTGGCCGGTATGGTGCCTGTGGCCTTCTGGGAAAAAGCCCGAACCGAACTCGATGCTGTGAAACCTGTGTTCATGCTGGCTGAAGACGAAGGACAACGCGACCTGATGAAAAAGGCCTTCGATGCCAACTATGGATGGGAGTTTCATCATATCATGAACAACATCGCCAAGGGCGAAAAAAATGCTGCCGATGTGTGGGCTTATTTTGCCAAGGAAGACACACTGTTTGCACCCACAAGCTTCCGGATGATGATGACCTCCAACCACGACGAGAACTCATGGAACGGAACCGAGTTTGAAAGAATGGGCGATGGCGCAAAGGCCTTTGCCGTGATGGCCTACACTGTTCCCGGCTTCCCGATGATGTACAACGGACAGGAAGTAGCACTCAACAAACGCCTCCTTTTCTTTGAAAAAGATACCATCATTTGGAACAAACCTTCTGATTTTACTGCATTCTACACCAAACTCAACAGCATCAAAAAAGCCAACGAGTGTCTGTGGAATGCGGCCAATGGCGGATCGTTTACGCCGGTGGCCACCGACAAGGCCGGCGAGGTGCTCTCGTTTGTGCGCGAGAAAAACGGAAACAAGGTTTTGGTTTTGATCAATGTTACGGCACAGGACCTCAGCATCCAGTTGGCTGATGCAAAAATGGCCGGCACCTATACCAATCTGTTGACAGACGAAACTGTTGAAATCGCTGCCGGACAAGCTGTTGCACTTCCGGCATGGGGATATCTGGTGCTGCAATAGCTAAATGATCGAAAAATAAAAAAGCTCCTTGTGGAGCTTTTTTTTTGCCTTGATAATTCAATCAACTCCCCCAGGTTTCCCTGTCGAGGCTGCGGTAGTTGATGGCTTCGGCCAGGTGTTCGGTGCGAATATCTTCGCTGCCTTCGAGATCGGCTATGGTGCGCGAAACCTTTAAAATGCGGTCGTATGCCCTGGCCGAAAGGCTGAGTCGCTCCATCGCATTCTTGAGAAGGCTGCGGCCGGCATCGCTGATGTCGCAGTACTGCTGGAGCATTTTGCTGCTCATCTGTGCGTTAGAGAACACGTTTGGGTGTCCGGCAAAGCGTTGCTCCTGAACTTTTCGTGCATTGAGCACCCGCTGCCTGATGGCTGCGCTGGGTTCGCCGGTGCTGCGTTCGGCCAGGTCTTTAAAGGGTACAGGCACCACTTCCACATGCAGGTCGATGCGGTCCATCAGTGGCCCGCTGATTTTGTTAAGGTATTTTTGAACAATGCCCGGACTGCACACGCATTCCACGTCAGGATGGTTGTAATAGCCACAGGGACAGGGGTTCATGGCTGCAATGAGCATAAAGTTGGCCGGAAAATCAACGGAAAGCCTTGCCCGCGAAATGGTCACCACACGGTCTTCCATGGGCTGACGCATCACCTCGAGCACCGAGCGCTTAAATTCGGGCAGCTCGTCCAGAAACAACACCCCGTGATGTGCCAGGCTGATTTCGCCAGGTTGTGGATAGGTACCGCCACCGACAAGTCCTGCATCTGAAATGGTGTGATGCGGACTGCGGAATGGGCGCACAGCCACCAGCGAGTTGTTGCGGTTGAGCATGCCGGCCACCGAATGGATCTTGGTGGTTTCGAGCGATTCTTCGAGCGAAAGGGGCGGGAGTATCGAAGGCAAGCGCTTGGCCAGCATGGTTTTGCCCGATCCGGGTGGGCCAATCAGAATGGCGTTGTGGCCGCCTGCTGCTGCAATCTCGAGTGCCCGTTTGATGTTTTCCTGTCCCTTCACATCGGCAAAGTCAAACTCATAGCGGTTGATGCTGTTCAAAAAATCATTGTCGGCATCCATCACCGTGCGTTCCAGCACCAGCTGTCCGTTCAGAAAATCAACAACGGCCTTGATGTCGTCAGCGCCATAAACTTCCAGCTCTGACACCACTGCGGCCTCCTGCGCGTTTTCGCGTGGTACGATCATGCCTCTGAAACCTTCCTGCATGGCTTTGATGGCAATGGGCAAGGCCCCTTTGATGGGCTTGAGTCCGCCATCGAGCGAGAGCTCGCCCATGATGATAAACTGGTCGAGCAGCGTTGCTTCAATCTGTCCGGAAGCCGCCATGATGCCAATGGCAATGGGCAAATCATAGGATGAGCCCTCTTTGCGGATGTCGGCAGGCGCCATGTTGATCACCACCTTTTGTTTGGGGTATTTGAATCCCATATTGGTGAGGGCAGCCTCGATGCGCTGCTGGCTCTCTTTTACGGCACTGTCGGGCAGGCCAACCAAAAAAAACTGTATGCCTTTGTCAATGTTCACCTCGATGGTGATGGTGATGGCGTCGATGCCAAAGAGTGCGCTGCCAAATGTTTTAACGAGCATGGTGTGGATGTTTGTTCCTACAAAAATAAACAATGAAGTGGTTGATTACACAAAGATTCCGCCGAAACGCGCCCTGTAAACTTTATTTTGGCTTATAAGCCGAAGCTGAGAGCAATGCCTGTGCATCGGAGCTTTGAAGCAGATCGGCTAAACTTTGCTCGCGGTTTCGGTCCATGTATTGCCGCACCATACGCCAGCCAATAAAATCGCCCAGCCTTGCCGGCGCTTCAGCCGAGAATTCTTTGGTGAACGGCCCATCGCCAAAAAACTTCCTGAACAACAATGGTTCACTGCTGTAGAGCAGTTGTTCGCTCACCATGCTCCTCCAAACTGCGCCCTCGTTGGCCATGGCCCAGTCGAACTGTTCAGGCGTATAACCCAAAATCAGATGTGGCGGCGTGTCGGGCATCATGGCTTCCAAAAACAAGTAGCGTTTCCCGCTCTTCACCATTTCGTCGAGGATGGTGGCAGCAGGTGTGTTTTGGTCGAAATAGACGGCATAAACGGTGTTGATGACATCTACCATCATATGATCAGCGGTCATGCGCTGCAACTGATAGGCCGGAATGCCACTGCCACGGTAAAGCGGTTCGTCAGGCCCCAGATAGCAATCGATCGCAATCACCAGGCTTTGATCGGCTGCCAGAACAGGTGCATCAAACTGCAGGCCACTGATATAGGTGTAAACCTGGGGGAGCTTAAATTCGGGAAAGTGATAGGAGAGGTGTGCAAAAGAATTGTTTAAGGCATCCTGGGTTTTGGTCAGCACCGGAAAAACCTCCATGGTGCGATGGTAGATGCTGCGCAATTGCGGGTCGGTCACAAAGCTGCGCAAGCGGTTGAAGTTGGCCGAATCAGTCAGATCACCATCAAGAAATTGGGGAAAGGCTTTTTGCAAATCCACAAGCGCTGCTTCCAGATGGTTGGTGTCTGCCTCAAAAAGGGCTTTGCCGTAGCGTTGAATCTGCAAGTTTATTTCCGGAAGTTTCGCGTCCGGAATCTGCCAGCGTTTGCCGGATTTATTAATGCAGCCCTGAAAGAAGAACAGTGCTAAAATAATGAAAATGAGTTGTTTGTTCATGTGCTAACGCCAAAAAAAAGCAATCAGGTCATGCTTGCCTGATTGCTCCCGAATAGTAAATTATCACTAAAAAATCTTCCAGCCGAGGGTTACAACAAACCCATTCTTTTTTGAGTCGAATTTGATGGTTTCGCCTCCAATTTTCACATCGCCAATCACATTGTTCAGTCCGAGCATATATTGCACGTCGAGTGTAAACATGAGCACGTCCACGCCTGCACCAAACTGAAAGCCCCAGTTCAGGTCGTTGATGTCGGATTCTTTGATGGGATCGATGTAGCCGCTTGTTTGGGTAGTTTCGATTTTTTTGCTGAGCACAATGTTGGCAGTGGGTCCTGCCTGTGCCCTGATGCTCACCAGTTTAAGGTCGATCAACCGCAGGCCCACAAAAACAGGCACCTGAATGTTGTTGAGTTTAATCTCTTGTTCGAAGGGACTCAGTGAGGTGAGCGTAGGCCGTTTGAATACCGATCCTGAGGTGTACCAGTTGATTTCGGGCTGCAAATACACCTTTTTTCCCAGCCTCAGGAAAGCCCCAAAGAGGAAGTTGTTCTTTAAACTCGTTTCGATGCTGCTTTGGTCAACCGATAGTTTGGTAGAGGTGTACCCGATTTTTGGCCCGAAATCGATTTGAGCCTGCACATTCACCGCCATCACGGCCAACAAAATAATGATAATCGTTTTTTTCATGGTTTTTGGTGTTTAAAATGTGATTGAAAGTTAGAAATTCTAAGTTACAAATGTCGTAAAATTCGGTTTCAGAACGTAAAGTTAGTCAGCTGCAATATAAGGATGCAAACATTTTTTTAATGTGGGATGAAAAAATAAAAAAATAGCTATATTTGCAGCCCGAAATGGTGGTTATAGCTCAGCTGGTTAGAGCATCAGATTGTGGTTCTGAGGGTCGTGGGTTCGAATCCCATTAACCACCCCAATTCACTGGCAGATAGTTAATTACTACTGCCTTTTTTTATTTCTGCCCGATAGCTTATGAAAGTTCCATCGAACCTTCTTTCCGACTTATACCGTTTCTATACCCGGGAACTTGTTGGCTTGTATGGTGATAGGGAGGCTGGCCGTCTGATGGAAATACTCCTCAGGCACCTGTTCGGGGCCGACAGACTTCAGATGGCACTCCATCCCGAGAGGCGCATCAACGAATCGGAATTGCTGCTGCTTCATGCGGCTGTGAAACGCCTCAAAAAAGCTGAACCCATTCAATACATCACGGGTGAAGCCAGTTTCGATGGTCATACTTTTCTTGTAAGTCCGGCGGTGCTCATTCCGCGGCAGGAAACCGAACAGCTCATTCAGCTTTGCTCGGCCAATTTGGCTCTTTTTCAATCAGGAACGGTGGTTGATGTTGGCGCCGGATCGGGTTGCATTGCCATCAGTTTGGCACTCAGGCACCCACATCTGGAGTTCTATGCCACCGATATTTCGGAAGGTGCCCTGGCTGTTGCTCAGCTCAATGCCAGCCGCCTGAATGCCAGGGTGCATTTCATCCATCATGATTTGTTTCATTCCGATATCCCTGTTGGTCGCGAAAAGTGCCGCCTTGTTGTGAGCAATCCGCCCTATGTGACCTTTTCTGAAAAATCGAAAATGCATCCCAATGTGTTGGATTTTGAACCGCATCTTGCACTGTTTGTTCAGGATGAACAAGCCCTGATCTTTTATCAGCAAATCACACAATCAGCCAAGCGATTGCTGTCTGACGGAGGTATGCTCGCCTTTGAAATAAACGAGCGTTTTGGCGCTGAAACCGCAGCATTGCTCAAAAGCGAGGGCTTCGTTGAGGTTCAGACCTTGCAGGATTATCACGAAAAGGACCGCTTTGTATGCGGCTTTTGGCATTGCTAAATTTTCTTTCCTTTCAACTGGTAATAGCCTACAAAATCGCGTTGGGCTTTGTAGAGGTTGAGCGCAAAAAGAACGATGTTTTTGCTCTCTTGAAGCACATTTAAAAACAAGAGGGTGTTTTTGGTGCGTGAAGTTTCTTTTTTGATGCGTTTCACTTCGTTTTTTCTGAACAGGTCGATGATGTTTGCAATGTTTTGCTGTTCAGCCACAAGTGCTTCCTGGTTTGCAAAGTTCTGATCCTGAATATCGGTGGCGATGCGGGTGAGGTAGTTTCCGATTTGCTGACTAAGCTGTTTCAGTTCGCCTATCTGTGCATCGCTCAAGGGTTTGTGATTGTTGTTCACATGGTCAAAACTCGGTTTCACCACAAAGGTGAGTGCGTGCAGTATTTCGCGGGCATAGTCAAGGGCCTGAACATAAAAGTGACCCGATTCGAGCGCGTCATCCTTCAGTTTGCCAATGACAACGGTGATTGTGTTTTTACGTTCTTTGGCCTTGAGGCTGAGCTTTTCGATGTTTTTCTGAGTCTTTTTCAGCGACTTGATATTTTCCTCAGCCAGGCCGTTGATGGTGCGTTTAAGCTCAAGCTGTGTCTGGCTCAATATCGTATTCACATTTTCGGTGCAGGAATCCAGAATGCTCTCTGCATCAAAATGCTCCATTTCCCTTTGACTCTCTTCTTCTTTCTTTTCTTTGTTCAGGTGCAGTTTGTGTGTGCGGTAAACCAGAAAAACTGATACCAAAATCATGGTTACTATCGCATAAATGCCTCCAAACCAGAACAATATTCCTAACAACAGCGAGATTAAAAAAGCAGAAATAGCTGTGAAGAACCATCCGCCTATGACTGAAAAAACACCGGTGATTCGGTAAACAGCACTATCGCGGTCCCAGGCACCATCGGCCAAACTTGTGCCCATGGCCACCATAAAGGTGACATAGGTGGTTGATAATGGCAACTTCAACGATGTTCCCATAGCAATCAAAGCACTGGAAACCACCAGATTGACCGCAGCACGCAGCATGTCGAACGCAGGTGGGTTGGGATCGTTGCTATCTCGCTCGGCAGCAACAAAGGATGCTGCGGCTTTCGCTTTTATGCCAGCAGGAACATACCGACCGAGTGTTTCGGCCATTCCGAGTGAAAGTCGCACGATGCTCCGCGACAAGGGCGTAGATCCAAACCGCTCCTCACCCTCACTCTGACGGCTCAAATCAACCGAGGTTTTGATCACTGTTCTTGCCTTACGGGAAGTGTAGAGCGTGATCACCATCACAATGCCAGATGCAATCAGGAATGAAGCAGGTGTCTGGATGGATTCCTTGAGTGAAACCATGTTAAAAAACTCAGGATCAGCACCCTGTGTGCCCAAAAGGGTTTTATATGATTCGTAACCGGCCAGCGGAACGCCAATAAAATTCACCAAATCGTTGCCTGCAAATGCCATGGCCAGCGCAAAGGTGCCAACAAGCACCACAAACTTCAGGATGTTGAGCCTGAAAAACACATTCAACAGATAAAACAATCCGGTGAAGCCGGCAAAACTGCCAAAAATAATCAGGGGCTGATGGGTTTTGATCCAGGCGTACATGTCTTTCGTCATAAATGCCGCATCTTTGGCACCTTTGATCAAAATGAAATACACGATGGCTGTGATGGCAAGTCCGCCAAAGATACCACCAAAATACCTGAAGCGTTTTTGATAATTGAAAGTGAATAGCAGACGTGTGATGTATTGAATCAGCGCCCCTACACTGAACGCAATCACCACCGATAACAAAATACCGGAGATAATGGCCAGGGCCTTGCCTGAATTGATGTATTGGCTAATATCTTGTGGCTCTGCGCCATGACTGATTTTCATCCATGCTATTGCTACCGATGCTCCCAGCAATTCGAATACGATCGATACGGTGGTGGAGGTGGGCAATCCCAGCGTGTTGAAGGTGTCGAGCAGAATCACATCGGTAATCATCACCGCCAGAAAAATAAGCATCACATCGCTGAAATAAAACTTATCGGGGTGGAAAATTCCACTGCGGGCAATTTCCATCATCCCACCACTGAAGGTTGCTCCTACCAAAACACCCAGGGCTGCTACCAGCATCACCCATTTGAAAGAGGCTGTTTTTGAGCCGATGGCAGAGTTTAGAAAATTAACGGCATCGTTGCTCACGCCAACAATCAGGTCGGAGATGGCAAGAAAAAACAAGATTATGATGAAGAATAAGTAGATGTTTTCCACGATTTTACACGTATTTTTTTTGAATGCGCAAACTTAGGGTTTTATTGTGATGCGGCTGCAGCCCTATGTTAAGAAATTTTTAAATTCTTCCATTCATCAAACCATCTGTTTGGCTTCCTGAGTATCGGAAACAACCATTGAATCAGCCTTTTTCACTGTTCGGGCATGTGTTGATGTGAAAGCTTTTTTTGAAAGGCTAATTTGCGCCGTCTTTTGTTTGGTGGTGTCTCGAAAAGTCTCTTTGAGACTTGTAGAGGTTAAATGCAAACAGGCTCAGGTTTTTCAATTCCTGCAAGATACCCATCAGGAGCAAGGTGTTTTTTGAACTGACATTTTCTTTTTTCATGCGTTTCACTTCGTTCTTTCGCACCAGGTCAATCTGGCTCAGCAGCTTTTGCTGCGCATTGGCCAGGGTTTCCTGCTGGCTGAAGTCGTTCTGAAGGATCTTCTCAGCGATGGCTGACAAGAAAATTCCTTCTGATTGCACGAGCTGCTTTAAATCGGATAACTGGTTTTGATTGAATGGCTTATGATGATTATTGAGGTGGTCAAAAACTGGTTTAACAATGTGGTTCAGGCAATGTGTGATTTCTCTGGCATAGTCGAGCGTTTGAACATAAAAATGACCCGATTCCAGGGCATCGTCGCGCAGCTTGCTGATAACCAGGGTAATATTATTCTTTCGTTCTTTGGTGATGCCCGACATCAATTCAACCTGATTCAAAGATTTCTTCAGGGTTTTGAGCTGTTGCTCAGCAAGGCTTTTCGTCAGCCTGTTGAGCTCGTGCCGGGTTTGTTCCAGCAACTCAGCCATGTTTTGGCTCGTGGTGGAAACAATGTTTTCTGTGTTCAGTTTATCAACAGCATTCTTGCCTTCCTGTGCATCTTGTTTCTGCTGCAGGTGGTGTTTGTGGGTTCTGAAAACGATGAATGCAGCAAGCAGCGTCATCGCAACTATGGCGTAAATATCTCCAAACCAAAACAGTGTGGCAAGCAGAAATGCCGAAAAAAAGGCTGAGAAAGCTGTGAGAAACCAACCACCGATCACCGAAAACACACCTGTGATTCTGTAAACGGCGCTGTCGCGGTCCCATGCACCATCGGCCAAACTTGTCCCCATGGCAACCATAAACGTCACGTAAGTGGTTGATAAAGGTAATTTTAGTGAAGTGCCGAACGCAATCAAAGCGCTCGAAACCACCAGGTTGATCGCTGCCCGCAGCAAATCGAAGGCAGGTGGATTGGGGTCGTCGCTTTGCCTGGCCGGGAGCTCAAACGATCGAGCACTTGCTTTCTTGATGCGTTCAGGTACCATCTTTGAAATGGCTGCGGAAACATTGAGTGACAACCTGACAACGCTGCGCGACAATGGGGTTGATCCAAAACGCTCCTCGCCCTCGTGCTGCCTGCTCAGGTCAACCGAGGTTTGAATGACCGCTCTGGCCTTTCGTGAGGTGTAAAAGGTGACGACCATGATGATGCCGGCTGCCAATAAAAACAGGGGAGGGGTTTGAATGGCCTGCCTCAGTGCACCCATCGGGAAGAAGTCAGGATCTGCTCCCGGGTTGGCAAGCAGCGTTTTGTAGGATTCAAGACCTGCCAGCGGAACTCCGATAAAATTCACCAGATCGTTTCCGGCAAAGGCCATGGCAAGCGCAAATGTGCCTGTCAGCACCACCACCTTTAAAATGTTTAGTTTGAAAAGCAGGTTGAAAACATAGAAAAAGAGCGTGAACCCTCCAAAACTCACCAGCATGATCAGGCCTTGATGGGCCTTTATCCATGCATAAGCATCCCTTGTCATGAATGCTGCATCTTTGGCGCCTTTTATCAGGATGAAATAAACGATGGCTGTAAGTGCCAAACCCCCAAACAGGCCACCAAGATAGCGAAGGCGTTTCTCATGATCAAACGAAAACAACAAGCGCGTGAGCCACTGAACGAAGGCCCCAACAGTGAATGCAATCACTACTGAAAGCAATATGCCCGAAACAATGGCAAGCGCTTTTCCCGAATTGATGTACTGGCCAATATCTTGAGGTTCGGCTCCGTTGCTGATTTTCATTACTGCGATGGCCAGTGATGCGCCAAGGAGTTCAAAAACGATCGATACGGTGGTGGATGTTGGCAGTCCTAGTGTGTTGAAAGCATCCAGCAGCAGCACATCGGTGATCATCACCGCAAGGAAAATGAGGATGATTTCGCTGAAGTAGAATTTGTCCGGATGAAAAATACCACTCCGGGCAATTTCCATCATGCCGCCGCTAAAGGTGGCGCCAATCAGCACGCCCAGTGCTGCTACAAACATTACCCATTTAAACGGGGCCGCCTTCGACCCGATGGCCGAATTCAGAAAATTCACAGCATCATTGCTCACTCCAATCACCAGGTCAGAGATGGCCAGAATGAACAAAACCACGATAAAAAAGAGATAAAAGTTTTCCATGCGAGCTGCTTTTATTCAATGGGTTTATTGTCAGGGCAATGATAGAGAAAAATTATGCATACAGGCCGCATCTTAAATGATAAATTTCGTCATGTAGCATTCCTGATTTGATCCTTCGAACCGAAGCTGATTGCAGGTGCTCGTCAAGCCTTAAAAACAATCAGGCGATCCCGCACTTCCAGGCTTTTAAAACCAGCTTTTCGACAGATGTAGTCCAGGGTGGCTGGCGCGTAGAAAAACACATGGGTGGCATCGTTCTTGTAAAACCAGCCTGCAAAGTCGGTTTCGGGCAACACCAGACGCGTCATGCAACAGAGCTTCCCACCAGGATTGAGCATTCGGCGCAACAGCACAAACTCATTCAGAGGATTATAAAAATGTTCCATCACTTCGGAGCACGCAATCACATCGTAGGTTTGTTGCAGCAAATGTGCCTCAGGAAAAAAAAACGGATCATATAAAAACGGTTTAAATCCATGTTCCTGAAGCACTTTCGCCACAGCTGAATCTGGTCCGCAGCCAAAATCGAGGCATGCAGCCTCAGGCATGTAATTTCTGAGGATGAAGTCCGTAAGCGGAGCAAGGTAGGCGCGATAACCCGGGTCGTGGGCGTCGTTTTGGTGATGCAGATAGCGGTTTTTTTCCTCCGTTTCGGAAAGCCGCATGGCTGGGTCTAAAAAAATGCCATCGCATCGGCTGCACTGGAAGAATGACTTTTTCCGATGGGTATAAAACAGCTCGGAATGAGCGCCGCACAATGGACATATGGGTTCAGCCATAATCATTTTTTGTCGTAAAATTAGGGCTTATCATTTAATCTGGTTGGCATTGCCGCTGTAAAAAGCAATCCACATAATATTTGATGATCCCTCTTTGTTTTTTTACCCAATCTGCTGGCTTGTGTATTATCTTTACATTGTGAATGTGTGTGTTCAAAAGCGAAAAGGTATCTCTGTAAAAGGCAGACACGTTTTGCATCATATGTTTTAATCCAAAAAATCCTTTGCCTGAAATCGAAAATGAACCTGCCGCACCACTTTAAATTGGTCCTGTTGTTTTGCGTTTCCCTGTTCGCTGAACTGCAAGCACAGCAGCCGTTTTTCTTGAACGAACTTTCAGTTTCGGTCAACCGGACATTGCTGCTCCCTGCGCCGCATGCCGGCATTGGTTTTGGCATTGGCGGTTACCATGCTTTCAGGGCAGATAAAACAGTGAACTTCTGCATCGGTTTTGAGTACAATCACAGCAGTCAGCGGCACGACCGGATTTCGCAGGGGCGGTTTTCCCATCTGGAGGACGTTTCGTTCAGTATCAACAACTTGTCAGTTCCGCTGTTCATCAGAACAAGTCTGGGGAAAAAGGTGAAGGTTTTTATTGATGCTGGTGCATTTGCCGACCTTCCGCTTTCTGCACGCTACAATGGGATGGTGCATTCTTATGCTCCAGAGGGAGGCGAAATGGTGTACACCACAAGGCATGTCAATGAACGCTTAAGAATGCCGGCGTTATATGGCCCTTTTCTTGGTGTTGGCATGCGTTTCCCATTCGCCGGAATGGAAGCTTTTGTGAAACCGGAAGTCAAATTTGCGCTGAACAATGCAATCGTGGGATATGAGGAATTGAGCTGTCATTTGATACGCCTGGCAATTGGACTCAATCTGAAGTAGTTGTTTGCAAAAGAAAGGCATATATTATTGAAAGGGTGGCTCAGTTCAAAGTCAGCTGGTTCGGGTGAAAATCATTATCGGCTGCTGAAGGATTAATGACCAATTACTGGTAACTTCCATCAAAAAACGCAAAAGGCCATGCATCCGCATGGCCTTTCCGTAATGTATTACAAACAATTTTAAACGTCGATTTTTGCGTATTTGGCATTGGCTTCAATAAACTCGCGGCGGGGTGGCACTTCGTCACCCATGAGCATCGAAAACACATGGTCTGCTTCGAGGCCGTTTTCGATGGTCACCTGTCTCAGTGTTCTGAAAGCAGGGTTCATGGTGGTATCCCACAGCTGCTCGGCATTCATCTCACCAAGACCTTTATAACGTTGAATGTGAATGCCTTTCTCTGTGCCATCGCTCGACCATTCACGCACAAGTGCTTCCCTTTCTTCCTCGTTCCAGCAATAGCGTTCCTGCTTTCCTTTGCGGATGAGGTAGAGCGGGGGCGTGGCAATATACACATAGCCTTTCTCGATCAAATCCGTCATATACCTGAAAAAGAAGGTGAGGATAAGCGTCGCAATGTGGCTTCCGTCGATGTCGGCATCGGTCATGATGACGATTTTGTGGTAGCGCAGCTTGTCGATGTTGAGTGCTTTGCTGTCTTCGTCCGTGCCAATGTGCACACCAAGTGCGGTAAAGATATTTTTGATTTCTTCGCTTTCAAAGATCTTGTGGGGCATGGCTTTTTCCACATTCAGGATTTTACCCCTGAGTGGCAGGATGGCCTGAAAGCGGCGGTCGCGGCCTTGCTTGGCTGTGCCACCGGCCGAGTCGCCCTCCACCAGGTATATTTCGGCTTTGGAGGCATCACGTTCGGTACAGTCGGAAAGTTTGCCTGGCAATCCTGATCCGGAAAGCACGCTTTTGCGCTGCACCAGCTCGCGGGCTTTGCGGGCGGCATGACGGGCAGTGGCGGCTAAAATCACCTTGTTGACGATGGTGCGGGCCTCGCGTGGATTCTCCTCAAGGTAGTTGGCCAGGTGTTCACTCACAATCTGATCTACCACACCCATCACCTCGTTGTTGCCCAATTTGGTTTTGGTCTGTCCTTCAAACTGAGGTTCAGGCACTTTCACCGAAATGATGGCGGTGAGGCCTTCGCGGAAGTCGTCGCCGTTGATGTCGAATTTAAGCTTTGCCAGCATGCCCGATTTTTCGGCATAAGCTTTCAGCGTGCGGGTGAGCCCCCTGCGGAAACCGGCAAGGTGTGTGCCACCTTCGTGGGTGTTGATGTTGTTCACATAACTGTGCAGGTTTTCGCTGAAAGAGGTGTTGTATTGCATGGCAATCTCCACGGGGATGTCGTTGCGTTCGCCTTCGATGGCAATGGCTTCGGGAATAAGCTTTTCGCGGTTCTCGTCAAGATACTTGATAAAATCGGGTAAGCCTGCCGACGAAAAGAAGGTTTCAGAACGCGGTTGTCCGCCTTCTGCCGCTTCACGCTCGTCGTTGAGCAGGATGGTGATGCCGCGGTTGAGGTAGGCCAGCTCGCGCATGCGGGCAGCCAGGATACTATAGTCGTAAACAGTGGTCAGAAAGATGCTACCATCTGGTTTAAAGATGATTTTAGTACCGTTTTTGGTGGTGGTGCCAACAGTTTTCACATCATAAAGGGGCTTGCCGCAGGAATACTCCTGTTGAAAGATTTTTCCTTCGCGGTACACCTCGGCCATGAGGTGCGTCGAAAGTGCATTCACGCAACTCACGCCCACTCCGTGCAATCCACCCGAAACTTTGTATGAGCCTTTATCGAATTTTCCACCAGCATGCAAAACAGTCATTACCACCTCAAGGGCTGAGCGGTTTTCTTTTTCATGCAAGCCAGTGGGAATACCACGGCCATTGTCAAGCACGGAGATGGAGTTGTCAGCATGGATTGTTACTTCAATTCTGTTGCAAAATCCGGCAAGTGCTTCATCAATGGAGTTGTCAACCACCTCATAAACAAGGTGATGTAAGCCCCTCACATTCACATCGCCAATATACATGGCCGGACGCTTGCGCACCGCTTCGAGGCCTTCGAGCACCTGAATGTTGCTGGCATTGTAGTCGTTGGAAGCCTGCGTCCTTTTTTCTTCTTCTGTCATATGTTTTTGTAAGTCTGAAACCTTTCTAAGCAGGCGCAAATTTAAACATTTTCAGGCTACCATTTTCGAACGAGCATGCCCGACCGAGCTGAATTTATCAACAATCATTTGCAATCGTTTGCAGTGCTTATTTGCCCCTGTTTTAAAATTTAAGTGTGATTCCACCAAAGAGCTGACTTCCTTGAACAGGATAGTTGAGCCAGGGTTCATAGCGGTTGTTGAAAACATTTTCCAGTCGGGCATACACTTCCAGCGCATCGCTGATGCGGTAGTTAGCCTGCATGTTCAGGTCGGGTGCTGGCTTTAGTCTGTAAATCTGATTGTTGAACAGGGCTGAACGTGCACCCATAAAATGGAAGGTGCTTCCGAGTTTCCAGGTTTCATCCAGTTGATAAGTCAGCTGTAACGTCCCGCTTACCGCGGGCAGGTGCCATGGTTTGGCCTGACTTGTCATTTGATAGTCGTCAAAGCTGAGCGTGAATAGTGAACTCAACTGGTTGTCAAAATGATAGCCTGCTTCAAACTGTAATCGAAATAGTTTGTAGTCGTCGAAAACAGGTATCAAAAGGTGGCCAAAGGCCGAAGTTGAATCGTTGATGATCAGGGCCGCATGCTCAAGCTGTTGGTAACGAATACCCGCATGCAGGTCGAGTTTGCGAAAAAGACTGGTTCGGACCCCGGCCCTGAAATCGTGGGTGGTGTTGGTCCACCAGCGATCTGTTCCTGGCGCGAGATACGGATTATCGGCCGTAGCCAGCATGTTGTAGTGCAGAAGACGCTCACCACCAAAAGAAGCGTAAAAATTTAGCTTGTCGTCGAAAACGAACAACTTGCCGCTCAGGAAAGGATGCAGGTGAAAATAGAAAGCCGTGTCGCTTCCAAAGCTGGCAAGCAGTGCTGCTTCCAGTTGATAAAAGCTGCCCGACATGCTGAATGATGGCCTGAGTGTGCTGGTGAAACCCCTGTGTGCAGCAAGGGAGTCGTCAGCCGACAAAAAATCAAACTGTGCATCAGCCGCAAATTCCTGTGCTCCATCAACCTGAAGCAGATCGAGACTTTTATTTGCATTCCCTTTCACAGTCACCAATTGCTCCCTGTTGCTGAAGCGGTCCTGCCAATAATGGTACTGAAACCCGATTTCGTGATGCAGCGCATCACTTTGCTTATCGTTGCTTTTCAACTGACTGCTCAAGCTTGCCAATTGGTATTGCTGACGAATGTCGGCGGCCTCAACCACTGCAGTCGGAAAATCAGCCGGCTCAAAACCATAAAAATGAACAAGGCGGTGGTCGTAAAACAACCGATTGGTCCACACGTAGTTGCCTGTTGCGCTTGCCGTTGCCACGGCTGCATTGTTGTGCATCCAGGATGAGGGTGCAAAATCCTGGATATCCGTCCAAGATGACTGATGTTGCAAATTCAGATCGAAGCCGGTTTTCTTTGAAAGCTTGGAATGGTGGCTAAACAAAAACCGAGGGCTCAATCTGCTGCCCAGGGCTGCATCCAAATAGTTGCGGTTGAATTGTGGCCGCTCATCTGTTTTCACCTGACTCCAGGCAATGGCCGGCATGCTCACTGCTGTTGAATACTTGGGACCAATGTTGGTATATGGTTGATTGCTCGTGTCGGCTACGAAGGCCTGCTCAGCTGGGTTTATGAGTATTTTTGTGGCAGGCCTGAGGTTGGGTTCAAAAGCGCCGACAATGGTTACACGTTCGTTGCGTCCTTGTCCGTAAATCATGGTTTGTATGAGGAACAAAACCAAAAGCCAGCTAACTTTTGCCGGTTTGGGTATTTGATTGATTTGTATACTCTTGTGCTTCATTGGATTGACTATTTTTCTAACATGCTGAGCTTGCGCATTGCTTCTTGCTTTAGGTCGTCGCCCTTGTAGTTTTCAGCAATGCTTTTCAGTGTTTCTCTGGCCTGAAAAATGTTGTTTTGCTTCACATAGATATCAGCCAAAAGCAGAAAGCTGCTGGCTACCCAATAATCCTGACGACGAAATTTTTCCGACAGCTCAAAAATCATCTTTTCTGCTTCCTCCAGCTTATCTTGTCCATAGGCGATGCGGCAAAGCAGATAAGCAGCTTCGGCACCAAAAGCGTTTTTGTCAGCCCGTTTAACTTCCTGCAGCAGCTCTGTGGCCTGTGTTTGATCTCCCAGTTCGAACCATGATTTTCCGGCAATGTAGGCCGCTTGCAGACGTTGCCCTGCAGAAGCCTGATCATCAAGGCGGAGCTGCATGGCCTGCTGGGCTGCCTGCCGGTAATTTTGCGTAAAAAAGTTGCATTTCATCAGCCCTTCAAGGGCCTCTGTGCGCAGCTGTGGTTCTTCGGTAAGCCCGTGCAGTCGGCTGTAATAGCTTGCAGCACCTTCATAATCTGATGCTTCGTATTTGATGCGTGCCAGTGTTTTCAACGCTTCTTCCTGATAGGGATGGCGGGTGTTTTCGGTGAGCCATTCCAGGTGTGGGATCGCTAAATCCTGTGATGCCTCCATATGGATTTTAGCCAGGTAATAATGGGCAGTGGCTACATACTGTCCGCTACTGAAGCTTTCCAGATAACGTTCAAGGGCAGTTTGTGCTTCGGCCTGTTTTTTGGAAAGATACAGGTTTTCGGCCACCACAAAGCGAAGCGAATCCTGCTCGTTCTGGTCAATGCTGCCGAAGCCAAGTTTCTCATTGAGTTTGAAATATGCATCTATGTTATTGGATTCCATATAGATGGCCTTTAAAACCGTGAGTGCTTCACGTGCATCGGGTGTGCCTGGATAGCTTTCGGCCAGGTTGGTTAGCACCCGACTGGCTTCCTCTGCTTGATTGTTGTTGAAGTAGATGAGACCCATCTTAAGCATGGCTTCCCGGGCATAAGGCGACCGCGGTCGCTCTTTCACCAGCTTATCAAAGCGGGCAATAGCAGACCTTGGGTCGTTCATCACCAGATAGGTGGCGCCCATTTCATACAATGCCTGATCATAATAGCTTGATTGTTTGTGTTGTGTGATGAGTTTGTCGAGCGTATTCAGTTTTTCGTTGGGCTTTCCAAGTGCGCCCCATGCCATGGCCGACTGTTGCAAGGCATAATCGCGCTCATAATGCTGCGAAACTGTCACTGGTGCGTAGGCATCAATGGCTGCCTGCCATTGTTTCGAAATAAAATAGCAGTCGGCCACCCTGCAACGTGCATCCATGGCAAGACTGGGCTGGCTGTCGTCGGGTTTGTTCAGGTATGTCTTAAAAAGTTGTAGCGCCTGCGGGTATTCTTTCAACTGAAAATGAGTGTAAGCCAGGCTGTAACTGTTAAGCGCCTGTAAACCACTTGCCGAAGCTGATTTATGTCCGGCAAACTGCTTCATGAAACGCTGGGCATCCACATAGTTTTTGAGCCGGTAATAGGCCTCTCCTGTCCAATAAAGTGAAGATGCAGCAAGAGTGGTTGCGCGGTTTTTGTTCATTCGCGAAAAATAGCTGATCGCCTGGCTGTATTGTTGCTCCTGAAAAAAGCTTGTTGCCAGACCAAATAGCAATTGCTCGTATGCCTCCTGCAGTTGTGGCTGGTCTTTTTTCGTTTTTTCGAGTGCCTGGAGTGCCTCATCGTAGTTTTTAGATCGAAGATAGTGCTTGAGCAGCAATTGATTGGCTTCGGAAAAATGCTTGCTTTCAGGATGTGCAGCAATGAAATTGGCAAGCAAAACGGTTGCTTCCTCAAAAGGATCGCTACCAATCTGAAGGGCCAGACGTGCATAGTTCATCATGGCATCCTCGCGCAGTTGAGAATCGTTTCCGCTGCGCATAGCTTGCAAAAATGCACTTCGGGCTGCAGTTTTCTGATTGGTTTTTAAATAGCATTGTGCCAAAATATAGGATGCATTTTGCGCAATACTGTCGTCGCCTCCCTTCATTTGCTTGAACGTTGCCAGCGCTTCCTGGTATTTTCCAGCACTGTACCGCGCCAGCCCCATTTGATACAAGTCGGCATCGGTGTATTTTCCGCGTCGGATTTTTTCCCATTGGGCATAAAATTCAAGGGCTTTTTCAGTATTTCCCTCCTTATAAAAAGCATCTGCTACCATTGGAAGCAAATCGGCACGCGATTTTGTATCGGCCGTCTGTAGCAAACCGGCTGCCATGGTCGTCACCCCTGTATAGTCTTTGGCACGGTATGCCATTTGAATGTCGTAGGCGGGCATCAGTTTCTTGTAAACAGGAAGATGGCGGATTTGATCGAAATAGCTTTTTGCTTCGGCATCATTATTTTGACTGAAAAAAAGATGTCCGGCATAGTAGCACGAGGCGCTTTGGTAGGGTCCTTTGCGATGGGCGGCAAAAATGAAATCGTGCTGGGCTTGCTCAGTCTGGTTTTGGCGCAGGCGGCAAAAACCCATTCGGTAGGCAAGCTCAGCCTGTTCGGATTCTGAAAGGTTTGCAGTGTCTATGCTTTGAAACACCTTGAGTGCTTCATTGAATTTCTTATCCTCAAACAAGGCGCGACCTTCGAGCAAACTGATGTTTCGGCTCCATTTGCTGTGCCTGAACTGCTTGCGAAATGATTGAACACGTGCCAGTGCATCGGCATCTTTGAGTGCGAGTGCTGCCACAGCATCATAATAAGCCAGGGCAGCAAGCTCAATTTCGGTAATTTCGTTGGAATCTTCAAGCAATTCCCTGATGTGTGCACGTGCAGCTCCGTATTGTCCTTCCTCAACAAGGGCAATCGCCTCATGCACAGCATTTTCAACTGGATTAATAAGGATTGGGTGCTGCCCGTGACCTGCCGTTGGAAGCAAGGCCAAAAGAAAAAAGATGGAAAGGAACCGGAAAAAATGCATTCGTTCGACTGTTGAATCAGACAAATCTAACAAGGAATTCCACATAGGCAGCCATGTTTTTTTGATATCAGAAACGCATGCAGCACCAACTTATTGCTGAGGTGGGTGGCCTTTGGGATAAAAGGAGGCCTTCGGCAGCTTTACAGTGGAAAAACCAACAGGCCGGCACGAAGCCAGCCTGTTGGGTGTCACAGCATCATAAGCAGGATTCTGTATGATGTTGTCATTTATCTGGGCCTTCCGTCACCAAAAGGCTCTAGCAACCTACCCACCGGCTCAGACGGGCAGCCTTTCCGGCCTGATATACAGGCTATCGCCGGCATATTTGGTCTTGCAGCTCATAAGGTTTACCCGCACATGATGTCGCCACCCTGTGCCGTGAGCCCTTACCTCACGTTTTCACCCTTACCCCCTTCAAAAATGAAAAGGGCGGTAATTTTCTGTGGCACTTGCTGTTAGCTTGCATATTCTGCAAGCCACCTTCCCGTTAGGAAGTATGATGCCCTGCGCTGTCCTGACTTTCCTCGACGCTGTGAAGCGCCGCGACAACGGTTGCCGTGACGCAGCAAAATTACGACATAATCACATGTTTAATGTAATACCTTTTTTTAATCAGGCTATTAAATGCCTGTCTTGCGAAGTATTTGTCAAATGCTTATTTTTGAATGATCATAACGGTACTGAAATGAGACAGAAATTTGTTGGCCTTTTAGGGGCTTTCTTTTTTAGTTATTTAGCATATCAATCATTGGCTCAGGATGTTAATGCTGAGATAAAGGGAATGGCAGATCAATGGCCCGACATGCAGGAATGTGTGTTGCCCGCCCGTTTTGCCGGCATGACCCTGCCCGACCTGGTTGATAACAGTACAACGCCCTACTTCAGACCAATTTTTAGCCAGATTGGCGCGAGCTGTGGGCAAGCCTCCACCATCGGTTATGGCTTTACCTACGAAATGTGCCGCGCCCGAAACCTGCCAGCTTCCGATTCGAGCAACCAGTTTCCGTCGCACTTTATCTACAACTTTTTGTGCTATGATGGGTATTATGGAGTGAATTACCTGCATAGCATCGAAATCGCAAAAACCATTGGCACAGTAGATCTCGCAACCTATGGCGGCATGGCAGTTGATGATGGTCTGGTTTGGCTGTCGGGCTACGATTATTACTACAACGCCATGAAAAACAGGGTGGGCAGCATCAAAATGATCAGAACAGGAACACCTGCCGGACTTGAAAACCTGAAGCACTGGCTTGCGCACCACCACGAAGGTGCTGCGGTGGGTGGCGTTGCCAATTTTGCTTCCGGAACGCCCTACAATATGGTGACCATTCCGCCCAGCTTGCCGGAAGGCGGCAAGAAACTGATTACACTTTTCCCCGGACAGGTGGCCACGCATGCCATGACCATTGTGGGATACAACGACAGCATCCGCTATGATGTAAACAACGACGGTCAGTTCACCAACCATGTGGACATCACCGGCGATGGACTGGTTGACATGCGCGACTGGGAGATTGGTGCACTGAAAATCGCAAATTCTTACGGAGCAGAATGGGGCAATGCAGGGTTTTATTTTGCCTTATACAGAACACTCGCATTGAATGAATACCATGGCGGAATCTGGGGCAATATGGTGCACGTGATGGAGGTGAATGACGATTACGAACCGCAAATGGCTGTCAAGGTCACACTTAAGCACAACCTGCGCGAGCAAGTGAAGATAACGGCCGGTGTGTCGTCAAATCCGAACGCTGCCCGTCCCGATCACGTAATGCATTTTCCAATATTCAACTTTCAGGGAGGAAAGCATTTCATGCAAGGGGGAACGAGCAATCCTGCCAACCAAACCATCGAATTTGGCCTGGATATCACACCCTTATTGAGTTTCCTCGAACCAGGTGCTTCGGG
>CAZBMR010000001.1:55361-57030 GCA_964492695.1 uncultured Lentimicrobiaceae bacterium
AATTTGGCCTGGATATCACACCCTTATTGAGTTTCCTCGAACCAGGTGCTTCGGGCGCCTTCTTTCTCGAAGTGCACGAAAACGATCCTTTTTCTTCAGGAACAGGCGAAGTGGTGGCTTTTTCGCTCATGGACTACAGCAATGGCAGCTTGGTTGAGGTTGGCTGCAATGAGCAGAATGTGCCGCTTGTGAACAACGGAATCACACGCCTGAAAGTGAATCATACGCCGGTTTTTGAGCCTGTGAACATTACCACCAGCCAAATACCCTTGTTTGATGCGTCCTATACGCTGCAAGCCGAAGGTGGCAAAGCGCCATACAATTGGGAGCTGCTAACACCCTATCACCAGCAAATGATTGACCAGCCATTTCCAAATTTCGAAGGAGAAGTGCTCACCCCAGAAGGACCTTATGAGAAATTTGCCACCAAAGCGCTCGGATTCACTTTTCCTTTTTATGGAGAGCGCTTCGACACGGTGTATGTTCACACGGGTGGATTCATCCTTTTTGAACCCGACATTTACCCCTGGAGATATCTCCGTGATTCGTACCACCTGTTTCGCGACATGAAAAATATTTCCGCATTCCTGTTCGCACCCGTGCTGTTTTATGAAGGAACCAAGGACCAGCAGGGGATATTTTATGAGGGCGATGAAACACATGCCACTTTTCGCTGGAACACAAACCTGACATATTATGACAACAATGTCGGAACCGGAGAATTTGCACTTACCCTCTATCCCGACGGAAATATTGATTTCTATTACAATGATATCCTGGTTGACGAAAACATCCTCTGGTATGCGGGTGTTTCGGCTGGCGGTGGCACACAACATACGTTTCTCAAAGGTGCCAACGATAGGGATTTCTTCCAACAGCGGGCGTTCCGGCTTGTTCCTGAGATCGTACCCCCCGAGATGAGCCTGAGCAGCGACGGCGTTTTTATGGCCTGGCCCGGAACCATAGAGGCCATACCAAATTTGCATATCCGATGCACCGACGACCGGGGGTTGTTTGATGAAACGATCTTGCAGTTTTCAAATGATCTGAGGCTCCAATGCAGTTTTCATGCAGAAGCGTTTTCGCCACCCTTCAATGGTGCGTTGGTTCAGGCAAATTTCAGTTTGTCAAACATCGCTCAGGAATCGGTCACGAATATCGAAATGCTCCTGCAAACCAATGATGCCTATGCGGTTGTGACAGACAGTCTGCTTACATTGAGCGAGATACTTCCCGGGCAAACACAAGCAATATCCAATGTTTTTGGTATTCAGATTGCAGGCAACTGTCCGGATTCTCATACCATCATGGGTAAAATCAGCATCACCTCATCGGTTGGCACGCGTTCAGTACTGGTGCCAATATTCGTAAGGAGTGGAGAGCTAAGGCTGGACAGCTATCTGGTGGATGACAATGACAACCAGATGCTCGATCCGGGCGAAACCACTCCCATCGTTTTCAATGTCAGCAACCAGGGCAGCATCGGAGCTACTGATATCCTCATCACACTCAGCAGCAGCGATCCTTTCGTGTCGGTATTGCCCGAAGGCCCTCAACTGCTGGGTAACCTCATTCCCGGCGCTTCGCTCGCCACTGGCTGGACAATCACCGTGGACGATGACTGCCCCATTGATCATCAAGCCACCTTTTCATTTCACATGGCTTCTTC
>CAZBMR010000001.1:57130-60597 GCA_964492695.1 uncultured Lentimicrobiaceae bacterium
CAACGAACGGATCGACCTGATGAAGTCGGTGCTGGCCTTTTTCAATATGGAACACCTGATTGTGAACGACACCGAAACCATTACCGTATCCGATAAGGTTGATTTTATTTCGGTCTTCCCCAATCCTTTTCACGCGCCGCTTCAAATCAGTTTGAACAATGATTCGTTTCATCCGATCATCCTCTGCCTGATGACTGCTGATGGACGTGAAATTGTGCGGTCAGAAATACATGGCTTAAAAGACAGCCGGCTGATGTGGCCCAGTGCGCAGGTCGTATCCTCGCTCAAACCGGGAGTTTACTTTCTAAAAGCCATTCAGGATGAAAAAATGCGGGTCATTCCGCTGATCCGCCAATAAAAAAAGCCGGCCAATGTTGCCGGCTTGCTGTTAGTTTTCTTTCGGTACAGCCTTCAATCGTGCCATGGGCGCCATGCGCGCTTTGTTGAGCGACAAAATGCCATCAGCCACGGTATAGTTATCACAGCTGTTCAGTACGTTGAAAAATTCCTGTTCCAGGCTCATGTCCGGACATGCCATCATGGTTGTGGCAAGGCCGGTCATGCTGATACGCTGTCCTTGTTTCAATTCGTAAGCGCCGTTAAAATTGTTGCAACTACCCGAGCCATGCATCCTGTTATCTTGGGCTTCAAAAACGATAAAGGCAGCTTTTCGGCCGGCCTCAGGCGCAATGGCCTTGCCAAACAACTCGGTTAACTCCCATTTTACGCCAGTTAACTGATTATCAGTGAACAATTCAGGATTTGCAACTTTTTTAAGCACATAAAGCGCTGCCAGCGATCCGCTGATTTTGTTGCCTTCCATGTCAAGCTGTGTCAGGGTGTTTTCGCCGACAAAATAGCGTAAGGGCTCCCGTTCGTTGCCACTTAGCCTGATGGTGTTGCCGGCTTCATTCCACTCAAAAGTGCCTTTTGTGGTTTTCGCTTCATCGTTTTTTCCCAGATAACGTGTTGAGAGGGAGTAGGTTTTATCTGAATGAAGCGCAATTGTCGTTTCAATACCCGAACAATCGGCACAAGGAAGTGTGCCTTGATAGGTCCCCGCCCAATCGAGCGCATTTGAGGCATTGTGTGCCTGATCCGTAATGATGACTGTGTTTTTTGAATCCTTTTGCGCATTTTTTTGCAAAACCTGACAACTGCCCAGTAATACGATGACAGCAATGAGGGTCAAATGAGGTGTTTTCATAAGTATTTGTTTAAATGTTGTCTCAAAAATAATCACATTGCGCAATATTTTCAAAAATAATGCCAAAGATCTTTTTGTAGATTTGTGGAACAATACGTAGCCATGAAAAAGATCCTGCTCCTACTCATTTCCACGATGTTGCTACAAATGACCAACGCACAAAATGCCGCTGAACTACACCAACGGATGCTTACGCTCGATAGTCATACAGATACCCCTCTGCTGCTTGGTATGGAAGGTTATCAGCTGGGAAAGCGAAACGATCCGGATGCCACGGATAGCCGTATCGACCTTGTCAGAATGGAAGAAGGAGGCCTCGACGCTGTTTTTTTTGCGGTGTTTATCGGACAGGGAGAGCGAAGCGAAGCAGGGCATGAGCGTGCAAAGGCGAAAGCAAGCCAGATTTTTGACAAGATCGAGCAGGCAGTTGCCCAGAATGAAGACCGCGCTGCCATTGCCCGCAGCCCTGCCGATGCCTACCGCAACGCCATCACAGGTAAAAAAAGTATTTTCATTGGCATGGAAAATGGTTATCCGATAGGCCGCAATCTGGCACTCATTCAGGATTTTTACAAGCGTGGTGCCAGGTATATCACACTTTGCCACTCCAAAAACAACGACATCTGCGATTCCTCAACGGATAAACCCGAGCATGGTGGCCTTAGTCCGCTTGGTGAAGCGGTTGTTGACGAAATGAACCGACAAGGAATGATGATTGACGTGAGCCATATTTCGGATGATGCTTTCTTTGATGTGATCGAACGAACAAAGGCGCCGGTGATTGCAAGCCACTCCAATGCAAGGGCTGTCTGCAATCATCCCCGAAACCTGAGCGATGAGATGTTGCTGGCCCTTAAGAAAAACGGAGGGGTGATTCAGGTATGTGTGCTGAGTGCTTATGTAAAAAATATGCCGGAAAACCCTGAAAAGGAAGCTGCTATTCAGGAGCTTCGTCAAAAATACAACAACTTTCAGGATCTTCCTGATGATGTGATGAAGCAGGCGGGGAAAGAATGGAGGGCCATCGAAAAGAAATACCGTAAGGACCTTGCCACGGTTTCCGATCTGGTTGACCACATTGATTATATTGTGAAACTAATTGGAATTGAACACGTTGGGTTTGGTTCCGATTTTGATGGGGGAGGTGCATTGGCCCGATGTCAGGATGTGAGCCAACTGCCGGCCATCACAGCCGAAATGTTGCGCAGGGGCTATACCGCCGATGATTTGCAGAAGTTTTGGAGCGGTAATTTTTTAAGAGTGTTCGCGCAGGTTGAGGCCTTGCGATCGGTTGACTAAGCTGGCATCACGGCCTGTTGTTTTCTGCTGTCATTGGTCAGAATATTTTTTCAACAAAGTAGGGGAGCATCACCCGCCACCAGGTCCAGTCATGATCCACATCATTTCCCCACACATCTATCCAGGCCGGAATGTTTTTCTGCTCCAGCAGTTGACGCATTTCTTCGGTATCCGCAATCATTTCTTCCTCCCAGGCACCTTTTCCCACTGCAATCACAGTCCTGTTTGCCCTGATTTTTGACAAAAGATGTTCATCCTCAAGGTTTCGCAAATAAACAAGCGGTGAATTGTAATAGACATAATCATCCATGTAGTCGCCAACAAACAGTTTCAGGTCGTAGATGCCACTGATAGCAACAAGTGTATCGAAAACGAAGGGATGTCTGAAATAAAAATTTGCGGCATGATATGCCCCCATGCTGCAACCTGTGAGTGCGATGGATATGTCAGGATTGTTGCAATGACTGCGGATGAGCGGAACCACTTCGTTTATAATGTAGCTGTTGTATTGTTCGTGGCGGTTTCCACGGTGATGAACAGCAGCACCTTCGTGCGCCCAAGCATCATGGTCAACACTGTCAACTGTAAACACCTTGATGCGACCTTCATCAATAAAAAAGCGGAGTACATCAATCATGTGATAGTCCTCGGCCTCATGAAATGTGCCTCCCTGCGTCGGGAAAATGATCAAAGGCTTGCCATAATGACCGTAAATTTTTAATTCCATCTCGCGATAGAGCGAAGGGCTGTACCATTTATGATATTCGATATGCATTGTTTATCAGCTGAATGCGTGAATAAAGTGTTGAATTTCCAGTGCTTTTTCCTCGGTCTCGGCGCGAATGAGAAAGCAATAATCTCCCATTGCCCGAGAAAAAGCCTTGTCCAGGTGATCGTGAAAGACGATGTGTTCTCCCCATGTGGAGAGAATATCCTGCAAGTTGTATTTGTATTGAAATTT
>CAZBMR010000001.1:60697-63473 GCA_964492695.1 uncultured Lentimicrobiaceae bacterium
TCCAGCTGATGAATAACCCTGCCTGGCGCAACATTCAGTCCTGCGCGAATAAACACTTGCTTCATTTCCGACTTCTTTTTCATCGACACCAACTGATGGGGTCTGATGCCTTTAATGTTGAAATCGTCGCGCAGCCTGGCTTCTGTTTCGAGCCAATACTCATTGTGAGCATCCAGTCCATCGATTTTACCGTAACGATGTGTGAAATATCCCATGGCCCGCACCAATTGGTCGTATTGATGCAAATCATCAACCTTATAATATTCGGTGAGCGCCTCTTTCAATTCCGGATGCAATGCGTCATAGGGCGTATCACCGATGCCAAGCACAGTGGCTCCAGCTTTTTTCAAAGCAATAGAAAAATGTCGGTAGTTGGGCGGAAAATGTGGCGAAAAGTGTACGTAGTTCATGATGTTGTTGATTTTAAGTGCGACAAAATTAATTGTTTGCGCAATTCTGTTTTTAATTTGTTCACAAAATCCAGCAATTGTGCACACCGCAGGTCAAAATGACCCTCACTGAACATCCAATCCTTGTTATGGATGCAATTTCCGCAACTTTTTGAAATTATTGATTATCAAATGGATATGAAAAATTTTTAGGATTTTAACAAAATAGTTCAAAAAAACCGATGCGTTTTTCCATTTTCGTGGAATTAATATCAGAAGCAATTTCTTTCTATTGCTGTTTGACGACAGCACGAGTGGAGTTGTTTGCAACAGTAATATTGCTTTTTTTGAAAAACGAAGAAGATGTAACGAATGAACCAGGCAAGTTGTTGCTGTTTGATGGCAGCTGAGGTAAACGAAAGTTGCCAGTTGGTGAGGGTCATCAAGAAATGATTTGGAAAATAATGATTGAATACAAATAAAATTATCATCATGAAAAGGAATGTTTTATCCCTTGTGATTGCCTTATTGGCCGCTGTCAGTTCTTATGCACAGCTGACTGTTGAAGGTACTGTTCTTTACCACTTTAAACCAGAATATCCTGTTGAAGGCGTTATCGTGGGCTTGTATAATGAACAGGGCCAGGTGCTTGCTTTTGACCAAACAGGTGCCGACGGTGTTTTCAGCTTTGAAAATGTTGCTCCGGGCAATTATACCTGCAAAGCCACAACCGACCTCGAAGGTGCTGATGCCACCTTGCAGCAGGCGTTTTTAATTTGGTTGCACACACTTGGTTATATTCAGTTTTCGGATATCCAAAAGCTGGCCGCCGACGTGGATGGTTCGGCAAACGTAAACTTTTTCGACGTAAGGTTTATTGTGGTGAACTACTTCATCTACAATCAGCCATATCCTGCCGGTGAGTGGAAATTCACTGAACTGCAAGTCACTGCCGGTGCAAAAGAAGGCGGTGGAGCCATTGGTTCGGTGAAAGTGACCGATGTTGAGGGCGTTTTTGTGCCAGTTGGAAGAAATGGACATATTGTGCCTGACCAGCAGCATGCCAGTTTATTGGGTGTTTCTCCCGGTCAGGTCGTACGCATTCCCGTTGGTTTGACGGGTGCTCAAAGCACTTCAGGATATGGCATTGTGCTGGATTACAACCCCGAATTGGTTGAAGTGCTGAATGTGATTCCTGTGGATGCTGAAACAAATTATACGATCGACAATCATCAATTGCGATTGAGCAGCATGCTGTTTGATCAGTCCAAGTCAAGCCCGGCCGACGCAACCCTTTTTGAGGTAGAAGTCAGGCTGCTGCAAGACCTGCCCGTCGGAACCGAAGTATTCCGCATCAATCCGCGCAGCCACATTCTGGATGGTGATGGAATGATCAACGAAAACGTGTCGTTGTCGATTCCACTTGTTAAAACAAGCAATCAGGAACAGTTTGCTCTGTTTTATCCCAATCCTTTTGTGTCGGAAACCACCCTGAGCTATGTCAGCGAGGAGGCCCACTTTGCACAAATTAACGTGTTTGATGTGGCAGGTAAGATGGTTTATTCCAGCGACCTGCTTCTTGGAAAAGGTACATCCGAAACAAGCATCGATTTGGAACATCTGCATGCAGGGGCATACCACATTGTGCTAAAAGATATATTCACACAGAAAGTACTTCATAAACAAGCAGTTATAAAGCAATAATCCCACCTGTTTATATTACCCTTTGCCCGGTCTGGGCAATCACACCGTTAATCCGGTTTTTGTTTGGTTTGTCTGGTTTTACAGTAACCGCCCCGCCCGGGGCGGTATTTTTTTTCTTCAATTTGGGAACAATAGGTTATCATGCGTGATTGATTTTATTACTTTCGTTAAATCAAATGATGGGCTGTGCTGTTATTTCAAAAGGTTACGTACATCGGTTGGATTGCGACGCTGTTTCTGGCGTTGTTCTGGCTGCCAAATCGCATAACAGCCCAGCAAAAATATGAGGGTTTGCTCGAAAAAGCGAAGTTGCACGAATCGCTCGACCAACCCGACAGCGCCCTGCTGTTCTATCAAATGCTGACGCAATGGTCTGAATGGCCTGATTCGCTCATCAAAAACAAGTTGCACATCGCCGAACAATACATTCGGCTGCAACAAGCTGATAAGGCAGATGCGGCAATTTCTGAAGCCGACTCGCTGATGCTTTTGCGACAAACAGCCAGGTTGTTGAAGCTAAAAAGAGAGCACGTAAAAGGTAAATACCTGATTCTAAAGAAAGACTTCGAATCGGCCCATCGTACATTTGAAAATGCATTGCAAAACAACGAACCGTATTCGCCCGATGAATTGTTGTTGATCATCCGAATTTTAAACCAAAATGGAATTGCCTACCTTTTGGA
>CAZBMR010000001.1:63573-184990 GCA_964492695.1 uncultured Lentimicrobiaceae bacterium
AATTGTTGTTGATCATCCGAATTTTAAACCAAAATGGAATTGCCTACCTTTTGGACTCAGATCTAACGAATGCATTTTCATTTTTCAAGAAGGCGGAAAAAGTCTGTAAGATTAATGGAATAATGGGTTGGGACCAGGCGGATGTTTGGCAAAATATGGGTATCGTAAAGGTCTATCAGGCTGCCTACGACAGTGCACAGTTTTATTTTTCCAAAGCTATGAAGCTTAGGGAGGAGTCACTCAATGAAGACGACCCTCGCCTTAAGTCATATTTCATTAATTATGCACGTTTTATGCTACTTATCAATGATATTGAAACAAGTTTGCAGTATAGCAAACGTGCTGAGGCTCTTTTTTTAGAGAAATCCAACCGGAACGAAGATTTGTTTGGTAAATTGCTGCTCAACATGGGGAATGCCTATGTGTTGCAAAATGATTTTGAAAAGGCACACCTCTATTACCGCAATGCGCTTCAGGCATTTGAGCGGTCGGGCAAAGACAAAGCCATGATCGCTTTGGCCCGGACAAACATCTCCTTTGCTTTAATGAAATCTGGTGCTTATGCCGAGGCCATCGCATCGCTCAAAGGCATCGACCAGTCGGAATTAAGTGCAGCCTCGCTGGGCAAAATTACCAGGAACAGGGCGTTGGCTTACAAGGGATTAGGCGATCGTACAGAAGCCGACCAGCAGTTTCGTGCCTATATCCATCTCATGGAGATGCGCTTTGGTAAAGATCACTTTGAATATGGACTCGCTTGCATTGATTATGCCGATTTTTTGCAATCGGTTGGCAATAACGACGAGGCTGTTAAATGGTATGGGCAATCGGAAAAAATCCTGCGCCAGAAAGCCCCCAACAACATCCTGCTGTTGGTTGACTTACACAGAAAACAGGCACTCAGCGAGTCGAGACGCGGACGTTTTGATGCTGCTGCTGCCCGTTTTAAGTTAAACGAGGGATTGCTTTTTGGCAAAGATTCTAAACCGGTTGACCAAAGCATATCAAGAAGCTTGTTTGAGATGCGTCGCGCCGATTTTTATCTGAGTCGCGCTGAGTTTTTCTTGCTTAGGTACAAAAATGGTGGCTCGCTCAGCGACCTGTATGCCGCTTTTGGTGATTACCGTGCCGCCTTCAATAGAAACGACAACATCAGCATTGTGCTCTCCGACGAGAGCAGGCTAAGAATGAATGACATGCTGCGACATTACTATCAGCAAGCGGTTGAAACAGCTTACCTGCTGTTCAATCACACGCACGACACGGCCTATGCCCGCGCTGCTTTTGAGTACTCGGCCAGAAGCAAAGCCGTGCTGCTGATGGCTACGCTGCGCCAAAACGAAGGTCTTGCAGCCATCATTCCCGAAAACATTGCACGTGCTGAACGTGACATTAGTACCGAAATACAGACCTACCGCAAATTGGTGGAAGAGGAACAGCTTAAGATGCAATCAGATCAACAAAAGATTGCATACCTCGAACGCAAACAGTTTCAACTCACCCAGAAATATGATAGCATCATGCAGGTGATTGAAAACGAATATCCTGCATATTTTGCATTGAGGTTTAATCCAACAGCCGGTAACGTGGACTTGTTGCAACAACATTTGCAACCCGACGAACTGATGCTTGAATACCTGCAATCCGACAGCGCCCTTTATAGTTTTGCCATCAGCAAAAAACATTTTCAATTGTCGAAAACTCCGCACTGGCTTTCAATAGAAAAGGAGGTTCAGACTTTCAGGGCCGACTTCACGCGATTCAAGCCTGATTACAACAAAGACGATTTTCGCAAATTTGTTTCCTCGTCTTCAAACCTTTATCAGTTGTTGTTGGCTCCCTTCGAAACCATCATGGGCAACAAGCGTCTTGTGATTGTGCCTGATGGCATATTGGGATATTTGCCTTTTGAACTGCTCATGAAACTCGAATCTCCCGAAGCAACGGCCGACACCTCACTGAGTCATTCCAGCCTGCCATTTGTGATCAAGACCAACCCGGTGTCGTACATGTATGCCTCCGGAATGCGACTAATAGGCGAAATGCCTGCCCGAAAACGCAGCAATGGCTTTTTGGCTGTAGCACCATCCTACGAAAATGCCGGTTCATATTTGTTTGATTCTTTGCAAACAGGCCTCCAGCCATTGCCTTTTGCCCGCGAAGAGGCTGAGGTGCTTGCTGATTTTATGGAAGGTAATTTGCTCCAAGGCACAGCCGCAAACAAGGCAAGGTTTAAAAAAATGGGCGAGAATTATCAGATTCTGCACCTCGCCATGCACGGGCTCATCAACGACGAAAATCCTGCATACTCCCGGCTGGTATTTCAGCCGGCCTCCACGATTAAAAACACGGTGCTCGAAACCTATGAGCTCCATGCATTGCAACTTGGCGCTGACCTCGTTGTGCTAAGTGCCTGCAACACCGGCGATGGGAGGCTTCAACTGGGAGAGGGAATCATGAGCCTTAGCCGCGGATTTCTGTTTGCAGGTGTACCGTCTATCATGATGACTGGCTGGGAAGTGAATGATCGCAGCAGCAGCGATCTCAACAAACAGTTTTACGCCTACCTGAAAACCGGACTGCCAAAAGACGTGGCCCTTCAAAAGGCCAAGCTGGACTTTCTTGAAAATGCAAACCGTTTAAAATCATTACCTTTTTTCTGGGCAGGATATATGATTGTTGGAAGCAATGAGCCCGTTGAGCTTCGCAACAACGGCGCGCAGCTTCCCCTGGCAACCCGATTATTGATGGTCTCGGCCGGCATTTTTGTGTTGATGGCAGTTTTATTCTGGTACAGAAGGAAAAAAAAAGACCTTCTCTGAAATCAGAAAAGGTCTTTTAATGTGGCTTATCGCACTTACCTGATTACTACCAGCTTGTTTCGTTGCATCCACGTTTTGTCAGCTGTTTTCACCTGCACCTCCATGAAGTATAAGCCGGGGCTCTTCAACATGTCATGCGTGAAATGCCGTTCGTGAACGCCCGCATCAAACCATCCGTTTTGCGCATGAACCAGCACCCCGCGGTTGTCGAAAATCTTGATGCCAACCGATGCGTTCTCGGGCAGCTGAAGCTGCAAGCGGGTTTGATCATGCATTGGATTTGGATACAACAGCATTTGTGGCGTGGACATATCCAACGGAGGATACACAAAGTGTGGGATGCTGATTTTCATTTGCGGTATTTCAATTGCCCGGGCATCGGCCCAAACATTGTCGCTGCCGGCACGGAAAAGTGCCGTGGCCGTGCTGAGGTTTGATTTCAGGCGTGCCTTTACTACCATCAGCGTGTCTCCGGCCTGGTAGGCCTGGCCGTCTTCTTTGAGCCAGGCAACCGATAATAAACCTTTTTCGGCGTGATTGTAAACGACTTCATAACCGGGAACTGACTGAATTTCTATCAGTTGCGGGTCGTATTGCAGGTTCAGGTTGAAAGCGGCCAGAATGCAGTTTTCTTCAACAATAACAGGAATTGTTACCTCGTTTTGAAGCGTAACCACCGGCGTCGATCCTGTCAAAAATAACTCCGACTGTTTTGATGTGGATGAAGGGGTAAAAGACGCATTCACATCGCCCGTCGGAATCAGGAAAATATTGATGCCGTTTTGGCCTGGGTTCAGGGCTTGCAACATTGAATGATGGTAAACGCTTTGGGCCGCAGAAGAGCCGGTGTACACTCCGCTCATGTCAAAAACCAACTCTGGTGCGTTGGGATAGGTGAGATTGCTCACATTATCAGTGTACTGACCAAAAACCTGGAAATTTGGTCTGCCTCCCGGGAAGGGCGAGGTTCCGGGATATCCGATCGATCTGAACATCATCAGCAAAGCATCAAGGGCTGTGAGTGAATTACTTGCATTGACGTCGGCAACATTAAATGAAAATGTGGTTGGGTCGGGATGTGCAGCTGTTGCTATCCACGGAAAATTCTGAATAATGGAGTTGCCGGTGGCCATATAACTGACAATGAGCGCGTCAAGTGCCGAAACTCCCGACCAATTGTTCCATGTCCAGGTATTGGATAGAACTCCGCCATCGGCTTGTTCCCACAACCGCAGCTCGTATGTCTGTCCTGTTTCAAGATTGTTAAATACAAATTCCTGATCCTGAACCACTTGATGCGAACTGCCCACCGCATTGCCATCTTTGTACAATTGTACATAAAAAGCACCATTGCTGAAAGGTGATACTAGTGTGGTTTCCAGTGGATTATAAAAAGCTACGCGACCTGCGACACTTGTTGCAGAAACAAAGTGTGCTGTCAATGTGTGATCGCAATTTGTTACAGGGAAATCAAAGCTGGCTTCCGTTGAAATCACATCGCCTGCCTGATTGGTCCAGTTGACAAAGTCCCAGCCAGCGTTTGCGCTTGCCATCAGGGCAACGCTTTGCCCGATCACTGCATCGCCTGTTGATGAAACGGTGCCTCCTTCGGCAGGCGAAGCATGAAGTGTCAGCGAAACCGGGTTAACGGTGAGCAACAATGCTCCTGACGAAACCGGGTTGTTTACAACGCAGGCAAGTGATGATGTCATCTCAAGCTGAACGAGGTCATTGTTTTGCGGGATAAAATTGTACTGATTGCCACTGCCTGCCGATGTACCATTGAGGAACCATTCGTAGGTTGGTGTCTCTCCACCGTTCACGGGAATGGCAGTCAGCTGTGAGCTTGCACCCTGGCAGTAGGAGGGCGCATCGGCCTGAATACTTACTGAAGCAGTGAGTGCATTCATTACCACCATGCTCGTCAGGTTTGATGTGGCAGGGTTGTTGGTTGTGCAGCTCAGATTTGATGTCAGAACCACATCCACCTGGTCTCCGTTCGATGGGATGTAGGCAAAGCTACTGCCTCCTGTTCCTGTTGGATTTCCATTTACGCGCCATTGATAAACCGGAGAACTCCCCCCATTGTTTGAATAAGTACTGAAATGAACAGTGGTGCCGCTGCACACCGGATTGGCATCAGGGGTGGCCGTAATGGTGACAACCACCGTGGGGGTGACGGTTAGGCTGACAGGATTGGCGCTCACCGGATTTTCAACCACACATGCCGCTGTTGATGTCATGCTTAGTCCAATCACAGCATTGTTGGCTGGTGTGTAGCTGAAAACAGAGCTGTTGTTGCCTGCAACAGATCCATTCACAGTCCATGCAAAAACAGGATTGGTGCCTCCGTTAACAGGCAGTGCGGTGAACTGAACAACTGTTCCGGCGCATACACTGGTTTCGGTAGGCTGAATAGCCACTGAGGCCTCCACCACTGGTAAAACAACTGGCGAATGAATGTTGGAGGATGCAGGATTGTCGTTGGTGCAGCTCAGCGATGAGGTGAGCACCAGCTGAACCTGATCTCCGTTCGATGGGATATAATTGAAGGTTTGGGTGTTTGAACCCATTGAAGCACCATTAACAAACCAGTCAAAGGTAGGTGTATCGCCTCCATTCACCGGGTAAGCAGTGTAGGTGATGGCCGTTCCCTGGCAAACTTCATCGGCTGAAGGCACTATTGTAACAGACACATTCAAAACTGTTTGTGCACTTACAACCACCGTACCATTCATGCCTGTGGTGCTGCTTGAGTTGGTGGCTTCAACGGTGTAGTTTCCTGCAATAAGGTCGTACCAGCTAAGTGGGGCTCCTGTGCCGGCAAGCGGGCTCCCATAAGCCGTTCCATCCTTGAGTAATTGGTATGATACGCCTGATTCTGAGTCGCTTAAAGTGGCGTTAATGCCAGTGGGATTGGCATTGCCACAATAGCTTCCGCCGCCAGTGAAATCGAATACCATTGGATCGGAACCTGCTGCCCAGGTTCCTGTCAGCGATTCCATGAGCACATTTAGCTGATCGCGCACCTCCAGTCGACGTACCACTGATGCGTCTGAAACATATAGCGAATAAACTCCTGTGGTTGGGTCGGAGAGTGTAGCTGACAAAAGATTACCACCTGACTCAGCGTCATAGCCCAGAATGACATAACGCTGGTTGAGCGGATAGGAGGACGAGGGATTGAGATAGAGGCTTCCGTCAATGCTGAATGCGCTCGTAATGGCTGTTGCCGCTGGAAGACTCACTGTAAGGTGGTTGGTTGAGTAACTCGGCCCGAGCCGGTCGCGGTAGCTGGCAGCAGTAGCATTGTTGCTACCCCTTTCAAACATTATCCACCAGCTTGTGCTTGTAGTGGGCGAGCCGGGAACAGATGGATTTGATCCATAACTGCTGCTCGTTACAAACTGGCTCCCATCCCAGCAGTTGTATTGATTGGAACCATTATACAAGCGGTATTTTACATCGTCAGTGGTGTAGTTCGAAACTTGAACCAGCACAGCGCTGCGGGAAGTAGCCGAAGACAGGTCGATTTGTTGCGGACGGAGAATGACTGTTGCTGTGGGTGTGAGCACCACGCCGGCTTGTGTCACCGTAACTTGCACGGAAGTTGCGCCACTGGCCGAAACCGTAATGGTAGCAACGCGTGCACTGCTCCCGGTATTTGCGGTATAATTGGCTGTTATTGTGCCATTCCCGCTTCCACCGGTGGTCACCGTGCACCAGCTCTGGTTGCTGGCAGCCGACCAGCTGGCATTGCTTGTTACATCAAAGGTCGTGGAGCCGGCATCAGCAGTCACATCCTGATTTGAGGGTGCAACAGCAAGTGTGGTTCCTGAACTTGTTCCGGTGATGGATATGTCGTCAACTGCCCAGTAATATCCCCATGTTCCTGTGTAATTCCAGCGGAACTGTACCTGCGACTGACCAGCTACGGCAGGAATTGCCTGGCTGAAACTGGCTGGGTTTGCGGTGCTTGCCGTCCAGCTTTGAATGAGGTTCCATGAAGAACCTCCGTTGATGGAATAGTACAGCGAAGCCGTGGACACACTCAAATATTGTCTGAAGTAATGGTTAAAACTCAGGGTAACGGATGTGAAGCCTGACATATCAATCACCGGACTAACCAGGTCGGCATTTTGTGTGTTTCCCGAACCAAAGTCGTCACTGTTCAGAAATGCATAGGGTGCAGTCAGACCAGGATTGGGCGTGTAGCCTGTGATCGAGCCGATTTCCCACACCTGGCCATTTCCGGCATTGTCGTTGATGTCCCAACAGTTGGGCAATGTTCCTGATGAAAATGTTTCACTCAGTGGTAAGCTAAAGATGCCGCAGAAAGTGCTTGCATTGGCCGACTTACCCACCGAATAAGTATGTGTTCCATCGTAGGAAAAAGCCCTGTAATAATAGGTGGTGCTCGAAGTTAATCCTGTATGGCTGAAGGATGTTGAACTACCTGCATACAGCACTGTGCCGCCACCCGGTATAGTTTGCCCGGCGGTGTAGGTTGTGCCGCTGATCGGTGCTCCAAAAGTGCCATTTGGCGACCATACTACCATTACATCATTGCTGCTCGTGTTTTTTGTCCACGACAAATCGATTTGCGTGGTGCCTGAAGCCGAAGCTGTGAAAGTGGCAGGATTCACAACGCCAGACAAATAGGCCTCGGATGCCTGAACGGCAGCATATGCATTCAGCCTGCCGGTTCCCAGTTTTCCAATGTAGCTTGGATTGGCTGCATAATGATCGTCGGTGGTGGTGAGCAGAATATCTCTGAGCTCGGCTGCTGTTAACAAACCATAGGCATGCGAAACGACCAGCGCTGCCACGCCGGATGTGTGTGGGCATGCCATGGATGTGCCTTGGTAAAATGCATAGGTTGAACCACTTAAGGTGCTTAAAACGCCTCTGGCAGTTACTGAATTGGTTTCACCACCAGGAGCAGAGATATCCACCCAGGTGTCATAGTTAGAGTACCATGCTTTTTGGTCGTTGTTGTTGGTGGCGGCAACGCCAACAACGCCACTGTAACAGCCTGGATACCAAAGGCCCGAGCTGCCGTCGTTTCCTGCTGCAAAAATGGTAATGCCCCCGTCGAGTGCTGCACCCCCTCCGTTGGCATTGAAATAGTCGATGCCATCCAGCTCTGCCTGATTGTAAACGCCCACATCAATATAGCCCCAGCTGTTTTGCGAAATGGATGCGCCATTGTCAGCGGCATAGATGGGTGCCAGATGAAAACCATCTGCATCCGAATCGGTAAAGACCTGACAGCTCATCAGCCGAACACCATCATTGCTGCCCGTGCCGCCGGCAATGCCAGATACGCCTGTGCCATTGTTATTAACGGCTGATACGGTGCCTGCAACATGTGTCCCGTGCTCATCAGCTTCAATAACAGTGCTGTTGGTCACAAAATTATACCCTATTCCCGACCACATGTTTCCACTGATATCCGGATGATTGTATTGGATGCCGCCGTCGATGATGGCTACAATCACATCAGAGTTTCCGGTTTCGAGCTCCCATGCTTCAGGCAGGTCGATGTCTTTATCCACGGTGCCACTTTGCTGTCCTGTGTTGTGATAGTGCCATTGTTCGGCAAACCGTGGGTCGTTGGGTGTCCAATTGGTCGATTTGCCTGCCTCCTGTGTTGGTTCCGGGTTACGAACATTTGCAATACGCTGTTTTCGATAAACTGGTTCTGCCACTTCAATTTCAGCAAGCTTTCTGTATTCCGCTATCAGCGCTTTTATCGGTTTGTCTTCATCGAACCGAAGCTCATACCAGCGGTCGAAACCCCAGGCGCGATGTTTGTCAGAAAATCCATACCCCAGAGCAGGAGCATAAAAGTATTGCTTAGCGCGCTGAATGCCAGCTATGGCATTTAATTGGTCCAACGCAGCAACGCCAAACCGGATGCCGCCATTCGTAGCGTCCATCACTGGCGCAGTGTTGGTTTTCGCAAACGCCTCTTCACGAAGCTTGATGAGGATTCGTCCGGGAATCATCGCATCTTCCGAAACTTGACTCAGGTCGATGACTGGTCGTTCACCCCGCACCACCCGGTGTTGGTTTTGTGCAAACAGTGAAAACTGGATTGACAAGAACAACCCAATAGCCATTAAAAAGTAGTGTTTTTTCATAAAATGGTTATTATTGATTCGTTTTTTGGCAAAATTAAAAAAAGCTGAAATGCATCGGTTCAGTTAGGGATTTAAATGCAACCTTGAAACGGCTAAACTGAGTATGACCGGTTGTTTTGTTTAAGTGTTCTGGAACAATGAACCAGTCTTTTAAATGTAACCTGCTAATTTGTAATACATTAATGCTGCCAATTCTCGCAGCACCTTTATTTCATATTGCAGGTAGCTCCACATATTGTAGCGTAGGCTGGTATTCTGATCCAATCGTTTAACGGCCTTCCCTTTCTCGTCGGGTGTGATTAACAGCTCTTCTTCAAATGCATTTTCGAATGCGGGCAATCCATTCACTTTGCTAAACCCTGCCTTCCGAAAAGTGAGGATGGCTCTGTACATGTGTTCGGGAGACGTAACAATGAGTATGCGCATGTCCTGCCTTCCTAATAGATTAAAAGCATTCATTGCCTGTTCACGGGTGTTTGTGCCATGCACATCTGACACGAGACGAAGACTATCCATGCCGTCTTCTACCAATGCATGAGCCATCCGGTAATGATCGCTGTTCAGAAAGTCGGATGTATCGGCCGGCAATGCAACTAAAACACGACTTGATGGGTGTTCTTGCACCGCTTGTTTGGCGTAATAAACCCGAACGAGGCTCTCGCTTCCCGGCATCCCGCCTGCACCAAGTAATACAATGGCGTCTGGCTCTTCGCTGGTGTTGGAAATCAGTCGTGTACCCAATGCAAAATAAGCATCGTAGGGGATTCGCGTGAAGCTGAGCACAATGAGGCACACAAATACGAACCCCATAAAGGTAAAAAAACGAAGCAGCCAGGTTTTTAATGTGGTTGCTAAAGTGCGAAAAAATTGTATTCTACTATATTTCAATGCTTTGGATGAAGTGCTTATTCCGAAACCAACTCAATGAAGCTGCTCATTTGCATGGGCAATTTCATGCCTTGCTGTTCCATTTCCATCTCCAGCTTTTGATTCACACTTGCCTCCAGAACCCAGCCTGTGAGCAGGTCCACCTTGGTTTTGCCACTGATGACACCATTGATGTTTGCATGCTCGCCCATTATTTTTGTGCCAGTGATGGTGCCACTGAAGCTGATGTGTGCTTTTTTGTTGTCGAGTTCATCCAAAACGTAGGTCGATTCTATCACAAAATCACTTGTTGGGTCGGGCTGAAGCCTTGTTTTCCAACTGTCACCTTTTTTAACGGGTTTTTCGGGATAGATCACCATCATGCCCGACTCGAAACCGGCTAAATTGGCTGCTTTGCTGCTGCTCACGCCTTTGTCAACACGGATAGGATTTCCTCTGTCATCAATCACAATTGACATCGGTGACCCTATCATTTTTCCCAGGTTTTGATGCATTTGTTTGATCACAGGGTTTGCGGTGTCTGGTTGCTTTGAATCGTAAACAATCTCCATTCCCATGGCATTCTGCTTGAACCAAATGGACTGATAGGTTAATGAGAGATCAAGGTTGTTGTTTTCAATCGATTTAACATCAATGCCTTGCTCCATATTCATTTGTTGCTGCAAGATGATGGTTTGGCCTTCCATGTTCATCGAAATGTTTTGGTTGTTTTTGATGTGCAGTTTGAACTGCTGACCCTGATTCAGGCGGTAGGCCAGCTCAATTTCCTTCTGAGCAAGGGCAAATTGTGCCAACAAGATAAGGAGCAGGAAGGGAAGCGTTTTTTTCATGATAGCTTGAATTAGAAGGGTTCACTTTCGTCGGTGATGGAGAAATCGTCATTCATGCGCGATCCGACCACCTTGGTTTGAAACTCAAACCCAGTGTTGGGTTTCAGGTCGGCAGGCTTTGTCTCAAAGCTTTCAGGGTCTTCAAAACGGGCATACTGTCCAACAAACTTCAGGTTCACATCGCCCAGTTTGCCATTGCGGTGTTTGGCTATGTTGATGACTGCCAGGCCCTGGGTGTTTCCTTTTTCTTCGTCTTCGGTTAATCCGTAATATTCAGGGCGGTAAATAAAAATAACCATGTCAGCGTCCTGTTCAATTGCGCCTGATTCGCGCAGGTCGGACAGGATGGGTTTTTTCGAACCAGGCCTGCTTTCTACCGAACGGCTGAGCTGCGAAAGGGCCAAAACAGGGATATCAAGTTCTTTTGCCAAACTTTTTAAAGATCGTGAGATGGCACTGATTTCCTGCTCCCGGTTGCCCTTATTGTCGCCCCCTGTGGTCATCAGCTGCAAATAGTCAACATAAACCATCTGAATATCAAACTGTTGCTTCAATCTTCGGCACTTTGCCCTCAGTTCAAAAACCGATAACTGCGGGGTGTCGTCGATATACATCTTGGCATTAACCAATGGGGTTATTTTGGTGTTGAGCTGTTGCCATTCATATTGTGCCAGGTCGCCTTTGCGAAGTTTTTCGGCCGGAAGGAAACTCTCGCTCGAAATCAAACGTGTAACCAGTTGCACCGACGACATCTCCAACGAGAAAAAGGCAACAGCCTTGTCGAACATCACTGCTGCATTGCGGGCGAGATTGAGGGCAAAGGCTGTTTTACCCATACTTGGTCGCGCTGCAAGAATAATCAAATCGCTGCGCTGCCAGCCCTGTGTGATGCGGTCGAGTTCGGAGTAGCCTGATGGCACACCCCTTAGGTTATTGTCGCTGTCGCGTGCTGCCTCAATTTCCTTGATGGCTGTAGTCACAAGGTCGGGCATCGATTCGAAACTGCGGCGCAGGTTCGACTCGCTTACCTTAAACAAACCCGATTCTGCCTTATCGAGCAAATCAAAAACATCGGTGGTGTCTTCGTATGCATCGTGAATGATGTCGGAAGATATGCGTATGAGCTCGCGCTGTATGTGTTTCTGCATGATGATGCGTGCATGAAACTCTATGTTGGCCGACGAAACAACCCTGTTTGTCAGTTGCGAGATGTAGTACGGACCACCAATGAGTTCCAAATCGCCCGCCAATCGCAGTTCGTTGGTAACTGTAAGAATATCAACAGGGTCGGATTTCGAAAACAAGCTTTTGATGGCCCTGTAGATGCGCTGATGCGCTTCTTTGTAGAATGATTCGGGCTGCAATATGTCGATTACAGCATTCACGGCCTCTTTTTGAAGCATCATGGCACCCAGCACCACTTCTTCAAGATCGGTGGCCTGTGGGGGAACACGACCATGTTCCATCATCATATTGTGCTGTGCTTCAAATGCATAGCTGCCTGTAGATTTAGCTCTTCTGGTATTTTTCTCCATGCCTCAAAGATAGTAAGTCTGGTTGCAAAATGCGTTGCGTTTCTTTTTTTTGTTAAAAAAGGCCCGGCAGGGGCTTCATCACAGCGATGCCAGCTTCCTGAAAACACCTTCAAATGTCGTTGGGTATTTTGCCAAATTTTCAAGAGCTATTGTATTTGCCTGAACATCATCTTTTTGCAAAAGGTCTTTGATCATCCAAATTTCATTTTTAAGTTTCGGTTGTTCGCCTGTCAAATAAAAAACCACATCATTCCACGTAAGACCTGCCAATGGCTGTGGAAAATTCATGGCCATTTCTGTCATCAACTCCTCCAAACCGGTCAGAGTTGCCTCCCCACTTGCAAGGGAGTGATTGCACACAAGCCTGACGGTATTGATCATTGCTTCCAGGATGTTTTGGTTCAAAGTAACAACATGGTATTGTTCGAGCAATTGAGCCATCATTTCGGCAAAATGGCACATTCCGTTTTCATCCTGCGTAAACATAATATTCTGAATATGATTGTGATGCATAGTAGAAACGGCCAATGGCAGGGCTTGATACGGATAGGTTTTTCTGATGATTGGAACTGCTGGCTGATGCATCAGCACTTGCACAAAAGCCAGTTTTTTGCCATATGTCTGATCGATGGCTTTTGCTGGATTATTGCCTTCGTTCCAAACAAAGGTTCCACTGCTGAAGGCTTTCCATTGAAGCTGTTGCGCAATTGACCAGTCGTCGCTAAACGGCAGCTCATCTACAAGAATTTTGCCTTGAGTGCGCCAGTTTAATCGCTCCTCCCATGAGAAGGCATCCAGCATCATTGTACCTTTTTTTGGAGTGTTTTTCCAGCAGTGGCCCATAAAATCGCAAGGGTAGGGGTTGAGGCAGTGTTGTCCGGTCTCAATTTTTGGTGCGTTTTCCAGTTCAAGCGTTTCCTTGCTTTGCTTGATTGCCCCGGCAATAAGTGCTTTTCGCAACCTGACTTCTGCCAAAACGGATTCTTTTTTGAACAGTTTCTCAAGATCAAGCGTGTCCTCAAGCTGATAGTTTTCGTTGATGTAAATCAGGCAGAAATCATGAAGTGGCACTCCGCTGTTTTCGATCACATAGTATTGCAGGGCTGCATCCTGCAGATAGGTTTCGCTGATTTTTTTTGAACTTTTAACTTCAAAGGCATGCCAGGTGTTGCCCTCTTTTACGAGGACGTCCAGGATGACTAAAACTGCATCATACTCAAAAACAGCCTCATAAATCACCTGTGTGGTTGGATTATTGATCGCAGATGCCGTTTCGGCCACCTTGGCCGCATATTGAGCCGGCGACTTCGGCTGGCAATCAATCCCGCCCGGAAACAGTTGCTGCGCAAGTATTCCCACATCTGTTCCACGCTTGAATTTGGCAAGCTGTTCGGCTGAGATCTTGTCACGCAGAAATGGCCTTTTCTTGTTCAGGTATAAAGATTTTTGGCATTGTTGCCCCCTGATAAAGGTTGATTTGGATAGAAGATGTGCCATGCCCAACTGCTTAAATAAATACGACTTGCTCCTCGGCAATCAGTGGTTCGCCCAGGTAGCGGCGCATGAGCTGTGCAATAGCCAGTACATCTTTTTGGCAATAATTTTTAATGCGTTCAAGGTCATGGTTTTCCCAATAAACCATTCCTACCTGACTGCCGTCGATGTCGTCTTTTGGCGTTGGAATGTCGAACAGTGCGGTGAGCAATTCGAGCGAGGTATAACTTTTATAGTCGCCGAATTTCCAGAGCTCCATCGTGTCGAGGTGGCGAACTTCCCAGGGTTTGCGCCCCGAAATCTGAAGTATGCCCGGAAGTTTGATGCCATTCACCAACATTCGCCGGCCAATGTATGGAAAGTCGAATTCCTTTCCATTGTGCGCACACAGCAGGTCTTCGGCCTGATCATAGTGTCGCTTCAACAAATCAGCAAACTCCTGAAGAAGCTGTTTTTCATCATCTCCATAAAAGGACTTGATCCGAAACTCCCGGCCATTGAAATAGCCAACCGAAATGACGATGATCTTACCAAATTCAGCATAGATGCCGGCACGCTGATACAAAGCCTCTGGCCTGCTTTCGGTTTCAGTTTTGATATGGGATGCCTTCCGGTCCCAGAGTTTTTTCATGCGTTCGCTTAAGTCATTGTATGCCGGCTGGTTAGGCACTGTTTCGATGTCCAGAAACAATACGCGCGAGAGGTTGAGTTGGTAAAGCATATCGGGATGATTTTTTTTGAATATTTTAGCCAAAGATATGCATTGTTGCTCATCCCGAAGCCACAATGCCCATTCATTTTTTATGAACAAGCTGCTCAATCTACATGCTTAATTCTGATCATCCGGATACTAAAGTGACTGTTGTTACAACAGCCGATCATTCAGTGAGCCTCAAAAGCAGTCGTTTTGGCGAAACCTACCACTCTGTTCACGGAGCCATCACCGAATCAATGGTTGTTTTTATTGGGAACGGGCTTTTACCCTTGCTCCAGACCAATCATGCCTTGCATATTTTTGAGCTTGGTTTTGGCAGTGGCCTGAATGCCTTACTCACATGGTCGTGTCAGGGCGATCGGAGTATTTATTATGAATGTGTTGAGAAATATCCGCCTGACGAGGAGGTGCTGCAGAAATTTGGGCAAGCACAATGGGCAAATAATTCGGCGGAGCTGAACTTTTTTCAGCAGCTTCATGCGGCGCCATGGAATCAGGAAAGTGTTTTGAATGAAAACTTTACACTACTGAAACATGCTGCCGGATTGCATGACCTCAAGCTGCGCAACCAATTTTTTCACCTTATTTATTTCGATGCGTTCAGCATGGATGTGCAGGCTGAGTTATGGACTGTCGGGGTGTTCACCATGATGTGGAATGCGCTTCAGCCCGGCGGTGTGTTGGTTACCTATTCTGCCCGCGGTGCCGTGAAGCGGGCGCTGCGTGAGGCTGGATTTGTGGTTGAACGACTTGCCGGGCCGCCCGGCAAACGGCATGTGTTGCGGGCAAAACGTCCGTGTTAGTTTTTACATGCAGTTGCCGTTGGCGCCGTGCAGTTGAATGTCAAGAAAATGGCGGCATGAAATAGTCTGAATAACAGGTCATTGCATTCTTGCAAAAGAAATCATGCCGGTTTTCGACAATTTAAAATTATTCTAAATTTCTGATGCGGTGTTCATCATTGGAAAATCCTTCTATTTTTGTTGTGAATTAATTAACAACAGATCCTGTGTGTTCATAAAAAATTGATTTATTCAACTTTAAGCTGCATGGAAAACCTCATCAATCAAATCATCAGCAAGTATGGCACCAAGGCCGACCGGCTTATGGATATGCTCATCGATATTCAGGAGCAAATGGGCTACATTAGTCGGGCTGCCATTGTTACACTTGCCAACGAATTGCACCTGTCTCAAATCGATGTGGAGCAAACCATTTCCTTTTACCATTTTCTAAGCACAAAGCCGCGGGGCAAATATTCTATTTATTTGAACAACAGCGTAGTGGCTTATATGTTTGGAAGAAAGGCCATCGAAGAAGCCTTTGAAAAAGAAGTTGGTATTAAGTTTGGCAATGTCACACAAGATGGTCTGATAGGTCTGTTCGACACCGCCTGCATCGGCATGAATGATCAGGAGCCTGCCGCCATCATTAACAACAGGGTTTTTACCAGGCTGACGCCCTACCGTGTGAAGGAAATCGTGAGCTATATGCGTCAGGGTCTGAGCCTTGATGAACTGGTCAACGAAAGTTATGGTGATGGAAAAAATCAGCATCCTCATCTTAAAGCCATGGTTTCCAGTAATATCCGGCGAAAAGGGATGATCTTGTCTGACAAATATACCATGGGAAAAGTGATCAAGGAGATACTTCCCACTATGTCACCCGAAGCAGTGATTGCTGAAATCAAGCATAGCCACATTCGCGGACGCGGGGGTGCTGGTTTTCCGACAGGATTCAAATGGGAATTTTGCCGCAGGGCAAAAGGCGAAAAGCATTATGTGGTTTGTAATGCTGATGAAGGTGAACCGGGGACTTTCAAAGACAGGGTGATTTTGACCGAAAAACCTGAACTGGTGTTTGAAGGTATGGCGCTGGCAGGCTACGCCATCGGCGGCGACGAGGGGATTCTCTATTTGCGCTATGAATACAGATACATGAAGGATTACCTCGAGTGGGTGTTGCAAAGCATGCGCGATCAAAACCTGTTGGGCGAAAAAATAGGTGGCATCGAAGGCTTTAACTTCAATATTCGCATTCAATTTGGTGCAGGTGCTTATGTGTGCGGCGAAGAATCGGCCCTGCTCGAATCTCTCGAAGGCAAACGCGGCGAACCGCGCGACAAGCCACCTTTCCCGGTTGAAAAAGGATACCTTGGCCAGCCTACCATCATCAACAATGTTGAAACCTTTGCCACTGCTGTCAGAATTATCGAAAACGGAGGGGAGTGGTTCACCCAGTTTGGTACAGAAGATTCAACCGGAACAAAAATACTCAGCATATCTGGCGATTGCATGTTTCCGGGCGTATATGAGGTGAATTGGGGATTCAATGTGGAAGACATGCTCAATATGGTAGGGGCCTACGATGTTCAGGCTGTACAAGTGGGCGGGCCCTCAGGAACGCTCATCGGACCAAAAGAGTTTCACCGTACACTTGGCTACTCCGACCTCTCAACCGGCGGCTCGATGATCATCTTCGGAAAACAGCGCAACCTGCTGAAGGATGTTGTGTTGAATTTCATGGAGTTCTTTATCGACGAATCTTGTGGATCGTGCTCAACCTGCCGCAATATGCCACAAGTGATGCGCAACAAGCTGATCAAAATACTCTCCGGAAAGGGAGTCTCAAAAGATCTGACCGATTTGCAGCAATGGAGTAAAGTGCTGATGGCCAGTCGTTGTGGCTTGGGGCAAACAGCCGGAAATCCCATCGTCAGCAGCTTGAAAAACTTCCGTCATCTCTATGAAGCACTCATTCAGAAAGACGTTGAATTCGACGAAGGTTTCGACCTCGTGGCTTCCGTTCAGAATTCATGCAAATATGTTGGCAGGGTACCAAAATTCCATCACTGATCAATCAAAAGAAAGACGAATACCATGGGAAACCTGATTAAATTCAAAATCGACGGGTCGGAATGCATGGCAGAAGCCGGCACCTACATTGTGGAAGCCGCCAGGCAAAACGGTGTTTTTATTCCAACCCTCTGCAATATGGCAGGCCTGTTGCCAAAAGGCGCTTGCCGCATCTGCACAGTTCGGATCAACGGAAGGTTGATGACTTCTTGCACCACCCCTGTGGCGGATGGGATGGAAATAGAAAGCAATTCGGCTGATATCAATGAATTGCGCAAAAGTATTGTGGAACTCTTGTTTGTGAGTGGCAACCATTTTTGTCCTGCATGCGAAAAAAGTGGCAACTGCGAACTGCAGGCGCTGGGCTACCTCTATCAGATGATGGTGCCGCGCTTCCCTTATGATTTTCCTCAGAAAGAGGTGGATGCAAGCTCGCCAAAAATCATCAAAGATCAAAACCGCTGCATCTTCTGCAAAAGGTGCATCAAATCAATCAAAGACGAAGAGGGCCGTTCTTTCTTTGCATTCAGCAAGAGGGGCAATCACCTGGAAGTGGTGCTCGACAAAGAGCTGGCCTCCAAAATGACCGACGAACTTGCCGAAAAGGCTATGAAAAATTGCCCGGTGGGTTCGATACTCGTTAAAGAAAAAGGTTTTGCCACACCCATCGGCAAACGCAAATTTGACAATCAACCCATTGGAAGCGAAATCCAGGTGTAATAATAGGAGAACCATAGCATGAGTAAACCAGTAATTGCAACTACTTCACTGGCAGGCTGTTTTGGCTGCCACATGTCAATACTCGACATCGACGAACGCATCCTGCAGCTCATTGAGCTGGTGGAATTTAATAAGTCTCCTGTAGATGACATTAAAACTTTTACAAAACCTGTTGACATTGGCATCATCGAAGGGGGCTGCTGCAACAGCGAGAATGTGGAAGTGTTGCGAAGTTTTAGAAAAAACTGCAAAATCCTCATATCATTGGGCGAATGTGCCATCATGGGCGGATTGCCTGCACTGCGCAATGGCATCCCAGTGGAAGAGTGCATTCACGAAGCATACATTGGCGGCCCAACCGTCCAACTCAATAAAGATCATATTTTGCCCAACGACGACGAACTCCCGATGTTGCTCGACAAGGTTTACCCATGTCACGAAGTTGTCAAGATTGATTATTTTCTTCCGGGATGTCCGCCACGAGCCGATCTGATCTGGGATGCACTGGTGGCGCTGATTACAGGCGACCCGATGAAACTGCCATACGAAGTTGTTAAATTTGACTAAAACCCACTTTGAACCATGTCAAAAAAGATTACCATAGAACCTGTAACCCGTGTGGAAGGACACGGAAAAGTGACCATTCACATGGACGATCACGGCAATGTGAGCCAAAGCCGGCTCCACATTGTTGAGTTCCGGGGTTTCGAACGATTTGTTCAGGGACGACCTTATTGGGAAGCACCCGTGCTGGTGCAACGCCTCTGCGGCATCTGCCCGGTGAGCCACCACCTTGCTGCTGCCAAGGCACTGGATGTGATTGTGGGTGCCGGCACTGGCGATGGTCTGTCGCCAACAGGCGAGAAAATGCGCCGTCTCATGCACTACGGACAATTCTTTCAGTCGCACGCCCTTCACTTTTTTCACCTCAGTGCACCTGATTTTTTGTTTGGCATTGATGGCGACCCTGCCATCCGAAACATCATCGGCATTGCCCTGACCCGTCCCGAACTCGCTGTTCAGGGTGTGATGATGCGCAAATTTGGCCAGGAAATCATTCGCGCAACCGCCGGAAAAAAAATTCATGGGACCGGCGCCATTCCGGGAGGTATCAACAAACACCTCACAATCGCCGAAAGGGATGAGTTTCTCAAAGGTGCCGATCCCTTAAATGCGGATAAAATGGTAAGTTGGGCCGAAGAAGCACTTGATTTCTTTAAGTCATACTATGCCTCAAACAAGGACTTTATCGACAACTTTGCCTATTTCCCAAGCAATCACCTCAGCCTGGTGCGAAAAGACGGTGCACTGGACATCTATCATGGTGTGTTGCGGGCAGTGGATGCGGAAGGAAATAAAATTCTTGATGATGTTGATTATCAAGACTATACTCAATACATCGAAGAAGAGGTGCGCAGTTGGAGCTATATGAAATTCCCCTACCTCAAACACCTTGGTAAGGAAAAGGGATGGTATCGTGTTGGTCCGCTAGCCCGCCTCAACACAGCTGATTTTATCCCAACCCCCATTGCCCAGCGTGAGTTTGAAAAGTATAAAGCCCTTACAAATGGCAAGCCCAACAACCACTGCATGATGATGCACTATGCCCGCCTGATTGAAACACTGCATGCCGCTGAGGTGATCCGCGACCTGCTGAATGATCCCGACCTGCTTGAAGGCGAATTGGTTGTGAAAGGCACCAAAACGAAAGAAGGCGTTGGGCTCATCGAAGCACCTCGAGGAACACTTTTCCATCACTACCGCATCAATGATCATGATCAGATCGAAATGGCAAACCTGATCGTTTCGACCACCAACAACAACGAGCCGATGAACCGATCGGTAAATCATGTGGCAAAAGCCGTTATGACCGGTAAAGAGGAAATCACCGAGGGCATGATGAATGCCGTGGAAGTGGCCATCAGGGCCTATGACCCCTGCCTGAGCTGCGCCACCCATGCCCTGGGCAAAATGCCCCTGGAGCTTACACTCGTCGACAGCAACGAACAAATTATCGACAGAAAACGGTCATTCGAAGGATGAGTTCCGAAAAACGCATACTGATCTATGGCTATGGCAACCCGGGTCGACAGGACGACGGCCTGGGTGCTGCAATGATCAGCATGGTGGACAATTGGTTGGAACAAAATAAGTTATCAGGTGTTGAGACTGATACGAATTATCAACTCAACATCGAAGATGCTGCAAGTGTGGCGGCCTATGACAAAATCATTTTTGTGGATGCCTCTGTCGAAGACATTGAAGCTTTCTCTTTCACCGAAGTAAAGCCGAGTGATGCACGTGTTGAATTCAGCATGCATGCGGTTTCGCCTGCATTTGTAATGGACTTGTGTCAAAAACTCTATGCACATTGCCCCGAAGCACATTTGTTGCACATCAGGGGTGAGGAGTGGGAATTCAGGGAAGAACTTTCGGCTGCTGCCCGGCAAAATCTCCAGCTGGCTTTTCGCTTTTTAACGCAGTACCTCACCGCTGGGGTGTAATGAAATTCAGTAAACAATGAAAAATTAATTCATATGAACCTGTCAACAAATTACTTAGGCTTAGCCCTCAATAATCCGCTGGTCGTAAGCAGCTCAAAACTCACCGGCACGCTCGACAATGTGAAGGCCTGTGCCAAAGCCGGCGCTGGCGCTGTTGTTTTGAAATCCTTGTTCGAAGAGCAGATTTCTGCACGCGCTGATGCCAAATTGCGCAACAACGAAATGTATTTCTGGTTTCCGGAGGCTGCTGACTACGTGAAAGAAATCTCCAAAGGCGCCGGCGCTGCTGATTATCTGAAGCTCATCACAGATGCAAAGAAAGCCGTCAGCATACCGGTGATTGCCAGCGTCAATTGCGTTAGTCCGTTGGAGTGGACACACTATGCTGCAAAAATGCAGGATGCCGGTGCCGATGCCATTGAGCTGAACATCTCAATTTTTCCTTTCAGCAAGACACTCAGTTCCGAAACGATTGAAAATGCTTATACAAGCATCGTCAAGGAAGTTAAGCAACAGGTTACAATCCCTGTGGCAGTGAAGATTGGTCCTTTTTTCACAAACACGATGGCTATGGCTTTCCGCTTGGCCGACGCCGGCGCTGATGGCCTGGTACTGTTCAACAGGTTTTACAATCCCGATGTTGATATCTCAACAGCAAAGGTAGTGACTGACAATGTGTTCTCCAGTCCCGACGAGAAGTCTGTTTCAATGCGCTGGATTGCACTGCTGAAGGCCAATGGCTTTCCACTCGATCTGGCTGCCTCCACTGGTATTCACTATTCGATTGGTGTTGCAAAACAGCTTTTAGCCGGTGCCACGGTGGCCCAGCTTTGCACCACCCTTTATCAAAATGGTATTCCCTATTTGAGCGAGATTGCATCTGGTTTAAGAGATTGGATGAAGAAAAAGGGCTACAAAAGCGTGGATGATTTCAGGGGCCTTGTCAGCAAGTATCCCGAAAACACTGCCGGTTTTGAACGCCTGCAGTATATGAAAAAGAACTACGAATAAACCTGCCCAGAGAGCCTTGCCAATTCGGTATCAATCCTGAACGCTGAAGTGTGTTCAGGATTTTTTTCTCTGACGGCTAACCATCCAAAACGCCTAAAGTAAACTCCGGGGGTGATTCGTCACCTTATTTGCCGTAAGTTTGCGCTCCGAATCTCACTAAATCTGTTTTGCCGTACGAATGAACTACCTTTCTGTAGAAAATATATCAAAAAGTTTTGGCGAGAAGGTTCTCTTTGAGAACCTTGGCTTTGGCATCAGCAAGGGCGATAAAACGGCCCTGATAGCAGTGAATGGTGCTGGCAAAACCACCCTCATGCGCATTTTAACCGGAAAGGAGGAGGCTGACACTGGGTCTGTGACCTTTGCCGAAGGAATCAGGGTGGGATACCTTGAGCAGCAACCTGATTATCCTTCGGGGCTGACCATCGAAGGCTTGATTCAGGGAACACACAACGAAGTGTTGAAGCTGATCAGGGAATACGAAGCACTCACGCATACGCCTCATTCCCCTGGCGGCGATGCCGCCCACGTGCGTGCACTGGCCGAGGCCAGCCTCAGGATGGATGCCTGGAATGCCTGGGACTACGACCGCAGGTTGAAAGAAATGCTCAGCCGTTTTGGATTTACCGACCTGAATCAACAAATCGGAAGCCTGTCCGGAGGTCAGATCAAACGCCTGTCGCTTGCGCTCTTGCTCGTTGACCAGCCCGACCTTTTATTGCTCGACGAACCTACCAACCACCTCGATATTCCCATGATCGAGTGGCTCGAAAAATACCTCAGACAGTCCAATGTCACACTGCTCATGGTGACACACGACAGATATTTCCTCGATCGGGTCTGCAACAACATTCTTGAGCTTTTTCTCGGAAAACTCTATCACCACAAGGGAAATTTTTCCTTTTACGTTGAAAAAAGTAACGAACGCGAACAGGCCATTGCAGCCGAAATTCAAAAGGCGGGTCAGCTGCTTAAAACAGAAACCGAATGGATGCGCAGAATGCCGCAAGCCCGAACCACCAAATCGCGCAGCCGTATCGAGGCTTACTACGAGCTGAAGGAGAAAGCAGGACAGCGACGCACACTGCAACAGGTCCAGCTGGATGTCAAATCCCAGAGGATTGGCAGCAAAGTGCTGGAAATGAGAAATGTGTATAAATCATTTGGTCAAAAATTAATTTTGGAAGGCTTTGATTTTATGTTCACCAAAGGCGACCGCATTGGAGTGGTGGGCGACAATGGGGTGGGAAAATCTACCTTTCTCAATTTGATAACCGGTCGCATAGAACCGGACAAAGGACGTGTGATAAGCGGCGATACAATTGTGTATGGTTATTATACCCAGGCCGGGATCACCTTTGACGAATCAAAAAAGGTGATCGATGTGGTAAAGGAAATCGCCGAAATCATCCCCTCGGGAGCTGGAAATACCGCCACTGCCTCGCAATGGCTCAGTCGGTTTATGTTTCCTCCGGCCATGCAAAACCAGCCGGTTTATTTGCTAAGTGGTGGCGAAAAGCGCAGGCTCTACCTGCTCACCATTCTCATGAAAAATCCCAATTTCCTGATACTCGACGAACCTACCAACGATCTCGACCTGTTGACACTGCAAGCCATGGAAGATTTTATTGGTGAATACAATGGCTGTTTGCTGATTGTTTCGCACGACAGGTATTTTATGGATCAGGTGGTTGATCAACTCCTTGTTTTTGAAGGTGATGGAAAGGTGAAGGGGTTTGTTGGAAATTATTCTGAATACCGTGATGCCATCGAACAGCGTCAGAAGGCCGAGAAAGCCATGGCCGAGGTCACAAAGAAAACGACTCAGCAGCCTGCAGCAACCGGCAATGCTGATCAAACACGCAAAGCGAAACGAAGCTGGAAGGAACAAAAGGAGTATGAGCAACTCGAAACCGATATGATGGCATTAGAACAAGAAAAAACCGATTTGCTGCTTTTGCTCAATGGCGGAGAAACCGACTACCAAAAACTTGCCGACATTTCAAAACAGCTTTCGGAACTTGACACCCGTCATGACGCCTTGATGGAAAGGTGGATGTACTTGGATGAATTATCTGCCTGATGGCAGTTTTAACTTGAAAAATATGGAAAATAAATTTGTGAGATTCATTTCTCAAACTATTGATCAAGAAGGTGTTTGGCTGCTTCAAGCCATGGATGGAATGTTTGCGATGGTTGAAAGTGCCGACCGGAAATCATATGTGGCAGTTTGGGATCAGAAGTCTGAAGCCGAGGCAAATGCCACCGACGAATGGGTGGACTATGCTTGCGTTTGGATGGATTTGAAGGAATGGATTCAATGGCTGAACGAGTTAACAGAAGACGAAACCTGGATTGCCATTTCGCCCGATGCCTCGGGCAAAGTGCTTCCAATAGCGGCAAATGAGCTGCTTAAAATCTTGGTGGCTGAAAAGAAGAACCATTCGGGCGCATGAAATGGCCTTGCTAAACAAAGCGGTTTTTCATGGTGTTCAGATCCTCAATCAATTCGTGGCAGGCAAGATCCAGCGCATCGGCAAGTTGATGGAGGCCTTCGCCATCTTTTGCCGCCCCCTTCATCTCAAGATCGCGTGCATGTTGCTGTGCTGTGTGTGCAAAAAAGTTGGCAACGACACCTTTCAAACTATGGGCGTCAAATTTCAGTCGCGCAAAGTCACCATTTGCAATGTCATTTCGGATGGAGGCAATGCGGGCGGGATATTCCTGAATAAATATATCAATGATTTCCAATACGATTGAGCTGTCGAAATATTGAAAAGTTTCGGTGAACGCTTTTTCATCAATTATTTTCATGACCATTGCTTTGTTGTGGAGTGGCAATAAACCACCCGTTTTTGTGTTGTAAATTTACAACAAATCTTTGGTTTTTATCAAATTGAGCAGATAATTCTTAAAATCCGAGCAAACTGCCCAGCTGAAATATGGCAAAGGCTGCCAGCCATGCTAGTAAAGTCGTATAAACCGATGTAAAAAGTGGCCATTTCCACCTGCCTGATTCTTTTTTGATGGCTGCAAACACAGCAATACAGGGGAAATATATCAGCACAAAGACCATGAATGCCAGGGCAACGAGCGGCCTCATCACCTTCTCGCCTTTTTTGGGGCCGTCTTCAAAGCGGCTGTCCTGCAATTTGCTCACCAGGCTTGCACCATTTTCTGTGTCGGGATTGGCCTGATAAAGCACTCCCATGGTGGAAATGACGATTTCCTTTGCAGCTGATCCAGCCAGCAAACTTACTCCCATTTTCCAGTCGAATCCCAATGGCGCAATCACAGGTTCAATGAAATGCCCAATGCGGCCTATCATGCTGTATTCCTGCTTTTGCTGCTGCCTTTGCAGCTCGAGCTCATGGATGGCATTGCTGAGTTGTTCCTCAGCTAATCCTGAAGTCCCGGCATCGACTGATTGCTGCAGTTCAGTGATTTTCTGATCAATTCTTTTGTCGATGTGTTGTCCTCGCGGAAAATACCCCAATGCCCAAATGATTACTGAAGCCGTCAGGATGATTGTTCCCATCTTGCGCAGGTATTGCGCGCCTTTGAACCATGTTTGCCTGAAGATAGCTTTTGTGGTGGGCATCCGGTAGGGCGGAAGCTCCATTACAAATGGCATTTCCTCTGCCTTGAAGAGGACTTTTTTAAACATCCATGCAAGCAGGGCGGCAAATAAAATGCCCAGCAGATAGATCCCAAACAAGATAGTTCCACCATGATTTGGAAAAAAAGCGCTGATTATCAATATGTAAACCGGATACCTTGCTGAACACGACATAAATGGAATAATCATCATCGTGATCAATCGGTCGCTTTTGTTTTCAATGGTGCGCGTGGCCATGATTGCCGGCACATTGCAGCCAAAACCCATGAGCAGGGGGATAAAAGAGCGCCCGTGCAAGCCAACCCTGTGCATCAGTTTGTCCACAATAAAGGCAACACGGGCCATGTATCCTGTTGTTTCTAGCAAGCTTAAAAAGAAGAAAAGAATCAGGATGTTGGGCAGAAAAACCACCACACCGCCCACACCTCCGATCATGCCATCAACGATCAGGTCGTGCAGCATCCCCTCTGGTAAATAATTGCTCACCAACGCAGCCAATGCTCCCACCATGAGCTCGATCCACTGCATGGGATACTCGCCCAAAATGAACGTGGCCTGAAACATGGCCCACATCACCACCAAAAAGATGGGATAACTCAGCCATTGATTTGTGAGGATGCTATCGATGCGGCGGCTCTTGTTCTTTTTTTCCTTGAGTGCTTCCTTGAATGTTTCTTTCAGAGCACCTTCGATGAAGCCATATTTGGCATCCGTAATGATCGTTTCGGTTTCGTCGCGAAACACCTTTTCAAGCCGCACCATCTCTTCGCGCACGGTGCGCTGAATTTCTTTGCGGTTCACCGACTGCTCAATGCGCAGATTTTCTTCCTTGTCGCATTCCAACAGTTTTATGGCCAGGTATCTTGGCGAAATAATATTTATAATATGTTCATTACCAGGCTTTCTAATTTTTTCTTGAATCTTCTGGATGCTGTTTTCCAGCTCTGGTCCGTAATTGATGTGGACATGCCGGATATCCGGATCGCGGTCTTCGTGCACTGCAATGATGCGATCGAAGAGTTGATCAATGCCGGTGCCTTTTGATCCAACAGTTGGAACAACGGGAATACCAATGAGCTTTCCAAGGCTTTCGTAATCGAACTTATGGCCTTTTTCGGTAAGCTCATCAAACATGTTCAGCGCAATCACCACCTTGATGTCCATGTCGATGAGCTGCGTTGACAGGTATAGGTTTCGTTCCAGGTTAGAACCGTCCACCACATTGAGCACTACATCGGGCAATTCATTGAATATGAAGTTTCTGACAAATATTTCTTCGGGTGTATAACTGGTGATACTGTAAGTGCCGGGCAAGTCGGTAAGTCTGAAGGTGTAACCTCCGTGATGAAAGATGGCCGATTTGGCTTCTACCGTCACACCGCTATAGTTGGCCACCCGTTCGCGCGAATTCGAAGCGATGTTGAAGATGGATGTTTTACCCGAATTGGGATTCCCGACAAGGGCAACCGAAATCACTTTTTTATCAGACAGCGGCCGAAGCTGCAGGGATTGTTCGAGTGTATGGACACCATGAAAAGTTGTTTCGCCGGTTTGAAGGTCTTCTTTGGTTTGTACAACCTCGATAAGGCTGGCCTCGTTTCGCCTGAGCGATACTTCATAACCCATCACATTGTATTCGATCGGATCGCGCAGTGGGGCATGTTTCACAACGATCACCTGCTTTCCCGGAACAAAGCCCATTTCGATGATGCGCTTGCGAAAGGCACCTCGTCCCTTGACCTTTAGTATGATGCCTTTTTCGCCTTCTTTCAGATCTGATAGAATGTGCATGATCAATCCTGCCTCTTGATGCTACAATTAAATGGGTAATTTAAAGTGGATAAATTTGGATCATTAAATTCCCAAAGCACAAAATTATCTGATTCACCGAAGCCGGAAAATACCTAGATCAAGTGATTTAGTCCAATAAATGCTTCAATGAAATTCCAAAAAAAGAATCGCAGCATGCTTGTCAAAAAAAACATGCTGCGAAGTTATTGTAAACCAACAAGAATGATCAGACTAGAAAAAGGAGGCTAATTGGTTCACAGGTATAATTATTTGTTTTCCAATTCTTTAAGTAATTTTTGTGCTTTTGTTTTGTAAACACTGCGGTCTGATGCAATGGCATTGAGCGTTTCTTTTGCCTTCGTCAGTTGTTCAGATTTCAGGAGTGTGAGGGCCTTGTACCATTGTGCCTGATCAACGAACAAATTGTTGTTGTCGGCAATCACCACGTCAAAATCGGACAACGCTTTGTCAAACTGTTCGAGTTCGAGGTAAGAAATACCACGATAAAGCCTGGCCATCAGGTTGTTATCGGTCTGATTGAAAAAGTCAATGGCTTTTTCAAAGTTTTTATCTTCGTAGTATTGAAGTCCTTGAGCAAGTTCATGCTGCAGGCTTGAGTGGCCTGAACGCAATCCAAACGCGCCGCTTTCTGCTGTGTAGTATTGATTGAAAAGGGCAGCCTCGTTCGAGCCCGAATGCCGTAGCAAAAGAAAACCTCCGATACTGGCAAGCAGCAGGAACGATGCTGCAGCGGCATAAATTGGGATGCGTGGCAATTTACTTCTCGATTTTTCGGCTTCGTGGATGGCATTCATTTTGTCCATGAGCTTTAGTTTTTCTTTCTGCGAAAGGAGTTTTTTAATCATCAGGTAATCCTTTAATTCAGCTGCAAGCTGTGGATCGGATTCCAATGCTCTTTTAAATTCCCACAGATCATCTTCTTCCAGTTCTCCGTTGATATACCTTTCAATTTTGCCAAGGTTTTCCATTTTTCAATAAGTTTTTGTATTCAGGATCGTTATGAATAAATTGAAGTAATTTGCGAATACATGCGCGTCGTTTGTTGTACAAAGCCTGGAGCGAACCAAGGTTGGAAATTTTCAAAAAGGCCTTTTTCTTTTCATTTCCTGATTGCAGCATGATCAATTGCCTGCAGGTGGGACTCAGTCGCTCAATGTGCCGCTTGAAAAAGCGCAGCATCACGTTTTCGAAATAATCCTCCTCGCTTATTGCATCGGGATGTGTGTCAGGGTCGGGCAACTCATCGCTGCGAAAACCTGCATCGAGAAAATGCTGTTTGTGCCTTTTTGATTTTAGCCAATACCTTTTGCTCAATTCCAGTAAGAACGTTTCGAATGTAGCATTGGTGAGGAAAGCGTTTCCTTTTTCCCTGATGATGTCAATCACTGAGTTCAGGCTGTCTTGAAAAGCATCCCACGCATCATCTTCTGTGCCGCCGTTTTGTTGAACAATACGCTTTACGGCTCCGAAGTAGCGCTGATAGACGTATTTTAAAACATCTTCATCAGCCTTTTCAATGCCTTTAATGATTTCATGATCATCAAAATGTTGCATCCTTCTGTTCATTAATACCTCAAATTGCTAAAAACGCATCAATTTTCCCAAAAAAAAATTCACTAAATTCTTTAAAAGATTCATTTACAAATACTTAAACTTATTTTTTTTTAAAAAATTCCCATTTTGGTACATTGGAGTTTTGAAGCAAACTTAGGTAAAAATTCAGTGAAAAAGCCGAAATTTGTCACATTGTGCATATGAATATCTGATCAATGCTTATGAAAGATCTCAAAAATTCTTCCTCCCAATGCTTATTGTGGTATATATTATTGATAATCATATGGATAACTCCTGCGTTGGCATGCTCCCAAAACAACAGACCGTTGAGGATCATGTTTTACAATGCCGAAAATTTTTTTGACACATCCATCGATTCAACACGCGAATACAATGCGTTTACACCGGAGGGCGAACAACACTGGGACAAAAACCGCTATTTTACCAAGCGCAACCATCTTTTCAAAACCATCATTGCTGCAGGGCAAGGCAACCCGCCAGCTGTTGTTGGTTTTTGCGAAGTGGAGAACGCAGGGGTGTTGAAGGATCTTAGTCTGAATACACCGCTCAAACAAGCCGCTTACAAGGTGGTGCATTACGAATCGTCCGACAGGCGTGGCATTGACGTGGGATTGATTTACCGCTCGGGCTTGCTTACGCTCGTTGCAAGTCGTCCTCTGGCAGTTCGCTCGGAACAAGACACTGCATTCAGAACCCGTGACATATTGTATGCCAAGTTTGAAACGCTGGATGGTGGTTTGTTGCACATTTATATCAATCACTGGCCCTCGCGCTATGGGGGGCAACTCGAAACGGTTGAAAAACGTGCGCTTGCGGCCACAGTTTTACGTCATCACTTCGATTCGCTGAGCATGGCCGAACCGGGCGCCAAAGCGATCATGATGGGCGATTTTAACGATCAGCCAGGCGACCCCAGCGTTTTGCAAGTATTACGCGCTTTGCCCGAAACCACACCGCAAGACAGTGCCGGTCTGATTCAGCTCTTTTCAGAAGCTGAGGCATTGGGTTTTGCTGGTACGCTCAAGCATGGTCACGATTGGCAAATTTTCGATCAGGTGATTGTGTCGCATGGTTTGTATCATGCACAAACCGGATATGCCTATTGCAAGGGCAGCGCACGGATTTTTAACGCCCCATTTCTTTTTGAAGAAGATGAACGCTATCTGGGTGAAAAACTTTTCCGCACCTACTCTGGACCAACCTATGTGGGTGGCTACAGCGACCATCTGCCTGTCTTTATCGACCTGTGTTTGCCCGAGTGAATTTCAGAGTGATGAGAGTTCAGTTGCAAACTCATTGAGGTGCAACACTTTATCTACAATCCCCAATTGGATGGCACTCAAGGGCATCACGTTTACCTCGGCAGTGTCGGGATGCTGGGCCAGTGTATAGCCACCCAACTCGTGAATGCGTTTCATGCCAGCACTTCCATCGTGATTGGCCCCTGTTAGCAGCACACCCGCCAGCATGTTGCCAAATACATCAGCGGCACTTTCGAACAACACATCGATGGACGGACGTGCAAAATTGACTTTCTCTGAAACCGTGAGGCTCAGGCTTTCGTTTTTTTCGACCAACACATGGTAGTTTGCAGGGGCAATGTAGATGTGTTTCTGGAGGATGGGCTCTCCTGCATCAACCTCTTTTACAGTTAGTTGTGTGAGCTGGTTGAGGTAATGGGCTAAAAAACCATCAGACTGAGGGTTGAGATGCTGCACAATGATAACAGGAATGGTGAAATCATCCGGAAGTTCCGAAACAATGGTTTTGAGTGCCTTGAGGCCTCCGGCCGAGGTTCCTATCACAATACACCTGATGGTTCTTTTGGAGGTCATGGTTGCTACTTCTCTGTACTGATGCGCTTTTTATAAATTTTTTCCTTCGCGTCGGTCACTTCAAACTGTTCAGACACATCGGTGAACATGAGGTTTTCTTTAGATCCCAAACCCAGAAAGCCGCCTTTGATCAAGCTTTCTGCAAACAATCTCACCACCCTGTTTTGAAGCTCCTTGTTGAAATAGATGAGCACATTGCGGCAGATGATCAGGTGCACTTCGGCAAAAACATGGTCGGTCACCAGGTTGTGTTCAGCAAATACGATGTTTTGCCTCAGATGCTGGTCCAGAATCACAGCATCGTATTTTGCGATGTAATAGTCAGAAAACGATTGCTTTCCACCCGCTTGTTGGTAGTTATAGGTATAATCCTTTATTCGGTTGATGGGATAGATTCCTTTTCGGGCTGTTTCAAGCACAGCAGGATTGAAGTCGGTGGCATAGATTTGTGTCCGGTTGTAAAGACCTTCTTCCTTGAGCATGATGGCGAACGAATAGACCTCTTCGCCGGTGGCGCATCCGGCGTGCCATACCTTGATGTAGGGGTAGGTTCGCAAAACAGGAAATACCTCCTCGCGCATGCGCAAATAAAAGGAGGGATCGCGGTACATTTCAGTGACATTGATAGAAAGGTCACGAAGCAAGAGTTCAAGGCTTTCCTTTTCGTGCAGAATCTGATGCTGAAGTTGGCTAATGCTTTTTAAACCAAGCTGTTGCTGTCGGTGTATGATTCTGCGTTTAAGGTGTGCCTTGTTGTAGTTGCGAAAATCGTAACCAAATACGCGAAACATGGCTTCCAGTAGCAAGTCGGTTTCTGTGTCTTGTATCAGCAGGAGTTCGCTGGCATCGGTAGTCTGGTTCATGCTTTTTTGGATGAATTAGTAAAGCCAAACACGCAGTAACGAAAGCAGTTTCGATGTATCGAATGGTTTCGTGAGGTATTCATTTGCACCGGCGGCGATGCATTTTTCCCTATCATCCTTCATGGCCTTGGCAGTGAGCGCAATAATAGGTAATTTGTTGAATCTTACATCTTTTCTAATTATTTTCATGGCCTCATAACCATCCATTTCGGGCATCATGATGTCCATTAAAACGAGATCGGTATCGGGGTTGGCATTCAGTTTTTCGATTCCTTCTTTTCCGTTTCGGGCAATGATCAGTTTCATGTCGAATTGATCAAGGAAGCTGGTAAGTGCAAACACATTGCGCATGTCGTCATCAACAATGAGCAATTTTTTTCCGGCCAGTGTGTCTTCGCGGGGCAGGATTTTTTTGAGCATCTCTTGCTTGTTTTTAGGCAATTTCGACTCAACCTGATGCAAAAACAGGGTGGATTCTGACACCAGACGCTCAAACGAGCGTGCGCCTTTGATAATCACGCTGTCAGCAAACTGTTGAAGGTGTTCGTTTTCTTCCGGGGTCATTTCGTGTGCAGTATAGATGATGACGGGCAGAAGTTTGAGCTGTTCTGTTTTTTTGATGTTTTCCAGCAATTCGAATCCGCTCATACCTTGCAGGCCCAGGTCGAGGATCATGCAATCGAAAGGTTCGTTGCGGAGCATTTCCCATGCAGCCTCGCCCGATGCTACAGCCTTTATTTCAACATCGTCAGCCGACATGAGGCTGCTGATGCTCTTGCGTGTGATGTCATCGTCTTCCACAATCAGCAAACGGCGTGTTTGACCGTTTACGAGGCTTTCGAGTTTGTCGAGTGCCATTTCAAGCGATTCTTTGCTGACTGGTTTTCTAAGGTATCCGATAGCACCTTGTTTGAGGCTCTCCATACTGCGATCGGATGCCGACACAAAGTGAACAGGAATATGTCTCGTCCGGCTGTTTTTCTTCAGGCGGTCCATCACTTCATATCCATCAATACCAGGCAGACCAATATCGAGGATAATGGCGCTGGGTAAATAGTAATCGGCATAATGCAGCCCCGCCTCACCATCGTTGGCTATCAGGCACTTGAAGTGATGTTCGTTGGCCATATCCCTGATGAGTGCGGCAAAATTCTGATCGTCTTCGATCACCAGCAGCACCTTGTCGCCCTCATTGAGTATTTGTCTGTCGTCGCGTTGAACTTCGACTAATGGAGGCTGAGGTTCAACAGTTTCGACGGGTACCACATCTGCCGGTATTTTAGCTTCCTCCATGTGAAGTGAAGCTTCATGCATTTTTGGCTGGCTGATGTTTTCGGATGGCACGATGGGTAATGTGAGGGTGAAGGTAGTTCCTTCTCCTTCGGTACTTTCAACTGCAATCTGACCGCCGAGAAGCTCGGCAAATGCTTTGGAGATGCTCAGACCAAGGCCGGTGCCACCATATTTTCGGCTTGTTGTACCGTCGGCTTGTGTAAACGCATTAAAAATCAGCTGAAGTTTGTCATTTGGAATGCCGATTCCGGTATCTTTCACCGCAATAGCAATGTGTTGGCTGAGATTACCAGCCGTATCCACTTTCCCGGGATTATAAATGTTGAGGGTGATGCTCCCTTTGTGCGTGAACTTCAGTGCGTTGCTATAGAGGTTTTTAAGAATCTGAAATAGGCGCTGGCTATCGGTTTGAATGGTTTCGGGCAGGTTTTTGCTGATGTTCACAAACAATTCAAGGCCTTTTTTGTCGGCAAGGGGGCCAAAGTTCTTTTTCACGTATGTGCCAACATCTTCGAGATACATGGGTTCTATAAAAAGCTCAATCTTGCCCGATTCCACCTTGCTGAGGTCGAGAATCTCGTTGATTAGTTCGAGCAGGTCGGAGCCGGAGCTGTTGATGGTGCGGGCATATTCAAGCTCTTTGGCATCGAGGTGTTGCTTTTTGTTCTCGGCAAGCAGCTGCGAAAGCACCAGAATGCTGTTGAGGGGTGTTCGCAACTCGTGCGACATATTGGCCAGAAATTCTGACTTGTACCTTGAAGCCTGCTCAAGATCGCGGGCTTTTTGTTCAATTTCTTTTCTGGCAGCTTCGAGCTCGATGTTTTTTTCTCTGATGGCGTCGCGCTGAACTTCGAGTGCACGGGTTCTTTCCTCGAGTTCTTCGTTGGTCACCTTCAGTTCTTCTTGCTGTGCCTGCAAATTTTCTTCCGAAAGTCTCAGGGCGGCAGCTTGCTCCTGCAATTCTTCGTTTGCCTGCCGCAGCTCTTCCTGCTGAACGGCCAGTTCGTTGGCTTGTTCCTGTGTCTGACGCAGTAGCTCTTTCACCTTTTCGGCTGCCCCTGCGGTGCGCAATGCAATGGCAATGTTGGCACCTGCCATCTTAAAGAAAGTGAATTTTAGTTCATCAATTGGTTCGATGGCATACATCTCAATCACTCCTGCCAGAATACCTTCGTGCTGAAGTGGAAACAGATAGCCTTCGCTGGCTTGCAGACTGCTTTGTCCTGTGTGAATCCAAATGTGTTGGGTGTTGGCTTGCAGGTGGATGGGAGTGCGTGTTTTTGCAACCTGCCCAATCAATCCATCGCCCATCTCAATCAGCTTTTCCCGCTCCCCGGTCGGGAGGTTTTTGCCAAGGGCAGCTGAAAGCCTCAGTGTTTCGCCCGATTCATGTGTCACGTATAAGTTTGCGGCCAGGGCATGTGTGTAGGACGAAAGGAAGTTGAGCACTTTTCCTGCCAATAAATCAACATCAGAGATACCGCTCATTTCGGCATCCAACAGGTTGATGCCGGTTTTGAGCCAATCCTGCCGAACATTTTCCTTGTCGTTGGCAGCCAGGGTTTTGGTCATTTCATACAATGAGCTATTGAGCGTGTCGTTTTGGCTGCGGGGTACCACATTCACGCTGTAGTCGCCGTTTGCAATCCGGTTTGCCTGTGTAACCACCTGCCTGAAACTTTCGACCATTTCGTTCATCGATGTGCCCAGCACGTCTTTCTCAGAACGGATATCCACCTTTTCGCTGTAATCGCCAATGGCCATGAGCCTGGCCACGCCGGCATATTTTTGAAGTGCGTTCACCAATTTGTTAAAGGTGGTTACCATTTCGCCGACTTCGTTGGCAGGTGCCTTAATGATTTTATTATCAAGCTGACCCTCAGCTACTTCTTTCGCCCATGATGAAAGTTGCTTAATCGGATTTACAAACCATCTAGTTACGAGGATCGAGATAAGGAAGACGAGTATGATGGTGATGATGAAAGTAATTTTAACGATGTCGGAAAGCATGCGTGCGTATGCAAAAGCTTCGCTGTGCTCTATCTCTTCGATCAGTACCCAGTTTACGCCCAGATTTTCCAGGTAGTCGAGCTGTCGGTAAATACCCAATACATACTTGCCTTCGAGATCACTGTCGTAGGTCGACACTTTTTCATGGTCGAGCTCACGCTCAATCAAAACTGCCTTGTTGTTGCGGTTTTGGAGCGAAAATAGCCAGTCTTTCACCTTTTGGTTTTTCACTTCGGTGGTCAGTATTTGGTTGTTGCCCTTGAAACGGAGTGCTGAGCGGAGCAATTGGTCTTCGCCGACCAGGTAGGCCTGGCCTGTTTCGCCATATCCTGCTTCCTGGCTGATGATTTGATTGATGCGGTCCATAGTCACCTGCAGGGCAATGGCACCAACCAGTTGTTTATTTTCGCCCACAACCGGCTGCACAAAGAAACCCGATAGTTTGTTGTAGGAAGGCTCGTAAAATTCCAGATCGGAGAACAGTGTTTTGCCGCTTTCAAGCGAGGCCCTCACTGTGGCAGCAAACTTGCTGAAACGCACTTCACCGCGGAACAAATTGGTTCCAAGATCGGATTCTTCCTTCAGGCTGAAAAGCACATCGCCCTTGCTGTTAATGTAATAGATGTCGTAATAACCGTTTCTGCCTGCCAGATTTTTAAACTCGTCTCTTTGGGAAGCGGTCATCGACTTGTAGGCAGCAGAAGCACTGAGCAATTTAAAATCGCCGTTGTGTTGATCCAGGGCCTCGCTCAGTTGTTGAATGAGTGCGATATCAGCTTTTTGGGCTGCATTGAAATCAAGGAAATCGGTTATTTCCCGAAAAAAGGTATTGATGTATTCTTCGCGCAGTTGTGAAGTGGTTTGCAGTGATTTTTCGGCTACGATGGTTAATCCGTGGTATGCATTCAGAAAGTTGATGAAGCTGATGGATGCCAACGGCACAATCGAAATGGTTAAAAACCAGATGAGCAATGATTTGCCTACGCCAATATAGCGCCATGAGCGGAAAGAGTACTTCAGTTTTTCCCAGGTTGTGGCTTTGTTGTAATCGATGTTATCCATGTATATTATTAAGGTAAAAACGAGTTAATGCAGCAAAGACGAACAGGCTCGTCTTCCAGAAAGATTTTCGGGCATGGGAGGGATGGCAGAAACAATCGTTGCTGACGCATGAGCCGACTACTGCGAAACGAGCGTGAACCGCTCAATTGTTTCGTATAATTCGTTGGGATTCACAGGTTTGGTGATGTAGTAATCCATCCCTGCTGCAAGACATTTTTCCCTGTCGCCCACCATGGCATGTGCTGTCATGGCAACGATGGGCGTGTGATAAGATTTGTCCTTTTCAGCAATGCGGATGTTGCGGGTGGCATCAAAGCCATCCATTTCGGGCATTTGCACATCCATCAGTATGATGTCAAACCGTTGTGTTGTTGCCACCTCAAAGGCAATCTTGCCATTCTCGACGGCTTTCACAAGCCAGCCTTTCTTTTCAAGCAGCTGAATCACTATCTTGCGGTTGATAATTTGATCTTCGGCAACCAAAATGCTCAGTTTTCGGCCGGTTGCTCCTGTCTTCATATCAGCCGACCCGGCAACAGGCTGGCTCGTTTCCTTTTTTCCAAATTTGTCGAGCAACAGCTTTTTCAGGTTGTTTTGCATGAGTGGTTTTGTGAGAAACTCATGCTGATCGGCATTTTTCATCTTCAACACTTCGATGCTGGCCTTGCTGGGCGACAGGATGATGATTTCGGGCAATCTTTCTTTTTTTGTTTCGGCACGAAGTTTCTCAGCCACCTCAAAACCGTTCATTGAGCTTAAGAAATAATCGACCAGAATCAGGTCGAACTTGTCTTGGTTTAGCAGCTGAAAGCAAGTTTCACAGCTGTCAGTAATGCTGTGACGGATTCCCCACTGATTGAGGATTCCGGAAATAACATGCGTTGATTTTGGGTGATCGTCGATGATGAGCAGGTTGAAATCGTTGTTGGGCCTGCTGAGTGTTAATTCCCAGGGCTTATCGCGCTGGTCACCAGTCATCATGTTGAGTCTGAAGAAGAATTTACTCCCTTCGCCAAGGTTGCTCTCCACACGGATGACGCCACCCATCAGGTTAACAAGTTTTTGCGAAATGGTGAGTCCCAGACCTGTACCTCCGTGTGTACGGGTGGTGGAGGTGTCAACCTGTTGGTATGATTGAAACAGCCGGTTTATTTTGTCTTTCGGTATGCCAATACCCGTGTCTTCAACTGAGAATTCGATGCTCACCTGTTCTTCGATATGGTCGAGCATTTTCACGTGAATGCCCACTGTTCCTTCTTCTGTAAATTTGATGGCATTGCTCAGCAGATTGATCAAAATTTGCCTGATGCGCAAAGGATCGCCGATGAGGATGTCGGGCAAGTCGGGCGAAATTTCGCAAATGAACTCGAGTTTTTCCTGAAAAACTTTGACTGACAATAGGTTAACAACTTTATCGAGCACGTCTCTGATGCTGAACTCTATTTCTTCGAGCTCGAGCTTATCTGCTTCTATTTTGGAAATATCCAGAATTTCGTTGATGATTTCAAGGAGCGATTCGCCGGAAGTTTTGATGTCGAGCAACCTTTCTTTTTGAGATGGAAGCAGTTTTTCATCCATTAAGCCCAAATCGGCAAGACCGATGATTCCATTGAGAGGTGTACGGATCTCGTGGCTCATTGTGGCCAAAAAAGCACTTTTGGCATTGGTGGCCTCTTCTGCCAATGCCCTCGCATGGCTGAGCTCTTTCACGGTTTGTTCCAGTTTTCGGGTGGTTTCTTCCAGCTTATTTTTATGTTGGAAAAAATCAATGAAGGCTTTTATTTTGCTTTGTAGTATTTCAAGATCAAGAGGTTTGTATAAATAATCAACAGCACCTGATTCATATCCCTTGAATATGTGCTGCCTTTGCTTGCTGATGGCGGTTACAAAAATGATGGGGATATACTTGGTGCGTTCCGAACTGCGCATGATTTCGGCTACTTCGAAACCATCCATACCGGGCATTTGAACGTCCATTAACACAAGGGCGACATTCTTTTCGAGCATGATGCTCAATGCTTCATTGCCTGAGTGGGCTTTCAGGATGTTTAATTCCTCGTTTTCAAGTATGCCTTCAAGGGTCAAGAGATTCTCCGGACGGTCGTCAACGATCAGAATGTTGAATTTTGGTTGCTCGTTCATAGCATTAGTTTTTTGATTACCCAATTCATAAGCAAATATACGAATAATGAAGGCTGCTGCAATATCATTTCTTTTCTTTCCTCAGACAAAGCGACTTGTAGGCGCACATTCTACATTTTTTATGGTCTTCGGTTTGCTCAAATGCTTGACTATCATCAAGAATCATGCGCGCAGTATCGCTAAGAAAAGCATGAATCTGCTCCAAAAACTGTGCTTTATGCTCTGCACCCGGAAGGCTTGATTTCACCATTCCAAGCGAAGATTTTGCCAGGCTGTTTAAAAAACTGTCAGGCACATTTTCAATACCGGGGTGGTTTTCCATGTAGAGCCATGTATAGATGGCAAGCTGAAGGCCTTTTTGTTTGTTGCCCTCCTTGTAGTCTTCTGCCAGTTTCAATTGTATTTCTTTGGGTTCAACCTTGCCGGTTTTGTAATCGATAATCCTGATGCGATCATCAAGCATGTCAATCCGGTCGATGGTGCCTTTTACTTTAACCCGAACCCCATCAACATCGATGTGGTGTGTGAGGCGAGATTCCTGTTCAAGTATCACAAGTTGCTGATTTGAAGCAACTTTCTTTTCTGATTCAAGCAGGTTGGTGATAAAATGCAGCGCGACAGTGAAGTTCAGATGGTTCATGCCTTCACTGAGCAAGATGCCCGGAAATTCTTGTTTGTAGGCCTCCGTCAGGGTTTGTTCGGCAATTTGTTTCAGGCCATCGATGACAGGGGTGCTCAGCGGCTTGTTGAGCCATGGCTTGAAAAGCTGTTCGAGTGCAAGGTGAATCACTGTTCCCAGTTGGTTAAGCGAGATCGAAGCATCCGTTTCGGGCGCTTCTTCGATATTTTGAACATCTTTCAGGTAAAACTGCAGGGAGCAATTTAAAAAACGAGAAATGCTTGTGGGTGACAGTCCTGCCTCCAGCCGCTTCATTAGCCTTTGCTTCACAGCCTCATTTTTTTCTATCCGGATGCTGCGTTTCAGGTGTTGTGGTGTTGGTTTATAGGAGAAGGTCGTTTCGCTGAAGCGTATGTTGGGATTCAGGCGGAGCAATTCGTGTTTAATCTGAAGCAGATAACGGCTCATTTCGCCGCTTCCGAGTGAGCCCGGTTCAGAGTTGTAATAGAGGTTGATTTTTTTAGCATGCTGCAGCAATCTGAAAAAATGAAAGGCATATATGGCCTGACTTTCGTTGCGCGATGGCAGCCCAAAATCTCGTCTTAGGTCGAATGGCAGCAGCGACTGCTGGTGTGTATCACGAGGCAGGATGCCTTCGTTGGCCGAAAGCAGGTGAATGCATTCAAAATCAAGGTTCCGGCTTTCAAGTAGCCCCATCACTTGCAAACCTTGCAGCGGTTCTCCTACGAAATGAAGCGACTGTGCTGCTGCCACCTGATTCAAAAGCGGTTCAAGCTTCACAGCTTCAATGCGGTTTTCATATTGCTCCAATAGTTTTCGCAATTGGTTCAACATGCGTTGGCTTACCACCAGTTGATTGTAGTACAACACGCGGTGGTGGGCAATTTCCTGTTTTTTGATTTGAAAGAGCATCCAGTCAAACAATTGCCTGAGCTGGTCGATCTGCCGAAGGGTATTGCCTTGTTCAATATCAGCCAAAATGGCCGCCAGCTTAACAAGTCTGGGATCGGTGTCGGTTGCAAGTGCTACGAAGCGATCTTTCTCAACAAAATTGTTGGCATCCGCAAACAGCTTGCTGATCAACAATTTGGTGGCTAAGCCAAAAGACTGGTCAACCGAAATGCGCAACAAATCGCTATCGAGCACGTGCATCAAATGATCAAGTGGAAATGATACCTCTTTGTTACGTTCTTTGGTGTTTTGATGCAAACGAATCATCGCCAAAATCAAACCGTAGGCCTGACTGGTGTGATAGGGCAGACCCATGGTCACGTTGATATGCCCAAAATGCCCGGGAATGCTGCCAAGAACGGGTGTAAGCAAATTTTCGTCGGCCAGAATGATGGCCGTTTGTCTGTCATTTCCGGTCGATATGTCGGAACTAAGTCTGGCCCCCAATGCTTTAGCTTGACCAACCTGTCCGGCAGCAGCAATAAAGTTAATTTCTTTAGGCTCGGCAAGCAGCCGCTCTCCTGTCCAAAGCGAACCAGCATTTGGGTTTTTGTCGTGGAAACGACGCCAGGAAACGCCAGCCTCATGTTGTCCAAAGGCATTGTCGTGGGTGTAAAATGTGTCCAGATCCCACCTGAAAGCTGCGCGCCGATGTTTCAGCAAGCGAGTGCATATAACCTCTTCAGCCGGACTGAATGCGTTGAAGCCGGCAAAAAGAGTGAAATGGTCTCCAACACTTGCCATCAACGCATCTTCTGTCAGGCTGGCGAGGTGCCGGGCGATGGCGCCATATGAGGCTGTTTTTTTGGCATGCATTTTCTGATGCAACTGTGCATAGAGCAATTCGAAAGACTGATAGAAAAGCAGGTAGTTTTTTTCGTAGGACGACAGTGCACTTCCATCAGCATGCCAAAGCTCAAGTGCTTTGGCCTCAGACAAATGCCTGAACAGCTTAACCGGATCAGCTAGGTAATGGTCAATTTCATCAAATTCGCGCACCAGCTGTGCGGCAAAACCGGCAAACTGAATATCAGGTGCTTCCTGGTTTTTTTGTTCAAAAAACACCTGCATGAGCTCGAAGGTGAGGTTGAGTGGGTCGGCCAGGCTGTAGCCCGACCAACGCGAAAAAATCTCCTCGATGGTGCTGATATTGGGCAACCACATCGTTTTGTTTGAGCGTTGCATCAGTTCCTGTTTCAGAAAAAGGCCTGCACGTTTGTTTGGAAAAACAACATCGAGGCGGTCTGTTTTGCCATCAAATGTTTCAAGAATGTGTTGCGCCAACACCGGGATGAATCCTGATTCGCTCATGGCTGTAGGTTGTATAAGAACTGTTCGATCGTATTGATTTCTTCTGCTTTGCCCACGTCAAACCACCACAAATTGTCTGCCTCATATGATTTAATCACTTGATTGGATGCTAATTGCAGGTATAAATCAATGATAGAGCAGGGTTTTGTTTCGAAACTTTGAAAGCTTGCCGGGTTGATGAAGTGGATGCCACAAAAGGCACGTTTTAGGGGCGGTGCATCCGGGCTATTCCGCACCCATTTCACCATGCCGGTGCTTGCGTTTTCCCAACCGATGAGTTCGTGCTGCCCGTTAAAAATAAACTTCCGGCTGCTGTTTCTTTGATTGGTCACCAAAGCAGCTGAGGCTTCTCCCTGAAAGAATTGATCATACATACTTTGCAAGTCAAACTTATGAAGTACGTCCACATTGTGAATCATTACTGGCAGATTGTTTGGAAAAAAGGGCAAAGCCTTCAGGATAGCGCCACCTGTATCCATCAGTTGTTGCCGTTCGTCTGAAATCATAAGTTGCATTGTGCATGGGTATGCCTGAAGAAAATCGGTAATCTGATCGGCAAAATGATGCACATTGACCACTACATGGGTGAAGCCATTTTGCGAAAGATTTTGCAAAACCCATTCGATCAGGGGTTTGCCGGCAACACGAACCAATGCTTTGGGTGTGTGCTCGGTAAACGATTTTAGTCGTGTTCCTTTTCCCGCGGCCAGCACCATGGCCCATCGCTGCCCGGCATTTTCCGGCTTAGTCATGGGGGCGGGGTTTGCATAAGTCTTTTTCCTTTTTCGAAACCAGGCCACATTTTTTGCAACTAAAGTGCCCGCCTTTTGTATCGGATTGTGGCCGTGTTTTGCAGAGCTTTTTTGTCATGACAGATCAGCTTGTTCGTGATGAATTGTAACGACACGGATTGACGCAAAGTTGTTGATAAGCCATTTGCTGACTTGCAGGGCGCAATAAACCGAGCGGTGTTGCCCACCACTGCAGCCAAAATTAACCATCAGATTTTTAAAACCTCTTTCGGAATAATTGCTAACAGCCTGGCTTATAATTTCTTTCACGTGTGCAAGAAATTGTCCAACAGATGCCTCCTTTTCAAGAAACTGAGCCACCTCAACATCGGCGCCGGTGAGATTGGCGTAGGCTGGAAGTCTGCCCGGGTTTGGTAAAATTCTGCAATCAAAAACAAATCCACCGCCATTTCCGGAATAATCGACCGGAACGCCTTTTTTCAGGAATGAAAAACTGCTCACTGTAACTGTCAGTTGATTAAGCAGTTCGCTGTGAGATTGTGGTAAACCAAGGCGTATTGTGCTGATTTGCAATAGCAACGACTTAAGCTCGGGCAATGCATCAGGCAGTGGGTTGCGCTTGATGAGCGCCCCAATTTCGCGCAGGGCAGGGGGGATACTCTGCAGGAAGTGTGGTTTCTTTTGAATGATTCCCCTGAAGCCATATGCTCCCAGAACCTGCAAAAGCCGCAAATAAACAAACACGGTCAGGTGCTTATTGAAATCAGAGGCGTCAATCCCCGTTTCACGGCCAAGCAGCTGAACATAGAATTCTGTCATGCGGTCGCGAAAATCTTGTGGCAATGCGGCCTTCACCTGATACAGCAATGAAACGAGGTCGTATTGCAGCGGTCCTCTTCTTCCTCCTTGAAAATCAATAAAATATGGTTTATTGTCTTTAATAATGATGTTGCGGGACTGAAAGTCGCGGTACATAAAATATTCTGATGGGGCCTCCAAAGCAATTCCGGCAAGCAAATCGAATTCGGTTTGCAAACGGTATTCATTCACCTGTAGTTCAGGAAATTGCTTAACAAAATAATAGAAAAAATAATGAAGATCAGACAAGATGGCTTGTCGGTCGAAGCGCGCCGCGGGCCAGAAATGTGCATCATTCATCTGCCTGATTGCCTGCGTTTGAATACGCACCAGACCGGCCAGCACCGCATGGAAAACCTCCGAAAGCTGTGTCTCAAAATCAGGCCTGGTTTGCAGTTGTCCGATAACATTGAACAAGCTCTGATCACCAAGGTCCTCCTGTAGATAGGTTGTGCGATCTGCACTGATCATGAAAATCTCCGGCACCGGAACATGGGATTTTTTTAATGCTTCGTGTATCGAAAAGTATGCAATATTTTCAGCCACCACCGTGTTCACCGTGCCGATGTACTGATCGTTTCCGTGCCTCATGCGATAATAACGGCGTGAAGATCCGCTCTCGGGCAGCCTGACAATGGCGTCAAACGGCTGACCCAGATAGGTTTCAAATAAATTCCCGAGCAGGGTGAAGTCAGATTCGCTGTGCATATGGGCGCATTATACATGGCAAAAATAGCAGGTTTGGAGATACGCAGATGCTGGTTTTTTTGTTGAGAGCGGCCTGCATGTTGTTTTGACAAATGAATTACTTTTGCGGTTATAAATAAAAATATAGCATGGAAACCTCACAACAGGCAATCAACATCCTCAAAACAGCCATCTTGCTCGAGCGCAGGGGAAAAGCGTTCTACACCCAGGTGGCACGTCAAAGCGAAAGCAAATCAGCCCGTCGCATATTCGAAATGATGGCAGAAGAAGAAGATGCCCACATCGAGTTTTTGTCGAAACAGTTTGTGCATTACGAAAAAAACCATTCATTTCTGGCTGTTGATGCACATCAGGATGTGGATGATACCGATGCAGTGATGATTCTTTCGGAGGAGATCAAGAAAGAGATTTCTGCCGCAAGCTTCGAGGCTGCAGCCATTTCTGCCGCCATTGATTTCGAAAACAGGGCCATTGCAGTGTACAGCCAGCGTGCTTCAGAAGCCACCGACCCCAATGAAAAGGCTTTGTATCAAATGCTTGCCGATTGGGAAAAAGGACATCATCACTTGCTGCACAAACTCAATGAGGATTTGAAGGAACAGATTTGGAACGACAACAATTTCTGGCCCTTTTAAACGGATGCAAACCAAATTTTTCAATAACGCAAGCTCAAGATGTTCATCTTGAGGCAATTAATTATTATACGATGAGTGATCACCTCGAAGGGTTCAACTCCCTTGCTGTTCATGCCGGTTTGATACACGATCCGCTGGGCAGCGCAGTTACACCAATTTACCAAACTTCAACCTTTAGCTTCGAAGACGCTGACCACGGTGCCAGATGCTTCGCAGGCGAAGACAAAGGCTATATCTACACGCGCATTGGCAACCCGACCATTGCTGAACTGGAGCATGCCGTTGCTAAACTCGAAAAGGGATATGGCAGCATTGCAGTGAGTTCCGGCATGGCTGCGGTAAACACGGTTTACCTCACATTTCTGGGGCAGGGAAAACACCTTGTAGCACACAATTCGCTCTACGGTCCATCACGCGCCATCATGGAAAGCCTCTATGTGCGCTTTGGCGTGGAATCTACTTTTGTTGATGCCACCAATCCGGAGAACGTGGCCAATGCCATCATGCCCAATACCAGCCTGATTTACCTCGAAACACCTGCCAATCCCACCATGGGCATCACCGATCTGGAAGCTGTTGTAAAAATCGCCCGACAGCACCAAATACCTGTTTGTGTTGATAACACCTTCTGTAGTCCGTACTTGCAACAACCTTTCGATTTTGGGGTTGATGTTGTGCTGCATTCAATGACCAAGTTTATCAATGGACATGCCGATATTGTGGCCGGCATCGTGGTTGCCAAAACAAAAGAAACATACGACCGTCTGCGTCCGATGATGGTGAACATGGGGTTCAACATGGATCCGCACCAGGCCTGGCTCACACGTCGCGGCCTCAAAACACTCGGCATCCGCATCGACAGAGCGCAGGAGAACGCACAAAAGGTGGCGCAATTTCTTGAAAATCATCCAAAAGTTGAATGGGTGCTTTATCCGGGATTGCCTTCGCATCCACAGTATGAGCTCGGAAAAAGACAAATGAAGGGCCCCGGTGCCATGATCAGTTTTGGACTTCACGGCGGGCTGCAGGCCGGAAAAACGATGATGAACAGCGTGCAGATGGCACTTTTGGCCGTTTCGTTGGGTGGCATCGAAACATTGATTCAGCACCCTGCAAGCATGACACATTCCAAACTTTCGGCCGAAGCCAAACAAACCGCGGGCATCACCGATGGTTTGGTAAGGCTTTCGGTTGGAATCGAAGATGTGGATGAGATTATTGCCGATCTTGCCCAGGCTCTCGACAAAGTTTAGCAGAATTTCAAATACTTCGGCGACTTGTTTACTGATGATGCTGAAATTATTGGCTGTGATTTAGATGATTGGGAATGAAAAGATTTCTAACTTTGCACCCCTAATTTTGAATGAACCCCATGTCAGTGGGAACGATGATGGTCTCCCACCTGATAATTGCTAATTATTTTTAATCTTTTGTAATGGAAAACAATGATTTGACCAATCTCAAACCCGAAGAACAAATGAACGGGAACGAGAACACCACGACCTCTTCAAAAATCGAAGATGGTCAAGAGAATTTTATTGAATCTGCCAAGGCCGACACTCCAGCCCAAATAACGGCTGAAGAACATGCACTGATTGAAAAACTCATTGAACCTAACCAGCTTCCTGTGATCGAGGCCCCTGTGGAAAAAACCCCCGCAGCTGTTGCTGTCGAAGAAAAAGAGGCAGAAGTAGCTTTGGAAGAAAGTGTTCCGGTTGCCGAAGTTGTTGCTGAAACAGCCAAGGATATCGTAAGCACATCGGGAACCTCAACAGCTGACGAACAGCACGACGTTCACATGCTCGACGAGGAAACCGTGGAAGAGCTTGAAGCCGTCAGTGAGCACGATTTTGAAGGATTCAACAAGTTGCAATTGGTAGAGTTGTTGGAGGAAACTGTTCAGGAACAAGATGTTACAAAGATTAAGAATAAGGTTGCAGCCATCAAGGTTTTCTTCCTCAAACTGAACAAGGAAGATATTGACCATGAACTGGAACAATTTATTGCCGATGGTGGCGAACGCGAATCCTTCGAACATGTTGATGATCCGCTCGAAACGAGGTTTAAGGCTGCATTCAACAAATACAAGGATAACAAAGCCAGGCATAACGAAACCCTCGAGCGTCAGAAACAGCAAAATCTGGTGCAAAAGCAGGCCATTCTCGAAGAGCTCAAACAATTGATTTCATCTGAGGAAACATTGAAGAAAACCTATGATGAGTTCAAGGTGTTGCAGGACAAATGGAAGGAAATAGGTCAGGTTCCCGCAGGTGAGATCACCAATCTTTGGAACAATTACCACTTCCTGGTCGAGAAATTTTTCGATAAAGTTAAGATCAACAGAGAATTGCGTGATCTTGACATGAAGAAAAATCTGGAAGCCAAGATCGAAATCTGCGAGAAAACCGAAGAATTGCTTTTGGAGGAATCAGTAGTGAAAGCCTTCAAGCTGCTGCAAAAATACCACGACGAGTGGAAAGAAATTGGTCCTGTGCCGCAGGATGTGAAGGAAGTTGTTTGGGAGCGCTTTAAAACAGCTACTGACAAGATCAACGCCATCCGTCGTGAGCACTATTCAAAGATTCAGGACGAATTGCAGCACAACTACGAAGCAAAAGTGGCTATTTGCGAAAAAGCCGAAGAAACCATTGCCGAAAGCATCGACAGCATCAACGGCTGGATGAAGAAATCTGACGAAATGCGCGACTTGTTTAAGGTTTGGCGCACCATTGGTCAGGCTCCAAAAAAGCAAAACGATGAAATATGGAATCGTTTCAAAGCTGCGATGGACAATTTCTTCGAAGCCAAAAAAGAATATTTCGGCAAGCTGAAAGACCAACAGATTGAAAACTACAACCGCAAACTGGATTTGTGTGTGCAGGCTGAGGCTTTGCTTGAAAGCAATGAATGGAAAAAAGCCACCGACCAGTTTAAAGCTTTGCAGGAAGAATGGAAAAAAATAGGACCTGTACCACGTAAAAACTCTGATAAAATCTGGAAGCGTTTCCGTGGCGCCTGTGATGACTTTTTCAAGAGAAAATCGGAACACTTCACAGGCATCAGGGGACGCGAAGATGAGAATCTGGCCCGCAAAAAAGCACTCATCGAAAGCATTGCCAATTTCGAGGTGAAAGCTGACCGGGTTTCAAACCTGGATGCTTTGAAAGCATTCCAGCGCAGTTGGATGGAAATTGGTCATGTGCCAATCAAACTGAAAGATCAGCTCTATGCCGATTACCGGAAGGCCATCGACAAGCTTTTTGAGAAAATGAAACTCACTGAGCAGGAAATGGCCACCACCAATTATATGCACACAATTGAGCACCTGCGCGACGAACCTGATTCGGGTGATAAGTTGCGGAGAGAACGCAATACCTTGGCAACCAAACTGCAAAAGCTGAAAGAAGAAATCATGTTGCTCGAAAATAACATCGGATTCTTCTCAAACAGCAAACAAGCCGACATCATGCGTGCTGAATATGAAAAGAAGATTGAGAAGGCCAAGTCGGAAGTAAAATTACTTGAGGCAAAGCTTAAAGTGTTGAAAGACTAAGCGTTGTATTTCTTTATGAAATAAAAAAGGCTATCTCCCCGGAGATAGCCTTTTTTTATTGGTATCTATCAATTAGTCTTTCGCTTTGTCTTCGTTTTTAAGATTACTTGCCTTCACCAAAAGCATCAGTGCAATGGAGATGAGTCCTGCCCCATACAAGCCAAAGATCAGGTATTCGTCAGTGAGGTTGATAAAGTAGTAGAAGCCATGAAAAAAACTGGCGGCGCCCAACGCTGTCATCGAATCGATAAAACGGTTGTGCCTGAATTTGCCCATTCCTGTGAAAAAGCCCATAATCATGGCAAATGACAGGTTGGCAATGGTGTAGGTGAGCAAGAAAGTTAAGTCCATGGCCCTGGAAAACCAGCCCGACATGAAAAGGGGTAGTGCCACAAAGGTGTATGAGCCGCTGATGATAAGTGCATAAATGATGCCGTCGAGAGGTCCTTTAAAGGATTTTTGCTTGAGAAAATAGTAGCGTAACAGCACAAATTTGCCAAGCTCGGCTCCAAAACCCACCACCACAAAGGAGTAAAATCCCGTTCTTTTAAGGTTTCTCAATTCATCAATGCCCCTGATTACTGCAATCTGGTCTAAAATGAGCAAGGGGATAATGGTTAAAAGCCCAAACAGAATTGCTTGTGTAAGCAATTTCCAGGATACGATGTTAAACTTAAACTGCAGATAAAAAAGAATGGCAGCTGTAAAGGTTGCAGGAATGGTCAGGGCAATAAGGTAGTTCATAAGGTGTTTTTGTTTGGTGCAAATATATTGTTTTTCTTTTTGCAACCCTCAGTTTTACAACTGATAAATGATAAGTGGGGGCTTTTATTTATCTGACCACAAGTGTTGAATGGGGGTAAGCATGTTTTTTTTCAGCTGATGTTTCAATACGATTATTTTTGCAGGGAAAACTATTTGGTTCGTCATGCAGGGATTGGTTGTCAAATCCACAGGAAGCTGGTACGATGTCTATACATCTGATGAAAAGGTTGTGCGTTGCCGGTTGCGCGGAAATCACCGGCTGAAGGGCATCCGGTCAACCAATCCGGTGGCAGTGGGCGATCATGTGGAGATTGTGCCCGAAGAAGGCCGCGAAACAGCCGTCATTACCCAGATTCACGAGCGCGTGAATTATATCATCCGAAAGGCTACAAACCTTTCCAGGGAATCCCATATCATTGCAGCCAATCTGGATCTTGCAGTTTTGGTAGCAACGCTCGATCAGCCGAGAACTTCAACAGGTTTTATTGATCGCTTTTTGGTGACAGCCGAAGCCTACCACATCCCTGTGTTAATTGTGTTCAATAAGATTGACTTGTATGATGCAGCCTTCAGCGACCAACTTGCCTCATTGACTGAGGTTTACCGTAAAATTGGCTATGAGGTTCATACGGTGTCGGCGCTCACCAAAAGGGGGATTTCGCAGTTGGCAGAGCGTCTCACCGGAAAGGTTAGTCTGATTTCAGGGCATAGTGGCGTAGGCAAATCGGCGATCCTGAATGCCATTTATCCTGGCCTTGACCTGCGCACTGGCAACATTTCGGAGGTACACAACAAAGGGAAACATACCACCACATTTGCCGAGATGTTTCAGCTTCCCAATGGTGGATGGATTGTTGATACCCCTGGCATCAAAGAGTTTGGCCTGCACGCACACGGGGCAGAAACCCTTTCGCACCGCTTTCCCGAGATGCGTAGCTGTCTTTCAGCTTGCCGTTTTGCCAATTGCACGCATGAACACGAACCGCACTGTGCAGTGAAAGAGGCTGTTTCAAGCGGAGAAATTGCCGCATTCCGATATACAAACTACCTGAATATGCTCCACGATGAGCGTTCAGCCCAAAACTAAATCCTATGCTTGCTAAAGAACTACTGAACGATGGTATTTTACCCTTGCAAACGACCGATAGCGGAAAAATAGCGCTCGAATGGATGGAAGATTACCGGTTATCCCATCTGCCTGTTACTGATGGATCGAAGCTTGTTGGCCTGATCTCGGAATGGGATATCTACAATTTCGAGCATCCAGAAGATCCCATCGGGCAGCATCAGAACCTGATTCAGAATATTTCGGTAACGGAAGATCAGCACCTTTATGAGGTGATGCGGCTGGTGCAGATGCATCAGTTGAGTCTTGTGCCAGTGGTTGACGGCTTGCATGTTTACCAGGGTTCGGTAACGATTCAGGGACTGGTAGAACATTTCTCGCGCAGCTTGTCGGCAGCCGAGCCCGGCGGAATTATCATCCTGCATGTCAATGTGCGTGATTATGTGCTCTCCGAAATTGCACGCATCGTGGAGTCGGATGATGCACGCATCCTCAGTTTGTTTATCCACCACGAGCCACTGGCCGAAAAGCTTCGGCTCACAATCAAGGTCAATAAAAGGGAAATACGTGGCCTGTTGCAAACATTTGCCCGTTTTAACTATGAGGTGCTGATGTCTTTCGGGTCTGATGATGACAGCGACGACCTGCGCGAGCGTTACAATGCCCTGATGAGTTATTTGGGCGTATGAAATATGCGCTGATCATTTTTATCTGGCTTTTTTTCTTCCATTTTTTCGCGGGAAAAAGTTTTGCGCAGCTGGCGTGGTCTGATTCATGCCACAAATATAGCGCTGATCGGCGGCTGGTTATCAATGATATCTTGTTAGAAGGCAACCACATCACCAAGAAACACATCATTTTCCGGGAGCTTGTTTTTAAAGTTGCCGACACACTAACCGAAAGCAAGCTGTGCGAACTAATACAACAGAGCAGGCGAAACCTGCTCAACCGGTCCATTTTTAATTTCGTGGATATGGAGCTTGTTCCAGTTTCTGCCAGCCACGATCTCGTGAATGTCAAAATCCGCCTTGTCGAGCGCTGGTATGTTTGGCCCATGCCGATTCTCGAGTTGGCCGACAGGAACATCAATGCCTGGTGGGAAACGAAAGATTTCAGAAAAGTGAATGCAGGTATTTTTATCACTGTCAACAATTTTCGGGGCAGACTCGAACAGCTCAAGGTGTTGCTTAGGGCTGGTTACAATCAAAGCTACTACCTTCAATATGATATTCCCTACCTGACAAAAGCACAAAACTTTGGAATGGGCATCCGGCTTGGATACATGCTTAGCCGCGAAATGCCCTATGTCACCATCGGAAATAAACAGCTATTCTACAGGGCTACTGATGGTTACGCCCGAAAGGAAAAATATGCACAGTTGCGGTTTTACCTGCGAAAAGGCATTCATAACAGCCACGATATTTCGTTGGGTTATGAGCAGGGTACGTATGCCGATACGGTTATGAAACTCAACCCTGCTTTTATGAATCAGGCTGATGGCTTGTTCAGAATGTTTCACCTCAGCTACAATTTTAAGCACGACTACCGCGACTCAAAACCCTATCCGCTCACAGGACATTATGCCGATGTGGAGTTGCACCAAAACGGCCTGGGTTTGTTGAAAAACGAAGGTGCTTTTTCTACAGCCAAGCTCACGGTGGATGTGTACAACCGAATCGCCACACGCTGGTTTTGGGCTGCCAATTTCACCGGAAAAATTGCCTCTCAAAGCCAAACACCTTACTTCTTAAACAAGTCGCTGGGTTTTGGGAACGATTATGTGCGCTCATTCGAACTTTTTGTGGTTGATGGTAAGGACTTTGCCCTTTTTAAAAGCAATTTGAAATTTGCCCTTCTGCAACCAAGGCGTACAAACATTGGCTTCATTAAATCAGAAAAGTTTGGAAAACTTCACTATGCAGCCTATCTCAACCTGTTGTTCGATGCCGGTTATGTGAATCAGCCAATCGGGCAGCCTTCTAACAACTTTCAGAATACCTGGCTTTTGGGAACAGGGATTGGAATGGATGTGGTGACCTATTACGACATTGTTTGGCGTTTTGAGTATAGTTACAACAAATACCAAAAAGGAGGCTTCTTTCTGCATTTTGTGGCTCCCATTTGATGCGTCCTGTGACAGCTAACCGATACTTAAATTGATTTTCAGTCTTGACATGGTTTTATCTGTGCGAAGACACAAATATTGTTAAATGCTTTTCAACGAGCACCATAATTCGTAATCTTGCACACCAAAGCGATTGAGCCATGAATATTGCCCTTTTCGGGAAAACATTTGATGAGGAACGCAGCCCCTTTTTTAGGCAGATGCTTCATTGCCTTGCTGAGGCGAACGCTCAGATTACGATATATGAACCCTATTTCAGGTTGGTTGAAAAGTATATAAGCTTTCCGGTGGAGGTGAGGCTTTTTCATGGTTATCACGACCTGCCATCCGATACAGATGTGTTTTTTTCGATTGGTGGCGATGGAACCTTGCTGGATGCGCTGCCCATCGTAAGGGATTCAATGATACCCATGCTGGGAATCAACATGGGCAGGCTCGGTTTTTTGTCGAGCGTCTCGAAGCAGGAGATCGAGCGGGCCATGGAAGCCATTCTGAATAAGCGCTTTACGCTCGAAGAACGAAGTCTGTTGCAGTTGGATGAACCTGGTGGTCTTTTTACTGACATTGACTATGCCCTGAATGAAGTTACCGTATTTAGAAAGGAAGCAACCTCTTTGATCGTAATCCAGGTGTTTGTGGATGATGTGTTTGTAAATGCCTATTGGGCTGATGGATTGATCGTGGCAACGCCCACCGGCTCAACGGCCTATTCGCTCAGTGCCGGCGGTCCTATTCTGGTTCCAGGCTCGCACGACTTTGTGATTACACCCATCGCCACACACAATTTAAGTGTGAGGCCCATCGTTATCCCCGACAAGAGCAACATCAGGTTAAAAGTTGTTGGCCGTCATGCCCAATATACCATCAGTATGGACAGCCGGATGGCTGTGGTGGATCAGTCCACTGAGCTGCGGTTGCGCAAAGCCGATTTTGTGATCCGACTGGTGCAAATGGAAGGCAAAGATTTCTTTGGCACGATCAGAGAAAAATTACTTTGGGGCATCGACATTAGAAATTGATCTGAAGTGCTCGGAAAAAATGGTTAAATTTGCACGCTGTTTTCGATTATTATCTTAGTGGTTGATAATGAAATAATTACAAGAAATAATTAAAAATTGCTGCCAGCAATCTGCATGGAATGATTAAAAAACTGCTTGTTTTTGCAATGATTTGCACCGCTCTTACGTCAACAAATGCGCAAAGCATCGAATTGGGTGCTTTTGGTGGTTTGAGCTATTACAACGGCGATCTCAATCCTGCTTTGCCCTTTGTGCCACTGAAACCGGCCTTTGGCATTGTGGGCAGGTATAGCAAAGGCACACGCTGGGCCTACAGCATGGCTGTTACAAGTGGGGGAGTGGGAGCCGATGGCCGGAATGCCCGGGTGAACACCGCGCAAGTTTTCAGCTTTGATGAACAGGTCACAGACATCAGCCTGGTGGCTGAATTCAACTTTTTCGATTATTTTACCGGTAGCGAGAAGGAATACATGACCCCATATTTGTTTGCCGGCATTGCCTACTTCGGATCTGGCGAGGATTTTGCGCAATCGCTTGCCTTCAACAGGCTCAGTGTTCCTTTTGGAATTGGATTCAAATACAGCCTCACCGATCGGATCGGGCTTTCGGCAGAGTGGCGCATGCACAAAGCCTTTGCTGATAACCTGGAGGGTAAAGTTGTTACAGATGCATGGGAAACAGGACAATCCGATCCAAACAACAACGACTGGTACAATTTCACCGGTATATCCATCACCTACCGTTTCAGTTTGCAAAAACGACAGGCGTGTAATTCATTCAGAGACGTAGCATTCTAAATACCAAAACCAAACCAGAGCTTGCCATCAATGAGCCTGAAAGATCAAATAGATACCACCAAACTGCCGCAGCATATTGCCATCATCATGGATGGCAATGGGCGCTGGGCCAAACAACATGGTCAGCACCGGGTTTTCGGTCACCGAAACGGTGTGACTGCCGTGCGTGAAGCGGCTGAAGCATCGGCCGAGCTTGGGATACCTTATCTGACCCTTTACGCCTTCTCAACAGAAAACTGGAGCCGACCCAAAATGGAGGTCAACGCCCTGATGAAGCTGTTGTTGCAAACCATCAACAGCGAAATCACCACCCTGAATAAAAACAACATCAGGCTGGCTGCCATTGGCGATCTTGAAAGCCTGCCAGCCACAAACCGTAAACACCTGCTCAAAGCCATAGAGGATACGAAGCACAACAACCGGATGACCCTCACACTGGCCCTCAGTTATTCAAGTCGGTGGGAAATAGTGCAGGCAGCAAAAAAACTGGCAGAAAAAATTGTTTCGGGCGATTGCACACCCGAAATGGTTGATCAGCATTGCATCGAAGGTTTGCTCACCACCGACGGCATGCCCGACCCCGAACTGCTCATCCGAACAAGCGGTGAATACCGAATCAGCAATTTCATGCTTTGGCAGATCGCCTATGCAGAATTGTACTTTACAAATACCCTGTGGCCCGATTTCAGACGAGAGGATTTGTATGCAGCTATCCTCGACTTTCAGCACCGAGAAAGGCGGTTTGGCAAAACAAGTGAACAAATCAAATAGTAACAGATCAGTAATGGTTCTTTTGAAAATGATGAAAATGAGGAAGTTGATCGTTGTATTGATGCTGGCAACAGCCGCGTTGACTTCCACAAGGGAGGGAATGGCACAAATAGCCGTTGGGTCTGATCTCTCGCCTTTTGATTATGCCCGACCGAAAGAGTACGAGATTGGTGGGGTGAAAGTGAGTGGTATCAAATACCTCGACGAAAATGTGATCGTGATGCTTTCAGGCCTCACCGTCGGCGAAAAAATCAAGATTCCGGGCGATCCGATAACCGAAGCCATCAGAAAACTTTGGGACCAGGGATTGTTTGAAGATGTTGCCATCACTTCAAGCAGCATCCAGGGTGGTCTTATCTTTTTGAACATCAACCTCAAAGAACGCCCCAGGGTTTCAAAATTCAGTTTTGAAGGATTGAGAAAAACTGAGGCCGACGACATACGCACCAAAATAAACCTTTCACGTGGTGATGTGGCTACAGATCACCTCATTGTGAAAACCAAAACCATCATCAAAAAACACTTTGCTGAGAAAGGATTTCTGAATACTGAGGTCACGGTGGAAGAATTGCCCGATAAAACGCGCGACAATTACGTTGACCTGAACATCAAGGTGGACAAGAACAGCAAGGTGAAAGTGAAGGAAATCGTGATCACTGGCAACGAGGAGCTGACTGCTGATCAGGTGAAGGCAGCCATGAAGGAAACAAAGGAACGGGGTATTTTTAATCCGTTGCAGCCGCTTGGACCATTGGTGGTGGATATGACGAAAGATGTGGTGCGGTTGAAACCATATGCTGCGGTTCAACGCCTCGAGCATTACTTCACCGACAATTACCGGATGCGCATCTTCAAATCATCCAAATACATCGAATCAAAGCTCGAGGAAGATTTGGAAAGCATCGTAAAGAAATACAATTCAAAAGGATACCGCGATGCCATGGTGGTTTCCGACTCGGTTTACCGCATTGATGACAGCAACATCGGCATCGGCATCAACATCCACGAAGGGAAAAAATACTACTACCGGAAGATTGATTGGGTTGGAAATACAAAACACGAGGACAAAACCCTTGCTGCCGTTTTGGGTATTCAACCTGGCGATGTTTACAATAAAGAGCTGCTCGAGACCAACCTCTCTTATAACCCCAATGGGTTTGACGTCAGCTCCCTGTATATGGATGATGGATATTTGTTTTTTAGCGCCGAACCCGTTGAAGTGTTGGTGGAAAACGACTCCATCGATCTCGAAATTCGGGTAAGGGAAGGCAAGCAGGCACGTGTTAGCAATGTGGGTGTAAAAGGAAACACCAAAACCAATGACCATGTGGTGATCAGGGAGCTTCGCACGAGGCCGGGTCAGATGTTCAGCCGCGATTTGGTGATTCGTACCACACGCGAGTTGGCAAACCTGCGCTATTTCAATGCAGAAACCATCTCGCCCGATATTCGCCCAAACATGGCCGATGGCACGGTGGATATTGACTACAGTGTGGAGGAAACATCTGCCGATCAGATTGAGCTTTCAGGAGGTTGGGGCTATGGGCGTGTTATTGGTACCCTGGGTTTGTCGTTCAATAACTTTTCGCTGCGCAATGTGTTCAAAAAAGAAGCCTGGCGGCCGGTTCCTTCGGGCGACGGCCAAAAGCTATCGGTGCGTTTTCAAACATACGGCAAAGGCTATATGAACTATAGCCTGAGCTTTACCGAACCCTGGCTGGGAGGTAAAAAACCAACCTCGCTTACCGTTTCGGCCTACCATTCGCTCTACAGCAACGGGCTTGCACGTTCCGATACAAACCGCGCCTCATTTGTGATCAACGGTTTAACAGTCGGGATTGGCAAGCGTTTGCAGTGGCCTGATGACTATTTCACTCTTTATCAAGGCGTTAACCTGATGAGGTATGACCTGAAAAATTATTCTACGATATTTCAGGTGGGAACCGGAACCGGAAATTTCAATGTATTCAGCTACAACCTGATCCTTGGTCGTAACTCAATCAGTCAGCCTATTTTTCCCCGCTCAGGATCCGATCTTTCACTTTCGTTTGAGCTAACGCCGCCCTACTCGCTTTTTAGCACCAAGGATTTCACCACTCTCGACGAGAATGAGAAATACAAACTGGTAGAATTTTACAAATGGAAGTTCAGCAGCTCGTTCTATGTTGAAACAGTGAGCAAACTAGTTTTGGCAACCCGTCTGAAATTTGGATTTTTAGGCTATTACAACAGTGATATCGGCATCACTCCATTCCAAAGGTTCTACCTGGGTGGCGATGGCTTGTCGGGTTACAATAACCTCGATGGTCGCGAAATCATCGGAATGAGGGGCTATGGTAATGAGACCATTACACCTTATTACTATGAAAACAGGAACATTGGCGGAAACATATTTACAAAATACACACTCGAACTCAGATATCCCTTTTCTTTGAATCCGAGTGCGACCATTTATGGCCTTGGATTTTTGGAAGCAGGAAACTCCTGGCTTGGTTTCGACTCGTTCAATCCTTTCGATGTGAAACGCTCGGCTGGTCTGGGCGTCAGGGTATTTCTCCCCATGTTTGGTATTCTTGGTCTGGACTGGGGTTATGGTTTCGACGAAATTCCCGGATTGCCCGATGCCAACGGCAGTCAGTTCCATTTCTCCATCAACCAAAGCATCGATTAATATTTGGCAGGAATTTTGTTAGCAAACACCCTTGAACCCTTAAAATTCAACCTCATGAAAATGTATCAAAAATTGATGATGGCAATGGTTCTTGTTTTCACAGCCGTTGCACCACTTTCGGCCCAGATTCAGAATCAAAAATTCGCATATGTTGACACGGATTATATCCTCAAGAACATACCGGAGTACAACGATGCACAGGAAGAACTCAACGCCTTGTCTCAAAAGTGGGAAAAAGAGGTAAAAGCTATTTATGATAAAGTTGAGGAGATGTATAAAGCTTATCAGGCTGAAGCTGTTTTGTTGCCTCAGGACCTGAAGAAAAAGCGTGAAGACGACATTCTTAAAAAGGAAAAAGAAGCCAAGGATTTGCAAATGAAGTACTTTGGCGCTGAAGGTGAGCTCTTTACAAAGAGAAATGAGCTTGTGCAGCCCATTCAGGAAAAGATTTACAACGCCATGCAGGAAATAGCTGAAACCAAAAACTATGCGTTTATTTTCGACAAGGCTGCCGGTGCAACCATGTTGTATGCCAACCCACGTCTCGACATCAGCGATGAAGTGCTGGATGAAGTGGGAACCGTGATGCAGACCGTCAGAAAAGAAGACCGTAAGCAATAAAAGCGAATTCATCAGGGGCGGTTGGGAGTTTTTTTTCATTACATGCAAAAAATCACTACTTTTGCCCTCAAATCATTAACAAATCTATCAAACAGAAAATGAAAACATTAAGCCGTGTATTTCTGCTCTTTGCCCTGGTTGCCGCGCTTGGCTCAACACAGGCCCAATCTCTCAAGGTTGGACATATCGACTCCAACGCAATCATGAGCATCATGCCAGAAAAAGCCACTGTCGAAAAACAATTGCAGGATTTTGAAGCACAACTCGAAACGGAATTGCGCGCCATGATGACTGAATATCAAACCAAGATCACTGATTATCAGAACAACCTGGCAACCATGTCAAACCTTATCAAGCAATCCAAGGAAAAGGAAATCACCGATCTTCAAACCCGCATTCAGGAATTTCAACAGAATGCCGATTCAGAGTTTGGCGAAAAAAGGGTTGAACTCCTGACTCCCGTTATTGACAAGGTGAAGAAAGCCATCGAAGACGTGGGCAAAGAAAACGGTTATACCTATATCCTTGACTCAGCAACAGGCGTTTTGCTTCACATTGGCGCAAATGCCGATGATGTGACCAAACTCGTAAAAGCAAAGCTGAACCTTCAATAGGATTATGAGATAATAATAGAAAGCCCGGTCAAGACCGGGCTTTTTTTTTAAAATTATTGAAGCCTTTCCGGACACAATCTGTAGTGTGCTACCTCGCTATGAGCTTAAAAATTACTACTTTTGCACCCTAAAAAAAGAAACTATGTTTGAAGGCCTGAGTGATAAACTGGAACGTTCATTTAAAATTCTGAAAGGTCAGGGGCACATTAGTGAGATCAATGTTGCAGAAACATTGAAGGAGGTGAGGAAAGCCCTGCTCGATGCTGACGTTAGCTTTAAAATTGCCAAGGAATTTACCACCCGAGTAAAAGATAAGGCTCTGGGACAGAAGATATTAACTTCTGTATCGCCTGGACAGCTGATGGTTAAAATCATGCACGACGAACTCGTTGAGCTGATGGGAGGCGATGCCACCGACATCAATCTGAAGGGACAACCTACCATCATTCTCATTGCAGGTTTGCAAGGATCGGGCAAGACAACCTTCTCGGCTAAACTTGCCAACTATCTGAAGCGCAAAAAAGGCAGACAACCCCTGCTTGTGGCCTGCGACGTTTACAGGCCCGCCGCCATCAATCAGCTGAAAGTGCTCGGCGAACAGGTTGAAGTGGAAGTGTATGCCGATGAAAGCCAAAAAGATCCGGTTGCAATTGCCAAAAATGCCATTCAATATGCCCGGGACAAAGCCCGCAATGTGGTGATCATTGACACCGCCGGTCGCCTTGCTATTGATGAGCAAATGATGAACGAAATCGCATTGATCAAGAAAGCGGTTCAACCTCAGGAGGTGCTGTTTGTTGTTGACTCAATGACTGGTCAGGACGCAGTGAACACTGCCAAGGCATTCAACGACAGGCTCGACTACGATGGTGTGGTATTAACCAAGCTCGATGGAGACACACGCGGTGGTGCGGCTTTGACTATCAAATCGGTAGTTGACAAACCCATCAAATTTGTCGGTATTGGTGAAAAGATGGATGCGCTTGATGTGTTCTATCCCAAACGTATGGCCGACCGCATCCTGGGCATGGGCGACATTGTTTCGCTCGTGGAAAAGGCTCAGGAGCAGTACGATGAGGCTGAGGCGCAGAACCTGAAACGGAAACTGGCAAAGAATGAGTTCAACTTCAACGATTTTCTAAAGCAAATTCAGCAAATCAAAAAGATGGGGAATATCAAAGACCTTGCGGGCATGATTCCTGGAATGAGCAAGGCCATGAAAGATACTGAGATTGAAGAAGATGCCTTTAAAAGTATTGAAGCCATCATCTACAGCATGACACCGGCTGAACGGGAAAATCCCAAACTGCTCAATGGAAGCAGACGCAAACGCATCGCCAACGGCAGCGGAACGAATATCGTTGAAGTGAATCGCCTGATCAAACAATTTGAAGAGACCTCGAAAATGATGCGCATGATGACAACGGGGGGCAGCCGAAAGATGATGCAAATGATGCAACAATTAAGGCAACAACGCTAAAACCTTACCATGGCCAGTAACATCATCGACGGTAAGGATATTGCCGCAAAAATCAGAAAAGAAATTGCCAAAGAGGTAGCCGGAATGATTGATGCCGATCAGAAAGCTCCCCATCTTGCAGCCGTATTGGTTGGAAACGATCCAGCCAGCGAAACCTATGTAGCTTCGAAGGAAAAAGCCTGCCATGAGGTAGGAATGACTTCTACCGTTTACAGGCTATCGGAAAAAACAACGGAGAATGAGCTGATTGACATCATTCATTTTCTGAATGCTGACGATGAAATTGATGGATTTATCGTGCAATTGCCCTTGCCAAAACACCTGAACCCGGACAAGATGTTGGCACACATTGCACCCGAAAAAGATGTAGATGGTTTCCATCCTGTTAACATTGGACGCATGCAGCTTGGCTTGCCCTGCTTTTTGCCCGCCACACCCTATGGCATTGTTGAGTTGCTAAAGCGCTCCAATGTGGAGCTCGAAGGGAAACATTGTGTGGTGATCGGCCGTTCAAACATTGTTGGCACACCGGTGAGCATCATGCTGTCGCGTAAGCCATTGAATGCAACGGTCACCTTGTGTCACAGCAAGACCAAAGATTTGGCTGCCATCACCAAGCAAGCCGATGTGTTGATTGCAGCCATCGGGCAGCCTGGCTTTGTGAAAGCCGACATGGTGAAACCGGGTGCAGTGGTGATAGATGTGGGCATTCACCGAATCGATGACACCAGCAGCGAAAAAGGATACAAACTCACCGGGGATGTTGATTTTAATGAAGTTAGCAACATCGCGGGTCTAATCACACCTGTTCCAGGTGGTGTTGGACCAATGACCATTGTTTCGCTGCTGCAAAATACTCTGCAAGCCTGTAAAAAGACAATCTACCATGATTAATATGCCGCAACTCAAGGGAAAGGTGCTGATTCCCGTTGTGCTTCTCTGCCTGTTTGTTGCCATACAGGCAAATACACACGCACAAACAGCAGGCTGCACCGATCCCAGAGCCATCAATTTTAACCCTGCAGCAAGCGTAAATGACGGAAGCTGCATTTATTCCACCACTGTTAATAATCCACCCTTCATTTCCGAACTACCCGAGGCAGTTAAAGAAACATCAGGCCTTTTGGTTTTCAGGGGAAAAATATGGACGTTCAACGATAGTGGCGGGGAGGCAGTGCTTTATGCCCTGGATACAAGCACTTTTCAGGTTGTGCAACAGATAAGCCTTTCAGGTGCAACCAATGTTGACTGGGAAGACATTGCAATGGATGATACTTATATTTATGTGGCTGACATTGGCAATAACAACGGAAACCGCGACGATCTGACGATTTATCGCATCTACCAAAGCAGCATACCCATCAATGGCAATGCCAGCGTTAACACCACCAAAATTCATTTTACCTACGAAGACCAGAAGGAATTATTGCATTCAAAGAACCATAATTTCGATTGTGAAGCCATTGTGGCGGTGGAGGATTCGTTGTTTCTCTTTACAAAAAACCGGGCCGACCAGCAATGCAACTTGTATGTGCTTCCAAGTGAAAGCGGGACGTTTGTGGCCAGAAAAAAAGCAAACTTCAATACCAATGGGCTGATTACAGGCGCCGACCTCCAACGCGAAAGTAAACAGGTTTTTTTAACCGGTTACACCCAACGAACCTATGTGCCTTTTGTTTGGATTCTGTTCGATTTTCAAGGAAACGACTTCTTTGGCGGAAACAAGCGCAGGATTGAGCTTGCAAATTTGTTTACCACACAAATCGAGGGCGTTGCATACCACGGTCCATTCAGTTGTTTTGTTTCGGCCGAAGAAAGTCAAACATTCAGTGCGCGACTTTTTAGAATGAACACAGCCACCTGGACGGGCTTCACCGGACTGGATGAGGCCGGAGAGGAGTCGTCATCCGGAAAGTTAAGGGTAGTCGAGAACCCGGTGAGAAGCCACGACCTAAAGCTGTTTGTTGGTTTCCAAAAGGGTGATTACAGGCTGGATATTTACGATTCGACCGGCAGGATTGTTAAGCAGCTCAACCTTATCCAAACAGAACCGGAAACACTGTCGATCAACCTGGAAGGTTTCAAGGCAGGTACTTATTACGTGAGGGCATTCACGCAGCGCAAAGAATACCACAGCGCGTTTATTCTTCCATGATGAGTAAAAAGCACGACATATTTGAGGGTGGCAGAAAACTACCACTGATGGAGGAGTTTTACACCCTTCAGGGTGAGGGTCATAATATGGGCCAGGCCGCCTATTTTATTCGTATTGGCGGTTGTGATGTGGGCTGCAGTTGGTGCGACACCAAGCCCTCATGGGATGCGCATACTTTTCCGCCTGGCGATGCCATTGAAATTGCATTGCGCGCTGCTGTGTTTCCCGCAAAAACGGTGGTGGTCACTGGTGGAGAACCATCGCTGTACCCACTTGATTTTTTTACGGAACACCTTCATTCACTCGGAATCAAAACAATGGTTGAGACATCGGGCGCACATCCGCTTACCGGACAATGGGACTGGATATGTCTTTCGCCAAAGAAAAATGCACCCCCAAAACCAGCCATTTACCAACGGGCTAACGAGCTTAAGGTGGTCATCCAAAACCAGGCTGATTTGGCATGGGCCGAAAAAAATGCCGCCCTTGTGAATGACCAATGTTACCTATATTTACAGCCCGAATGGAGCGTTTCAGAACAGATCATGCCATGGCTTACAACCTTTATCATGGAAAACCCAAGGTGGCGCATGAGCCTGCAAAGTCACAAATACATGCATATCCCGTAGTTCTTTTATTGTTGCTATCCTTGCTTTTTCGGCTGGATGTGATGGGGCAGGACGAGCTCACTACCAACTCCCGAAAAGCCCGGCAACACTATCTGAAGGCTGAACAATCGCTGCTGCTGCAGGATTTTGATCAGGCATCAGCATCACTGAAAAATGCATTAGAAATCGATAGTCGTTTTATAGAGGCATATCTGCTTCAGGCTGAGTTATTTACCCAAACAAAACACTACCCCGAAGCCATCCAAAGTTACCTCGACGCCATCAAAATTGACAGTGCTTTTTTTCTGCCTGCCTACGGCCTGCTGGGTGAACTGTATATGAAAACAGGGCAATATCACAACGCGTATTTGTTTTTTTCGAAAGCCAAATCAAAACTTGATTCAGAAAGCGCTGCAGCAAAACGCCTTTCAAACATGATCAAACAAGCCCATTTGGCCGACAGCATTGTTAATCAACCTGTTGCAACAGTTGCTAAGCTTGGTTTGGAAAAATTGAACAGCCCTGACAACGAATATATCAACGGATTGCGCATTGACAATCAAATGCTGTTGTTCACGCGCAGGGCGGCAAAGTTGACAGAGGAGACCGGAAACGATGCAGAACAAATTTACTTTGCAGCGGTGTCGAATGGTATGGTGCAAAGCATTTCTTTATTCGACCGGCTTGTTGCATTTGGAAATCACGGCGCTGCAAGCTTGTCGGCTGATGGAAAAACAATTTACTTCTCAGCCTGCGGCTGGGCAACCGGGCAGGGCAGTTGCGATCTGTACGTCCTTGAATCGGCCATGGGGCAGTGGCGCGAACCGCACTCGTTGGGTGGTATGGTGAACTCAGCTTCGTGGGAATCGCAGCCCTCGCTGACGCCCGACTCCCGCGAACTCTATTTTTCGAGCAACCGCGAAGGGGGCTTCGGGGGATCTGATATCTACAAATCTGTCCGGCTTCAGGATGGCTCGTGGAGCCGTCCCATCAATCTTGGTAACGAAATCAACACCCCCGCCAATGAGATGGCACCTTTTATCCACCCTGACGGAAAGACGCTCTATTTCAGCAGCGATGGCCATCGGCCATCGCTTGGACAACGTGATATCTTCGTCTGCAAGGCTGATGCCACTGGCCGATGGCAACGTCCTTTGAACGCTGGCTTCCCCATCAACAGTCAGGGCAACGACATGTCAATGATCGTGGGGGCAGATGCCATCACCGCATTTGTATCTTCTGACAGGAGAGGCGAACAATCTGATTATGACGTGTATGCGTTTCTATTAGACGACCCGCGAATCGCTCCGCAAAGGGTTCAATACATGCGCGTGCGGGTGGTGGATGCACAAACGGGACTGCCGCTCAGGGCCTCATACAAGGTGACTGATTTGAGTGATGGATTGCTGGTGTTCGACGATCAGACGGATGATCAGGGTGAAATGTTGCTGCCAGTGATGCCAGGAAAAGATTATGGATTGCAGCTTGTCCATCCCGGATATTTATTTTACTCATCACATCTCAGCCATACAACAGCACAAGACAGCACTGAGATGCACATGGTGGCAAAGTTGCAGCCACTCAAAAAGGGCAGCAAAATCATTCTGAACAATGTTTTTTTTCAAACATCCAGTGCCCAGCTCGATCCGGCTTCATTCGCCGAGTTGAAGGTAATGAGCAAGTTGCTCAATGAAAACTCATCGCTCAACATTCTCCTTTCAGGGCATACAGATAATACAGGCGATTCAGCTTTTAATCAGCGTTTGTCCGTTGAGCGGGCCGAAGCAGTAAAAGCGTTTTTTGTGAAGGAAGGTATTCCGGCCCAACGCATTCGGGTGGAAGGTTGGGGGGCAGCGCGGCCCTTGAGCGACAATGAAAGCGAGATTGGAAGAAGCCGGAACCGAAGAACTGAGCTTGAAATTGTGTCGGATTAAGTGGAGGTGAGAAAGTTTGATTTTATTAAATCAATCGCCTCAATCGCACGGTAAACGACAAGTATTCGTGATTACGCAGGATGATGAAATGCACGGGCGTTGACTGATCGGAGCGGAGCAGTCCGTTGATTTCTTCCAAACTCAGCATGCCTGCACCTTTGCCATTTACCGCCACAACCTGATCGCCGGCCAATAGACCTGCCTCTGAAGCAGGCGAATTTTCCATCACATGAACCACCTTAAAGTGATGGTAGGCACCTTGCTCAACCACAAGGTCCATTCCGCTTTTGTTGTGCTCAAAAGAACGTTTGTAATGTACATTTTTTTTAAGATAGATTTTCTCATGCGGATAATCAAAGATGAGCAGGAAGCGGTTGAGCAGCTCTCCGCCGATGCTGCCGATCCTGTCGGGAACCAGTTGAGCGCTTTGCTGCAGGCAGCTTCCATAGGAGGCCAATGTATTTTTAAATGAAAATGGACCCAGCTGAACCGACTCGATTCGCCCAAGCTTTCCATCGATTTGCCCGCTTAAACCCCAGCCAACAACTGTGGGAATGGTTTTCTCGGGAAGCGAAATGCCTTTCTCCGGCGATGGCTCAATCAGCATGCTGTGGCTCGCGCCCGTATCAAGCAAAAAGCTGCCCCGTGTTGTCTTTCCGTTGATGGCTTTGAAAGATGCAGAAACAAAAGGTCGTCCTCCCAAAACGGGCATCTGAAGACTTGTGTAGCGCGATGGATTTTCAAAAGTAGCTGGATTATAAACAGTTATCTTATTTGAAATGTAATCAATCTTCACAACAAACTGACTAAAAAAATCAAAACCAATGATGCCATGCACCTTTTCGCCCAGATGACTGTCAAGGTCAAGATAGTCCTCGTCAAGCACTATCAGGGTTTGTCCGAGGCCTGTAATTCCAGGGAGTTGCAGTTTTACATTGCTGGCGGCATATGCCAGTATTTCGCCCGACTCACCGAGGCCGGCAATGCGAACAGGCCGGTTGTAGGCCACGTCGAGGTATTTCTCATTGCCTGCCGTTAGAATGGTGTTTTTAACCCCGGTATCCAGAATGAACTGCATTTCAGCGCTGTCGTTCAGCACGATAGGAATGACAATCAGGTTGTTGATTTGCTTGAAATGAAAAGAAACACGTTCTGAACCACCATCAATGGCATAGCCCAGACTCTGAGAGATCACCAAAACCGGAACAGAGAGTAGTCCTCCAAGCAGAAATAAACTAAATAGAGCGTATCGCAGATGTGCCATTGCCGTTTATCTGAGGTCAATGACAAAGATAAGTTTGTTTGGTTGCAATCAGGTGTATATTACTACTAAAACTGAATGGTGTAGTTGTACATATTGGATTTTTCAGGCTGTGGTTCGGCCGGCTTTTTTGCAGGCGAAGGCGTGACAGAATAAGAGATTACAGCCTGGGCAGGAATTTTAAACCGGATGGTTGTTTTGGTGGTGGTTTTGAGCCGGACGCCGCGGTTTTTGGCTTTGGCGTAGCGCAAGAGGCCAACCACACGCAATGCCTCCTCATCGCATCCGTAACCCAGGCTTTTCAGTACCCTGAGCGGTTGAACTGCGCCGTTGTTGTCGATTTCAAATTCCACAATCACGGTGCCTTCAACGCCGGCTTTGAGGGCCTCTTCAGGATAGATGATGCTTGCACTGATAAACTCGTTGAAGGCCTTCTTCCCGCCAGGGTATTGGGGTAGGTTTAAAAACTGCTGTTTCTTTTTTGGGTCTGACATGAATCTTTTTTGCAAAAATACAGCATTTGATATTTGTTGAAAAAGAAATTCCCACCGGCATGCCGATGGGAATTGTCATATAACCAAAATCAAATGAGACAACTATTTTGCAACATCATTGCTTAGTTTCCACTCGTTGAGTCCATTGTCATACACCTTCACTTTTGGGTAGCCCAAAACGGATGTCAAAACAAGGTATTCTTTGGCAGCCCTCACACCTGTGGAGCAATAGAGAATGATGTTTTTGTCTTTGGTGATACCTTTCTCAGCGAGCAGCTTTTCGAGTTCGGCCTTCGGTTTGAGCATATGTTTGGCATCGATCAGCGTGGTGTGGTCGAGGTTCACGGCTCCAGGAATATGCCCCGGGCTTTTATTCTCAACACCTTTGAATTCACCAGCTTCGCGGCTGTCAACCAGCACAACATCGCCTTTTCCTTTGGCTGCTTTCACATCTGCCATGGAGGCAAGCATCGAAGCATTGGCTTTGCCGGTGAAGGTTGTTTTGGCTACATTCGATGGGTTTTTGGTGACGGGTTTTCTTCCGGCTTTCCATGCCTCAAGACCTCCATCAAGCACTTTCACCTTGGGAGCTCCCATGTATTTCAACAGGAAATACAACCTGCCAGAATATTTCATCGAACCTTCGTCATAAACCACAATGGTTTTCTTTTCTGATACGCCGGCATCCCCAAATATTTTGGCAATTTCGGCATCCGAAACAAGCAAACCTTCGATATCGCCGGGTTTGAAGAAAGCTTTGTAGCTTACATTGACTGCGCCGGTGATATGCACCTTGGCGTATTCAGTTTCGAGTTCGCCTGAAACGACAATGTAGTCGGGGTTTTTTAATTCTTTGGCCAGATCAGCCACCGAGATGAGATCCTGAGCAAAACTACCCAGAACAAATGCAATGATGAGGCCTAAGGTTAAACTTAACTTTTTCATTTTTAGCAAATTAGAATTTTACTTGAAGTTGAATGACAAATTCATCGTTTTTCATTTCGGCAGGTTCTTCGGAGCGGTACACATAATTGGCTTGCAGGCGTGTCCAATCATTGAAGAAGTAGTTGATGCCAAATGTGAAATTAGATTCTTTGTAATCTGCACTGTTGCCAGAGTCAAAGAAATCATATTTTACAACGGGTTGCAGATTCCAGTTTTCAAACATATAGGCTGCAGTAACATAGCCGCCACTTCTTTCTTCGCCCAATTCAATGAGGTTGCCGCTGCATCCGCCACCTAAATCGCGGTTGTAATCGCCTTTATCACTCACATATTCACCAAGGAGCGTGAAGCCCATTTTTTTGGCTTCGAGTTCAACACCCCATGTTGTGCGCGAATCCTCATTGTTGTTCATTGAAGGGTATCCATAACGGAAGCTGCCACCAACTTTCAAAAATTCAAGAGGTTTGAAAAGGATTCGACCAACGATGTCTTTTTTCTTATTGTTGTCGAATGCACCCAGGCCCCTGCCGTTCATCAATGCGAGCTGATAAGATACCAGGGTTTTTTCGTTACCACCCATCAACACCATGCCAAGGTCGCGAAAAGGTGCAACCATCTGCAAAGTTGCAGTCGAGCGGTAAACCGTAATCAGGCCGTTGCAGGCGGTGTTTGTTTCGAGGCCGAAAGGAGTTTTAAACGAACCAACACTTACGCGTGCCCAATCAAAGCGATTATAGCTGATAAAGGCATCGAGCAGGTAGGGGTTGGTCGAAATAAAAGGACTCAATTCAAGCACTACATAGTACGAAAAATCGTAGGGGATGGCGCCTTGTGCACCAATTCTGGCACGCTCAAAGCTGAAACTGTTTGTTGATGGTTCTGTCATGTGGTATTCGTATTGTCCCTGAACGAAGCCAAACATTTTCAAGCCTTCGTCAGAAACCGGTCCACCACATCCCTGAGCTGATGCTTTCATCGAAGCAGCAGCCACAAGGATCATCAGAATGAAAAAGTATTTTTTCATGTGTGGTAGTTTTGATGTCATTAATTGCCAGTAACGATTGGGTGGTTCTTTGGAACAGATGCAGACCATTTATTGGAGGTCCATGCTGTGCTTGAGTTATACAGTTTGTTCATTCCAAACAACATGCTTTTGGCGTTGTAACCGATTACGCGCAGGTAAGCAGTTATGGCAGCCGAGGTTTGGCCGGTGTAGCAATAGTTAATAATGGTTTTGGCAGGATCGAGGTAGTTCATTGTTCCATCGCTGATGAGCAGGGGGTTGATGCGGTAGGCTCCATTGATGTGGCCAAAAGCGGTATAGTCAGCTTCGCTGAAGTAGTTGTTGATGAAATAGTTGCCCGGGTTGTCGAGTACATTGGCGGCAGTTTCGGTAAGGAAACCTTCGGTGAGGATGGCAGCAACGCGTTCTTCAAGAATATCAGCAGGAACGGTTGAAGTGGATGAGAATTTTGGGCTGCTGTAGGTGAGGTTGGTGGGAGCTGCGGCTGATGTCCAGTTTGCATGACCTTCTGCAATGCTGCCAATGGCAGGTGTCCACACGTCGAGTGTAGCATTCCATCCACTCATACCCCATTTAAGTGCCTTGGCATCGGCATAGCCCGACAAGCGAAGCAAAGTGACTGCATGGGTAGCTGTTTGTCCGGTTTTACAAACAACCAAAATAGGTTTTGTTGCCTTGGCAGCTTCGGTGAGGATATTTGGTAAATCAACACGGTGAGCATCAGCGATGTGACCAAGGGCATAGTCAGCCGCACTGCGAATGTCTATTACGTACATATTGCTCACATCTCCTGTTTCGGGAGCAGCCATTACAAATCCGTTGAGGATGGTGTTCAGGTCGAGATTTTGCGTTGTCAGATAGGTGGTGAGTTCTTTCTGAGCATCAAATGTTTCTTCATCGTCTTTTTTACATCCGGTGAGGATGAACGTTGGAAGAATAAACAAAGCGATAAAATAAAAAGCTAACTTTTTCATGATAAATTGTAATTAATGTTAGTAAGAGTTTGAATGATTGATATTTGATTAAATTAACATCCGCCGCCGGAGCCTGAAGAATGTGATCCGCCGCCCAGTTTGTCGAGGGCTTTTTCAAATACATCAGGATAGGTGAGTTCCCAGTTTTTCCAGCCACCCTCGAGGGCATACACATTGGTATAACCCAGTTTTTGAAGGCTTTCGGCTGCCAGGATTCCTCTTTGACCTTTTTTGCAATACAAAATGATTTTTTCATCTTTTCCGGGCATGTACAGTCCTTCGTGTTCCCAGAACTTTTCATCACCTATATTGAATTCCAGACTGCCACGGGCAATGTTTACCGAGCCTGGAATGTAGCCATAGTAATGTTCCACTTCCTGACGTACGTCAATAAGTGTGTAAACCTCCTCGCCGCCTCCGTTCATCAGGGCGTCAAGTTCTTGTGGTGTAATCAGTTTTACGGTTTTCATGGCGTCTTTCACCATTTCATCAACCGAGTTATAGGATTGCTTTTTGCTGCACGACACCAAAACCAGTGCACACAACAACGAAATGATCACTTTTTTCATGGTTTATTTTTTTGTTTGATTTTTTTTATTCCTGGGTTTTGTCATTTGAATGGGCTTCATCCTGCTGAGGTTCTTTTTCATAACCCGAGATCATGGCCTTTACATTTGCCGAAACGCTGTAGCCGGTTGTTGTCATATACATATGAACAATCACGAAGGCCACGACCAAAAAGGCACCCATGGTATGGGCATACACAGCCATTGTTAAACCTTCGGCGTCAATCGGATTATCGGGATAATGGTAGTAGAGGTAAGCAATACCTGTAAAAATCTGAACCGGGAAAATCAGTATGAGCAATCCCGCATAGGTAATGCGCTGCAGCGGGTTCAGTTTGTTGAACAAGGTTTTGTGCGTGGGGTGGGGCATTCCCTTGAAAATGCCCGAGGTGTAGTATTGCACTTGTTCTTTCAGCTTGTTCCTGGTTGGGATGAAATTCACATACTGCTTGGAGGTGAACATCCAGAAGATGGATAACAAGGCCAATCCCATGAACGACCAGGCTGAGGCATTGTGCAGCCTCACTGCGGTTTCGAATCCGAAAATCTCGAAGTTTCCGTGAATCTCGAATCCTGTCAGCGTAAGCAACAACACGAGCAGCATCTGTGTCCAATGCCAAAACCGCTCAAACTTGCTGTAGAGATATTGTTTCTTGTATTTCATGTCAAAATAGAATTAATGATTTAAAATATGCGCAGGATGGCATGTCCGATCACGCCGATGAGCGAAATGAATATCACTGCTAAACCGCTGAACTCGATCATCTTGCTGTAATCTCGGCCAGGTAGGTAGAAATCGTTGAGTTTTTCGAGTCGTCCTTTTTCTCTGACGTGGCATTCTTTGCAGCTGAGTGTTTCTTCCTTTTGCGAAACCATGTGATTGATAGGCCAATACACTTCCGTTTCCACAAAATCATACTCACCGCTCCAGGGTCGTTCGTTGTAAGCCATGCCCTGACGAATGGCTTCTCCCCATTCAAGGTCTTCCCAGAATGCACCTTCGCCTTTGTTGTGGGCAAAGAGTTTTACCGAGAGGAGTTGCTTGTAAACCGGGTCGTAGGCCTGTTTGCCGCGGTGCACCTTCACAGGCCAGATTTTAGCATTGGGGTCGCCATATTCTCCAAAAAGACTGTTGATTTTCACGGGTGTTTCCTTGATGGTGTCGTCGCGCAGGAAGTGATTCACAGTGCCATTGAACCAATAATATTCAGGTTTCACCATATTGTCGAACACAAAATGACCCTTGATACTCAAATAGCTGTAGTTATGATCGGCATCATATTCTTTGATGGCATTGCCATGCTCGTCGCGGCGTCCGGCTTTCGACCAGTCCCAGTACAAGGTGGTGGCGTTCACCTTGGCATAAACTGGAATGTGGCAGGTTTGGCAGGCAACCTTGGTGTTGTGATAGTCCAGCACCTTGTCGTTGTGCGGGCTGTCGGTGTGGCATTGGTAGCAATGCAGTCGGTTTGTGTTTTCTGCACCAACACTGTATGAGCGTCCCTTTATATTGTGTTTGGGTGCTTCGTGGCAGTCGATGCAAACCATGTTTGGTCCGTCTTCTCCCATATGGACATCCACTTTTTTTGTCGTGTGAAACAAAGCTTCTTCAAGGTCGCCGTGTTTCACATTGTTACCACCCCCCCCATAGAAATGGCAAACACCGCAGTTGTCCCGGTCGGGATAACCTACGTTGGCAGCTACGTAATTATAGTCAGGCACAGGGAATTCTTTGGTGGCTGTTGCCTCTGTGGCAGGCCATCCGGCCATGCTCTTTTGTTTAAAGTAGGTGTCGGTCTTATCATGACACACCAGGCAGTCAATGTTGGTTGGATCGTTGAAATCGAACGACTTGTCTTCCCATCCGTAGCCGATGTGGCAACGCATGCACGATCCGTTGTTTCCTTGCGCACCGGTGCAAAAGTTGTTGTGAATGTTCATCTTGCCAATCTTTACCTTGCCGCGACCCGGAATCTCGGCCTCGCGCTCCCACAACCAGTGGGTGCTCTGCATCAACTCGTCGTCTCTTTTGTTGTGACAAGTTAAACAGGCTGCTGTAACGTCTTTTGGATTGACGAAGTTTTGCTTTAGAATCTCAAACTCACCATGGTCAACTTTAGCAGTGGTTTCCGACTTCAGGGCAACTTCAACCTTATCAGCTTCGTTGCGCTGCAATCCAAAATGTACTGTTAAATAAATAACCAAAGCAGGCAGGATGATCACCACGATAAAGGAGATGATTTTTTCGAGCGTGCTGTTCATATCTTTCATTTGTTAATTTGTTCACAGCAAAACTAATCTAAGTTTTAACATTTTTTTAATCAGCACACCCCAACCTCATCAATGTTAGCAGGTGCGTTCAACCGACTTTTTTTTGATCTGCGTCAAATCAGTCTTTGATTTATGTGTATATTTGCATGAATCTAACATGATGTTATGCTCAAAAGCCCCGATGTAATCCGTAACAGTTGCTCCATTGGAAGTAATACAATGGAGTGCCTTCATCTGCTGCAGGAACATGAAAGGCAGTACCTTACCGATCAAATGGTGGATGTGTATTACCAAAAGGGCGAAATGATTTGCAAACAGGGAACATTTGCAAGCCATGTCATGATCATTCAGGAGGGCCTTGTTAAAAGTTTTCTTGAATGGAACGGTGAAAACCTCATTCTTCAAATCTTTGCACCAGTCAATATCATAGGCCTTTCAACGCTTTTCGAAGGAAACACAGTTTTTCAGCATTCTGTTCAGGCTTATATGGACAGTAAGGTTAGCCTCATCGAAATTGGAGCCTTCAAGCAGATCATGAACAGCAATGCACAATTCTCGGCCCGTATGGTGAGCCTGCTCGCCGAGCAAAGTGCTATCATCAATGGCCGGTTTTATTGCCTGACAAAAAAACAAACTTATGGCCGACTGGCTGATGTGATTATTTGTCTGGCAAACCGAATCTACAAAACTCAAAAGTTTCCGCTCCATCTTTCCCGAAAAGATTTTGCTGAATTGTCGGGCATGTCCATCGAGAGCATCGCACGCATCCTCACCAAGTTTAAGGGAGATGGCCTCATCGAAATCAACTCGGAGTATGTGGAGATACTCAACTACGAAAAGCTGAACATGATCAGCCAAAAAGGATAGTTTCAATATGATTTGACAGCTTCAGCTATCCTGTCGCGGAAAATTTTAAAGACCTCATTCTTAATCTCATCACGCACTGCCCGCCACTCATCGATTGATAGCGTGCTGGAATTGTGTTGAATACATTTTGTGTATTCGTTCAATATCAGTCTGAGCTCAATTTTTGTTGACTGGATTTTGGCTGATATGAGAACTGTTGCCGGTGCTGCACTGCCTTTAATAGGCATGATTTGTTGAACGATATGTACATGTTCCAACGAAATCAAGTCTTCCTGCAGCAATTGTGGAAGGAATTCAGGTGTGGTTGTAACTGTCTTTGCGACGACAGCTTCAACATGGTAGGAAGGAGCGAACGACTTCATGTAGGCAGCTGCCATCAAGGCAAGCGCCGGCAAGGCCTCACCGCTGAATACAATGTGGATAGGCCCATTCATTCTACTTGTGTTTTCACGTTGATTTGAAAAAGCTTGCTACGTTTCTTCCGTTCAAAAGCAAGCAAACTCAGTTGCCCGTGGTGGGCCGACAGGTGTTGCTTGACTGTGCTGAGTGCTTTTTCGGGTGTATTGTTGTGGTCGCTCAGGTGTGCCAAAAAAACATGACTCAGCTGTTCGTGCAGGTTATCGCGCAGAAACATGCCGGTTTGATCATTGCTCAGGTGGCCTTTTTGCCCTCGAATCCTTTCTTTCAGGTAGGCAGGATATGGTCCGTTATTGAGCATCACTTCATCATAGTTGGATTCCAAAATAAGCACATGTGCTTTTTTTAGTTGGGCAGTCGCGTCAGGGCTGATAAACCCAAGGTCGGTGGCCAGGCAGAGGTTTTTGTCGCCAGAGCTAATTACAAACCCCACAGGATCAGCAGCATCGTGTGAAACCGAAAAGGGGGTTATTGCGAAACCACCTGTATGAAATGTGATGTTTGGACTTATCTCGCGAAAGCACGAAGGGCGGGTGTGGCGTGTAAACCTGTTTTCGAGTATGGCATTCCAGGTTTGAGCAGTGGTGAAAAAGGGTATGTTGAAGCGGTGCGTGAGATCGGGCAACCCTTTAATGTGATCAATATGGTCATGTGTGATGAGGATGGCAGCTATGTTTTTTATATGCTTACCTGTTTCTTCAAGTCCGCGCACAATTTTGCGGCTGCCAAGTCCGGCATCAACCAAAACAGCGCCGTGGTAGTTGCCTATATAATAGGAGTTGCCGGAGCTTCCGCTTCCAAAACTGCAAATCTCAAAATCGTTCAGGTGAGAAAAGAGGTCCAAAGGGTAATTTTTGGCAAAAATAGCCGTTTTAACCGGATTTTTTCGGACTTTTGCGGCCTCAAATCAACATTATGTTTGAATCTTTCAATCCGAATGCTGCTGCAACTGTGGATGCCGGCATTTATGGACTTCCGCACAATGAAGATACTGCCCGCATCGTGATTATCCCGGTCAACTGGGAATTGACTGTAAGTTATGGTGCCGGCACCTTTGGCGGCCCCGAGGCGGTGAAGGATGCTTCGCTTCAAATGGATTTGTTTCATCACGACTACCCGGAACTCTGGAAGCAGGGCATATGGATGGACGAGTTTCCCCGACATTTTAAGGTGTTGCATGCCGGCCTGCGAAAAGATGCGCGCGTTATCATCGAAGCCATCGAAAAGGGCGTGCTCGACGAAAACAAACCCAAGTACAAAGAAATCTACGATCGCATCCGAAAAGCCAACGAAGATCTGCGTTTTTGGCTCTCAAACCGCATTGCACACTGGCGTTCGCTTGGAAAAATTGTGGGAGTCTTGGGAGGCGACCACAGCATTCCACTGGGTTATCACCACTATCTGTCTGACAAAGAAGGATATGGGATTCTTCAGTTTGATGCACACCTCGATCTTCGAAACGCTTACGAAGGATTCAAGTATTCTCACGCTTCCATCTTTTTCAATGCATTGCAATATGATACTGTCGAGAAACTTGTTCAGGTGGGCATTCGCGATTATTGCGAAGAAGAAGCAAATTTTGTGAAGGCACAGCCTGACCGCATCAAGGTTTTTTTCGACCGTGATGTTCGCCGGCGCATGTATGAAGGTGCACGCTGGAAAGATATTACAGATGAGATTATTGCCCAACTACCTGAGCGGGTGTATGTTTCGGTGGACATCGACGGACTTGATCCCAAATTGTGTCCGAACACCGGCACACCAGTGCCAGGTGGCTTGCAGTTTGAAGAATTGATGTATGTGCTCAACCAATTGAAAGCCTCAGGAAAGGAGATTGTGGGCTTCGACCTGTGTGAAGTGGCTCCCGGCGATGATGAATGGGATGGCAATGTGGGAGCCAGGGTGTTGTATCAACTCATTGGACTGGCAGCGTCCTAAATGTTTTCATCACCTTATGTGAAAGCCATCCAGCCCCAAAGGAGGAACTGGTGCTATCCTGATATCCGTAACATGCGCCCATTGTGGTCCTCGTCGGCACCAAACAACGAAAGCGTCCAGATCCGCTTCTTCGCCTTCTGCCTCAATATAAACGCTCCCGTCCGGCTTGTTTTCAACAAAACCCGCCAACCCTAATTCGTGTGCCTTTTTTTCAGTATAGTAACGAAATCCGACGCCCTGCACGCGACCGAAGACTTGTATGATGGCTGCTTTCATGGATTTAATCGCTTCATAACCAATTCGTTGATTGATCGGAAAAGTTGAACAGGTTGCTGACCCCGCCAGTTAAACCCGTCAAACCGACCTCCAAATGCAAGGTAATAATCGAGGCGTGCTTTTACAAAGTCTTGAATAACATGGTCTCTGAAGTTCAGGCACACAATCCAGCCATCTTCCACATTATCAAACCATTCCTGATAATAATCATCACCATCGGCATGAAAGCTGAGAATGTTTTCGCCGCAAAGGATGAAATGCCTGATTCCCTCATCTGTGAGTGGCTCAATAACATTGCGGTAAAAATACATGATGTCGTTGTAGAGCAGGTCGTTCCATTCGCCAATGAGCTCAATGATGCAAAATTGCAACTGATAGTCAGTGTACAATAGTTTTATATAGAGGGTTTGCGAACCAAATTCATCCCACTGTGGGTGAATGTAATAATTATAAATGGTGTTGGTAAAATAAATCTCGCTGTATGTTCGGCCCGCAAACGGTGAGCGGCTATCGGCTTCAGCCCTGTAAAGGTGTCGCCAGTTGTAGTGAGGCTCGATGTCGTGCATGGGATTAAATGAAACGGGCAAGGTGAATGCCGGTGAAACACAACACGATTCCACCTGCGTTTTGCAACAGCAGGTTCAGTGCAAGCATACGTAATTCGTTCTGATGCAGGAGGTTGTAGCTTTCGAATGCAAAGGTACTGAAAGTGGTGAAGCTGCCCAGAAGGCCGATAAAAACAAATAGCCTGTAGGCCGGAGGTACACCTGTTTTCTCGAATAATCCCCAAACGAGGCCAATCACGAATGATCCTGTGAGGTTGACAATGAGCGTTCCCCACGGCAAAACCTTGTTAAGTGTCTGATCAGCCCACTGATACACAGCGAAGCGTAAGAGAGTGCCTGTTGCGCCACCAATTGACAGCAGAATCAGCTGATGAATGGTTTTGAGCTCCGACATATCAGATCGCCATTTTGATCCAGGGAAGGCCTCGTAGCGCCACATACAAAGCTGTCATATGCGCCCTGTCGGTGAGTGTAACCTGAAAACTAAAGCTGAGATAAGTTCCTTTCCCACTGTGTTTTACGTCAATAAAACGAAAGGGAACCTTTTCGCGCGAAAGCAATTCTTCTATTAATGACTGATGGTGCTCAGCCGACATGTTTTGCGTAACAACAACTTTGAGCACATAAGTTACAGGAAAAATAATTTCCTGATTTTCGAGTGGATTGTTTTCGGTAATTTGCAACAGATGCGTATTTTAAAGATTGAAAATCAATTGAATGGAACCCCAGCGATGATCAATGCCGGTATCAAATTCCGGTGACAAATATACAAATTTTAGCAGCAGGCCTGTGCGCCCGTAGTTCATTCCCAGACCGGCGGACCATTGCAGCGTGAACCTGTTAATACGATCGTTATCAATGATATAGGGACTCTTTCTGTTCAATAATCCACCCTGAAGGGTGGCGTTATACAGGTGATATTGCCCCATGGCATCGCTGAAAAGCCAGATATGAAAAACACGCTGATGCTGAGCTGACTCAAAAATGCCAGTTTGGCTTGTTGGAAATGGGCTGAACGTAGCAGGAAGCAGCCCAGTCCGCAACTGCATGCCTGTTCCAAAACCACTTTGATAACTGCCCAAATCAAGCCTTGCAAGGCCTATCCATTCAAAGTGCTTGTTGCGTGCAATGGCTTTCTCAGCCAGCAAACCAGCGTTGACCAACACATCGTTGGCAATTTGATTATCCCAGCCTGCGGGATACAAATGGTGCAGGGTTTTTTGCAGCGACGAAGCCATCGAAGCTTTCCCAATCATGCCCAATTGCAGTATGCTTGTGAGACGCAAACCACTGAAGGTGTTGATACTAAGTTTATCATATTCAATAACAAAGGTGCCTGAAAAGGGCCTGTCAGTCGAATCTACCTGCTTCATTTCGGGATTTCTTGGGGTGAACATGTTCTGTCGGATGCTCAAGCCGTGGTGGTTAACGGCATGATGTCCTGCATTGGGCATGTAATTGGATACTTTAAAACCTTCCAGCCTGGGATGATACAAGCTGAGTTGTGCACCATTTGTGAAATAGTAGTCTGTTCCTCCAAAAATATCGTTTTCAAAGTCTATCACCAAAACAACATCAGGACTCGTATAATTCAATGCGGGTAATTTGCTGATAATTATGTGTTTACGATTGTTTGGCAATTCAATGGAATCTTGTGCTTCAATAAGGGAAAAGGGAGGAGCTATTAATGGCAAATCGTTCCATGCACTCACTGCATCATTCCTTGTAAACGCTGATTCAACTACTTTTTCCTTTTCGATTTTTGCATGCTTTCTCACCCTGGAATGAGGAAGGGTTTGCCCATCCACTTCTGTCTTACTGGTATCGATTTCAGTTGGATCGACCAGCTCCGTGACGGTAGGTTTTGGTTCTTGTTGCAGTTCTTGCTCATGCGGATTTTGATGCGAACATCCGAACAGCATGATCAACATAACAAATACACAGGCAGACCACCTCATCGATAACAATTGGGCTGCAAAAGTAACTTTTTTGGTGCTGCCGTGCTTGGAGTTCAGCTCTGTAAGCACTTAATAGATTCGCGGGTACTTTGCAGGTGCATATTCATGCATGATTTGATAAACCATGTCGAACACGTCTTCGGCATTCGGATTGCTGAAATAATCCCCATCAGTGGCATAGGCTGCCCGATGCTCCCTGGCCGTGAGTGTTCGCGGTGCTGCATCAAGGTATTGAAATGCGCCCTGCTGCTCGAGTACCTGCTGCATCATAAAACTGGTGGCCCCACCCGGAACATCTTCATCAAAAAACAACACTTTATTTGTTTTTTTGATTGATTGCTTGATGATATGATGGATATCAAATGGCAATAGGGTCTGTATATCAATAAGTTCTACCTCGATGCCGAATTCCTGCAGTTGTAAGATGGCATCCTGTGCAATCCTTACACATGAACCATATGTGACCAGGGTCACATCATTGCCTGTTTGCAATATTTCCGGTACGCCGGGAGCTATCCTGTATTGTCCCGGGTTGGAAGGGCGTTTTTCTCTGAGCCTGTATCCATTCAATGGCTCGATGATCAAAGCGGGATCGTCGGAAGCCAAAAATGTATTGTAAAAGCCTGCAGCTTGTGTCATGTTTCTTGGCACGGCCACGTAAACCCCGCGTATGGAGTTGATAACCATGCTCAAGGGGGAGCCCGCATGCCAGATGCCTTCGAGGCGATGTCCTCTTGTGCTGATGATGACAGGTGCTTTTTGACCTCCTCGGGTGCGGTAGCGTGTGGTGGCCAGATCATCGCTGATGGCCTGGAGGGCATACAGCAGGTAGTCGAAATACTGAATCTCAGCGATGGGTCTTAATCCCCTGAGTGCCAATCCTATGGCCTGTCCCATGATGGTAGCCTCCCGAATGCCTGTGTCGTCGATGCGCAGCTCGCCATATTTTTCCTGCAGACCTTCGTAGGTTTGATTAACGCCGCCTATTTTACCAACGTCCTCACCAAAAGCCAGCACGAGTGGATTTTGCTCGAATATTTTATCAAAATTTTCCCTCAGAATCTCCCTTCCGGGTATGCTGTTGCTGCTGGCGTCGTATGTGGGTGCAACAGGTGTGACTTTCATGGCCGAAAGCTCAGTTTCGCTGTACAGGTGCGAACTGTAATCGTCATGTCCACGCAGCATCTCTTTCTCAAGCCAGCTGGATACATTGGTTTTGAGTGAGTTTGATGGATTTGAGCAATCATTGCAGATCAACCGCAAGATTTTGCGGGCCGATGAGATGATGTCTTTTCTTATTGGTTCTCCAATGCGTGAAAGGTCGGTCTTGATGTTCTCTATTTTGCTTGTTTTTGCACAATTGCAGGTGGTTACATCCGTTAAACGGATAAATTCGTCGCGCATCTGATTCAGTGGTTGCTGAAAAGCCATCCATGCTTTTCGTCTGGCCTCCCGCGCTGTGGCTTCGGCTTCTTTCTCAATCATGTCAAGTTGCTCATTGGAAGCTATTTGATGATCGAGTATCCATTGTCTGAGATGGACAATGCCATCTTTCGACTTTTCGGCTTCCAATTGTTGGGGTGTTTTGTAGCGTTCGTGCGAACCCGAAGTGGAATGTCCCTGTGGTTGGGTGCATCCCATGATGTGGAAGAGAACAGGCACATGTTCTGATCTGCATTTTGAGATGCCTTCGCGGTAGGTGGCGATCAAACCGGGATAATCCCAGGCTTGCGCACGATAAATATAATAACCATTGCTTTCAGCAGTTTTTTCAAAACCGCTCAATATCTCAGAAATGTTTGATTTGGTGGTCTGCTTTTCGTTTGGTACCGAGATGCCCCATCCATCGTCCCAAACCGAAATAGCCAGAGGAATCTGCAACACCCCGGCTGCGTTGAAGGCTTCAAAGAAATGTCCCTCAGATGTAGAAGCATCGCCTATGGTGCTGAATGCTACTTCGTTACCATTGTTGGAGAACTTTGTGAACTCCTTCAGTGCTGCATTTTTCCTGAAAAGTTTTGAGGCCTGTGCCAAACCGAGAACCCGAAGCATTTGGCTGGCAGTGGGGGAGGTGTCAGCCGATGAATTTTTTTGTTTTGTAAGGTCTTTCCAACTTCCATCGGGATTGAGCGAGCGCGAAGCGAAATGATTGTTCATGAGGCGCCCCCCATTGGCAGGATTGGCAGCCAGATCGGTGTTGCCGTAAAGTTGCGCAAAAAGCTCTTCAAGTGTAACTTGTGAAGTGGCAAGCATAAAAGTCTGATCGCGGTAGTAGCCCGAGCGCCAGTCGCCGTCCTGAAATGACTTGGCCATGGCAAGCTGCGGAATTTCTTTTCCGTCACCGAATATCCCGAATTTCGCCTTGCCTGTCAGCACCTCCCTGCGACCCAGCAAACTGGCGTGCCTGCTTTCGAGGGCCAGGCGATAATCCTGAAGCACCTCTTCTGCGCTGAGCTGCAGCTGGGCCAATATGTTTTTCGTATCTTTCTTCATCCTACTGCCTATTGAATTGATGCGTTTTATAGTCTGGCTTTGTGCAAGCCACATTCTTTCTGCTCTGGTAACTCCCACCACCAGCGGCCTGCCCTGAGGTCCTCGCCTGGCGCAACCGCACGGGTGCAGGGTTGACAACCGATGCTTGGGAATCCTTTGTCATGAAGTGGGTGATAGGGAACCTGATGGATAGAGATATAGTCTTTCACCATGTCTTCGCTCCAGCTTATTAAGGGGTTTATTTTAATGAGCTGATTGTTTTCGTCCCACTCGATGGCTTCCATCTGCGTGCGTGTGACAGATTGTGCACGCCGCAGACCTGTCACCCAGGCCTCCAATCCGTTCAGGGCGCGCTTCAATGGCTGCGTTTTTCTGATTGTGCAGCAGAGTTTACGGTTTTCGACGCTCTCGTAAAAAAGATTGATCCCTTTATGAGCTACCATCTCTTCCACTTGTAGATGATCGGGGAAGTAAACCCGGATATGCGTTTTATAGCGTGCATTGGTCTTTTCGATCAGTTCGTAAGTTTCAGCAAAAAGGCGTCCTGTATCCAGTGTAAAAATGGTCATATCCAGACAAACTTGCGAAATCATTCTTGTGATCACCTGATCTTCGAGGCCAAGACTGCTGGCAAATGCCATTTTGCTGCCGAACTTCTCAAAGGTCGTTTTGAGAATTTCTTCCGGACTGGCAGCCCGAAGTTGTTCGTTGAGTTGCTGAACGAGCGTTTTCATCAAAAGTTGAGTTTGTTGCAAAGATAACAATCTTGCTCGATTTGGGTTTTGCAAATGCGATCCTAAGTTTTGATGAGTAAACTATCTTTGCAAAAATTCATTCCATGAATATCCATTTTATTGCCATTGGTGGTAGTGCCATGCACAACCTCGCCATAGCATTACATCTGAAAGGTTATATAGTCACGGGTAGCGATGACGAAATTTTCGAACCTTCGCACAGCAGATTAATGAAATACGGTATCCTGCCCGATGCGTTGGGCTGGTTCCCTGAAAAAATTCATCATGACATTGATGCGGTGATACTTGGCATGCATGCACGAAATGACAACCCGGAACTGATTGCTGCCCAATCGCTCGGATTGAAGATTTTTTCATACCCTGAATTTCTGTTCGAACAGTCGAAACACAAAACACGCGTGGTTATTGGCGGAAGCCACGGAAAAACCACCATCACTTCCATGATTTTGAACATACTGGCACATGCCGGAATCGACACCGACTATATGGTAGGAGCGCAGCTCGATGGCTTTGATGTCATGGTTAAACTGAGCGATCATGCCAAATGGATGGTGCTCGAGGGTGATGAATACCTCACATCGCCGCTCGACCGGCGGCCGAAGTTTCTGCATTACCATCCGCATATTGCGCTCATCAGCGGGATTGGCTGGGATCATGTGAATGTGTTTCCTGAATACGATATGTATCTTGATCAATTCAGGCAATTTATTTCAGCCATCGAAGCAGGAGGTATGCTTGTTTACAATGCAGAAGATGAGGAAGTTGTGAAACTTGCGCTGCAAAGCAACTGCAGTCGTATTCCCTATCATACGCCGGAGTATCGAACACAAAATGGATACAACTCTCTAATTGATGCCGATGGCAACAGCCATCCATTGCAGATTTTTGGAGCCCACAACATGTCGAATATCAGTGCTGCCATTCAAGTTTGTTTGTTAATGGGTGTTCCCCATAATGTGGCAGTGGAGGCCATGACAACTTTCAAAGGGGCCTCGCGCAGGCTGGAGTGCGTGCTTGACGATGGCGGGGTGGCCATCTACCGTGATTTTGCACATGCACCATCCAAGGTCAGGGCGAGTACTGCTGCCATGCGGCAAAAATTTCCCGAATGCAAGCTTGTGGCCTGTCTGGAGTTACATACTTACAGCAGTTTAAGTGCTTCATTCATAAATCAATATAAAAATACCCTTGCGGATGCTGATCATGCTATCGTTTTTTATGATCCGCATGCCGTCGCCCTTAAAAAGCTGCCTCCTGTTTCCCCGGATGAGATTGCTGATGCTTTTGCAAAAGAGGGCTTGCAGGTTATCTCAACAACCAGCGGGTTACGGGCCAGGATAAGCGAGTTGCTTCAACCTCCGGTTGCTGTGCTGATGATGAGTTCTGGAAGTTTTGGAGGATTGGACATGCAGCAGTTGATAAACAAATAAAAAAAAGCCGGCTTTAAAGGCCGGCTTTTTATTTAGCTGTTCATTGAGATTAAAAACTCTTCGTTGGTTTGGGTGTACCGCATTTTGTCCTTGAGGAATTCCATGGCTTCGATGGGCGTCATGTCGGCAAGGTGGTTGCGCAAAATCCAGACCCTTTGCATGGTATCTCTGTCGAGCAGCAGGTCTTCGCGGCGTGTGCTTGACGAAACAATGTCGATGGCCGGCCAGATGCGTTTGTTGGCGAGGCGACGATCGAGCTGAAGCTCCATATTGCCAGTGCCTTTGAATTCTTCAAAAATTACTTCGTCCATTTTAGATCCTGTGTCGATCAAGGCCGTAGCGATGATGGTGAGCGAGCCACCATTTTCGATTTTTCGTGCGGCTCCAAAAAAGCGTTTCGGTTTTTGCAGGGCGTTGGCTTCCACACCACCCGACAGCACCTTTCCTGAGGCAGGCGAAACGGTGTTGTAGGCCCTGGCAAGGCGGGTGATGGAGTCGAGCAAAATCACAACATCGTGTCCGCATTCGGTAAGACGCTTGGCTTTTTCGAGCACGATGTTGGCAATCTTCACATGCTTATCGGCTGGTTCGTCAAAGGTAGAGGAGATCACCTCAGCGCGCACGCTGCGTGCCATGTCGGTTACCTCTTCCGGGCGCTCGTCAATCAACAGGATGATCAAATAAACTTCGGGATGATTTTTTGCAATAGCGTTGGCGACCTCTTTCAGCAGCACAGTTTTACCGGTTTTTGGCTGTGCAACAATCAGACCACGCTGACCCTTTCCGATGGGAGCAAACAAATCCATCACCCGGGTTGACATGGTGCTTTCGCTGTGTCCGGTAAGGTTGAATTTTTCTTCTGGAAAGAGTGGGGTGAGAAAATCAAATGGAATGCGGTCGCGCACTTCATCCGGATGCTTTCCATTGATTGAGTCAACCTTAATCAATGGAAAATACTTTTCGATTTCACGTGGTGGCCTGATGGTGCCTTTCACGGTATCGCCTGTCTTCAGACCAAAAAGCTTGATCTGCGATTGTGAAACATAAATGTCGTCGGGAGAATTGAGGTAATTGTAGTCGGACGAACGCAGAAAACCATAGCCATCGGGCATGATTTCCAAAACCCCTTCTGCGGCAACGATGCCCTCAAATTCAAAGTTATACTCTTCCTTTTTAGGCTTTTGCTGTTGTTGTTGCTGTTCTTTGCGCTGATTCTGATCGTTTCGGTTTGGATCGTTTCGGTTGGGTTCATAACGCTGCTGATCGTTGCTTTGCTGATTGCCCCGTTCGTTGTAGGCTTGTTTTTCACCCTGAGGTCTTTCTCCGCCATAATTGCGGTCCTGCGGCTCGCGTTCGTATTGACCGGTTCTCTCCTGGCTCATTCCCCTCTCGTGGCGTGCTGGTCGTTCTTCATTTTTTGACTGTCCTTCCTGCTTGCGAAATTCGCGGCGATCGCCATCGTCTTCACGACGTGGAAAACGTGCTTCATTTCGTTGTTGGTTTCTGTTTTGCTCGCCCTGAAAAGGCCTGCCCTGCTCAGGATGTTGCTTGAAAGCCTGTTTAGGTTCTGGTTTTGACGGCTCCACCGGGTTTGCCGAAGCAGCTTCAACCGAGGCAACGCCCGTGATGCTTTCTTCCGGGAGGGGTGTGAGCAGCTTGCTTGAGGCTGCCACCTGCGGTTTCATTCGCTTGCGTGGTTCGCGCCTGTCGTGCTGATTTTGAAACTCTTTTTTAGATTCGTCATTTGGGCTTGAATCAACAACTTGAGCTGCTGGAGTTGATGGCGGTGCCTGAACGGTTTCCAGACTGTTTTTTTCGACAGGGGTATCTGAACTTTTCGGTGCACCAACAGCCATGTTTTCTTGTGGTTTACCTTTTTGCTGGCCTTTTGCTTTGTTGTCGGGCTTATTTCTCGATTTCTTGTCGGTGTTTCCTGTTGCTTTTTCCTGAATGGGTTGCGGGATGAGTGCCTGTTGATCAAGAATTTGATAAATCAAATCTTGCTTGAGCAGTTTTTCCACTTTCGGAATATTCAACTCTTTGGCAATCTCTCTCAATTCGCCAACGAGCTTACTGTTAAGCTCTACAATATCATACATGGGATGGAATGTTTAGTAAATCAATATGAAGCGTTACGAAATCAACACTTTGAACAGTGTTGCGATAGATTTGAAGCTTGCTATTCTTAGTAATATGCCGTACAAAAATACAGTAAGTTTTGAGATAATATGCAAATGCGTAAAAAAAACAGTTTAATTATTATCCGACAAGTGCTTACATCTCTGAAAACTTACATCCAACAGCTGTTTCAATTCCAGACCAAAGGTAAATCAAAAGCATGTTTATTTCAGCTAAGTTGGTATCTTTGCCATTCATATTTACATTTCAATTATGTTGCAAAGAGTTCAAACTATCTATATGGCGCTTGCCTTTGTGGCGGCAGCACTCATGTTCGTTTTTCCTGTTGCCTGGTTTTATGGCAGCGAACACACTATTGCGTTTTACATATACTCACTCAGGGAATACCTGCCGGGCGCACCTTCAGTTAAAGGAGATTTATACCTGCTGCCAGTTTTGCTCCTCACAGCTGCTATGGCATTGGTGCCGGTGTTTGCCATTTTTCAGTTTAAAAAGCTGATGCTGCAATATGTTTTGATGCGCTTTGTTATGTTTGCAGCTATCTTAGATGTGGCGGGACTTTTGTTGTTCTATATCAATGATATCGGTCAGCTGACACAAGCTGAACCATCGTATGAATTGGGAGCTTTCATGCCATTGATTGTCATCATTCTGGCTTTTCTGTCCATGCGGGCTATCAAATCTGATATTCGTTTATTGCGGTCCGTCGATCGCATCAGATAAGCTCCTTCTTTCTAAATCTAGCACTTCCAGATCGTGAACGCTGCTACCGCTGATGCAAAGCCGCACAAGCGTAATGCGCTCATGAAATCCATGCAGCCCTGCAGCTCCGGGGTTTATAAATAACAATTGGTATCGTTTGTCGTATTGCACCTTCAGGATGTGGGAATGACCGGCAACCAGAATGGTGGGTTGGTGTGCCAGGATGAGTTGTTGGGCATTTTTATTAAATTTTCCCGGATATCCGGCAATGTGTGTGAGGAGCACCTTCATGCCTTCCACCTCAAAAACCTCTGACTCCTTAAATTGTGATCTGACGATCTGATCGTCAATATTGCCATGCACAGCACGCAATGGCTTGAAGGCGCTCAGGCGATCTGTAACAATGGTGCTGCCAATGTCTCCAGCATGCCAAATTTCGTTGCAGTCTTTAAAAAAATCAAACACCCGCGGATGCAAAATTCCGTGGGTGTCTGACAAAATACCGATTTGAACCATGCTAGAAATTATAACTCAATCCGATACTGAGCACCTCCTTGAATTGTGTTCGGGGGCCTTTTTTACCCTCCTTATCCGTAATCATAATGTCGTCGTCATAGATCATATGTCCACTGATGTTGGCGCTCAACCATTTATTCACTTTCATATTCAAACTTGCCTGCCAATCCACGTCAATGCGTTCAGGATTTTTCAAATAGTCGCTAAACAACTCCAGTTTTGAGCTCAGCGTCACATTCTTAAAGATTTCTTTTTCCATTTTCACCCAGGCCTTCATACCAAGTTCAAAGCGCACCTGCTTTCCGGGATCAACACCAAAATCACCCGAATCACTCAGCGCCTTCACCGTAACAAATGTCAGTCGCGCGGTGAGTGGCGAAAAGTTCATCGATAGCCATGAATAAGGTTTGTATTCCAAACCCAAGCCCAATGTGACATAGGCTGGCGCAAAAAAACCGGAAATGGGAGTGGTGCTGTCAACCTTATAGTCGAATCCATCAACAAATTGTGTTTTAAAAGAAAAGGCAGTGCTGTAAAACAGCTTTTCTGTGGCATTTTTACCATACAGGGAGTTGAATTCGATGCGGTCGTCGGTTTTCATGAATTTTTCATCTCCCAAATGACTGTAGCCCAATGCCAGGTTTAAACTGTTGTCCCAAATGTGTTTGTCTTTCTTGTAGTTAAACGAATAGTTGAACAAACCCAGCGCAGTGAGCGAACTTTGACCACCTGCCGACCAATTGGTGAGCTGACTTTGAGAAAAATTTAAACTGGTATTACCTTTTTTTGTCCAGTAGGAAGTGGTTTCTATTTGTGCAAAAAGGCTTGTGAGGCCCGCGAACATACAAATTGTGAGTAAGGTATTTTTCATGATTAATGTGTGTTTAAATAAATTATAAAATGCCTGATTGACGATTGGGTATTTGGCTTTGACGTTGTTCCTTTAGTTTGAAGGCAACTTCAATCTGTGTTTGAGTGCGTACAAAGGTGTCATTGAGCATGGCAGGAATCCAGCGCATGGTTTGCAAAATCCGAATGGCCTCCTGATCACAACCTCCTCCCAAACTTTTGCCGATGACAAGATTCGAAGCATAACCATCAGTTTCAATGATAAATCCGACACTGACCAGCCCCTCCAAACCTCCTGCCATAGCAGCTTCGGGATACTTCAAATTTCCCGCAATATAATGTGAAATGTTGGAAAAATTAATGGGCAGCATGGGTTTTGGCAGTTCTTCGACTTGGGCAAAAGTATATATTTTGTTGCTTTGATCCTGTGGTATTTGTTGAATGGCATCCGAAAACTGTGGCATCATGCTTCTCCTGCGCAAATGCTGCTTGCTGTTGAATACGATATCGATGGTGGTTTCAGCAGAAACAGCTTTCCCATTTCGCACGGCCGGTTTCCATAATATCTTTTTAGCAATCCTAAGGGCTTCGTTGTTGAGTTTTTGGTTGGAACCGCGTAAAACTTTGTAGTTCAATGTATTTCCGTCCTGATCAACCACCAAACCAAGCGTAACCTTTTCGCGTATGTCTGAACCATTGTTTACCCCTTCGTATTGCAATGACAGTGCCAGCCAATCGTTCAGCACTTTTTTCCCGGAAACGGGTTGTGGCGATTGCCAGTTTTGTGCTGGTAAAATTTGTGGCAAAAATAATGTCGTCAGCACGAAAACCAATAACCTGAACATGATGCTTTTATTTCGGTGTGAATGGTTTGTCAAAGTGCCCAAAAATATTGATTTTTTCATCAGATTGAATCTTTACCTTTGAAGCCTGAAAAAAATAGTATGGAGCAAACCACGTCAAACGAACTTATTTTTGGCATGCGCCCGGTTATTGAGGCACTGAAAGCTGGCGTTGAGGTTGAAAAGTTATTGTTGCAGAACACAATACGCTCACCCCAGACTGCTGAAATCGTGCGGCTGGCCCGCCAGGCTGGTGTGCCCGTTCAAATGGTGCCAGGTGAGAAACTGAACCGCTTAACACGGAAAAATCATCAGGGTGTCATCGCCTACACCGCCCAGGTGAGCTATCAAAAACTGTCGTCGCTGTTGCCTATGATTTTTGAGGCTGGTTTTGACCCTTTTTTACTTTTGCTGGACAAAGTGACCGACGTACGTAACCTGGGTGCCATTGCCCGCAGCGCTGAGGCCTCGGGCGTTCATGCCATCATACTGCCCAGCCGCGGATCGGCATTGTTGAATGCCGATGCCGTAAAAACTTCAACTGGTGCCTTGCATCGCGTGAATGTGTGCCGCGAAGACAATCTGAAAACCACCATCCACTTTTTAAAGGAAAGTGGATTGAGGGTGGCTGCTGTAACGGAGAAAGAATCATCCAACTATTGGGAGGTGGACCTCAGTGGTCCGCTTGCGTTGATTTTGGGTGCAGAGGATACGGGCATTTCAGAGGAATACCTCAAGCTGGCTGACGTCAGGATTGGAATGCCCATGGCTGGCGAAATCCAGTCGCTGAATGTTTCGGTTGCTGCAGGAATTGCCTGCTACGAAGTGGTCAGGCAACGAAACCTCCGAAAATAAAAAATCCTGATCAAAGACCAGGATTTTGATATTTTTTGTGCCAAACAACTAGCGGCGAGCTTCTCTGATACGTGCCTTTTTCCCGCGAAGGTTTCTAAGGTAGAAAATGCGTGCTCTCCGAACCCGTCCTTTTTTGTTCACTTCAATTTCGTCGATAAAAGGTGACGATACCGGGAAGATACGTTCAACGCCCACATTGTTGGAGATTTTTCTAACAGTAAACGTTGCTGTGGGGCCACCGCCCACGCGTTGAATGACCACACCCTGAAATTTTTGTAAACGTTCTTTATTTCCTTCAATGATTTTATAAGTAACAGTGATGGTGTCACCGGCCTGAAAAGAGGGAAATTCTTTAACGGCAACCTGATCTTCTACGTACTGGATAAAGGCGTTCTTGCTCATTTTTAGATAAATATTTTATGACGTGCTAAACTCAAAAATGAGTGCAAATATACAACTTATTTTTAAACTGGCACATTGTGGCTTGATTTTTATTTACAATCACCTGTTTTTAGGGATAAACACGCCGCAAAATATTCAAAGAGTGTCTATTTATATAATTGAAAATGATTATCTTAACTTAATTATCATGAAGCTTGCCATTTTAAGTTTTATTGACCAATGGGCCGAAAGAATTGGTTCACCGCAGGCAATGCCTTGAAATCGAAATCCCATAAAGCCTGATTTTCCCATGAAGATCCGTTGGTTGCTTCAGCTCCTTTGCTGGCAACCCATTCAGCCCCCCAATAGCACCAGCCCATTCCTCCTGCCTGCAACACTGTTTCATCCAGTGCATTTAAATAGGCAGCCTGACCATCAGGACTTGCCGGGTAATCGCTTATGATTTGTGTTTGGTCGCCCAAGACATTGTTCGTCCAGTCGGCCCACCCAAAACTAAATGGATAACTGGTCTCGGCAATGATCACTTTTTTACCATATGCTTCTGTGAGAGAACTGATCGAACCACCTAAGGATGAAAGACTTTTTCCATGCCAGATGGGATAATACGACAAGCCTATATAATCGAAATCGAGGTTTTTGAAGGGTTCAAAAAACTGTAATGCATTTTGATGGCCTGCATAATGAAGCATGATCTTCGTTTTGGGCGACGCTGTGCGGCAGGCCCGGATGCCTTCGGCCAGCAAGGCGCGCATTTGATAAACATTTGAAACATGTCCCTCGGGCCACAGCAATCCCTGATTGATCTCGTTGCCAATCTGGAGCATGGCAGGTTGCAAACGCGCAGCAACCCGGAAGGTGTATTGATACATACTGTCCTTGAGCGTTTCGAAGTCAAGGTTGGCCCATGCCGCCGGCTTCAACTGTGCTCCCGGATCAGCCCAGGTGTCGGAGTAGTGAATCGTCAACCAGACAGGCAATTTTAAATCCCGGAGCTCAGCCGAAAAATCGCCCACATCAAAGAGGTCGTAGTTTCCGCCTGACCTATGCCACAACCTCAACCTAACAGCGTTCATGCCTGCCTTTTGAAGTGTTATCAATGGGTCTTCTGCAGCACCAGCAAAATCTTTAAAAACAATCCCGTCTTTCCTGATTTCGGGCAGAAAGGCCAGATCACAACCTTTAATATAGGCTGGCAGTTCGAGAAATTCCGGGTCCTGGGGCTCAACAGGCCCGGGTGTTTCGGTTTTATTGCAGCCTGCTGTCACGATGAGCAACAAGATGATGGCCGGCAGGCATCGATTGATGTTTTTGAACAACTTCATTGGAAGATTAGCTGTGAAAAAATGCATGTTGCTTGGGTTTAATCAGTAATTGTATGACATTGCTGCGTTTTTTCGGAGTTGAGGTGCAATGGAGATAGCCTTTTTATTGCGCGGATGTGTCATCCAGGCCCAGCTCGGCCGACAGAAGCGCATACATGTCATTGGCATTGGCGCAGGGTTTAAGTTCGCCACTTACTGCGAGACTGATGTGTCCGGTTTCTTCGGAAATGATGATGGCCACTGCATCGCTCTGCTCGCTGATGCCCAGACCTGCCCTATGCCTCAAACCAGGACGGCCTGGCAAATCGAGTTTTTGGCTCACTGGCAGGATGCAGCCTGCAGCAATGATCCGGTTGTCGCCAATGATCATCGCGCCATCGTGCAACGGACTGTTTTTGAAAAAGATATTCTCGATCAGGCTTTTGCTGATGCGCGCGTCGAGCTTAACACCGGTTTGAACAAATTCAAAGAGCTTGTTCTGCCGTCGCAGGATAATGAGCGCCCCGGTTTTTTTTTCACTTAGTGCAGTGCAGGTGCTGACGAGACCGGAATAATCATTTTTTTCTTCTTCGAGTAGTCTGATACCCAGCAGTTTGAGTTTATTTTTGTTTTTCCTGATGAAATTTGGTGTGCCCAATGCAAGCAAAAACTGCCTTATTTCAGGTTGAAAAATGATGATCAGCGCAATGAAACCTACACTTACAAAAGCACCCAGAATTTCGCTCAGAAGTTCCATTTGCAGCAGTGAAACCAGTTTCCAAACAATAAAGATCGAGACAATGCCTAAAAAGATGTTGATGGCTGCAGTGCCGCGCAACAAATAATATAATGAGTAGAGCAGGCTGGCCACCAAAAAGATGTCAACGATGTCCACTACCCGGATCTGGATGAAAAGTGGAAGAATGAGAGGAATCAATGGATCATAATTTATGGTTGCAAAGTTATTGATTTGTGTTGAGGCTGCGCATGATTTCTCATTACGATTATCCTTTGAACGGGATTTACGGCTGATGAGTCATAACTGTTATCTGAAGATAGAGTTCAACAGTTTCTTTGGCTTCTTTCACATCATGAACCCGCAGGATGGCAGCTCCTTTGAGCAAGGCTGCCATGTTCAGTGCGGTTGTACCGTTCAAGGCTTGTTCTGGATTTGTTCCTAATAACTTGTATATCATAGATTTACGAGATAATCCAACCAGCAAAGGGTAGGAGGGGGGCACAAGTTGATCCAACTGTGCAAGGAGTTGGTAATTTGCTGTAAGTGTTTTTCCAAAACCAAAACCAGGGTCGCAAATCAAACGATTTGCACCATGTGCCTCAAAAAGTGCCGTTTGTCGTTTGAAAAATTGGCGTACCACATCAAATGCTTCTTCGCCGAGTGGCGATTCCTGCATCTGCTCTGGATTGCGGTGCATGTGCATCAACACATACGGAACATTTTGCGATCCAATCAGAGCAGGCATTTGTGGGTCGAATTCACCGCCGGAGATATCGTTGATAAGGTCTGCACCCATCGTCAAAGCCTCATTTGCAATGGTACTCCTGAATGTATCAACCGATAGGATGGTTTGGGGAAAGTGGTGCGCAATAGCACGGAGCGCCGGCAGCAATCTGTTTCGCTCCTCGGTTTCGGTGATGATGGCGGCCCCCGGACGCGATGACATAGCCCCCAAATCGAGCATATCCGCCCCGCATGCAATCATTCGTTCAGCCGTTTGAAGCAGCTGCATATGATCAGAAATGCGGCTGGCAGGAAAAAAAGAGTCGGGCGTTAAGTTTAAAATGCCCATAATCAAGGGTCTGACTCCGCCAATATTTTTACCCTTTAACTCAAACATGGTGTTTCATGAATTTGGTGTAATTTTATCCCTTCGTTTCCCACCCTAAGGGCAACGTGAAACAAAAGTAGCGAATAGATCATTATATTTATGTCGAGCAACGATACGAACCAAGGTTTTCAATTCATCATCAGTCACTGTTTGCAGCTTTTCGAGAAGAAAATGTCAGACTACGGAACCGCCTGGCGCGTGCTCCGCGTGAGCTCACTCACCGACCAAATTTTTATTAAAGCACGCCGAATCAGGAGCATTCAGCTTAAATCGGTCAAAATGGTGGATGAAGAAGTTGATAATGAATTTGTTGGTATCATCAATTACGCGGCCATGGCCATCATTCAATTGAGAAGGGGTGTTGCCGAACATGCCGACCTGCCTCATCGGGAAGCCGCTGAAGCATTGGAATCTGTTTTGCAGGAAGCCTTTGCGCTGATGAACCGAAAAAATCACGATTACGATGAAGCATGGCGGAGCATGCGCGTGAGTTCGATCACTGATATCATTTTGATGAAACTCCTGCGTATTAAACAAATTGAAGACAATCAAGGGAATACCATCGTGAGTGAGGGGCTGGATGCCAATTATTTCGACATCATCAACTACAGTGTTTTCGCCCTGATTCTTCTTGGTTTTAAAGGATAAAAAATATGAAGTCCTATATAAAGGTGTTGAGCAGGTGGATTGTAGGTGCTGTTTTTGTTTTCAGTGGTTTTGTTAAAGGTGTTGACCCACTTGGAACCGCTTACAAATTGCAGGACTATTTTGAGGCCTACGGAACAGAATGGGCCAACAGCCTGTCGTTGTTCTTGTCCATTTTTCTGAGCTCGCTCGAGTTTGCCATTGGGGCAGCTTTGTTGATAAACCTGTTGCCAAAGCTTACGGCACGAATCCTGACTATCGTCATGGTATTCTTCACATTGCTCACCTTTTATGATGCCTTGTATGCCCCAGTGCCCGATTGCGGCTGCTTTGGCGATGCCATTAAACTTACCAACTGGCAGACTTTTTATAAAAACCTGGTGTTGATGGTATTTGTAATCACCGTGCTCTTCGATAAAGACAATCAACTCAAAAAAATTCCACAGCTCCGTCATCTGATGGTGGGTTTGCTGCTGATGGGTGGTTTCGCAGCGTTTAGCTGGTATAATTATCAGCACCTGCCCATGCTGGATTTCAGGGCCTGGAAAATTGGGAATCAAATGACGGCAAACGAGCAAGCCGAAGCAAAGGTTTATCTGACATACCGAAATAAAAACACAGGCGAAACAAAAGAATACCTCTCTCCTGACTATCCATGGAACGACACCGTTTGGCTGGCAAACTGGGAGTTTGTCGATCAGCGGTTTGTTACAGACGCACCCCTGCTCGCGCACAACCTGCGGGCTGAAGATGCTGCCGGAAATGACTTCACGGACTTTGTGCTCCAATCGGAAATGATGTATGTGATTGTGGCGTATGATTTGGAAAAAATCAGCAAACGTGGTAGCAATCATTTGGCTCAATTGATGAATCTCCTCCGTCAAAAAGGCGCCAATCACCTTGTTCTGACAGCAAGCCTTCCTGAAGAAGCCGAAGCGTGGAAACTGAAAAACGGCTTCGAAACGGAGGTTTTCTATGCCGATGACATTGTGCTGAAGACGATGATCCGGTCAAATCCGGGTTTGGTGTTGTTTCATAAGGGCAAGGTAGTGAACAAATGGCATCACAACGACTTTCCTGACGAAGCTGCATGGAACAAGCAGCAGCTTATCTTGCTTAACCAGGCCGTTCCAACACCATGATACGGTTTGCAATCAGGCGCTTGCTATACGGCTTGATGGTGCTCCTCGGCGTTTTAACCGTCGTTTTTTTTCTGTTTACCGTTTTACCGGGCGATCCTGCCCGCATGATGGCCGGTCAGCGCACCGATGAGGCCACGCTTCAGGCCATTCGCGCCGAAATGGGCCTTCACCTGCCCATTCACAAACAATACCTTCGTTTTTTGGCCGATCTTTCTCCTGTTTTTATCAGCCACCCGGCGGGCAATGCTGACGATATTGCGGGCACGGCCGTAGCCGGACAAATATTCAGCATTCAATTGGGTTCGGCTGCTGTTGGTATCAAAAGTCCAAATCTGCGGCAGTCGTGGAAAAGCAAACGGCCTGTTGTTGAAATACTCGCCGACGCACTTCCAAAGACCTTGCTGCTGGCCGTTGTTTCCATCTTGTTCGCCATGATTGCAGGGGTGGTTGTAGGTGCACTTGTTGCGATGGCAGACAGCCAACTGTTGAATAAACTCGTGCTGATCATCACCGTTTTTGGTATGTCGCTGCCCTCCTTTTTTGCAGCTATCCTCATTGCATGGATTTTTGCTTTTCTACTGGCCGACTATACCGGTTTAAGCATGTTTGGCAGCATGTATAGTGTTGATCATTACGGAAATGGGATTTATCTCGATTTAAAGAACCTGATCTTGCCAGCTTTTACTTTGGGAATCAGGCCACTGGCGATTGTAACTGAACTTACGCGTAGTTCGGTAAGGGAGGTGCTATCACAAGATTTTATCCGGACAGCCCGCGCCAAAGGACTCAGCAACCGTGCCGTTGTTTGGAGGCATGCCCTTCGTAATGCACTAAATCCGGTTGTAACCGCCGTTTCCGGCTGGTTTGCATCCCTTCTGGCAGGTGCTGTATTTGTTGAGTATGTCTTTGACTGGAAAGGAATTGGTGTGGTGATCGTGGACGCCCTTGAGCAATTTGATCTCCCTGTTTTAATGGGTTCAGTTTTATTGATTGCTGTTATGTTGATAATAATTAATACATTTGTTGACATTGTTTATGGGCTGCTTGACCCACGAATCAGACTGACATCATAGAATTTACACCTTTAAATATCAAACATATGCGTACAAAAATTGTTGCAGGAAACTGGAAAATGAACCTTGGCTTTGAGGAGGCAGAGCAATTGGTTGAAGAGCTGATCGACCTCCTGGAGGATGTTGAACTCAAATCTGAAGTGATCATTTGTCCGCCCTTCCCCTATCTGGAAATGGCCACTGATTATGCCCAGGAGGAATTTTTCCATGTTGGAGCACAAAACCTTTCTCCCTTCGAAGCCGGTGCATACACTGGTGAAGTGTCGGCCAGCATGCTCAAATCCATGCAGGTGGAATATTGCATTATTGGTCACAGCGAAAGAAGAAAATATTTCGAAGAAGATGATAAAATGCTTACTGCAAAAGTAAATCAGGCGCTTGAGCACGACATCATCCCCATCTTTTGCGTCGGCGAATCCTTGCCCGAAAGAGAGGCTGAAAAACATTTTGAAGTCGTTAGACGGCAGGTACGTCATGGCCTTTTCCACCTTGATACAGAGGAATTTGAAAAAGTTATCATTGCCTACGAACCCGTTTGGGCCATCGGAACCGGTATCAATGCCACACCTTCGCAGGCTGCCGAAATGCATGCCTACATCCGCACACTGATCACAGAGCGATATGGTGAAAAGGTTGCTGCCGACACAAAAATCCTGTATGGGGGAAGCTGTACGTCGAAAAATGCTGCCGAATTGTTTGCCCAACCAGGCGTGGATGGCGGACTTGTGGGCGGTGCTTCGCTCAAAGCCGAAGAGTTTGTTGAAATTTGCAAAATCGCGAAATAAATGGCTTTTCTCGAACTCACATTCAGCGTTCCGGATGATGATGATTTGATTGAAATTTTTACTGCCAACCTGGTCGAACTGGGTTTCGACAGTTTTTTAACAGAAGAAAATTTCTTCAAAGCATATGTTGAGTCCTCTGTCTTTAATGCCACCGCATTGGAGGAAATGATGCAAGATAATGAATTTGAGAAGTTTAAACTCATCAGTTCAGAACCTTTGCCCGATAAAAACTGGAACGCCCTGTGGGAGTCGGCCTACGAGCCAGTCATCATCAATTCACAATGCAGGGTTCGGGCGCCTTTCCACGCACCCGACCCTGCCTTTGCCTTCGACCTGCTCATCGAGCCACGCATGTCGTTCGGCACCGCTCATCACGAAACCACTTCACAAATGCTGGCCATGATGCTGCGCATGGACTTTAAAGGCAAATCTGTGCTCGACATGGGGTCGGGAACAGCAGTGCTTGCCATTCTCGCCCGCAAAATGGGTGCCACCAATGTTGTTGCCATTGACAATGATAGTTGGGCTTACAGCAATGCGCTTGACAACATCCGACTGAATGAAGTGCCTGATATTGAGGTGCTTCTAGGTGATGCTGCCACCATCGGCAACCGCCGCTTCAATGTGGTGATCGCCAACATCAACCGAAACATTCTGCTTGCAGATATGCATCACTACGTGCATGCATTGCTTCCGGCTGGCACACTTATGATGAGTGGTTTTTATATCGAAGATTTGCCGGCCATCACTGAAAAAGCTGTTTCGCTGGGCCTGAATCAATTGAATCATTCAACCGCCAACAGGTGGGTGGCGGTTGCCTTCCAAAAAAAATAAACCTGCCAAAGCAAGCATTAATGATGAAAAGGGGTGCATTATTCTCGCTTCATGTGGTGAATGCTCCTTTCCGATTTCAAAAGATCTTCCTGCTGATATTTATTTTTGGCATGCTGTGTGCGCAAAATGTTGAAGCGCAGCGTGTTATTCCATTTACGGGCAACAGCGATACTTTTGTTGCAGAACTTGATTCTTTTTTTGAAAGTTTGACAAGCAACAAGGACAAAGACCTCGCAAAGCCACATCTTGACGTTTTCAAACGCAATTGGAACAACACTTTAAGTGTTGCGGAGCGTCAACGCATTGCAGGAATTGCTTTGGCTGCCTGGCAAATGAAACTTAAAACACACCACCAGTATCTGATACTGCTAAAAAGCGTTAATCACCTGAAAACCAAAACCAATCAGGACGAAAACCTCCATTCATGGCTTAGTCATTATGAACAGCTGTTGGCCCACAACCGCAACGATGAGTTAGAAGCGATGCTTCAGGCAACAAACGATTGGATCGAAATGCGAAAGATTGGTGGAAAAGGTACGGTTTCGTGGTATTATCGTGGAAATGATTGGCATTTTGAATGGAACGGTACATCGCTTGGCCTGCTGCTGAATGGGGCGATTGTGGGTTCATCCAGAAAGGATAGTACCGTTATTGAGCAAACAACCGGCACTTTGCTCTTCGGACAAAATCGGTGGACAGGCCAAAGCGGAAAGCTGCGGTGGCAGCGATTTGCCGGCATGGACGAGGTTGCCGCATCGCTATCAACATACAACATCGATCTTGTTGGTTCGGGTTTCGTTGCCGACTCTGCTGTGCTTCGGTATCCTGATTATTTTCCTTTTGCGGTGTTGGGGCGGTTGCACGAACAGGTATTCAATAGTCCGCCCGGTGAAAAAACTTCTTTCCCGCGCTTTACCTCTTACTTGTCAGATTATGAGGTGGATGGATTGTTTCCAAATGTGCTGTACCGGGGTGCTATTATCCTGGAAGGAGCTACGTTTGCCGGCAGTGGTGATCAATATAATCCTGCAGTGGTAACTTTTTTACGCGATGGAAAAATTCAGCTGCGCGTGCGTGCATCCAATTTTATCTTCACAAGGGACAGGATTCAGTCAGAAAAAGCAGCAGTTTCCATTTACCTTGGAACCGACTCCATTTCGCATCCGGGGCTTTGGTTCAGGTTTGATCAGGCGCGCAATCAGCTCAACTTTTTCAGGTCGCTGAAAGGCATCCCTGATGGCCCATTCTTTGATAACTATCATGATATCAATATTTTTGCCGAGGCTTGCATTTGGAATACGGCAGAACCGTTCATGCAATTTAAAAATGCACCGGGCCTGCAAACCCGCAGTGAGGCATGGGCGGAATCTTCGGACTACTTCACACAAAAGGATTATGACCAATTGCAGGGCATCGATGCCGAGAACCCAGTTGCAGCCATTGCCCGCTACAGAAAAGAACATGGCATTGAGCGCGAAATGAACCTGCTATTTTTGTCCGAATACCTCCGCAAACCTCCCGAACAAGTGGCGGCCCAGCTCCTGAGATTGGCTTCGAAAGGATACCTGATCTATGATAGCAAGTCGGAAAAAGCAATAATTGGCGAACACTTCGACGCTGTTACTCAAGCGCCTTTTGGCTTACGCGATTACGATGTGATTCGTTTTGAGTCGGTTACCGAAATGAATACACCCAATTTCATTCTCAATTTACAAAACAACGATCTTACTTTGAACGGCATCAGCAGCATCACCCTGAGTGAATCACAGGGTGTTGAATTGTTTCCTGATAATGAAAAAATTGTACTTAAAAAAGACCGCGACTTTGTTTTTGCTGGACTTGTTAAAGCCGGACTGTTTGAGTTTTACTCGCAGACGGCAAATTTTGAATACAATGCCTTCAAGCTCAATTTCTCCAAAATCGATTCGCTTGCAATCAAAGTGCCTGAACAAACGAAGCAATCATCCGTAGAAAAACCCAGGTATGTGTATCTGCGCAATGTGCTCGCCGATCTGACCGGCACACTTCGCATCGACGAGACATTCAACAAGTCGGGAGTAAAGAATCTGCCGCGTTTTCCCGTCTTTACAAGTAACAGCGAAAGCTATGTTTACTATGACGATAAAAGTATTCAGCAAGGAGCCCTCAAGCGTGACACCTTTTATTATGTGATCGATCCTTTTGAAATTGACAGCCTGGATAACTTTTCTACCGATAATTTGCGATTTGAAGGTTATCTGGCATCAGGGGGCATTTTTCCGGCTTTTCGGGAACCTTTGGTCGTGATGCCAGACTATTCACTTGGTTTCGAGCATCATGTGCCTACTAATGGATATCCAATGTTTAGCGGTTTGGCCACATATTATACCCAACTGAGGTTGTCGAATGACGGATTTCAGGGGATGGGTCGCCTGCATTATCTCACTTCGGATGCCTTTTCAAAACACTTTTTGTTTGCACCAGAGCAAGTGACAGCGCCACTCGAGCTGCATGAAATGCAGCGTCAGGATGCACCTGTTGGTTTTCCTGTGGGTACCGGAAAATCGTTGGCGATGGATTGGCAAATTGATAGCAACTACATGATGCTTCAAACCGATAGCTCTCATTATGAGCTTTTTGGACTTACAAAATTTGCCGGCCTGATGAAACTATCCCCAGATGGTATGACTGCCAGTGGCAGCCTGAAATTTGATGATGTCACCGTAGACTCACGGTTTTTCAGCATGTCTGGTGATGCCTTTATTGCTGATACTGCTGATTTCAGATTGCTGGCTGCCAACACCAACCGCGTGGCATTTCAAGCTAACGACTACCTTACCCATATCGATTTTGGGAGCCGTACGGGTGTTTTCAATCATATCAATGCTGCCAGCCGGCTATCTTTCCCCTTCAACCAATATGATTGCTCTCTTGATGAGGCCTTTTGGAACATGGACCAGCAAACTGTGGTGCTTAACAACAATAAAATCAGCAAACAGTATGAGTTCAATCAGCTTACATTCAAAGATCTGATACGTATCAACCTCAGTGGATCAGGCTTTACCTCCACCCACCCTGCGCAGGATTCGCTTTCCTTTTTCTGTTTGAGGGCCAATTACGACCTTGCCAATTATCAGATTCTTGCCAAAGATGTCAAGATTATCCGTGTGGGTGATGCTGCTGTTTTTCCATCCGATTCCATCGTAACCATTGCCAAGGATGCCGAGATGCAGCCCTTGGCAAAAGCCGTCATCATTGCCGACACAAGCGAAATGACGCACACTTTTACCGATGCCAGTGTCAGGATTTTAAGTCGTAAAAAAATGATAGCCAGTGGATTATACGACTATTTGGATGTGAATAATCAGATTTCAAACATTCACTTCAGCAACATCAGCAACGATGAAAATGGAAAAACCATCGCGCAGGGTTCCATTGCTGCATCACAGAATTTTCAATTGAACCCCTGGTTTAAATTTGCCGGAGACGTAAGCCTGGAATCGGGAAACAAATTGTTGCGGTTCAAAGGTGGCTACCAAATTGTGCATCAGTGTACGGAAGATTTGCTGCCTTTCGTGGCATTCGACACCCTGATCGATCCGCAGGATGTGCGTTTACCTGTTGCGCAAAAAAATGCCGATACGGCTGGTATGCCAGTAAGAAACGGTTTTTATTTTGCGCCCTTCTCCGACAGTTACTATGCTGCATTCCTGCAATCTCCGCGATCTGCCTCTGACCAATTGCTCGCTCCGGCAGCCGGGTTGGTGAGTTTCAACAAAAACACTTTGTCGTATGTGATTGATCCTGCTAATGGTGCTCGGGGCCCGCATCTGCTCGAACTTAGCACGCATCGCTGTGTGGTGGAAGGTCGTGCTGCCATCCCGCTAAATCTAAAACTCACCATGTTTGAGGTGAAAGCTCACGGGTCATACATATATAAGATGATTCCCGATTCGATGTATTTGGATGTATTGCTGTCAATGAATTTTTTGCTGGATGATAAACTGACCGAAATGATGGCCGACAGCCTGAACAACAGCCGCTTGCCTGCCAGCGACGGCTTTGAAAAATTTTACCTGCCTGCTGTCCGTGACCAACTTTCTGACGGGGATTTTGAGAAGCTGACCAATGAAATTTCTTTGTACGGCGCTCCCCGAAAAGTCCCCGAAGTTATTAATAAAACATTGGTATTCAGTCATCTGACACTGAAGTGGAATCAAGCAACACGGTCATTTGTGAGTGCGGGTGCGCTGCACCTTGCCAACATTGGAAAAACGCAGGTGAACAAAGCCATCAACGGATTTTTAGAGATCGAACAAAGCCGCTCGGGCGATGCAGTGAACCTTTATCTGATGCCTGACAGCAAATCGTGGTATTTTTTCAGTTTCAAAAATGGCGTTTTACAAACATTGTCTTCAAATAATATGTACAATACTGCCTTGATGGAGGTGAAGGATGATAAACGTATCGTGAACAAGCCGGAAGAAGGCGGCCGCTACGAGTTCACCATCTCCACAAAGCGCAAAATGGTCGACTTTTTGAGAAAGATGCAAAATCAGGGACTCTAAAAAATAAGAAGATGACAGGAATGGTGCTTACGATTGTAATTGCCTACTTGCTGGGTTCAATACCTACAGCAGTTTGGGTGGGCAAGTGGTTTTACGGTGTTGACGTGCGCAACGAGGGTTCGGGAAACGCCGGTGCAACCAACACCATCAGGGTGCTGGGTGTGAAGGCGGGCATTCCGGTGCTGCTGATGGATGTGTTCAAAGGATATCTGGCCGTAGCTTTGGTTGAAATGGTGATGTCTTTTTTTGAAGCAGGTGAAGTATCACCGTGGCTTTATATTGCCGCAGCGGCAGCGGCAGTGGTCGGACACACTTTACCTCTTTTTGCAGGATTCAGAGGTGGTAAGGGTGTGGCCACCTTACTGGGCGTAGGCCTCGGTTTGTTTCCCCTGGCAGCATGGGTGGCAGTTGCCATCTTTGTTTTTCTACTCATAACAACACGCTATGTTTCCGTTGCAAGTATCACTGCTGGCGTTACATTTCCGTTTTTTGTTTTTTTCGTGTTTCCACCTCCGCACTGGACATACCTTGTTTTGGCTGTGTTCGTGGCCATTTTTTTACCCTGGACACACCGTAAGAACATCAAAAGGCTGCTCAATGGAACGGAGTCGCGGGTGCATTTCAGAAAACAAAAATCAACTTAACATGTGTGTGGCAATTTTTCGTTGTTACATGCAATTATTTGTATAATTTTACGCTGAGAAAAAATATCCTACTATGAAATTTATCATCACGAGTCTCAAACTGTTACGCAGCCTTCAGGCCCTGAGCGGTGTACTGAATTCCAACAACACCCTGCCAATCCTCGATGATTTTCTCTTCCGCATCAGGGAAAACGAACTTACCATTGTTGCTTCCGACCTCGAAACAACCATGGTTATCGGACTTTCACCGGATTTGGTTGAAGGTCAGGGCGAAGTAGCTATTCCTGCCAGGATTTTGCTGGAAATAATGAAGACTTTTCCCGATATTCCTGTCACCTTCGAGATTCATCCCGACACCCTGACCATCGAGCTGTTGGCAGGCGAAGGCAAGTTTAAGCTGGCCGGTCATCGCAGCGACGAGTTTCCCCGACTTCCCGAGATCAGCGATACGAGTCGTGTCGAGTTGAAGGGTGAGCTCCTGGTGAATGCTTTCGATAAAACGGTGTTTGCGACCGGCAATGACGAATTGCGGCCTGCCATGTCGGGCGTTTTGTGCGAGCTGCGCGAAGAGCACATCACCTTTGTTGCAACGGATGCCCACAAGCTCGTGCGCTACAGAAGGTTAGACGCTAAAAGCGACATCAGTGCCTCGTTTATCCTGCCCAAAAAACCCATCAACCAGCTTAAAAACATTCTCGCATCGCGTCAGGATGAAACCGTGGCCATTGAGTTTAATCAAACCAACGCCCACTTCACCTTCTCAAATGTGAAAATGATCTGCCGTCTGATCGAAGGCCGATATCCCAATTATGAGGCTGTTATCCCCACATTGAATCCCAATAAGCTGACCATCGATCGTGCTGCCTTGCTCAACTCCCTGCGGCGTGTTGCCATTTTTGCCAACCAAAGCACCCATCAGGTCAGGTTTAAAATAAGCGGTCAGGAATTGTTCCTCTCAGCCGAAGATCTCGACTATGCCAACGAAGCCAAAGAAAGACTGAGTTGTAGTTACGAAGGGGATGACCTCGAAATTGGTTTCAACTCCCGCTTCTTTCAGGAAATGCTGAATAACCTCGATCAATTTGAAATTCGCCTCGAAATGTCGGCCCCAAACAGGGCAGGCATTCTTTTCCCCGTGGACAACGACAACGAGAGCGAAGACATTCTGATGCTTGTTATGCCGGTGATGCTCAATCAGTAAACTTATTTAAATCCAACGAAAAGCCCTGTCGGAGACAGGGCTTTTTTTTGTTATGCATGCTGAACATTTTTGGTATCGTTTTGTTTTTTTTCAAATTAACAAAACGTATGAAAACATTCAGATTTTCTAAATTGTTCCTTCCGTTGGTTGTGATTTCCTTCATGTGGTCTTGTCAAACTCCATCAAAAACTGCTGACAATGAGGTGGTTCCTGTGATTGAGAAAAAGTTTGGCGAAACCAGTCCTGCCCTGACGGTGTCTTTCGAGGCCGGCAAAGCCCACAACCACCCCACTTTTGCCATTTGGCTCGAGACACCCGATGGAAAGCTCATTCAGACTTTGTTTGTAACCCGCTCCATTGGTTCTGGATTCTTCCAGTATGGTGATGCAGGCGATGGACGTTGGCTCAAGGTCCCTGGCAAAAGCATCAGGCCTGCAGCCTTGCCTTATTGGGTTCATCGGCGCGAGAACATTTCGGAGCAGGAGGCTATGCCCACCCCTGAAAATCCTGTAGCAGATGCCTACACAGGCGCAACCCCTACCGGGAATTTCCGCCTGTCGGCTGCAACCAAAGAGGTGCTGCCTGAGAAGTTCAGGCTGCTTGTTGAAGTGAACCAACCCTGGGATTGGAACAAATTTTGGTCGAACGACAAGTTTAGCGAATATCCAAACTACAAAACTTCGGCACAACCCTCACTCGTTTATGCTGTGGATGTTGACCTGAATGACCGTATGCCGGTTTATTATCTCAACCCCATTGGTCATGGTGCTTTCGCTGGTCAGGATGGTAAGCTCTATACCGACATCAGCAAGCACACCACAGCACTGGAAATTTTCAAACAAATCACACTCGCAATTGATAAATAAGACATGAAAAGCATTACATATTTTTTCTTTTCAGTTGTATTCCTGATGTGCTCATCCTCGTTGATGGCGCAAAATGGACAGGTGGAAGGAAGGGTGATAGACCAAACAAGTAACGAGCCGCTTCCTTTTGCCAATGTGGTGGTGAAAGGTACCACCATCGGCGCAACCACCGACTTTGACGGACGCTTTCTCATAACGGGATTGAAACCTGGATTCATCAGCCTCGAAGCAACCTATGTGGGCTACAAAAACACTGTTTCCAATGAAATTCAGGTAACGAATTCCAAAATAGAATTTGTTGAAATCAGAATGGAAAATGCTGGGGTTGCCCTTCAGGAAGTTGAGGTGAAAGCCAATCCATTTGTTCGCACCGAAGAAAGCCCGCTTTCACTTCAAAAATTTGGCGTATCAGAGATTGAAACCAGCCCTGGCAGCAACAGGGACATCTCGAGGGTCATTCAGTCACTTCCCGGTGTTGGATCAGGTGTTTCGTTCCGCAACGATATCATCATTCGTGGCGGTGGTCCGACAGAGGCTACTTTCTTTCTTGACGGCGTTCAAATTCCCAACATCAATCACTTTGCCACCCAAGGTTCATCGGGTGGTGCTGTAGGCATTTTGAATGCAGATTTCATCAGTGGTGTGGATTATTATTCTGGTGCGTTTCCGGCCAACAGGGGAAATGCCCTGAGCGGTGTTTTTGAGTTTACTCAAAAAGAGGGCAATAAAGAGAAAGTGAAGTTTCGCGGGAGCCTTGGTGCTTCTGAGGTTAGCCTCACAGCAGACGGCCCTGCTGGTGAAAAATCGAGTTTTATTGTTTCAGCCCGCCGTTCCTATCTGCAATTCCTGTTCGATGTCATCGGACTTCCTTTTTTGCCCACTTTCAATGATTATCAACTGAAATGGAAAACACGATTCGACAAGGCCAACGAACTCACCATCGTGAGCATCGGATCACTCGACCAGTTCAGGCTCAACACAGGAATTGAAAATCCTACCGAAGATCAGGAATATATCCTGGCTTATCTCCCTGTGAATGAGCAGTGGAGCTATGCCATCGGCGCTGTTTACAAGCACTTTAAAGCCAAGAGTTTTCAAACGCTTGTTGTGAGCAGAAATATGTTGAACAACACCAGCTACAAATATCCGGAAAACAACGAAAGCCTGCCCAAAATACTCGACTACAGCTCGCAAGAGATTGAAAACAAGGTTCGTTTTGAAAACAACATCCGCTATGGCGACTACAAATTTGTGTATTCAGCAGGGGCAGAGTATGCTAAGTACAACACCACCACCAAGCAGAATATTTACACCGATGCCGGCCCACTCTTGCTCGATTATCAGAGCGATCTTAAAATGATGAAATTCAGTGCTTCGGCACAGCTAAGCAAAAACTTCGCTGGCGACAGGTTGACACTTTCTGCCGGATTGCGCACCGATTTCAACAACTACAGTGCTTCGATGATGAATCCGCTCGATCAGCTTTCACCCCGGATTTCGGCTTCTTATGTGCTGTCAGAAAAATGGGCTGTAACTGCAAATGTGGGCAGGTATTATCAGTTGCCTGCATACACCACGCTGGGCTATCGCGATGGAGATGGACTGCTCGTGAACAAGGAAAATGAGCTGAAGTATATTTCGGCAAACCACTTTATTGCAGGTTTGCAATTTATCCCCAAAGATGAGGTGTTTTTCTCCATCGAAGGATTTTTCAAAGGTTACGACCGCTATCCTTTTTCCATCAAAGACAGCATCAATCTTGCCAACCGCGGTGCCGATTATGGCGTGCTTGGAAACGAAGCAGTTGTTTCAACAGGACAGGGTAGGGCATATGGTTTTGAATTGGTAAACCGCACCAAACTTAAATCCGGCCTGAACCTGATCATGAGCTACACCTTTGTCAGAAGCGAATTTGAAGATAAAAATCAGGAGCTCATTCCATCCAGCTGGGATTTTAGGCACATTGGCGCACTCACAGTCACCAAAAGCCTGAAAGGAAATTGGATCATCGGTGCTAAATGGCGCTTTGATGGCGGCCTGCCATATACACCATGGGATCTCGATAAATCATCGCTTATAGCTGCTTTCGATGCGCAGGGCGGTACCTATCCTGACTTTGCAAGGCTGAATGAGCTGCGTCTTGATCCCTATCACCAGTTGGATATCAGGGTTGATAAAAAGTTTTTCTACGATCGCTGGAGCTTGATGCTCTACCTTGATATTCAGAATGTTTACAATTATCAGGCGAAAGGCCAGGACAATTATGTGCGTATTAAGGATGAAAACGGGCAGTTTGTGACCACCGACAACAACACCCGTTATGTGCTGAAAGGCATTCCAAACACCACCGGAACTGTGTTGCCAACTGTTGGTATTATGGTTGAGTTCTAATTGTTTGATTGTGCCTCCGAAAGCATCATCCGCAGGTTGATGGCCAAAGCACCGGGGTCGAGCTCCAACACATTAAATTCTACCATCCGATTTTTTACCAATCCTTCGTTTTGATCAGAAAGGTCAAAACGAAGGATTTTTCCACTGCGAATTTCCCTTAAAAACCCATATCCTTTTTTGTAGGAAAGCTCAATGATGATGCCTGTAGCCATTGTTATGATTTAACTTTTTTGCAAACGCTTGCGAAGCTATGTTGCCAATATTAAATGACTTTAAACCAGGTGTTAATGGTTTATGAATAAAATATCAATCCAAGTTTAGGGAATTCAGGCCTGTAATATTAGTTTATCTAACATGTTGTATGCAAATGAAATAGGTAAATTTGTGCTGATAGTGGGTTGAAGGATGCGATCGGTTTGTTAAAAAAATCTTTATATCTTTTAGGTCATACAGCACAGCAGCAAACAGAATACCTTACTTTTGTACTCCGGTTATTCAATCGGAAATGTCCATCAAAAACAGGTTATATATCACGAACTTTGCTTCCGTAAGGATGGACAAAGCATTGTTATTTTCATTCGACGGCAAAAGCCGTCTTTTTTTTGCCATTTTTTTCAGCATCATTTTAATCATTTAAATTAATACCATTTCAATCCATGAAAAACCGAAGTCTTGTTTCCATCAACGACTATTCCAAAGAGGAGATGATCCGCATTCTGGATTATGCCGAGACATTTGAACAGCAGCCGCGGCAGGATATCCTCAAAGGCAAAGTGATTGCCTCCTTGTTTTTTGAACCATCAACACGGACGCGCCTGAGTTTTGAAAGCGCTGCTTATCAGTTGGGTGCCAGTGTGATAGGTTTCAGCAGTGCGGCCACCACCAGTGTTCAGAAAGGTGAAACGCTCAAAGATACCATTCTGATGGTGAGCAAATATGCCGACCTGATTGTGATGCGCCATCCCGTTGACGGTTCGGCGCGTTATGCCAGCGAAATTTCTCCCGTTCCAATCATCAATGCCGGCGATGGTGCCAATCAGCATCCAACACAGTGCTTGCTCGACCTGTATTCTATCCGCAAAACTCAGGGCACACTTGACAATCTGGACGTTACGTTTGTGGGCGACCTGAAATATGGTCGCACCGTTCATAGCCTCACCATTGCACTCAGCCATTTTAATACAAGGTTTCATCTTGTGTCGCCTGCCGAACTGAAACTGCCCAGTGCAGTGAAAAGACACATCAAGGAAGCCAAACTTCAATATGAACAATACACGGATATGCTTGAGGTGATTCCTAAATCGGATATCCTCTATATGACACGAATTCAGCGTGAACGCTTCCCCGATCCGCTTGAATATGAAAAAGTGAAAAACTCTTACAACCTGGTTAACAGCATGCTATCCAACGGAAAGCCTAATCTGAAGATTTTACACCCCCTGCCACGCGTCAACGAAATCCATACCGATGTGGATGAGAATCCCATGGCTTACTATTTTCAGCAAGCTCAAAACGGACTCTATGTCCGTCAGGCTTTGATGGCTTCTATCCTGCAAGTGAATTAAGAAAACCGAAAAATCCCACAAACAATGAGCGATAAAAGAAAAGAGCTGATCGTTTCGGCCATCAGCAATGGTACAGTGATCGACCACATCCCGACCGAAAAAGTGTTTCAGGTGATCAAAATCCTTGGACTTGACAAACTACCCAATCCACTCTATTTTGGGGTAAACCTCGAGAGTAAAAAATTTGGCTCAAAGGGCATCATCAAAGTGAGTGATAAGTATTTCGAACATGTCGAAATCAACAAAATTGCGCTGGTTGCTCCTTCGGCAACGCTGATCGAAATAAAGGACTATGAGGTGGTGAGCAAGTCAACAGTTGAAATTCCTGAAAAAGTCGACCGCATCGTGAAATGTTTCAATCCCAATTGCATTACCAATAAAGAAGAGGTGCCAACGCGCTTCGAGGTATTATACGACGAGGAAAACAACATCAAGCTGGCATGTCATTATTGCGAGAAAAACACCTCAAAAGAAAACTTTGTTTTCATTTAGCTGGGATGAGAACCTGATTTAAAAAAAAAGAACTGCCTCATGGGGCAGTTTTTTTTTACCTCTGAACCAATTCATGTGGATTGCCGGCGAGAGGCCGAGATGGCATTTTCAGCAATCCGCAGGAGCATTTGTTGCTTTTCAGTTTGCATTTTATCAAATGTATTCAACAGCATGTTCAGTCGTGGGTTTTTGCTGAAGAAATTTCTTTGTTGGCTCAAAAACCGCCAAAACAATGCGTCCCAAATAAGCTGCCAGTCGCCTTTTTTATAGTCGCTCATTTTCATCAGATAATTGCTGCCACTGATATAGGGCTTTGTTGCCATCAAACCACCGTCGGCAAACTGGCTCATGCCATATACATTAGGCACCATCACCCAGTCCCAGGCATCAATAAACATTTCCAAGAACCAGCGATAGACTTCGTTGGGGTGTATCTCGTTGAGCAACATAAAGTTGCCCAGAACCATCAGCCGCTCAATGTGGTGACAATAGGCTGTTTCATTCACTTTTTTGATCGTTTTGTCCAAAGGTTCAATGCCCGTTGTCCCTGAATAAAACGTCGATGGCAGTTTGTTTTCAAATTTCCAAAAATTGGTGGTCCGCTGCTTGCTTCCCCGAAACACATATACCCCCCGTATGAATTCGCGCCAGCCAATGATTTGCCGAAGAAACCCCTCAAGGCTATTGAGGGGCACGGAATGATTGGCTGCATGTGACAATGTATGCTGTATCACTTGATCGGGCGTAAGCAAACCATTGTTGAGTAAAGGTGACAAAACACTGTGATTCAGTATGTTTTCGTTGGATACTATGGCATCTTCATAGGGGCCAAATTCGGGAAGGCGCGCTTTCAGAAACAAAGAAAGCCAATTCTCGCTTTCCTGATGCGTCACCGGATATCTAAAAGTGTCCGAAATGAGACCTGGATTTTGTGGAAATTGCTGCATGACATAAGATGCAGCTTCTGTAAAATAACGATCCTTTAAAGGAAAGATGACCTCAGGTGCTTGTTTTTCTCTGGGATACCGCAGCCGGTTTTCACTGTCGAAGCTCCACCTTCCACCCAGAGGCTTGTGATTGTTATCAAGCAGAATATTCCATTTTTTACGCTGTCGGATGTAAAAATCGGTTTGGAAAAAGAATTCACGACCTTCAAAATATTCTTTCAGGTCGGTTTTGGTATTCAAAAACATCGGGCTGGGATTTTCATGTCTGATTAACTCCCATTTTTTTGCATTTTCCACCAATCTTTTTTCGAGCCAGTTGTCACAAACATCATAATATGTGATGCTTTTTACCTGGTTTTTTGCCAATTTCGCAATCAACAGGCCACTATCGCTCTCTGCCTCACGGGCATCAATATACCTCACGTTGAGGTGATGGCTTTTGAGCATATCAGCGTAATACTTCATGCTGGCCCTTTGATGCAACAATTTCATTTTGTGAAATTTATACTGAAGAAAGTAAAGTTGCTCCTCAATAATGATGATGAGGTCGGCCTTCCGCAAAGGACGAATGTCTTTGAATAGTTGGTGGGGATACACCAAAAAAACGTTCTGAACAGTCATAGGGTGACTTCTATTTGCTTATTTGTTTTTCGTTGCGACCTGCATTTTTGGCTGCAATATTTCACCTCATCCCAAACCTTCTCCCATTTCTTGCGCCAAACAAAAGGTCTGCCGCAGGTGGTGCACGTCTTTTGTGGTAAATGTTGTTTTTTGATTCCTGATTTCATGGTGCTAATCCGCAAGATTGGAATTAATTCTTGTGACAGGTTTTCCCACTTTGGCATAACTGAGCCGCGCCAGATGCGTTGTGCTGTGGTATCCGTCAAGTCCACTGACCGTCAATGTCTCTGCTTTCTGCAGGTCGATAAAACCATCCGGGGAAACAAATGCGTCATCGACCATTGCGTATATGATTTGGCCAATCAAAAAATATGTTTTATTCCATTGAATATCAATTTTTTCGAGCAGATGGCAGGCGAAACGGACCGAACTCTCAGCAACAAAGGGAGCTGCAATCCCGTTGCAGAAAGCCGGATGCAAGCCTGTTTGATCAAATTCTGAAACGCCGGGAGGATATTTGGCACTGCACTGATGGGCCTGCATATAAAATGATTTCTGAACATGGTTGATGGTGTAAACCCTTGTTTGGACGATGTTTCCAAGTGTGTTTTCGGTTTCAATATTTGGGCGGATCACAAAGCCGCATAGTGCCGGGTCCGACCCGAGATGTATGACACTGCTCACCAATGAAAGGTTGTTGTTGCCTTGCACACTTCGTGTTCCGATGAGCGACAAGCTTTTGAAGCCACTGAGCGAGTTTACGAAATTTGCCCGGTACCGGGTTTCCATCTCCTGAAGGTCGTTGAGGTGCTGTATCATGTTCGGTTTCTGTTGGTGTGTTTTTGCAGAATACGTTCGTTTTCCTTCTGAACGATAGGCGATTGGCGCAATGCCCATATTTTTTCGCGCGCACGGCGCTGCGTTTTTTCGATTTCCACAATAGGGTAGGGATAATCAACGCCCAAATGTACACCATAGAAACTTTGTTCCATGGTCGTCATCCTGTGTGGCTCATGAATCAACTGATCGGGCAGTGATGCCAATTGGGGTAACCATTGACGGATAAATATTCCTTGCGGGTCGTGCTCTTTGCTTTGCTTTACAGGATTGTAAATTCTCACCGTGTTCACACCTGTCAAACCTGCCTGCATCTGGAATTGTGGATAATGAATACCTGGTTCATAATCCAGAAATAATTGTGCGAGATGCGAGGTGCCTAGACGCCAATCTTGAAACAAATGGTGTGTAAGAAAACTAACAAGCATGGCACGCATTCTGAAATTGATCCAGCCGGTCGACCGAAGACAGGCCATGCCTGCATCTACCAAAGGAAATCCTGTTTTGCCTTGTTTCCAGGCATCGAGCAAGGAAATATTGTGGTCAAAAATCAGTTGTTCGTAACCCTGATTGATGCTCCTTGTTTCGTAGCTGATTTCCATTTCAAACTTTTGAATAAAATGACAGTGCCAGCGCAATCGGGTTAAAAATTGCCCGAAAGCAACGCGGCTGGCTGATATTTCCAATTGATTTTCAACAAATTGGAATGCTTGCCTGATGCTGAGGTTTCCCCAGCTGAAATAGGGGCTTAGCCTGCTGCAGCTTATGCGGCTCTCCACTGGTTTGCTGATATTGCGGATGTAGTTTTTTCCCCGTTCCTGAACAAAACTTTTCAGATAACGACGTGCCTGACGCTCGCCAGCCGGTTGAAAAGTCGGGGGATAATCCTGCACACTGGCCAAAAATGCCGAGTCTGGCACAAAAGGATTGTTGATTTGTTCGAACGGCCTGTTGCTGTAGGTGTTTTCAATGATCGCGGCACGCATTGTTCTATACCATTGATTCTCCCATTCATTCCGGTTTTTAATGCCTCTCATGATGCCGTCGCGCTGACATTGGTGCCACTTCACTGTGTGGGTTTTGCAGATTGCAGCCACCCTTTTGTCGCGTGCGTAGGTGAGTCCAATACCGCTTTCCTGATAGCTGTACAAGGTTTCCACATCATAGTTTTCAAGCAGAAAGCGTATAACGATTTCAGTTTCAGCATGATATATTTCAACCCTTTTGCCAAACACGCCCAATGATTGGTTTAATTCGATGATCGAATGGTATTGAAACTGCAAATGGCGCAAACTTGTGTCCTTGTGTGCCATCAGGCTGGGCTCAAATACGTAAAAGATATGGTAAGGCAACCCTGCCTTTTCAGCCAGATGCAATGGTTCGTGGTCGCGGCTGCGCAGGTCGCGCTTGAGCCACACGAGGTTGATACGTGGTTTTAAATCTTGTTTATTATTTGAACCGGTAAGGCGGGGCATCGATCGCTAAAGCAAGGTGTCAATGTGTTTCTGACAATTTTTCCAGTAGGAGAAGAAAGAGGGATAAAAGCCGTTTACTTGTTCAAACATCCAAGTGCGTGCATGCTCATTCCCTTTGTAGTGTCGGTTGGTCGGATGCTCCTTAAAATGAAGCTGAGCATATTGCTCATGGGTGAAGAGATCTTCAAAATTGGATACAACAATTTGAATATCAGGAATGTTTTTTGCCAGCGAAAGAATAAAATTGATGGTTCTGGCGCCTGAGGGGTATAATTCAAAAAACCGTGGTTCGAGCAGGAGGATTCGATTGGCACGAACATGGCTTTCCCAACGGCTGTCAAGATTATAGAAGTTGTAGATATAAACCGGTTGTTGCTCGTCAATGTTGGGAGCAGGGGTTTGAGGCAATGGGGTGATCAATTCTGGTCTGGTTGTATGTTTCAAAGCCTTGGGAGCAGGCATGTTTTCAATGCCATCATATGGCAGGTCGAGAAATGTATCTTGCTGGATATCATTGCTGTATTTGTTGATGTTTTCCTGGTTCATAAAGTACTTTTTGCTGCTGAAGCTTCCTGCCACCCATTGCCAGCTCAAAGCATTGCTTCCCCAGTCGGCATCAAGCAAATGATAATACATCCAGCGTGCCGGCTCCAGCCAGTGGCTTTTGCCAATATTGCAGCTCACCGAAGCAACGTACATGCGCATGTGATTGTGCATATATCCCGTTTCATAGAGGCTCCGAATGCCTCGATCAATGGCTCGTATTCCAGTTTCTGCTGCTATGATGCTTGTTGGAACCTCGAAGTGATGTACGTTTTGCTGTGTTTGTTTTACATCGTTATGTATCTTATTGCCAACTGATTGCCATACACGCTGAAAGTAATCCCGCCACGCAAGCTCTTTCAGAAAAGTTTCGATCTGTGCCGGTTCATAACCAAGTTTCAGGACCGTTTGGGCTACCACTTTTGTTGTAAGAACACCTCTGGATATGTAGGGCGAGAGGTGGGTGACTGATCCATTCAGAAAATTACGCGTTTTGCCATATTTGATTGGATCGATGTGTTGAATCAACTGAAGTATGTCGCTGGTTTGTGTCGGGAAATTCATCTTTTCGAAATCTTGTTACAGGTGATGCTGCGTTGCATGCTACTTTTGAATCGTGTTATTTCGTTGCTGCGTTTTTTGATGTGCTTTGAACTGACTTTGTGGTTCACGCGCGCTCTCCACAAAACAAAGCTGCTTTTTTTCAGTTCTTTTCGCATGAGCGCTATCACATCTTGTTGTCTTAGACCAAATTGCAAAAATATAGCCTCGAAAGGGGTACGGTCTTCCCATGCCATTTCTATGATACGTTCAATTTCTTCAGTGGTCAGATCGTGTAATGCCTGCATTTGAAACGTGGATTATTTTGCTGGTGTTGGATGGAATTTATTTTGCATTTGCAATATTTCGGATCATTCCGTTGAAGATGAAGCCATGAAAGGGCAACACGGCATACCAATACAGGCGTCCCATCAAACCATGCGGCCTGAATGTGGCAGTTTGAAAAAGCACTTGTCCCCGTATGCGAAATTCGAGCCAGGCTTCGCCCGGAAGTTTCATTTCGGCGTAAAGCAACAGCCGTTTTTCGTCACGGTTGGCGTAAATAACCCGCCAAAAATCAAGGGCATCGCCGGCGGAAATGTGGTTTGGGTTTCTCCTGCCGCGACGCAATCCTACACCACCCGACAGCTTGTCTAAAAATCCCCTGATTCCCCAGAGCCAATTGGCGTAATACCAGCCTCTTTCGCCTCCAATCGACCAGATGTTGTTGAGAGCCTGGTCCACATCAGGCAATCGAAGTTGCTTTTTGTCTTTGAAGCAACCATAGCTCGGAACCTCAATCAATCTTGAAATGCCATTGTTCAGCACATTGCTCGACGAGGCATCTGTCCAGCTTGAAAAAACATTCTGATGTTCGATGCGGTCGAATGCCAAACGAACTGCAGTCTCATAGTCGATCAGCTTGATGTGGAGGCGGGCAGCAAGATCGTTTTCTTTGGCCACTACTTCCACCTTCATGCTGTTGACCAGGTTCACCGCCAGCCTGTATGAGGTGGAAGTAACAAAATAGAGCCAGTACGACGAAAGCCGTGGCGTCATAACCGGAACAGCAATGATGGTGCGCCGCAACCTGCGCACTTTTGCAAACTTAAGCAGCATCTGTTTGTAAGTCAATACTTCCGGACCACCAATGTCGTAGGTTTGTCCAAACGTATCTTCACGCATGAGCACCCCCGTCAGGAATTCGAGCACGTTGCGAACAGCAATGGGCTGCGAACGGGTATTGAGCCATTGTGGTGCAATCATAATGGGAAGCTTCTCAACCAAATCGCGGATGATTTCAAACGAGGCACTGCCCGATCCCAACACAATGCCCGCCCGCAAAGTTGTGAGCTGATAGCGGTTTGATCGCAGTATTTCCTCCACTTGCCTCCGCGAATTCAGGTGCTTCGAATGTGTATCCGCGTTGGTAATGCCACTCAAATAAATGAGCTGTCTGAGCCTGGTTTGCTGCATGCGGTCTTTGAAATTCTTTGCAGCCTGGGATTCAAGCTTCTGAAAATCACCTTTCTGAACCGACATTGAATGAATCAGGTAATATGCAGCATCGATATCGGTGGGGATGGATGCAAGTGTTTCTGGTTTCAAAAAATCAACCTCAATCACCTCAATGTGCTCCTGGTCAAAACGACTGACATCAAAGCGCTGCTTGTCGCGTACACAACATACAACCTCATGGCCATTTGTAGTCAAAAGCGGCAAAAGCCTGTGTCCAATATATCCGGTGGTACCTGTTAGTAATATTTTCATGTCTTCGTTGCCAATAATTTCCTGACTATCTATTAATAATTACCTTTAAATTGTGGTAGGACAATTTGCGTAAATTGCTTTATATTAATATGTTATGCAATAAAAACAATAAAAGGTAAATGCTCAGATAAAACCTGTAAAAGTTTCTTAATCGCAAATAGTGGTGATCGTTTGGATAGATATTTCCAAAGAGTGCTTTAACTTCTTTCAGAAAAACTGGCTTGAAATTGATTTTCCAATCGGTTGTTTGATAGACCATTTTTCTGAATCTGCCTCGATAGTGGGTTAGGGGTAATCCCCAGATAATGAATAATATCAGCCAGATGTTATCGATGAGGAACATGGAATTCTGTTGCTATTTTTTTGGAAACCATGGGATGAAGGAACTTGTTTTTCTTGCGTACTCCTGGTAGTCGGGTTTGGTTTGCAGGAGTGTTTTTTCGAGCATGGCTACACCCGAAACTTTGATAATGAGCACAATCATGATGACCGAACCCAGAACAGGGAGGTAACTTCCTGCACCCATGCTGATTAACCCAAAACCCGTCCAGATGGCAGCATCACCAAAATAATTCGGGTGACGGGTAAAACGCCACAGTCCTGTTTTTAGTAACTTTCCCCTGTTGGCCGGATTGCTTTTGAAGCGTGCAAGTTGAAAGTCGCCTCCCGCCTCAAAAATAAAACCGATCAACCAAATGAGCACGCCGGCGGCATCGGGCAAACCGGGATCGCTGTTTGAATAAAACTGACCGCCTAACAGCGGTGCTGAAACCAGCCACATGAGCAAACCCTGCAACAGAAACACTTGAAAAAAGCTTACCCACCAATAACGATGCGGGCCATAATCTTGTCTGAATTTTTGATAGCGGAAATCTTCTCCCTTTCCAAGATTTCGCCATGCAAGGTAAATGGATAGCCTTATTCCCCAAATGCCTGCTAAGCCCAACACCAACAACTTGCGCACTTCGTTTCCATCTGCGAATACATAGAAAATGCTTGCGCTGAGTACAAACCCCAGCCCCCAGAAAATGTCGACAATGCTCACATTTTTAATAGGAATGCTGATGAGCCACAGCAATATCATCATCACCATGATGCCTGCCAACCCCAGAAGGTATATTTGAAAAAAAGTCATCATTTCGTATTTTTAATACGAGTGTTTTAATCTTACTAATGAGCATTGTTTCTTGAAAAGCTGCATGTCCATTCGCTCCAATCAACAGAATAAGCCACTTCATTTCTTCTGTTCTTAAGCTGATACGATGCTTTGTATTCCAAACAGCTCACCGGGCCAATCGGGATGATAACATGATCTTATGAACCATAAGATAAGGTTATTAGCCCGCTCTTGCAAGATCTCGTCATGCACGATTCCGATAAAACGGATGATGTAAATAGCTGTTTTCCTACAAACCACTGTTATCAAACAGTTAGCTTGATTTTTTGTTCAATATTTTACGTGTAACGTTAAACAAGAATTCCGACGATGGAAGCCCATCAAAGTCGGCGTCTTTTCACTTGTTATCTTGCTCCTTCAAATGGGTATCCCTTTCAACCAAAAAGTAGTTTGATCACGAACCAAAGGAATATTGGTGAGCTGGATAATATGTTATGATTTTAGAATTTCTGTTAACTTGCAGTGCTTTGTTGATCGATGGTAATGTTGAATCGCATGGGCACAAAATGCTTGAATCTTTGTGTTTAATAGGTTTAAATTCAATTTATTAAGCAACTTAGCTTGAATGATTAATAAGTCTTAAATCCAATTGCATGCGCATGATTGGTGAACCGAAGAGATGGTTATTTACAGTGATATTGGCTATGATGTTACTTTTTGAGTCGTTGGGACAAGCAGCAGGCATCAAATTATTGGTGCGTGCCGATGATATGGGTTCGTTTCATTCTGCCAATTTGGCTGTGATAGACGCTTACCAAAAAGGAATTGTAAAATCTGTCGAGCTGATGGTGCCCTGTGCCTGGTTTCCGGAGGCTGTAAGTCTGTTGAATAAAAACCCTGGGCTGGATGTAGGAATTCACCTTGTTTTGACGAGTGAATGGAGCCTTGTGAAGTGGAGGCCCCTTACAAATTGTCCCAGCCTGATCGATAAAGATGGTTATTTCTTGCCGATGGTGTGGAAAAATGAACATTTCCCTGCGGGATCTTCATTGTCAGAAGTGGCATGGAACCTTGCCGAAGTTGAACAGGAGCTAAGAGCGCAAATAGAATTGGCGTTGAGATACTTACCTCAAGTATCCCATTTGAGCAGTCACATGGGTTTCACACACCTCGATCCCAAACTGAAAAGCCTGGTGGAGCAATTGGCGGATGAATACAATCTGATGACTGAGTTCAACGACCTTCAGTGGTTTTCTGCCTGGGACAAAACAACACCTTTTGAAAAACGCATCGATTCATTTTGCGAGAAGCTGGAAGATCTTCAGCCTGGCAACTATTTTTTCCTCGACCACCCTGCTTTTGATGATGATGAGATGCAGTCGGTCGGACATATTGGTTATGAGTTTGTTGCATCTGACAGGGAATGGGTAAGGCGTGTTTTCACAAGTGAAAAAGTGCTGGAAACCATTGAAAAAATGGGTATCGAGCTGATTGGTTATCATTATCTAAGAAATAATAAATAGTTATGCCACAGAAACATACGCGAAAATGGTTGATTCTGGCGCTCCTGACCAGCTCATTGTTTGGTTACCTTGAGTGGGGCACTGGTCAGCATGCCCTGCTCGCTGAGGTTGAATGGGATGTGTTTGCCAAACTGTTCACAACACCCTCCGCCATCCTCCATCCTTTGATTATTCTACCATTGCTCGGACAAATGATGCTTATCCTGGCATTGTTTCCCTCGAAATGGACACCATGGCTGATTTGGTCAGGTATGGTCAGCATCGGCCTGCTCTTTTTTTTCATCCTTGTTATCGGACTGATGGTCCAAAATGCGATGATCATTCTGTCGGCTCTTCCATTCAGTGTGTTGACCGTTCTAACTATTCGTAATGAAAAGATTATCAACAAGAAAAACATTCCTAACTAAATTATCAATTGAAAAACTGGTCTAAACCTTGTAGCTTGTTTTTAAAGCATTCAGTTATTTCCTGTTTTCAGGTCTGGTGTCGAAAAAGCATTCCACAATGTTTCAATCAAAAGGTTTTAATGTTGTACACTTTTTCATGTGTGTTGAACATGCCCCGTGTTTTGGTGTTAAGTAGCGCGAGGTAATCAATAAGGCTCAGTTTTAAGCGGTTTAAAAACATCCCATTTTATGTCAGAATACATTCGTAAACTTATCGCACAGGGCGAGCATCAACGGTTGGATTTCAAGTTTGAGATATCCGACAGTAAAAAGATTGCCCGAACACTTGCGGCCTTTGCCAATACGGATGGTGGCAGATTGCTGATAGGAGTGAAGGACAATGGCGTGGTGGCTGGAGTTAGGTCGGACGAGGAATATTATATGATCGAAGCTGCTGCACAGCTCTATTGCAAACCAGAAGTGAAATTTCAGTCAAAAGAATGGGAAATTGATGGAAAACTTGTGTTGGAAGTAATCGTCAACCGCTCTGAATCCATGAAACACAAAGCGCCCTATCACGACGATACCTACAAGATTTTTGTGAGGGTGAAAGACCAGAACCTACTTGCGGATCCAATATTATTGCTCTACTGGAAGCGCGAGCAAGGCAATCATCCGGTCAACATCATGTTTTCCGAAACAGAATTGACCTTGTTGCGTGAACTTGATCGGAAAGGTGGAATCAACCTGACTGAATTTCAGAATATTGCCGGAATCAATAGAAGAACTGCCGAGCGCATACTTGTTGATTTTATGTTGATTGGAATGATCAGGATGGAGCAAACCGAAAAAGAGACACGCTATCACCTGGTGTCGTCAAAAATTCTCAGTAAAATGCTTCATGAAGGAAGAAATAAAGTTTGATATATAAATAAGGTGTAATTTTTAAATTTCTTGCGATGCTAATTCTAATTTCTCCTGCCAAAACACTTGATTTTAAAACTTACCCATCGATCAGTAATACGACGGAACCACTTTTTCCTAAACAAGCTGATCAAATTGCCGCTGTGATGAAAAAATTCAAACCAGAAGAGTTGGCAAAGATGATGGATATTAGCCAGGATTTGGCCATGTTGAATTATGAAAGGTATCAGTCATGGAACAGTGAAGGAGAGACAGTTCCCCGAAAAGCTGCTGTTTTTGCTTATAAAGGTGATGTTTATCAGGGACTTGATATCGAAAGCCTGTCGCCAGAAGCAATACTTTTCGCGCAAAATCACCTGCGGATCCTGTCAGGATTGTATGGTTACTTAAGGCCATTAGACCTGATCAAACCCTACCGCCTCGAAATGGGTACATCGGTGAAGGTAGGGCAGTCAGCCAACCTGTATGAATTCTGGAGCAAGCGAATTACCACGGCAGTAGCGCTTGACCTGAAAGCCTTACAAACAGACACCATCATCAACCTGGCCTCTCAAGAATACAGTAAAGTGCTGAATCAGAAACAATTGAAAGCAAAATTCATCAGCCCTCAGTTTCTTGATTACAATGATGGAATCCCCAAAATGATCAGTTTCTTTGCCAAAAGAGCCAGAGGAATGATGGCGCGTTACATTTGTGAACACAAAATGACGGATGCAGAAGGCCTTGAAGCGTTTAATAATGGTGGTTATTATCTGGATCGTGGCAGGTCAAAAGAGAATAAACCAGTTTTTTTGAGATAATTTCTTAAAAATGCCGTTTACATCAAAAATAGCGTTATATTTGTAGTCCCTTTTTTTGAAAGGAATGGTTCATTGAAGATGTTTAATTGAAAAGAAACAGTGATTCGTCCTGGTCTTAGAAATGAAATTTCTATCATTTCTGATCATAAAAGTGATCATTTGCAAATCTGAATCACATTTTTTTACTTTGCTAAATCATTGAATGTAAGCGAATTAAAAATTATTTCATTTTTTTTCTCAAAAAACATTTGGAGGAATAAAAAAAGGTTGTACTTTTGCACTCCCAATCGCGGTAAAAGGTAGTAAGGAGAGAGGTTGGGGAATAAAAAGAGAAAAGAAGTTCTTTGAAGGAATGAAGCCATAAAAATGAGACCTGTGGTAGTATGCTATACTATATACAGGTAATACTTTGAGAGTAAATCTTGCAGACACAGACAAACGATTTAATATACAATGGAGAGTTTGATCCTGGCTCAGGATGAACGCTAGCGGCAGGCTTAATACATGCAAGTCGAACGGGAGAGGGTTAGCAATAGCCTTCGAGAGTGGCGCACGGGTGCGTAACGCGTATGCAACCTACCTTTAACAGGGGGATAGCCCGGAGAAATTCGGATTAACACCCCATAGTATTGAGATAAGGCATCTTATTTTGATTAAAACTCAGGTGGTTAAAGATGGGCATGCGTACCATTAGCTAGTTGGTGGGGTAATGGCTCACCAAGGCGACGATGGTTAGGGGTTCTGAGAGGATTATCCCCCACACTGGTACTGAGACACGGACCAGACTCCTACGGGAGGCAGCAGTAAGGAATATTGGTCAATGGACGCAAGTCTGAACCAGCCATGCCGCGTGCAGGAAGACGGCCTTATGGGTTGTAAACTGCTTTTGTCAGGGAATAAACCCTCGCTTGCGAGCGGGGCTGAAGGTACCTGAAGAATAAGCATCGGCTAACTCCGTGCCAGCAGCCGCGGTAATACGGAGGATGCGAGCGTTATCCGGATTCATTGGGTTTAAAGGGTGCGCAGGCGGGCTGATAAGTCAGGGGTGAAATACTACGGCTCAACCGTGGAACTGCCTTTGATACTGTCGGTCTTGAGTTTAATTGAAGTGGGCGGAATGTAGCATGTAGCGGTGAAATGCATAGAGATGCTACAGAACACCGATAGCGAAGGCAGCTCACTAAGTTACAACTGACGCTCATGCACGAAAGCGTGGGGATCAAACAGGATTAGATACCCTGGTAGTCCACGCTGTAAACGATGATCACTCGTTGTTGGCGATACACAGTCAGCGGCTAAGCGAAAGTGATAAGTGATCCACCTGGGGAGTACGATCGCAAGGTTGAAACTCAAAGGAATTGACGGGGGCCCGCACAAGCGGTGGAGCATGTGGTTTAATTCGATGATACGCGAGGAACCTTACCTGGGCTCAAACGTAGTATGACGTATGGTGAAAGCTATACTTCTTCGGACATATTACGAGGTGCTGCATGGTTGTCGTCAGCTCGTGCCGTGAGGTGTCGGGTTAAGTCCCATAACGAGCGCAACCCCTATTCTTAGTTGCCATCAGGTGAAGCTGGGGACTCTAGGAAAACTGCCTACGCAAGTAGAGAGGAAGGTGGGGATGACGTCAAATCAGCACGGCCCTTACGTCCAGGGCTACACACGTGCTACAATGGCCAGTACAAAGGGCAGCTACCAGGTGACTGGATGCTAATCTCAAAAGCTGGTCTCAGTTCGGATCGAAGTCTGCAACCCGACTTCGTGAAGCTGGAATCGCTAGTAATCGCGCATCAGCCATGGCGCGGTGAATACGTTCCCGGGCCTTGTACACACCGCCCGTCAAGCCATGGAAGCTGGGGGTACCTGAAGTCGGTGACCGTAAAAGGAGCTGCCTAGGGTAAACTTGGTAACTGGGGCTAAGTCGTAACAAGGTAGCCGTACCGGAAGGTGTGGCTGGAATACCTCCTTTCTGGAGAGGTTTACTTGAAAAGAGTGGTATTATCGGGTAGTAGTAAGGGTTACTACTAACAGGTTTCATTATGGTTTTATTTTAGGATTAAGGAGAAGAGATATACAGCCCAAACAAGCACTGACTTTGGGAGCGGGGATTTGGGAGAGGGAGCAAGAAGGTCTTAGATGATTGGATTGAAAACTCACAGAGTCCCGTAGCTCAGTTGGTTAGAGCACTACACTGCCCCGATAGTTATCGGGGGTAGGGGTCGGCTCACGGACAACTGACTTACGATAACTCACAGAGTCCCGTAGCTCAGTTGGTTAGAGCACTACACTG
>CAZBMR010000002.1:0-22102 GCA_964492695.1 uncultured Lentimicrobiaceae bacterium
TTTTCCTTCACCGGGATGGCCTTCGGGCAGCGGACCGGCGTTGAAAACTTTCACCCGAACAAAGCGTGCCTCGATGGCTGTGCTGTGTTCGGCTTTAAGCTCAACCAGATAGCGACCCGATCCACTGCCTTTTGACATCGTGATGTTTTCAAATTTCTGAAAATGAACACCATCATTGGAGACCTCAAAAGAAGCTCCACGCGGTTCAGCAATCCATGCGCCAAGATTGCTCAGGCAGTGTACGCGTATCTGCGACACCTCCATGCTTTGTTTCAAATCAATCGTTGCCTCCATGTCTTTCCCATCAAAACCCAGCCACTGATGGTCGTTGTGGCTCAATGTGCCGGTGATGCCATTCACTAAAAGTGCCGCACCATTTTCTGCGTAGCGCTCATTGGGCGATGATGCCAGACTGATTTCTTCGCTAAAAGCCTTGTGCAGGAGGTAGTTGCGCCGGTTTGTCTGAATCGGCTGACCATCGGCACCGAAAGTGCTTGCGGTGAGGGTGGTGGTTTGATCGAGGCGGATGGGTTCGGTATAGGTCAATGCGCCGGCATTATCCTCGTTTGCAGGCGACGATCCATCGATTGAATAACGAATGAGGGTATTTGGCAGTTCGGTTGTTAAGCGCACCATCAAGGCTTTTTCGTTGGTCAGAGGTTGGGCATCAAATGCTACCTGCCAGGCGCTGTGGGCCACATTCAATCCACGCTCTTTATAACGCTTCATCTGTTGGGGTAATCGCTGTGAAAAACTATCCCAGTTACGAGTCTCTTTCGGCGACCAAAGTACCTCGCTCAGTGCTGCCAGTCGTGGGAAGGCCATGTATTCAACCTGTTCAGAAACAGGCATATATTCTGTCCAGTGGTTGGCCTGTGCCCCCAACACATAACGGGCTTCCTCTGTGGTAAGTGCGGCAGGGATGGGTTCATAGGCATACACTTTTGAAAGGGGAGTATAGCCACCAATGGCCAGGGGTTCAACTGATGGATCGCCCTGATAATGATCAAAATAGCAATGGCTTCCTGGTGTCATAATCACCTGATGGCCCATTTTGGCTGCCGCAATGCCTCCGTCCTCGCCACGCCACGACATCACAATGGCATTGGGTGCCAGACCTCCTTCCAGAATCTCGTCCCAGCCAATGAGCTGCCTTCCGTGAGCATTCAGAAACTTCTCGATGCGGTGAATGAAATAGCTTTGCAGCTCATGCTCGTCTTTTAGCCCTTCGTCCTTGATTCGTTTCTGGCAAAGATTGCATTTCTTCCAGTTTGTTTTATCGGCCTCATCTCCACCAATATGGATGAAGGTGGAGGGGAACAACTCCATCACCTCGGTGAGTACATCTTCCAGAAAATGAAAGGTTTCCTCTTTGCCAGCGCAGTATATATGCGTGATGGGCCAAACGCCACCGGGTGGAACGCCCAGATTTTCGCCGGTGCAGCTCAACTCCGGATAGGCTGCCAAGGCAGACATAACGTGCGCAGGCATCTCAATTTCAGGAATCACGGTGATGTTGCGTTCGGCGGCATAGGCCACCACACTGCTAATTTCCTCTTGCGTATAAAAGCCCCCGTAAGTTGTTTTTGCGCCTGCCTTGCTCAATGAACGATCGTTCCAGTGCACATTGGATTTGTCCTCGCGCCAGGCCCCAACCTCAGTAAGTTTTGGGTATTTTTTGATTTCGATTCTCCAACCCTGATCATCCACCAGATGCCAGTGGAACACATTCATTTTGTGATGCTCCAGCTCATCTAACAGCTTGTAAATCAATTCAACAGGCATAAAATGCCGTGAAACATCGAGGTGCATGCCGCGATAGGGGAATCGTGGAAAGTCAACCATGTCAATTGCTTCAATTTTTCCTGCACCCATATCCATTAGTTGGCCGAGCGTTTGCAGGCCATAGGAGATGCCAGCAGGTGTATTTGCTGTGAGCTTGATGCGATCGGTTTCAACAGATAGATGGTAGCCTTCTGTTCCAAGATTCGGTTCGGCTATGGTGTTTAAAACGAGGTAGATGCTTCCGTCAACCTTGTTGTTTACATAATCTGCTATGCTAAACCTGCCGTTGGCATGCTGTTCCCATGCCGCGGCGGCGCGGCCTGCCATGGCTTTGAGCTCCGGATTGCTGACGAAAATGGTGTTTTGCGGTTTGAATTGAAATGTACCGTTGCCATCTTTCACCTCTGCCGGCCATGGTATCAGGGGCAGCTGGGCAAACAACGAAAATGCCGGAAGGCTGAGCAAGCAAGCCATTGAGAATAATCTGCTGAGATGTTGGTGTAGCATATACATTCTTATTTTAAAAAGTTTTCGAGTCTGAACGTCCAGGCTGCGGAATTTAAAATGGTGCTGGCCTTGATGCCAGATAGATCAATCCATAACTGGCCTTCCGCATATCCCCATGGAAGAAATTGGCCGGTGGGAAGAAATACCACTTTCAGATTGCTGTCTGGTTTGGCAAGATCAAGTTTCAGATAGTCGTCAGGCCATTCAAATGTTATGGCATACAACATATTACCATTTTTGGTGTAGGCAACATATTGCCGCAACGATGCATAATCTGCCTGCAGGCCATCGCCTGTTTCCTTGTCGGGTGACGTGAAAAGGTATCGTTTCGATATCAATTCACCGGGTTGATGCGAAGCTTGCCAACGCAAACTGATGGAAGCGTTTTGGTGTTTTTCGTGGTATTCAACCCGGATGGGATAAAACAAGTTTTTGTCAAGTTTCACGGTGGCAGCGAGGCTGTCGGCCTTCTTTTGCCGCATGGCGTCCGAATGATTCTCAACTGTCTTCTGCTCCCATTTGTCTATGAGCAGCCGATCATTCACATAGAGTCTGGCACCATCGTCTGCTTCCAGCGAAAAGGTGTAAACGGCTGTTTCAGATGGCTTTATGAAACCAGTCCAGGTGGCGGTGAAGTTGTCTTCCACCACCGGCCAGCCCGGGCTGTTGCGCACCCAGTCGAAGTGCACCATGCTGTCGGTCCTGTGGAGCTGAACAAGCTTCTCTTGCCCGTTGACTTCATATTTTTGTGCGCCATAAATAGCTTCCTGGTTGTTGTTGATCCACCGACCGAGGTCGCGCAGGCGCTCTTGTTGCAGCAAAGGTATTTGTCCATCAGCAGCAGGCCCCACATTGATGATCAGGCCACCGCCATTGGCAACAGTTCTGATAAAAAGTTGAATCAATTCTGATGACGACATATAGGCTGAAAGCTTCTCGTTTCTGTTCAGACCAAAGGACCGTCCCAATCCCCTGACTTCAGCCCAGGGGCGATCGGTTTGCAATCCGCCTGAGCTGTATTCCGGTGTCAAAAAACCGATGTCGGCCCCGTGACCCCAGCGGTCGTTCACGATGGCGTCCGGACCAACAAGGTCATAATACCACGAAATAAGTTCGCGTGCATGCCACTGCTCGGCCGAGTTAAACCATTCACCATCAGTGAATAACAGATCGGGTTTGTATGATTGAACGAGTTCTTTGAATTGGGGAATCATATGCTGCTCCACATAACGACCTATCGAATCAGGCGGATCGCTGTACCAGGCATGAAGCGGATGCTCCCATTCCGGCAGTGAATAATACAAGCCAAAGCGCAGGCCTTTGGCACGCACCGACTTTTCGAGCGCACCCACCAGATCGCGTTTTGGACCGGTTTCCATGCTGTTCCAGCCTGGTGCAAAGCGGCTGGGCCACAAGCAAAAGCCGTCGTGATGCTTGGAAACCAATACGATGTAGCCTGCTCCCGAGGATTTAAAAATGTCGGCCCACTCATCAGGATCAAACAATTCGGCCTTAAACAAGGGCGCGAAATCACGGTAGCTAAAATTGTTGCCGTAGTTTTTTTTCATAAACTCCACGCGCAGCGGCTGATTGGTTTGCAAGCCCCTTAAATACCATTCTCCATACGATTCGGCGCTCCCATACGAAGGCACTGAATAAACGCCCCAATGAATGAAAATCCCTAGTTTTGAATCCGTAAACCATTGCGGATAAGGTCGTTGTCTGAGCGATTCCCAGCTTGCTGCTGCTGATTGCCCATTGAGTCTGAACCCGGACCACAAACAGAATAGGATAAACAGAATGAGTGTTCTACGCATGTTAATCGATTGTAATTAAAGCACTTTCGGATGCAGGACAAGAAAAGCATCTTTTGCGTAAAACTACGAAAATAAAAGGCTGATATCATTCATTTTCAAAAAATTGCAAACACAGATGCCATCCACTACCTTTGTCACTCATTTTCACATACAGCATTTTTTTCGTTTATGAGTCAACAACAACGTCTTATTTCGGTGGATGCCCTCAGGGGCTTCACCGTGGCTGCCATGATTGTGGTTAACAATCCCGGCAGTTGGGAGCATGTGTATGCACCGCTTTTGCACAAACCCTGGAATGGAATTACGCCAACAGATCTTATATTTCCTTTTTTTGTTTTCATTGTAGGTGTTTCCATCGTTTTGGCCTATGCCCGAAAACGACAAAATAAAGCTGATAAGGGTTTGTTGATCAAGAAAATCGTTTTGCGGTCGGCAAAGATTTTTGCGGTTGGCCTGTTTTTAAACCTATATCCTCACTTTCATATGGGTGAGTTAAGGGTTGCAGGCGTGCTGCAACGCATAGCAATCGTTTTTTTGGTAAGTGGTATTTTGTATATCATGCTGGATATGAAGACGATAAGCTTGGTTGGTGGCGGGCTTCTGCTGATATATTGGTTTGCAATGCGCTGGATTCCAACCCCCGGCCATTCGGTAGCCATGCTCGAGCCCGGAACAAACATGGCTGCCTGGATCGATTCGTATTTGTTGCCCGGCCGGATGTGGAACGGGAATTGGGACCCGGAGGGTGTTTTCTCCACACTTCCCGCCATTGCCACGGGCATAGCAGGCATGCTCGCCGGCAGTATTTTGCAGATGAGCAAACCTGCTATTGAAAAAGTGGCCATGCTGGCAGTGGCGGGCTTTGGTGCCTGTGTGGCCGGCGTGGTTTGGGGATGGGATTTCCCGATTAACAAGAATTTGTGGTCAAGCAGTTATGTGTTGGTTACGGCCGGCCTAGCTTCGCTCACGCTGGCTTCATTCATGTTGATAACAGATGTTTATGCCCGAACGCGCTGGGTGAAGCCCATGCTTGTTTTTGGTGCAAATGCCATTAGTGCCTATGTGCTTGCAGGTTTGCTGTCGTGGCCTTTTTATGGCATCAACATTAATGATAAATCATTGGGAACTAACATCATGCAATTTTGGTTGGCAATTGGCAGCGAAGCCCGGTTGGCCAGCCTGCTCACCGTGTTGGTGTTTGTACTTCTGATTTTCGTTCCGTTGCTGGCCTTATACCGAAAGAAGATTTTTATAAAACTTTGAACCGGCATACGTTTCAGCCTTCCTTTGAATGAAGGCAATGCCGAATGGCCGTTAATAGTGTCGTTTTGTTGACGGGTTTGGTAATGTAGTCGTTGCATCCTGCCATGATGGCTTTTTTCCGGTCACCGGCAAGGGCATATGCCGTAAGTGCAATAATGGGCAGTGTGGGATGCAGCTGCTTAATATGGGTTGCAACTTCGTATCCACTCATGCCTGGCATCTTGAGGTCGAGCAAAATCAGGTCGGGAAGTTTATTGTTGCGCAATAGCTGGAGCGTTTCGGGGCCATCTTTTGCACGACTTGTGGTGATGCCCGCACGATGCAGAATTTTTTCGGCAAGCATGTGACTCACATCATCATCCTCTGCAATCAGAATGTGAATGTCCATCTGCTGTGCTTCATCAGCAGCGGCCTGAGACGGCAAGGGCTTTTCAACAGTGGCCTTGTGGTAGGGCAAATGGATTTCGATTCTTGTTCCTTTTCCCGGATCAGATTCCACATGAATGCTTCCCTCCATCATGTCAACATAAGCTTTCACGATGGCCAGACCTAAACCCGAACCTTCGTGCGGACGTGTGATTTTGAGATCTGCCTGCACAAAACGGTCAAAAATGGCTGACTTGCGATCTGCCGGAATGCCTAAACCAGTGTCACTTACATAAAAATGCAATTGGTCATGGTGATAGGTGCAACCAAAATCGATCTGTCCTTCTGTTGTAAACTTAACCGCATTGTTGAGCAAATTACTCAATATGGCTTCCAGTTTGAGCTTGTCGGCAATAACCACAGCATGTTCGTTATCAAGCTGTTGACTATTTACCAGTTGAATATTTTTTTCGATGCAAACAGGAAGAAAGAAATCATGGAAATAACGAAGCATCTCATTCACTTGCACCGTACCTGGTTTGATGCGTTCCTGCCCTGCCTCAATTTTCGAAAGCTCCAATATGTCGTTTATGGTATGGAGCAAGCGTTTTCCGCTTTTTTCGACGATGCCTAAAAAATGCATGCGTTCTTCTTCGGTGTGCTGATTGTCTTTCAGCAAATCCACAAAACCCAGGATGCCGTTGAGTGGGGTACGGATTTCGTGCGACATATTTTGCAGGAAGGCCGTTTTGAGCTGGTCGGCCATAATGGCTTTTTCGGTGGCAGAAAGCAGTTCATTTTCTTTTTGTTGACGCTCTTTAACGTTGACAATCATTTGAGCAAAGGCCACCAGCAAATCCATTTCAACTTCGTTAAAAGTTTTGTTTTGGCGCACGGCATCAAATCCCAAAAAACCGATGCATTTGTTCGCATTCATCAACGGAACTGTCAGCAGGCTTTTGATGGATTGTGCTTCGAGAAGCGCGCGCAGTGGGCCTTCGGGCAGGGACGTCACATCCGAAAACTGAACATTTTCGCCTTTTTGGTGGAAAAGAATGTAATCATCGAAACCATCGAACGCGAGGGTGGGGTAAATTTCGATAAAACCCTGGATGCCTTCGCGACACCATTCAAATTGGTAGTGGCCGAGCTTTTTCTCAAAATCGTATGCAAAGACATAGGCTCTGTCGGCTCCAACAAAAGCTCCTATTTTTGCCAGCGATTCATCAATACCACGGTCGATTTGCTCATTGGGAAGGTTGATAAACTGTGTTGAAAGCTCGGCAAGGAGTTTGCGCAAGCCGGCCTGATAGCTCAGCTGATGCTCGGCCATCATTTTGTGTGTGATATTTCTCCCATAAAAGGATGCTCCTGTTACAACCCCTTCCAGCACAATGGGTTGCATCGACACCTCCACGAAGACAGTCTGGTCTCCAAGCTTGATTTCGTCTAAAAAAGCAAAACGTTCATTTTGAAAAACACGGTCGTATCGTTGCTTCCATTGAGCCCGGATGTTTTCGGGAAGCGCCTGCAGGATATTGCTGCCGCGTTCGAGCTGGATTCCAAAAGTTTGACGGAACGCGTTTGCGAATTCTTCGTTGATAAAATCAATTTCATAATGGGTGTTGATGCTCCAGATACTGTCGAGCGAATTTTCAAGAATGGCCTTAAAATGGGCTTTTTGAAGTGAAAGTGCCAGCTGCGCCTCTTTTTGTGCTGTAATGTCCACTGCCACACCTTCGATCCAGCCCTGCTCAGGGAAGATGCGCGCGCTGAAACTCACCCAAAAAATACTTTTATCCTTGCGGTAAAATTTGGCCTCAAAATGGTTGACTTCGCCCTGTTGCCGGATCAATCCGATCATACGGTCACGTTCGGCTGCATCCACATAGTTTTCGGAGGTTTTGTAGGTGCGAACAAATTCAGTGGTGTCGTCAAACCCGCACATGCGCGCCAGTTGATCATTGCAAGCCACAATGCTGCCATCGCTGATGGCATTTCGGAACAAGCCAACCTGCGCATTTTGAAAAATGTTTCGGTAGGTGGCTTCACTTTCCTTCAGCTTAAGCTCATCTTCATTCTGCCTTTCTTCGTTGGAAATGGCCAAACCGATCAATCGAAAGAAATCCTTGTCGGCCTGCGTTGGCCTGAAATTATATAAGTAAACGATACAAAGCGATCCAACAACGGTTTCATCGCATTTTACAGGAACGCCAATATAGCTTTTCAGATTGTAGGCCGCCACATTTGGATCGGATTGCTGATAACTGCTTGAGTCTAAGTTGTTCAATACCAACACATCATCCTCATCCGCCCTGATGAGATCATAACAAATATGACCTTCGGGACGATCAACTGCCTGATATCCCTGAGGTGTATTCCATTGTCCGATGGAGCACAACATGCCATTTTCCAATTTGTTATAGAGTGCACATGCAGCACCAAATTCTTCGCCTGCAAGTGCAACAAGGCTGTTGATGTTTTTGTCGCGGTCCGAACCAAAACCCAGCATACATTGGGTGAGTCTTGTTAGTCTTTCTTCGGAAACCTTACGCCGAATGATTTCCGTGGTGATGCCAAAAAGCCCTGTAATTTCACCTGTTGACGATTTGATTGGAAACTTTATCGAAAGAAAGTTTCGTTCGTTGTAACCTTCGCGAACGCTAAACTGATTTTGGACGGTCTCGCCTGTATCGAGCACCTGCTTGTCTTCGGCAACGAATTGTTGCGCCAGCTGAGGCGTAAAAAGCATGTGATCAGTTTTGCCTATTGCATAACTTTCAGCAACTTGGGTCATTTCAACCCAGTTCTGATTGACCGAGGTGTAGCGACCTTCCAGGTCTTTGGCAAAAACAATCGAGCCTGAGGTGTTGATTAACCCATCCAATATCAGCTCGTGGTCATTGTGCTTTTCATCTTTTTCAATGATGGTGGACAAATCCCGAACCGAAACAATAAGTGCATCATTGCCAAGGTAATGAATTTTGTTGATGTTGATTTCGCCTGAAAAAACACTTTGATCGAATCTGCGCATTTTCACCTCAAAATAGGAGGTGGGCCGGTCTTTTTCAAGTTCGTTGAATGCTTGCTTTAACACCCTGTTTTGATACGCATCAGCTAAGAGCATGAAAAAATCCTTGCCGGTCAGCACACGTCGGTCAGCACCAAACATCGTTTCAGCTCCGGTGTTGAGGTGGATAATGTGATAGGTTTGATCCAACACAAACAGTGCATCCGAAAGGGCATTGAAAATGCTTTGGACGCTTTCATCACTATGCGCCTGCAACTGTGCACGCAACGACTCAATCTCGGCGATGAGCTGTGCGTTTGAAAACTGGCTAAATGCATTCATTACCAATCAAATATATGATTATAAATCACTCGGCAAAACCGGAAGGGTAAAGGTGAAGGTGCTTCCGTTGCCGGCTTTGCTTTCTGCCCAAATTTTTCCGCCGTGACGTTCAACAAATTCACGGCAAAGAATCAGCCCAAGGCCTGTTCCACGTTCATTTTGAGTGCCTTTGGTTGAAAAACTTTCTTCGAGACGAAACAGTTTGTCAATATTTTCGGCATCAATGCCCACCCCCTGGTCCGAAACACTTAGCCCCACGCCTTTATTCACCCTAAAACCACTGATGGTGATGCTGCTGCCCTGAAAGGAGAATTTTATTGCATTGCTGATGAGGTTTCTCAGCACGGTGCTCAGCATCCGCCTGTCGGCATAGGCCAATAGTTTTCCCCGAAAGTCGATATTGATCTCAATCCCTTTCATGCTTGCCAATTGACGGTGCAGATTGCTTTCCTCCTCAACAAACGCACTCAGCTCGATGTATTCTGGCGCAAACTCAATTTTTCCTGTTTGGGTTTGCGACCATTCCAGGAGGTTTACCAAAAGGTCGTAAGTGGTTCGGGAGGTGTTGTAAATGAGTTCAGTATATTTTGCGAGTTCGGTGTAGTCCTGCTCCTCTATTTGGTCCATCATCAGTTCGCTAAGGCCCAGAATGCTGTTGAATGGGCTGCGAAGGTCGTGGGCAATGATCGAAAAAAAGAGGTCTTTGGAGGCATTGAGTTCGCGCAACTGTTTCTCGCTTGTTTTGAGGGCTTCTTCTGTCTTTTTCTGGTCTGTAACATCCATTCCAAGCCCCCAGCTAGCCCAACCCGGCACCTGAAGATGATGGTAGGTGTCGAACCAGGTGATGGTGCGCTTGCTGCCATTTTTGGCTACGAGTTCAAATGTGTTGTAGTTGCCCGTTTTTTCGTTCGAGACGGTTTTAACCATCTGCCTGTAACGTTCATCCGGATACAGCAATTGCATGGCACTGGGATTGCCAATGATCTCAGCTGCGCTGTAGCCTGTGCTTTTTTCGCAGGCTTTGTTCCAAACGATGACCAACCCCTGGTCGTCGAATGCGTTCAGCAGAATGGGCATGTTTTCGAGGATCAAACGAAACCGCATCTCGCTTTGCATCAGCCGTTTCTCATTGTTTTTTTCCTTCGTGATGTCGTGAAGCGTCATCAAGGTGCCTGCCCGGTTCTGCCCATTTTCAGTGATGGCACTAAAACTCCTGAAATATATGCGCTGACCAATTACAAAATCAGTCAAGGCGTCATTCAGCATAAATTGAATGATCTCATTGTCATCACGTTGCTTCTCTCCGCGATCCCGTGCATCGTGGTGCAAAACGCCGATGAGTTCGCTCGCAGCCGGATTGACTATGCTGATGCGGTTGTGCTCGTCCAAAACAAAAATAGGATGGGGCAGGTTGTCGAACAGCACATCAAGGGCCAGCGGCCTGATGTCGAAGAGGCTGATGCGGTGACTGCCTACTACCAGCAAAATGCCCATCAGGATAAAGGCAACTGGAGTTAGGTCGAGATAGCCATATGGTTTAAATCCATTGATATAGAATATGTTCACAATGTAGGGAATCATCGAGCCAATGATGAAATAAAGGTTCTTTATTTTGTTGATGCCCTTTGCCTTGTAAAACGATTTCAAGAAAAATAAGATCCCACTTAAACCCGCCAAATACGACCAGAAGGCATGCACCAGCCACAGTGGTCCGTACACCAGCTCCTGATAAAGGATGCTCCCATTGAACCTCAGCTCGGAAGAAGTATAGAAAAGATTATGAAACGAATTGGTAGCCAATGAAATAAGACTCAGCGCTGGAATTGCAAAAACAATGAACAGAACAGGTTTTGTGAGCCAGGAGTTGTTTTGTGTGTAGCGTGCTGCAAATAACATCCAGAAAATGGGTGTGAGCACGATGCCGATGTAGGCAATAAAACCACTGAGGCGGATGTAAAACCCAGTCTTGGAAATGAGCTCAAGCCCGTAACCCAGACTCCAGATTGCCGCAAACATCAACAGGTAGGCCAAAGTTCTGATGGCACTGTCGCCACGGCGCTTCCACGCCAATGCTGCTATGGCCAGCGAAACGATGGCCGAAAAAAACATCCAGATTCCGGGTTGGTTGAATAGCATGTGATTGAATGATATTTTTTCTCAATGAGCAACCTGCAAAAACGGCTCATTTTTGCAACTCGTTGCACTGCAACAAATATATTGATTTGAAAGTCAAAAGGCAAGAATTCAATAAAAAAACAAGCGACAAAGCATTACAACTGTCTTTTTTATCCACACCGCGAAATGATATTAAGTGTCACCTCAATGCATCAATCACTTACATTTGCTTTCATTATTTCAACACTTTTATTGCATGCAAGGGATGATGAGGTTTTTTTCAGTTCTGATTTTGGTTCTTTCAGTTTTTAATACCAAATCACAAAGCCGTAGCGATGGAAACATCGTAGAATACTTCGGGCGGCCACTTCACGAGGTTGCTGATGAGGGCCTGGTGCTGCACACCTTTTCCACAGCCCTTGTCCTGCGCGATGCGATAAAGCCGGGATTGCTGGCCCCATCGTGTGATGCACTGTTGTGGCACCTTGCTGCCAATGACACCCTGTGTCCACAGGCAGATCAGAAATTTGTGGCAAACTGGCACGACACGACCGATACGCTCAATTGGACCGCAATCGTGGCCGATTCCAACGGGTTGTTCGGCGGCATTGACCGAACTTCCTGGATTTATATGCATTTTGATGCACCAGCCGATACGGTGGCCATTTTTCATGCCTCTGGCCACACCAGATTGATCATCAACGGTATGCCTCACGAAGGCGATCACTACAACTTTGGTTACACCCTCATTCCATTTCGATTGCACAAAGGGCGGAATCATTTTTTCCTTTCCGGAGGGCGTTTCCCTGCTGTCAGGGCAAAAATCATTTTTCCCCGAAAGCAGGTGTTCTTTTCAAAAAAGGACATCCTGCTCCCTGGCTATTTGTCAAAGGAGTCGGTCCAGCCATATGGCGCCATTAAGGTTGTGAACATGCGAAACCAGCACCTGAGCAATTGCCGCATGATTTGTCGAAATCAAGCTGGTGCTCAAACTGCTATCACAATGGACAACATCATGCCTTATTCAAGTCGGAAAGTGAAATTTCGCCTGCCCAAACACTTGCATCATCCATCCCAATCTATTGACAGTGTGGTGCTTTATGTTGTTGATGACAAAAGTATCATTTTGGATTCATTCTCGCTCGCTGTGAAAATTCAGGACCGCAACCGGCATCACGAACGCACATTTATTAGTGAGATTGATGGAAGCGTGCAGTATTTCAGTGTTGCTCCGGCCCTCGATTCTATCAGCGCCAACAGCCTGGTTTTGTCGCTGCATGGTGCCTCGGTTGAGGCAACCAACCAAATCAGGGCCTACAAGCAAAAAGACTGGGCCACCATTGTGGCGCCCACCAACCGGCGTCCGTTTGGTTTCAACTGGGAAGAGTGGGGAAGACTTGATGCGCTCGAAGTGTTGGAACAGGCACGTGGTTTGTTTCATGCCGATCCGAATCACACATATCTTACAGGCCATTCCATGGGTGGGCACGGCACCTGGTTTATGGCAGCCACTTATCCCGGTCTTTTTGCAGCTGCCGCGCCTGCTGCAGCCTATCCCGATATTGCCGGATATGTCAGCAAAACAGCTGACACCAGTTCAGCTGTCCATCCACACATGGCCATGATCGAACGTGCCGCCAATGCTGGCAGGGTGCTGAACCAAAAAAGAAACCTGCTCCAGTCTGGTATCTATGTTTTGCACGGCAGCAACGATCAGGTGGTTCCGGTTGAAATGGCACGGCGCATGCGCGAAGAGCTGGGCCTGTTTCATTCCAATTTTACCTATTACGAATATCCCGGCGGAACACATTGGTATGGAGATCATTGCATGGACTGGCCCCCGCTTTTCGATTTCCTGAAGCAAAACGTGATTCCGCACGACACCATGATGAATCACCTGGAATTTCATACCGCTACACCGGTAATTGCTTCGCAAAATCATTGGGTCACCGTTAACAGGCAAATGAAGCAATACCAACCCAGCAGCGTTGTGGCCGACAAAGCCGGCGATACGATCACGCTGACAACCTTAAACATCGAAAGCCTGACGGTTCATGTGGATAAACTACGGTTTCGGCAACAGCCTGTTTTGATTGTTAACCAACAAAAATTCAACGTTTCATCCAACGAAAGCGTCACCTATTTCATTACAGATCAAAGTGTTAATCATGAAATGCCCGACACGAAACTGCTGAAGAACCCCGAGCGTTCGGGAGGTTTTAAACAGGCCTTCAACCACCGTTTTGTGATGGTCTATGCCACCGGCGGTAGTCCTGCTGAGAACGCCTGGTATATGAACAAAGCTCGTTTCGACGCCGAAACCTTTCTCTACAGGGGCAATGGTTCGGTTGACATCATACCCGACCATCAGTTTTCGCCAGCCGATTTCCCCGATCGCAATGTCATCCTTTATGGAAATTCAGTTAATAACCTGGCATGGAATCAATTACTGTCACATTGTCCCGTGAAGGTTACTGAGGAATCGATTAGCTTTGGCAACGAAATCCTGAAGGGTGAGGATTTGGGTACATTTTTCATTTATCCGCGCATCGACAGTCGAATTGCCAGTGTGGGTGTGGTGGCTGCCAGTGGGAAGCCCGGATGGGGATCACTTGTTCCAAACGATTATTTTTCGGGCATCACAGGTTTTCCCGACTTGCTGATCTTCAAAACATCATGGCTCAAGGAGGGTGAAAATGGCATATTGGTAAGCGGTTTCTTTGGAAACGACTGGCAGGTGGAAAATGGCGAATTCAGTATCAGCCCTCAATAAAATGCTTAATCACCCATCACAAATTGGAGCGTGGTACGGCTGCGTTGCTCCAACAAAATTGTCCGGCCACGCACCAGGTGTTGAAGCTGGGATTCATCGTAATGACGGATGGTGAGCAATGTAAGATCGTGGTTGTATTTGATAAAAAATTCATTTCCAAATAGATGCACAATTCGTTCGGGCAAGCCGGGGCTGTTGTCAATGCAAATGGAGAGGCTCAAAGCCGAAGTTTGTACCAAATTGCTGTGAATGTGTTCCTCCGACAACCGGCCAAAAACAGTTTCCAGTCGTTTTTCGTCCATAAATGAAAAATCCCTCAAACTGATGCTCACGAGCAGCTGATGCTCTTTAAAAATGTAGGATGGTATCAGGGTGTCGGTCGCATTGTTGTCGCTAATCACCGAGGGTGGCTCGTTAAAATCAACAAATGATCGGATGTAAAGAGGTATCTTCTTGTTTTGCAGTGGTTTAATTGTCTTAGGGTGAATCACGGTGGCGCCGTAATACGACAATTCGATGGCTTCGCTATAAGAAATAGCTTCCAGTTTCACGGTGTTTGGCAGTCGTTTTGGGTCGGCATTGAGCAAACCCGGCACGTCTTTCCAAATCGTCACGTCCATCGCGTTGAGGCAATACGCAAAAATAGCAGCACTGTAATCTGATCCCTCGCGCCCCAGTGTGGTGGTAAATCCGGAGGTTGTCCGTCCAAGAAAGCCCTGCACGATCAGCACATCGGCATTTTGAAACATTGGCACCAGGTTCGCCGTTTGTTGGCAGGTTGCCTGCCAGTCAACATTGGCCGAACGATAGCGGTCGTCGGTAATCACATACTGTCTGGCATCGCACAAAACAGCGCGCAATCCCTGGGTGTTTAACCAGGATGATACGATCAGCGTCGAAATCAGCTCTCCTATCGAAACCACCTGATCATACCAGCGGTCGAAGTAATCCGGGTCGGGATTTTGAAGTTGATCTTCCAACTCGTTGTAATAACGTTGAAGACGCTCGTTAAGTTGCTGATTACCTTCTGGAAATAAGTCACTTACGATTTCATCATGGTATGCTTTAAAATTCGCGATCAAGCCTGACTTCGAGCTTTCACCCTGCAGGGCAGCTGCAAGCAATTGTTCAAGGGCATTGGTTGTTTTTCCCATGGCCGAAACCACCACCACCAACGGCACACCCCTGAAACGTGTCAGAATGTTGCTCAGGTTGCGCACTGCCGCTGCATCGCGCACCGATGCCCCGCCAAACTTGAAAACTTTGATCATGCTGCTTTTTTTTGTTTCCGGAAGCAAAAGTAATATATTTGCTTTTGCCGGATTCATACGTCAAGAAGCCGTGCCAGTGAGAATCGTTTTAACTTATTATTTATGAAGACCTTAGTTGAATTCGTTTGGGAGCAGCAAGAGCGTTATGGCAATGCCACCGGAGAGTTTTCCCGTTTGTTGAACGACATCGGAATTGCGGGAAAAATCGTTAACCGCGATGTAAACAGGGCTGGTTTGGCCGAAATTTTAGGCTACGAAGGCACTGTCAATGTGCAGGGCGAAAGCCAGAAAAAACTTGACGTGATCGCCAACAACGAATTTATCAAGGCGTTGCGCAATGGCCGGCAGTGTGCCGCCATCATTTCCGAAGAAAACGACGATGTGGTCGTGTTCGACGGCCAAATTGGTGAGAACGCCAAATACATCGTGGCTCTCGACCCACTCGATGGCTCTTCAAACATTGAGGTGAACGTGCCCATTGGAACCATTTTTGCCATTTACCGGCGCAAGGAAACTGGAAAAACCGTTACGCTTGACGAAATTCTTGGCGGTGGCATTGATCTTGTCTGCGGAGGCTATATCATTTACGGCTCATCCACCATGATGGTTTATACCACCGGAAACGGGGTAAATGGTTTCACCTACGATCCCACTTGTGGTATCTTTATTTTATCCCACGAGAACATGAAAATCAATGAATTAGGAAATATTTACTCCATCAACGAAGCCAACTATATTTATTTCCCGGAAGGCGTGAAGCAGTATATTAAGTATTGTCAGGAAGATGATGCTTCCACAAACCGACCCTATACCACACGCTATATTGGCTCGCTCATTTCCGATTTTCACCGTAATATGTTGCGGGGTGGCATTTACATCTATCCCGGAACAAAGAAAAATCCGCAGGGCAAATTGCGGCTGATGTATGAATGCATACCGGTTGCCTTTCTGGCCGAACAAGCCGGTGGCAAAGCATCGGATGGTTTCAGGCGCATTCTCGACATCCCCATCAGGCATATCCATCAGCGCACCCCACTCTTTATCGGCTCAAAACAAATGGTCGAAAAGGCCGAAAGCCTCATGCAGGAACACAGCCTCGATTTTTTTGAGCAGTATATGCAGGATTTATAAAAAAAGAGGCCGTCACCTCGGTAACAGCCTCACACAAACAACACACAGATACTAAAAGTCTATTTAAAAAGATAACCGATGCGGATTCCGGCAGAAAATGAAACCGGAAATTCCGAATCGGCAATGGTATAGCCGTAATGGTAGCCCCCGCCGTAGTATTCCTCCGAACTCGAACTAAAACCATAACCAATGCCGGCATTCATATCTACCAGAAAAGCATTGTCGAAAACCCACTGCTTTCCCACAACCAGTTGAATGGTGCCGCTTATAACAGTTTCGCGCTGCTTCGTGGGTTCCACATACACCCAGTTGCCCCACTGATCATAATAGCCGCCGTCATAATGCCAGTCATAATAATCATGCCCAAAAACACCAAAAGCAATTTCGGGTTTTAAATAACTCCCTTTCAGGATGTGGGCATAGCGCATGCCCCGCAAATAAAAATCAGGGTCTTTTAAAAACTTGTAGCCAAATTTGAGGAAAAGCCCCCCAGCATTTTCATCTTCAAAATCAGCACCAAGGCCAATAATCCCCATGGTAGCCTCCATGCTTCTGCCCGGACGGAGACTCCGTTCGTAGGCAAAAGTGGTATTGCCCGTAACGGGCGACATGAAATCAATCTTGATGGCGTTCTTTCGGTTGTCCCTGTAGTTTTCAGGATCGGTCATGGCTTTTTTGAATTCAAGCTCTTGCCCGTTTTCAAGCACAATTTTTGTAATGTAGTCTTTATCAATCGCGAACAACAAATCCGCCGGGTGATCCGGCAAAATGTATTTAATCTCGTCAAGTCCAACCTCTTTAATCTTACATTGAATAATGTCGTTGTTCTTTTTCAAAATGATATCTTGCGCAAAAAGTATTTGCCCAATCATGAGCATGAAAGTCAAAAGGACCGGTCTTGTCATGAAACCAAACTTCATATTCCAGCGTATTTTCGACCAAAGACGCTGCCTGCCTGCAATGCGTTGCAATCATCCGCATCAATCATAAAATATTTAGCTTTTTGACGGTCCTTCATTCAGGAAATCTCCTGCACTTGATACCACAATTCAGGTAAATTGTTCTCTATAACATATTTTGTGAATCTTCACTTCCGAAAAAGTCTGTTCTTTGCACGGTGCAAGCCATTGTATTGCCTTTGATAAACATGAAGAAAAATTTGTTCATCATTTTAGGAACCATTTCTTTGATTCTTGGAATCATTGGAATTGTTGTGCCGGGCTTGCCAACCACCTCCTTCGTTTTGCTTTCGGCATACCTGTTTGCCCGCAGCTCTGAAAAACTTTATAACAAGCTGCTCAATCACAAGTTTTTAGGAGGATATATCAGAGACTATCAAAAGGGTGTGAGTATCCGAACCAAGATCAGGGCCATCAGCATGATGTGGACCATGATTCTGATTTCGGCCTTTGTTTTCATCCAAAACATTTGGGTGCGCATCATCCTCCTTGCAGTGGGTGCGGTGGGTACCTTCGTGATGGCCCGACTGCCCGGACGCAAGGACGAGTTGGAATAAAGGCTCAAATCACTGCCGCACTGGCAGGTATTCCCTTGTGGTGGGCATGCGCATGAACCTTGCCTTTTCTCAATGCCTTTTGCGTTTCAAGCGGCAACATCGTCACCTCTTTGCAGGCATCGCTGCAACATCCTGAAAATTTTCGGGCGCAACTCTCGCATTGAATAAACAAGGTATGACAGGCATCATTCGCGCAATTAACGTGTGTATCTGCCGGAGCACCACACTGATGGCAATGTGCAATCACATCATCCGTAATCCGCTCACCCATGCGGTCGTCAAACACAAAATTTTTCCCCGCGAAGAGCGGTTCCAAACCCTCCTGACGCACCTGATGTGCATAGTTGATCACGCCACCCTTCAGCTGAAAAACATTTTTAAAACCACGATGCCGCAAATAGGCACTAAACTTTTCACAGCGAATGCCACCGGTGCAGTAAAGCATCACATTGTCGGGCTGCTGTTGCTCGAGCATTTCAACAATCACTGGCACCGACTCCTTGTAAGTATCAACATCGGGCAGAATGGCACCCTGAAAATGACCTACCTCGTGCTCGTAGTGATTCCGAAGGTCAATCACCACTGTATTGGGCTCCTGCATCTTATGGTGGTATTCGATGGCATTCAGATGCTGGCCTACATCATAAATGTTAAAGCTGCTGTTGTCGAGGCCATCCGAAAGCACTTTGTGCTTTACCATCACTTTCAGCTTGTAAAACGACAGCCCATCATCCTCCACAGCCGCATTCAGCAGCACACCGGCCAAATGCACATCGCTTTTAATCCAGTCGTTAAATGCATCCAGCATGGGTTCCGGCACACTCACCTGCGCATTGACGCCTTCGGGAGCAACATAGATGCGGCCAAAAACACCCAATTCGCTCAACTTGACGTACAGCCCATCGCGATAGGCTTGAACATCGCTGATTTCGAAAAACTTATAAAACGAAAGCGTTTTACGCCTGAATGTCTCTTCGAGGAGTTTCTTTTTCAGGACTTCGCGGTTTTCTTTGTTATACAGAATCATTCTAAATAAAGGTGGTGGCAAAAATAAAAAAAAGCCCGCATAAAGGCTGCAGGCTTTTCATTTTTTGATGCAGGTCCTGGCTACTTCTCTACGAATTCCAAAACTGAACTGGCGACGTAGTTAAGCGTTTCATCATCAAATTCAGTATGCATCGGTAAAGAAATGACAGTTTTGCAAAGATGCTCCGTCACGGGGAAATCACCTTTTTGATAGCGTGGATCGAGGTAAGCTTTCTGAAGGTGCAATGGCACAGGATAGTAAATGGCACTGGCAATACCTTTCGATTGCAGGTGGTCCATCAGCTGTTGTCGATTTACGCAATGCGTAACAAGTGTGTACTGGTGAAATACGTGTGTGCTAAACGCAGCCGTGACAGGTGTTTTAAGTTTGTCGCTCACAGCAAATGCGCTGTTATAGTATTCGGCAGCATATTGACGTGCTTTGGTATATTCATCCAACCGTTTGAGCTTGATGTCGAGAATGGCAGCCTGAATGCTGTCGAGCCGTGAGTTTACACCCACATAGTCATGGTAATAGCGCACTTTCATGCCGTGGTTTACAACCACCCTGAGCTGTTCGGCCAGCTGATCGTCATTGGTAAAGATGGCTCCACCGTCGCCATAGCAGCCGAGGTTTTTGGAGGGAAAAAACGATGTGCATCCAATATGACCGATGGTGCCGGCTTTTTTCACGCTGCCATCCTTCGAGGTGTATTCAGCGCCAATGGCCTGGGCATTGTCTTCGATCACATAGAGTTGATGTTTACGTGCTATTTCCATGATGCGATCCATATCGGCCACCTGCCCAAACAAGTGAACCGGAACAATGGCTCTGGTTTTAGGTGTAATGGCTTTTTCGATGGCTGCAGGATCAATGTTAAACGTATCGGGATCAACATCAACGAGCACCGGGGTGAGTTTAAGCAAGGCAATCACCTCGGCGGTTGCGATGAATGTGAATGAAGTGGTAATGACTTCATCCCCGGGTTGAAGGTTGAGCGCCATCATGGCAACCTGAAGCGCATCTGTTCCGTTGGCACATGGAATGACGTGTTTTACACCAAGATAGTTTTCAAGATTCGACGTAAATTGCTTCACTGCCGGACCGTTAATGAAACTGGTGTTGGTGAGAATTTCAGCGATGGCGCTGTCCACTTCGGGTTTTATCTTTTGATACTGACCTGCAAGGTCAACCATGGGCACATTTTTCATGTTTTTCTTTTTTAATTTAAGGGGGCAAAGGTATTGATAATTTTTTCACAGTTCGATCTCAGTTTTCTCAACATGCCCGATAAGGGCACTAAAAAAAGCGGCGGGATGATGGTCCCGCCGCTTTGGTTCACAGTTTGGCACGGTTTACACCAATCCCTGAGCCAGCATGGCATCAGCCACTTTTACAAAACCACCGATGTTTGCGCCATTCACATAATTGATGGTGCCATCAGCTTGTGTGCCATACTTCACACAGGTTTGGTGAATATCTTTCATGATTTGGTGCAAACGGGCATCCACTTCTTCACGTGTCCATGAAAGGCGCAATGAGTTTTGGCTCATTTCGAGGCCGGAGGTAGCAACGCCGCCTGCATTGGCTGCCTTACCGGGGCCATAAAGTATTTTTGCCTGTATGAACACTTCAACAGCTTCAGGAGTGGATGGCATGTTGGCACCTTCCGACACCACAAAGCAGCCGTTCTTTACAAGCGTTTTGGCTTCTTCTTCGTTCACCTCGTTTTGGGTAGCGCAAGGCATGGCCACATCGCATGTAACACCCCAAGGCCTCAGTCCTTCGTGATAGCTTGCACCAGGATATTTGGCAACATACTCCGAGATGCGTCCGCGTTTCACATTTTTGAGATGCAGCACAAAAGCAAGTTTTTCAGCTCCAATGCCATCCGGATCGTGAATGAAACCATTTGAATCGCTCAGTGTCACCACCTTGCCACCCATCTGGGTCACTTTTTCGCAGGCATATTGAGCCACATTTCCCGAACCCGAAACTGCAACAATTTTGCCTTTCAGGCTGTCGCCCCGCGTTTTGAGCATTTCTTCTGCAAAATAGGTTGCACCATAACCGGTTGCTTCCGGACGAATCAACGATCCACCCCATTCCAGACCTTTGCCTGTGAGCACGCCCGTAAACTCGTTGCGCAATCTTTTATACTGTCCGAAAAGGAAGCCTATTTCGCGGCCACCCACCCCAATGTCACCTGCCGGCACGTCGGTGTTGGGCCCGATATGTCTGAACAACTCGGTCATGAAACTTTGGGTGAAGCGCATCACTTCATTGTCGGATTTGCCTTTGGGGTCGAAGTCTGATCCACCTTTTCCGCCTCCCATTGGCAGGGTGGTGAGTGAGTTTTTAAACACCTGTTCAAAGGCTAAAAACTTCAGAATGCCTAGATTCACGGTAGGATGGAAGCGCAACCCGCCCTTGTAGGGTCCGATGGCACTGTTCATCTCGATACGGAACCCCTTGTTTATCTGAACCTCACCCTTGTCGTCGAGCCATGGAACGCGGAACAAAATCACCCGCTCCGGTTCAACCATGCGTTCAAGAATCTTGGCTTCACTGTATTGCGGATGTTCCTCAATAAAAGGAATAAGTGATTCAACCACCTCGTGAACAGCTTGATGGAATTCGATTTCACTTGGATTCTTGGCAATGACTTTTGCCATAAAATCATTCAATTTTTTCTCGTAATGCGATGCCATAATCAATGATATTTAAAGTTTGAAAAGCATTAAAATTTGATTCAAACTTAACAAAGGAAGTCACCGCTTTGCAAAAAACACCCGCAGTTTGGTGGGATTTCGGAGCATTTTCAGTGTTTCACTGAAAGGAGTTCTGCAATCGTTTGAAATCGCATTGACTGCAGTGAATTCAAGAGGCATTGCGTTTCTTACCTAAAATGCGAAAGCATATCCTCCCCATAAGTAGGTCACCAGCGTTACGATGGCCGCACCCACCAGGTTCAGTATCAAACCTGTTTTTGCCATTTGAACAACCCTGACTCTGTTGGTGCCAAAAATGATGGCGTTGGGAGGCGTTGCCACTGGCAACATAAAAGCCATCGAGGCTGAAATGGTTGCTGGAACCATCAGCAACAAGGGATGCAGGTTGTTTTGCACTGCGAGGCCGGCAAGTATGGGCAAAACCATTTCGGTGGTGGCGGTGTTGGA
>CAZBMR010000002.1:22202-44407 GCA_964492695.1 uncultured Lentimicrobiaceae bacterium
TGGCCAGCGCCTCCTCCGGGGATGAACATCCACCGGAGAATAATCCATGCAGAAAGGAATAACAGCAAACTTAGGGGTAGCGCAAAAATGAACCATTGGGCAAAGGTGACTTCGGCCGATTCAGAAAAATAAATGTGATAAATGCGCACGAAAGACAAATTGGGTGGGGTTCCAACAAGCGTTGCCACGCCACCTATTGAAGCTGCGTAGGCAATGCCAAGCAGCAAACCAATGCTGAGCAGTTGGGTGCTGCGTGCATTGTTGTCGTGCTCCAGCTGGGTAATAATAGCAAGTGTGATGGGAAGCAGCATCATCACTGTGGCAGTGTTTGATATCCACATGGATAAAAGAAACGATGCGGCCATAAATCCAAAAAGGATACTGGATGGTTTGGTGCCGGTTAGCAGCAAAATGCGCAATGCAATGCGCTTGTGCAATTCCCATCTTTCCATGGCAAGTGCCACAAAAAAACCTCCCATAAACAAAAAAATCACATCATTGAAATAGGTACCGGCCACCGCCTTGCCGTCCATCACGCCAAACAGTGGAAAAAGCACAACCGGCAACAAGGAGGTCACTGCCAGCGGCACAACCTCGGTGATCCACCAGATGGCCATCAACATCGCAATGGCCAGCATGGCCTTGACACTTGATTCAACCTGAAAATCAGGCGTCAGGAAAATGAGGTACAGGAAAATCGACGGAGCAATAACAAATGCCGCGATTTGTTGAATTTTCATAGAGTCATTTTGTGTCAATAAAAAAAACTCAGAGGCACGATTTTGATCTGCGGGTATATTTCACCATTTGATGAATCTAAACACACGGATGCCCGACCGTTGCCCAACTTTTAACAAATATACGCCCCTTTGAAGTTCTGCGGTGGAGATGCTGATTTGTCCGTTTCTTATTTCCGATTGAAAGGAATCGATCAATTGCAGGTTTAAGTCTGTAATTTCAACGCTCACAGGCCCATCTGTCAGGCCGGATAGCTGTATTTGAAGCATTTCTCCGGCAGGATTTGGAAAAAGCGACGGGCTTTGCTCAGAGCTTTGATTCAGTCGGGTGGTTTCGTTGAGCAGCTCGTTTAAATCGAAATCCACATAATCACTCTGGTAAGCCGGTTGGTTTTTTTTCACTGCAAACCTGAAATGATTCAGATAGGGCGCGTATTGCATCAGTTGAATATTGTTGCTTTGATGCGACCAGTCGCGCATCAGCTCCCAGCTTTCTTCAATGCCGAGCATGGTGCCATTGCCGATATGATTGATCACATTGTTGTAGCGTGTGCAGAGGTGCATGGCATCGTTTCTTGCAATCATGTAGTTGGCGCTGTAGAGGTTGTCGCCCGGAATGAAATCTTCATAACTGTTTGTTCTGTAGGTATGTGTGGGCGATTGTGGGGCCAGTTCTGCAACCATGGCCGCAAGGCTGTCAGTTGAGGTGCCTTCTGCAACCACATTGATGAGGCAGGCTGCAGCAAATCCATTTGGCGAATCATCAAATGAGGCTTTCAGATCGGCCACATTGTGCATGCCGTCGTTGTTGTAATCTTGCATTTCGAGTGCCTGACGCATGGCCATCCAAATGGGTTTGTATCCTTTTCCGCTTGTGCAGCTTCCCGAAAAATCGTTCATCACATGCTGGAATGCAGCCACCTGATTGTTGATGCCCGATAGCGCGCTCGCCATGCCAGCAAAGCCCACCATAATCCAGTTTTGTTCGTCCTGTTCCGAGGGTTGATGAACCACCATTAGGTGGCTGTTGAGCAGTGTGGTGTTGCTTGCCCAGTCAAGATGCCTTGTAACCACTGCATGCCCGTCGAGTGCCGTCCCTTCGGTGGCATCGCCCCAGCTCATAAGGCTTGAACAACCAAGTCCTGAACTTACGCCCATCAGTGCCTGTATGTCAAGGAGGCTGTTTCCGATGAGCAAATCGGTCAGATCAACATTGGCTGTATTGTTTCCGGCTGCATTCATACCTTCAACAATGGCACTGAACTCTGTGAGGTGGCGTTCGTCGAAAACAAAATTGTTGTTTGCCTGAATCAGGTTGCGCGCGGTGTTGTAGTATGCACCAAAACCTGGCCGGAGGTAGTTTGCAACCAGGGCAGATATTTGATTCCCGCTCAAATAACCATATGCGAAACCCCTTTCGGCATGTGTTCCCCAAACGCGAACAATTTTAAAGTCAGGACTGTCGAAAAGCACTTCGCCATTTACAGTCTGTGCCGAAGCCTGGGTGACAGATAAAATCCGCCATGCGCAAAAAACCAGAAAGAAAAAAAGCTGATGGAGGCGTGTCGTTGTCATGATTGCTTCAATTTGGATAGGTATGAAAATGCAGAGAAACCTAGCTCAAAATTAATGCATTACGCGGGCCAAAACAAATGAAAATAAAAAAAACCGCCAAAAGCGGTTTTTCTTAGAAAAGTATTTTGACAAAATGATTTAGTAGCGGTTCAAGCAATTGAGGTCGCTAAAGGCAATTTTCAATCGTTCAACCACCGAAACTTCGCCCTCACGCAACCACTTTCTTGGGTCGTAATATTTCTTGTTGGGGCTGTCTTCTCCTTCCGGATTGCCAATTTGTCCCTGCAGGTAATCGTGGTATTTGATATCAAATTTGCGGATGCCATCCCAATACGCCCATTGGGTGTCGGTGTCGATGTTCATTTTCACCACACCATAATCGAGCGATTCTTTGATCAGTTCAGGTTCGGAACCTGAGCCACCATGAAATACAAAGTTCACCGGGTTGTGGCCGGTTCCATAAGTTTTTTGGATGTATTCCTGTGAGTTGCGCAGAATTTTAGGCTGAAGCTTAACGTTTCCGGGTTTATAAACGCCATGCACATTACCAAACGCAGCAGCAATGGTAAATCTGTCGCTAACACTGCTGAGCACTTCATAAGCCCTGCCAACTTCTTCGGGCTGGGTGTATAGCTTGCTGCTTTCAACGCCGCTGTTGTCAACGCCATCTTCTTCGCCACCGGTAATACCCAGTTCAATCTCGAGGGTCATGCCCATTTTCGACATGCGTTCGAGGTAGCGTTTGCTGATCTCAAGGTTTTCTTCGAGTGGTTCTTCCGAAAGGTCGAGCATGTGGGAGCTGAAGAGCGGTTTGCCATGTTCGGCAAAGAATTTTTCACCTGCGTCGAGCAGGCCATCAATCCATGGCAGCAGTTTTTTGGCTGCATGGTCGGTGTGCAAAATCACCGGAATGCCATACATGGCCGCAATCTGATGCACATGCAGTGCGCCACTGATAGCGCCCGCTATGGCTGCTTTTTCACCGCTGTTCGACAGGCCTTTGCCGGCATAAAAGGCAGCACCGCCATTTGAAAACTGGATGATAACGGGAGAGTTCACAAGCTTGGCGGCCTCAAGCACTGCGTTGATGCTGTTTGTGCCTACCACATTCACTGCAGGCATAGCCCATTTGCCTGCTTTGGCTGCTTTGAATATTTCCTGTAAGTCGTTTCCGCTGGCAAATCCTGCTGCCAGGGTTGATGAAAGTTTCTCTGACATAATGATATGATATTTATGATTTTAGAATGATTTCAAACTTGTGTGTCAGGCTGGTTTGCGCTACAACCTTCTTCATACAAAACTACAAAATGATGTCGATAATCCGAACCAGTTTGTTGCAAATCAAGTGTTGAGGCGATTGCAAACGATGGAGATTTTTTCGACAAAAAAAGCCGGACCTCAATCCGGCTTTTTACGCTGTATTTTTTTAGAGAATCAGCATGGCATCGCCATAGGTGAAGAAGCGGTATTTTTCAGCCACTGCTTCCTTGTAGGCCCGCATCAGGAAGTCGTAATCAGCAAAAGCTGACACCTGCATCATCATGGGTGATTTGGGCAGATGGAAATTTGTTATCATGGCATCGGCCATCCCAAATTCATAGGGGGGGAAGATAAACCTGTTGGTCCAGCCTTTATAGGGCTTGATGCGTCCGGCAATGGTCACTGCCGTTTCGAGCGCCTTCATGGTGGTGGTCCCAACTGCCACAATGCTGTTTCCCCGGGCTTTGCTTTCGTTGATTAATTGGGCATTTTCCTCGTCGATATACATTTCTTCAGAGTCCATTTTGTGTTTGGTGAGGTCTTCCACCTCGATGGTGCGGAAATTTCCCATGCCCGTATGCAGTGTCACCTCGGCAAAGGAAACACCAATGAGCTCGAGTCGTTTCATCAGCTCACGGCTAAAATGCATGCCGGCAGTGGGCGCTGCAATGGCCCCTTCGTGTTTTGCAAAAATTGTTTGATAACGTTCTGCATCTTCAGGTTCAACTTCTCTTTCATGAATTTTTGGAAGTGGCGTTTTGCCCAGAGAATAAATGGTTTTTTTGAACTCTTCATATGGTCCGTCAAACAAAAACCTGAGCGTTCTTCCCCGGGAAGTTGTGTTGTCAATCACCTCGGCCACAAGGGATTCATCATCACCAAAATACAATTTGTTTCCAATACGGATTTTGCGTGCAGGGTCAACAAGCACGTCCCACAACCGGCTCTCGCGGTTGAGTTCGCGCAGTAGAAATACTTCAATTTTTGCACCGGTTTTTTCTTTTTCGCCGTACAAACGGGCCGGAAATACCTTGGTGTTGTTCAAAACAAAGACGTCACCATCTCTGAAATACTCCAGGATGTCCTTGAAGATACGGTGCTCAATGGTCTGGTCTTTTCGATTTAAAACCATGAGGCGCGATTCATCTCTGTTTTTTGGGGGGTAGCTTGCAATGAGGTTTGCGGGCAGGTTAAACCTGAATTGTGATAGTTTCATGTGCTTAATCTAATTATATCCAACTTGATTTATCAAAAATCCACCAAAATTTAAGCGTTTGAGGAGTCAGGGTGTGCAAAGGTAATTCACCACAAAGGCGATGTCAAGTAAAGATTGGGTTTCGGATGTTTTTGCCAGGTAAGCCGTTGCTAAAAAAATCATGTTCAGTCCTCGCCAACGGTGGGTTGAGGCAGATTATTCGCCGCATGAAGGGCAAACTCTGATCGCAATTGTTCAAGGCTTAGCGAATTAACTACATCAAAATCACCAATTTTGGTTCGCCGCAGCGCCACAAGGCAAGCGCCGTTTTGTACCGATTGTCCAAAATCATGCGCGAGGCTGCGTATGTACGTTCCTTTGGAACACTCCACCACAAAATCGGCATCGGGAAGTTGAATATTGCTCAGTTCAAAACGGTGAATGGTAACCTGCCGTGGCTCGAGTTTCACTTCCTGATCTTTCCGGGCATAATTAAAAGCCCTCTTGCCTTCAATTTTGATGGCTGAATAACGTGGCGGAAGCTGTGCAATGTTTCCAACAAAATGCTTCGTGGCTTGTATCAACAAGCTTTCATCGAGCCCTTCGATACTGTAATGCTGATCAGGCTCTGTTTCCAAATCAAAAGAAGGTGTGGTCATTCCCAGCCGCAACGTGCCGGTGTATGTTTTATCCTGATCCTGAAACTGTTGAATTTTCTTTGTGAATTTGCCCGTACAGACAATCAGCAGCCCGCTCGCCAGCGGATCGAGTGTTCCTGCGTGGCCGGCCTTGAGTTTTTTAATGCCCAGATGCTTTCGTGCCAGCACCCTGAGGTGATTCACCACATCAAAGGAGGTCCAGCCAATGGGTTTGTCAATCAGTAAAACCTGACCAGCTTCTAAATCAAAATCCATCAAACAACGCTTAAGTCGTATCCAAGAGCAGCCATCAGCAAAATGATGGTGCCCACAAGGATGCGGTAATATCCAAAATACTTGAATCCGTAGCGGGTGAGCAGGCTGATGAAGCTTTTAATGGCAATGATTGCTACCACAAAGGCAACCACATTGCCCGTAATCAGGATGTCGATCTTCGATGCGTCGATGGATGCGTAGTTTTGCAAAAGTTTATAGCCTGCAGCAGCAAACATGGTTGGCACAGCCAAAAAAAACGAGAACTCTGCAGCAGTCTTCCTGTCGAGCCGCTGTGTCATGCCTCCAATGATGGTTGCAGCCGAACGGCTCACTCCGGGTATCATGGCAATGCATTGATACAAGCCAATGCGAAAAGCAGAGGGATAGCTGACCTCTTTATTGTAATGCGTGCTTTTGAACCATTTGTCAATAAACACCAGCACAACACCTCCCAAAACCAGCATCACTGCCACCACAATAACATTTTCAAGCATGCTGTCAATAAAATCAGAGGCCAAAAAACCAATGACGGCCGCTGGTAAAAAGGCAATAAACAGTTTGTAATAAAAATCGAGGCTTTGAAAAAAGCGTTTCCAGTAGAGCACCACCACAGCCAAAATAGCCCCAAACTGGATGTTAACCGTAAAAGCTTTGACAAAATCATTGATCTCCATCCCCAATAGCTCCTGGGTGATGATCATGTGTCCGGTGGAAGAAACTGGCAGAAACTCAGTCAGCCCTTCAACGATGGCAATGATGACGGCTTCGGCAAAAGTCATGATTAATTTTCAGGTTTTTTCATAATGGCGTAAATCTCCACCACGTACCCAGCCAAAACGAGCATGGGGGCCAGGGTCCAACGTTGGAAACTAAAGATACCCTTGCTGAAAACCTCCGGGTTGTCTGATCCGCCACCAGCCATCAATACAAAACCTAACACAATGAGTGCCAATCCAATAAGTACCCATTTATAGTTTTCACGGCCAAATGCAAACTGACGCTCATCGGTGGTGTCGCCTGACATTGGTTTACTGTTTTTCAATGACATAAATTACAGATTGATGCGCAAAAATAGCATTTTTTGAGTTAACGTCCGGCTTTTCACCATGCTATCTTCGAAATATATCCTGCTCTTGCCTCTTTACCGGGCTCGTCAGCTGCCTGAGCGATCCTTCCTGTGCTCCTCTGTTTCGTCAGACTGCCTTCAACCAGGGGGAACGCGCTCAGTTGCTTGTTTTGGTGCTGGATTCGCGTATCATGATGCTAACCGGAAGCACCATGCAGCGTTCACTTTCCGAAATGGTTTTTTTAGTTATTTGCCTGTATAACAGATCGAAAGCATGCTCACAGATCATGTCAACAGGTTGCTCAATGGCCGAAACAGAAGGTTGCGTAAACGCGTAATACTTCACTTCGTCAAAGCCAATCAATGCCACTTCATGGGGTATGTTCAACGCCAGTTTTCTCAACACCGCCAGCACAGCAGAAGTGAGGTTGTTGTTCAGTGCGAAGATGGCCTCAGGCAAATAGCCTGATTGATGCATCTGAAGCATTTTTTCGTTAACCACCTTTTCAATGTTGTCGAATGGAACAACAATATCCCAATAATCCGGAACGCTGATTCCTGCTTCCGACATGGCTGCATAAAAACCATTCAATCGGTCACGGATGGTTGAAATGTGTGTGGGCGAAATCGAAATAACGGCCAGTTTGCGCATTCCCTGTGCGAGCAGATGCTGCGTGGCCATGCGAGCTCCACCCTGGTTGTCAACGCCAACAAACGGCGATTCCATCCCTTCAAAAGTTCGGTCGATCAGCACATGTGGGAGGTCGGCTTCCAGCAGGTGCCGGCTTACCGAAACATCATCGCTGCAGCTCGATAGGATCAAACCATCCACTTTCCGGCTCATGAGCAACCTGATCTGTTCTTCTTCCTTCAGGGGATTCTCATCAGAGCTGCAGATCACTACGCTATAGCCCTGATGCCAGGCATAATCCTCGATTTTACGCGCGATGCGCGCATAAAAAATATTTGATATATCGCTCACTATCAATCCAATGGTTCTGGTTTTGCCTGTTCTGAATCCTTGTGCAAGCACATTGGGCCGAAAGTTCAGCTCAACAATTTTGTCTCTCACGCGCTGCTGGGTTTCCTGACTGATGCCATGCTCAGCGGCCTTGTTGTTGATGACCAGCGAAACAAGTGTTTTCGAAACCCCCAAACTGTTGGCTATGTCAGCCAGTGATGTTTTTTTTGTCATGGATAGTGCGAAGTTTGCAACAAAGGTAGCTTGTATTTTATCCCGAGTTTGGTTGAATCGAAGTCCGACAAAAAAAACGACCCCGCCGGACGCCTGTATCTTGATTTACCTGCGCTCTGGTGAGCATGCATGTGTTGTGACCGCCAACGACATGCTTATCCACCGAAATCGGTTCGTTATTTTCGGTGGATGCCTGTTTTGGCCTTGTGCTATTGTTATTATCAAAACCATGTTTCTGTACATTGTTGAATTATTGCAAACGTGTGGAGCAGGCCATGGCAATTTTTTTTGGGTTTTTTATTGCATTGGTAGGTGAAATCTACGAAATTTACAGACGCATTCTCACTAACCCAAATTCATCATGAAACTTAATTTTAACCTACTTTACAGAAGTCATTGGGGTCAAGTTGTTTACATTACCGGATCAGAAGCCCCGCTCGGAAATTGGGATGTTGATCAGGCCGTTCCGATGCATTATCAGGGCAACAACCTATGGACAGTTGAGCTGGATTTTGAAAAGGATAAGTACTTGGAATACAAATACATTGTTAAGGAGGGCAGTGGTTTTGTAAGCTGGGAAGGAGGCAACAACCGCAGCCTGATGACCGATGCGGCAGATGTGTTGTTTGTGCGGGATGATTTTCATGCCGTAGTTGATCCTGAGCGTGTTTTGCAAACAAAAGTCTTCACCGAGGTAATCATGAAACCTTCGGAGAGCTTTGCCCGACCGAATATTGGCGACGCGCAGAAACGTATCCGCTTTTCGTTACTTGCTCCCCGTGTGGGAAGTGAGTATGGTATTGCCATCACAGGCAGCCACCCATCGCTCGGTAGTTGGCAAAACCCTGTGCTGATGTCCAATATTCATTATCCATTCTGGGAAGCCGAGTTCGACGCTGCCGGGTTCGATCAGCTCATTTCCTATAAATACACCATCGTTCGAATGAGCGACCGGAAAGTTGTAACATGGGAGGAAGGCGAAAACAGGCTTCTGTTTCCGCTTGATGGCAGCCACGAACGCAGTTTAACCCTCGTAAACGATGAGCATTTTCGGTATCCCGTTGGTCAGTGGAAAGGTGCTGGTGTTGCCATGCCTGTTTTCTCACTTCGCACAAACGACAGCTTTGGCGTGGGTGAGTTCAACGATCTGAAAAAACTTGTCGACTGGTGTGAGCAAACCGGATTGCGAATGATACAGGTGTTGCCCATCAACGAAACAGTGGCAACGCACTCCTGGCTCGACTCCTATCCTTATAAGTCAATCACCGTGATGGCCCTTCATCCGATGTATTTGCACCTGCCTGCTCTTGGAGCACTGCACGATAAGAAACTGATGAAGGAGTTCGAAAAAAAGCGCATCGAACTCAATGCGAAACCGCATGTGGATTATTTGGAAGTGACCAAAGCCAAAGCGAGGTATTTCAAACTGATATTCGACCAAAACTGGGAATCACTCAAAAACTCAGCTGATTATTTGAAGTTTTTTGAGGCGAACAAAGAATGGCTGCAGCCCTATGCTGCTTTCTGCTACCTGCGCGATCAATTCAAAACCAGCGACTTCCGTCAATGGGAAGGTTATGCAACCTATAACCCCCACCAGATTGCTGCCCTCACCGATCCGGCACAACCTTTCCACGAACACATTGCCGTGCACTACTACCAACAATACCACCTCGATAAACAACTGCGCGAAGTGGTTGACTATGCCCATTCAAAAGGCATCGGGCTCAAAGGTGACATCCCCATCGGAATCAGCCCAAACAGCATTGAGGCCTGGACCGAACCCGAGCTGTTTAACCTCAACGGGCAGGCCGGTGCCCCACCCGACGATTTTGCCATGATGGGACAAAACTGGGGTTTCCCAACCTACAACTGGGATGTGATGGCCCGCGATGGCTTTGCCTGGTGGCGCAAAAGACTCACGATGATGGAAAAGTATTTCGATGCCTACCGCATCGATCACATCCTCGGCTTTTTCAGAATCTGGGAAATTCCACAAAATGCCATTCACGGATTATTGGGCTATTTCAAGCCCGGCCTCCCAATGTCCTCCTCCGAAATCGAAGATTGGGGCCTCTGGTTTGATGAAGATCGTTTTACAAAACCCTATATCCGGGGCTATTTTTTACACGACTTTTTTGGAGAATATGCCGATGAGGTGCGTCGCAACTACCTGATTGAAACCGACTTTGACCAATATGCACTCAAACCCGGTTTCGACACCCAACGAAAAATCTATGACCATTTTACACCTCAGGGACTCACTCGCGAAGTGCACGACCAAGATGTGATCATCCGCGATGGTTTGATGTCGCTGCTCAACGAGGTGCTCTTTATTAAAGATCCCTACAGCCACTATCCTGCATGGCATCCACGCATTGCTTTCCATTTCACCTATTCCTACCGTGATCTGGAGGACTATAAGAAAAACGCACTCAACGACTTGTATATCCACTTCTTCTATAAAAAACACGAAGAATTCTGGAAACACCATGCCATGGCCAAGTTGCCTGCCATCGTTTCCGCCTCAAATATGCTCGTTTGTGGCGAGGACCTGGGCATGGTCCCCGACAACGTGCCTGAGGTGATGCGTACCCTTAACATCCTTAGCCTCGAAATTCAGCGGATGCCAAAAAATCCGAAAGTTGAATTTGCTCACCCTGCCGACGCGCCCTACCTGAGCGTTTGCACCACCTCAACCCATGATATGTCAACCGTGCGCGGCTGGTGGGAAGAAGACCGTGCCAAAACCCAACGCTTCTATCACCATATGCTCGGTCACAACGATCAGGCACCCTATTTCGCTGAACCCTGGGTGTGCAAGGAAATCATCAACCAACACCTGCACTCACCTTCCATGTGGACCATCTTCCCGTTGCAGGACCTCATTGCAATGGATGGCAACTTGCGCTGGGACCAAACCGATAAGGAGCGCATCAACGTGCCCAGCGATCCCGAAAACAAATGGCAATACCGCATGATCCTCACCCTGGAAGAATTGCTCGAAGCAGAGGAGTTTAATAAACTATTGAAAGGAATGATTCACCTGGCAGGAAGAGATGCGGCTTATTAGAAAACCGAAATAAGGTGCCAGTCTTGTCTGCCTGACAAATAAAAAACCCGCTACATGGCTGTGGCGGGTTTTTTGGCGGGCTGCTTGCACTAGTTTCTCCTCGGGACTGAGGAACATTACTAAGAGATTAAAGAAAAAAAGATCGCTTGTTGATGATGGAATACAAACGATAGGCTTGGTTGTTGCTATCAAGTTCGAAAAAATACACTTTGGTTCCGTTTAAGAACACCTTGGCTTTGATGTCTTTGGCAGGATATTCTGCCAAACCCTGGGCGTCGATCTGTTGCTTGGAATATAGTTCGTTAATTTTCATTCTGCTTATTTCATTTTGATTGAAAAACCGTCCTTCGTACAAATGGGGCACATGGCATCCTTTACAACAGAAATGTAACCACAACGATGACATTTGTAATACTTGTGGTACTTTTGTATTCTGCTTTTTTCAGATGCGCTGAGTTTCAAACCAAACATGCTTTTATTTTTCCAACGCATGTTTCAATTTGCGTGCCATTGTCCGATTTGTAAGTGTCTCTAAACCATAAATAACTATCGATCAGTTAATTAAATTTTTTTTTACTTTTTTTATGGTTTTTTCATCACCATGAGTGGCGGCTTTTAAATCAACGAAAACGGAGAGTTGCTCTTCGGTTTCGAAGAATCCATCAGTATTCATTTCATCCGGGAGTGCAATTGGAAAGCTTTGTTAATTTTGCAGAAAAAACCGGATGAAATTTTCTGCTTACAATACAGGCAACGAACAGATTGCCCAACGGATTCGCAATATCGCTGAAAAAGTCCCAACTGATGCTGCTGCCATGCAGGCATACAAAACCATCTATGGCTTGCTCGATCTAACCACACTCGAAGGTGCTGATCATGATGCAAAAATTACTGAACTATGTCAAAAAGCATTGCAATATCGTCATAATCCGGGCATTGGAACGGTTGCAGCGGTTTGCATCTATATGCCTTTTATCAAGACAGCCAAGCCCTTGCTCGGGCAAAGTGGAGTGGCCATTGCAACCGTAGGTTGCGCGTTCCCGTCGGGCCAACTGCCCCTCCACCTCAAACTGGCTGAAGTGAGCTGGGCCGCCAGCGAAGGTGCTGATGAAATTGATATGGTTATTTCGAGAGGCCTCATGCTCGAAGGCCGGTTTGAAGAAGTTTACGACGAAATCAAAGCCGTGAAAGCTGCCTGCGGCAAAGCCCGGCTGAAAGTCATTCTCGAAACCGGCGAACTCAAAAGCCTCGAATTGATCCGAAAAGCCAGCGAATTGGCCTTGCTCGCAGGAGCTGATTTCTTGAAAACCTCAACCGGAAAAATAAGCCCGGCAGCCACCCCCGAGGCTTTTCTGGTGATGACAGATACCATCAAAGAATACTACGAGGCAACCGGCATCAAGGTTGGCATCAAACCCGCCGGTGGAATCGCCGATCCGGAAACAGCCCTGCTTTATTACGCCATCGTTGAAGACGTTTTAGGCAAGGATTGGCTCCAGCCAAATTACTTCAGAATTGGCGCCAGCAGACTGGCTGATAAACTTATTAATTTGTTAACTGCCTGAAATTATTGCCCTGCTACTTGACATTTTCATTGTTAAACATATTTTTGCAGGCTAATCTAATTTCACACGCTTTACTGTTATGCTCAACAAATACCTTTTTTTATTGCTGACACTGCTCTTGCTTCAAACAGCAACGCAGGCACAAACGCCACTCACTACTGCTCCCGACATCACTGTTAAGACCCTCAAAGGCGACATCATACAGCTCTACAGCCTTTTGGCAGAAAACAAAGTGGTGGTAATTGACTTTTTTTCAACATCTTGCGGACCATGTCAAACATTCGCACACGATTTTCAGGAAGCTTACGAAGGCTTTGGTTCTAACGAAGGTAATGTTTTTTTTCTGGGAATAAATTACAATGGAACAAATGCCGATGTGGTTTTCTTCGACTCTTTGTTCAACATCACGCTTCCCAGTTGTTCCGGGCTTGAGGGCGGAGGAAACATTGCTTTCGAAACCTTTCAAATTGCTGCCTATCCAACAGTTGTTGTAATTCAGCCCGACAAAACCATTGCAGCACAGCATGTTTGGGAACCAACCGCAAGCAATATCACCGCAGCCGTTACAGCTGCCGGTGGCATTTTTGTCAATACGCCCCAATGGTTTTCTCCCAAACAAAACGGGCTAACCATTTATCCCCAACCTGCCCAAGGTGTCCTGAACATCACCTTCGATCTTGATGTGAGTGAACCCATCGAAATACAAATCAAAGACTTAAACGGCAGAACATTACACAATGAGAAGCATATTGCGCATCCTGCCGGTGGTGTTTTCGGGCACAAGCTTGACATTGGTCATTTGTCCCGGGGCATTTATGTGCTTGATGTTAAAACGAGTCATGGTAGTATTGCTCAAAAAGTAGTTTTTCAATAAATGAAAAAATAAATCTGCAAGATGAAAAAGTGGCCTTTCATTACTTTGTTAATGGTTGTTCTTCTGTCAGGTTGTGCCCTCGATGAGGAGGTGTTGCCCGAGGATGACGCTGTTTCGGCCTATCTGGGCGTTTGGTCGGTGATTGACAACGAGCTTAAAACGCTTAATTACGAGGTGGTTATAAGTAAAAATCCAGCCAACTCTGCCGAAATTTTACTGGATAATTTTGCCCAGTCGGGCGATGCCGCCGTTGGGTTGGTCACCGGTAATACGGTCACAATCGTTAATCAAACCATCGGAAACGGATGGTCTGTTTCCGGAACAGGCAGGTACATCAGCAGTAGTCGCCTCGAATTTACGTATTCACTGACCATTGGAGGCGATGCCACCAACAATTCAGCTATCTTCACAAAGTAGGGGCTGGGCAGTATTAACTCAAAAAAAAAGACAGTGGCCTATTCCACTGTCTTTTTTTATTTTGATTTGTCGAGCTGAAGGCTGTCCTGTTTGGTTTTCAGCCGGATCATCACGCTGTCGTATATGCTTTCGAGTATTTCGGGTTGTGCGCTGTAGTATTCCAGATTTTCTCTAAAAACTTCTTGATTCACATGGTGTTGTAGAAAAACAAGGTTATAATACCCATTCTTAATTTCGTCGGAATTGTTTCCAAGATTGCGCTGATGCTGAATCACCCCCTCTGCAATTTGAACATCTTCGATGAGGTTGCGCATCTGGGCTTCTGAAAGCCTGACACCGGATGATTGATTTTCGACAGCTCCCGACCTGCACGACATAAGAGATACAAGGATGGCTGATTGAACTGCCAGCTTCAACCCGATGCCAAACAGGTTTTTATTTTTCATGAAAGGCGCACAATTTTTCAATGATTGGGACGATAAGCAGTCGGCTAGTTTCCGATCTCCGACATAAATTTGATGCGCATCAACCGAATTTCTTCTTCGGTGTACTCTGATTCTCCCAACTCTTTGAGAGCGTTTTCCACCGAATCGCTCTCAGCTTCGTTGAAGTAGTCATAGATGTCTTCCTGATGGTATTCATCCACAAATTCATCGATATAATAATTGATATCGATCCTGGTTCCGCTTGCTACGATGCTTTCGATTTCGGTGAGCAGTTCGTCAAATGACAAATTCTTGGCATAGGCAATGTCCTCGAGGGGCAATTTTCTGTCGATGTTCTGAATGATGTAAACCTTTAATCCTGACTTGTTTACAACCGATTTCACCACCATATCATTGGGCCTGATGATGTCGTTTTCTTCCACATACTGCCTGATGAGTTTCAGGAAAGGTTCACCATATTTGGCAGCTTTTCCAGTTCCAACACCAACAATCTGCGTGAGCTCATCGGGTGTGATGGGGTATTGAATGGCCATGTCCTCAAGCGAAGGATCCTGGAATATCACAAACGGAGGCAGGTTTTCTTTCTTTGAGATGGCCTTGCGCAGGTCTTTGAGCATGGCAAACAAGGTGGTGTCTGTTCCACTACCTTTGGGGCCGGTGGCTTTTGCGCTTTCAAAATCTTCATCATCCGGATTTTCGTAATCATGATCTTTGGTGAGCATGATGGGATGAGGATTCTTGAGAAAATCTTTACCCTCCTTGGTTATCTTCAGGATGCCATAGTTTTCGATGTCTTTGGCCAGAAGCCGGTGAATGATGGCCTGTCGTATTACAGCTTGCCAGAAACGTTCATCTTCATCCTCGCCTGCACCAAAAAATTCGTTGGATTCATGTTTGGCATTTTTAATATCGCCTGTTTTTTTGCCAGCAAGCAATTCACTGATGTGTTTAACCTTGAATAGCTGCTTGACGCTTAACACGGCTTCCAAAACAAGCTTGATTTCTTCCTGCCCGTCAAATTTCACCTTGGGATTCAAGCAGTTATCGCATGCTCCACAATTGTCTTTTTCGTAGATTTCTCCAAAATAATGCAAGAGCAGCTTGTGCCGGCAAACAGCCGATTCGGCGTAGGTGACTGTCTCGTTGAGTAATTCTTTTGCAATCTCTTGTTCAGCAACTGGCTTGTCTTTCATGAATTTTTCCAGTTTCTGAATGTCTTCGTAGTTGTAGAATGCAATGCAGTTTCCTTCGCCATCATCGCGTCCGGCACGGCCGGTTTCCTGATAATAGCCCTCAAGGCTCTTGGGTATATCATGGTGGATAACAAAGCGGATATCGGGCTTGTCGATACCCATGCCAAAGGCAATGGTCGCAACAATCACTTCGGCTTCTTCCATGAGAAACTTGTCCTGGTTGAGTCGTCTGGTGGCGCTGTCGAGGCCTGCATGATAAGGCAAGGCCCGTATGCCGTTAACAACCAGTGTTTCAGCAATTTCTTCAACTTTTTTCCGGCTGAGGCAGTACACAATGCCTGATTTACCTGGATTGTTTTTGATGTATTTGATGATGTCTTTGCTCACATCAGCAGTTTTGGGCCTCACTTCATAATACAGGTTGGCCCTGTCGAACGAAGATTTAAAAATCTTTGCATTCGGTATCTCCAGATTTTTAAGAATATCTTGCTGCACTTTCACCGTGGCGGTGGCTGTGAGTGCGATCACCGGCAGTTTTTTGTCAATTGCATTCATGATCGGCCTGAGCCTGCGGTATTCGGGCCTGAAATCGTGACCCCATTCCGAAATACAATGGGCTTCGTCGATGGCAAAAAACGAAATTTTCAGCGATTTTAAAAAATCAACGGTTTCATCTTTGGTGAGTGATTCCGGGGCAACGTATAGCAACTTTGTTTTTTTTGCGATGAGGTCTTCCCGCACCTGCATCAGCTCTGCACGCGATAAAGACGAGTTCATCACATGCGCAATGCCGATGTCTGTTCCAAAATTTCTGATGGCATCCACCTGATTCTTCATCAGGGCGATAAGCGGCGACACCACAATGGCTGTGCCTTCGTTCATCAATGCGGGCAATTGATAACACAGCGACTTCCCGCCTCCGGTAGGCATCACCACGAAAGTGTCGTTTTTCTCGAGCACACTCTTGATGATGGCCTCCTGATTTCCTTTGAACTGATCAAAGCCAAATATTCTCTTCAGCAACTCGTGCAGACCATATTCATCCTTTTTGGCCATTCTATTCTTTCAGTTGATAAAAAATGATTTAATTTCCCCACAAACAAGGCCGCTTTACAGGCTTCCATCCCTTTTTTGCCTTTTGAGTGGCGGTCATACAAATATAAGCAATAATTGATCTGGAATGACAATAATTTTTTTCAATTTTTTTTTCGACGATTTTATCATCTGAAGTACAAAGATTTTTCATCTCTTTGAAAATCAATTGTATAAAATGTATTTAGTCCTTTTTATTCTGAAAAATGAAGAAAGAGCGGCAAAAAAAAAGTTTGTGCTTCACATCGGAATCGGTTTCGGCAGGGCTGTTTTGGGCAGGTCTTAAGGCGTTTTTTTTTCGTTTTTGGCCTTATTAATGGGAAGTTTTTTTGATAAAATGCCGCAGCATCCATCATTTTTGTAATTTTGCGGCCTGAAATTGCCTTAGAGCAATGTTGTGGAAAGATTTGATTGATTGCAACCACAAAAAAAAATGCTAAAACATGCTTTAGCCTTCAATCAACTTTCCCTAATCGTTTTATTTTTAAATTATTGATTATGGGATACTTATTTACATCTGAGTCGGTTTCGGAGGGACATCCGGATAAAGTGGCCGACCAGATTTCGGATGCCGTACTTGACGAAATGCTGCGCTTCGACCCCAGGTCGAAGGTGGCCGTCGAAACCTTGGTCACGACTGGTCTTGCAGTAGTAGCCGGCGAAGTGAAAACCAATGGTTATGTGGATATCCAGTCGGTGGTGCGCGACACCATCAATGCCATTGGCTATACCAAGGCCAGCTACCGGTTCGATGGCAATTCATGCGGCGTGCTCTCGGCCATTCACGAACAATCGCCCGACATCAATCAGGGCGTTGAGCGCGCTCTGCCCGAGAATCAGGGTGCTGGCGATCAAGGCATGATGTTTGGCTATGCTTGTAGCGAAATGGAAAACCTGATGCCTGTGACCACGGAGCTTGCACACCTGCTGCTACAACAGCTGGCGGCCATTCGGCGCGAAGGCAAACAAATGAAGTACCTGGGCCCCGATGCCAAAAGCCAGGTGACGGTTGAGTACGACAAGGGCTGGAAACCGCTGCGCATCGAAACCATCGTCATTTCCACACAACACGATGAGTTTGACCAGGAAGAGGCCATGCTTCAAAAAATCAGGGAAGACGTTGAGAAAATCCTCATTCCGCGTGTGAAGAAAATGTTGCCCCCATCGGTGAAAAAACTCTTTAAGAACGACTATAAACTGTGGGTAAACCCCACCGGTAAGTTTGTGATTGGCGGCCCACATGGCGACACAGGCCTCACCGGACGAAAAATCATTGTTGACACCTATGGCGGCAGGGGTGCTCATGGCGGCGGGGCTTTTTCGGGCAAGGATGCTTCCAAAGTCGACAGGTCGGCGGCCTATGCCACCCGCCACATCGCCAAAAACCTGGTGGCAGCCGGCATTGCCGATGAAGCACTTGTTCAGGTGGCCTATGCCATTGGAGTGGCACAACCAGTTGGTTTTTATGTGAATACATTCGGCACATCGAAGGTAAAAGATGCCGGAGGCAAGAAACTCAGCGATCAGGTGATTGCTGCAAAAGTGCAGGAATTGTTCGACCTCAGACCTTTTGCCATTGTAAACCGTTTTGGGCTTACAAACCCCATTTTCAAACCTACTGCTGCATACGGACATTTTGGAAGAGACGCCTATCAGGCCGAAGTCGAAGTGAAGTATGCGGATGATACCACCACCACTAAAATTGTGAATGGGGAACCTCATCATTACAAAACGGTTGATTTCTTTGCCTGGGAAAAACTGGATTATGTTGATCGTCTTAGAGCCTTGTTCAATTTGTAAATAATTGATAAAGAATAATTTAGATAGGCTGTTGTTTCTTGCAACGGCCTTTTTTTGTTTTGTCTGCATGCAGCACACACCAAAGTGCTAAATTGCATTCGAATTTTTTATAAGTATGCACATCGAATCGATCAGGGCAGCTTGTTTGGCAAAGCCCGGTGTTACAGAAAGTTTGCCTTTTGGCGACGATACACTCGTTTTCAAGGTGGGTGGCAAAATGTTTCTTTTGGCAAACCTCGAAGGACCTCTCAGACTCAATCTCAAGGCTTTGCCCGATGAAGTGATCGACAGAATTGAACACTTTGCAAGTGTGATGCCGGGTTATCATATGAACAAGAAACACTGGATCACTGTGGACGTGGAAAGCTTCGACAACGACACCTTGCTGATGGAGTGGGTGGATGTGTCCTACCAATTGATTCTTGAAAGCCTCCCCGCAAAAATTAGAACCACATTAACCTTTTAGCCCATTAAAAATGAAGTGTTTATATCGGTTGCTGATGTTGCTGCTGACCCTTGGCCATTTTGTTTTGCTTCACGCCCAAACAGAGGTTGACGAGCGAGCCATGGTTGATTTTAGCAAAGGATTGGGATTTCATTCTCCCAACCATAAGTTTGGCATCAACCTTCGAACGAGGATGCAAAACCGTCTGGCTTTCACGCTGGATGACCGATTGGCGATCGACCAGATCGAAGCACGGGTGAGCCGGCTCAGGTTGCGTTTTGATGGTTATATCAACAGCAAGAAGCTAACCTATTACATCCAACTGTCATTTTCGCGGGGTGATCAGGATTGGGATAATTCAGGCATTCCGAATTTGGTGCGGGATGCGATGGTTTATTACCATTTTACACCTGCCTTTTATGTGGGTTTTGGGCAAGGAAAATTACCCGGAAACCGACAGCGAATCACTTCAAGCGGGCAGCAGCAATTTTACGATCGCTCTGTTGCCAATGCCAATTTCAACCTCGACAGGGATTTTGGGTTGTTTGCTTATTATACTCACAATTTAAGCACATCAGTCATCAATGTTAAGGCCGCCATTTCTACCGGTGAAGGACGCAATCAATTGAAAACCGACGATGGCCTGATGTACACTGTGCGCACTGAATACCTGCCTTTCGGACGTTTTAAAAATGATGGTGATTTTTCGGAGGGTGATCTCGAATTTGAGCCAAACCCGAAAGTTTCGCTCGCAGCGGGTATTTCCTACGATGGCAAAGCAACACGCAACAAGGGAACAACGGGTAGTTTGCTGCTTGAACCACGCGACATGAAATCTTATTTTGCCGACTTCCTTTTTAAATACCGTGGATGGGCCCTGTCATCGGAATACCTCAGTCGTGCCACTTCCAAGTCGGCCTTTACTTTTGATGCCGACAGCGCCAACACAAACTATGTGCTCACCGGATATGGATTGAATGCGCAGTTGAGCTATTGCTTCCCGTCTTACTGGGAGCTGGCTGGGCGCTATTCGGTTTCTGTTCCTGAGGCAGAAATACAGGCCTCAATGCCCCACGACACCTATTATATTATAGGAGTTAACAAATACCTGAGCAAACATCTAACTAAGATACAGCTGTTTACAGGATACCGATTGCAAAAAAACCTTGCGTCGCTCACATCAAAAAAGAGCTTTTTATTGGTATTTCAGGTGGAGCTTGGCATTTGATGCACCTATTCCGACCTGACAATACGCTCCGAAACCATGATGCTCAACTCATAGAGACCCATCAGTGGAATGGTCACCAATATCTGGCTGAACACATCAGGTGGGGTGATGATGGCTGCGATGATGAGCAGGATAATGAGGGTATATTTTCTGTTTCGCTTTAAAAAGGCTGGGGTCACGATGCCAATTTTCGTGAGGAAAAACACAATAAGTGGCATCTCGAACACAATACCGATGGCAAAAGTGGTAGAAACCACCGTGCTGATGTAGGAATTCAAAGAGATCTGATTGACCACGCTTTCGCTCACCTGATAGGTGCCAAAAAAGTTAACTGTCAATGGCACAATCACATAATAGCCAAATAGTACGCCAACAAAAAATAAAACGGAGCTCACCAACACACCCCTCCTCGAGGCTTTACTCTCATTTTGTTTCAATGCCGGCCTTACAAACTGCCATACCTCGTTCAGCACAAACGGGAAAGCCAGCACCACTCCGGTGATGAACGAAATATACATATGCATCACAAACTGGCCTGACATATTGATGTTGATAATCTGCAACTCAAAGTTTTCCAAACACATAGCTTCAATGCCAAGCGTTTTGCTCAGGTAGCAAAACATACGGTTGGTCAGAAAATCGCTCCGGCTGGGACCCAAGATGATCTCATCGAAAAGAAAGCTGCGGTTCAAAAAAGCAACAACAGCCAATATGATGATGGCCAGCGCACTGCGCACAATGTGCCGGCGCAACTCCTCCAGGTGCTCCCAAAACGACATCTCTTTGTCAGGATTCGATTCTTTCGACATTTAGTCCGTTTGCTTTGAAGTGCGAAATTACAAAATTTCATGGCAATTCTCCGACCCGGCCCTTTTGCGAAACGACGGGCATCAATCGTTTTATTAAGAACGATTCTGAATAAATGATTTAATGCTATTTTTGCCAAAAGCGCGATATGATTCCTTCGTTTGAATACACCATTGTTGGCGCAGGTATTGCTGGCATGAAAGCAGCCGAAGCCATCCGCACCATCCATCCCGATGCAACCATACTGCTTATCAACGGAGAGAAACAACCACCCTATAAACGAACGAAGCTGAGCAAATTGGTGGGCCAACCTTTTGATGCGGAAGCAATCAGGCTTCAGCCGCAATCATGGTTCGATTCGCAGCATATTGCGCTGATGCATGATTTGGTTAAGTCGTTCGACATCGAAAAAAAAATCGTCAGAACAAGCACTCACGGAAACTTTCAGTATGGAAAGCTTATTCTGGCAACAGGGAGTACACCGGTTTTGCTGCCGGTCAGACGAAACAGTGGTGTAAATCCATTGTACTTTCGGAATGCTGCTGATTTGGTCAGACTGCAAAACCTGCTGATGGTTTCAAACAAAATTTTGGTTGCCGGCGGTGGTGTTTTGGGCGTAGAGCTTGCTGCTGCGCTGGCACAACAGCAAAAAACAGTAACCCTGGCGCATGCTGATACGATGCTGATGGGTCATCAGTTTGATGCTTTCATGGCAGATCATCTTTTCGGGGTTTTGGATCAACATGGCATTCAGTTGCTGATGCATGAAAAGGTGAAGGCTTATTCAAAAACAGGCAATGGGAAACTTCTGGTCGAAATTGGTGAGATGATTCAACTGCTTATTGATGAGCTTGTTGTGGCAATCGGTGTGAAACCTGAAACCACATTGGCGGCTAAGGCAGGCTTAAAAATTGGAACAGGTGTGCTTGTGGATGAAAGGATGCAGACCTCCAATCCTGATGTGTATGCTGCAGGCGATGTGGTTGAAACTCCGTTTGGTCTTTCGAAAGGATTGTGGCATGAATCGGAACATCAGGGTTGGATGGCCGGCTTGAATGCGGCCGGAAAGCCAAGCCCCCTGCAAGCAAAACACTGGAGGCTCAAACTGGAGGTTTTTGGGCACTATTATTTTGCAGCAGGCCAGCTTAAACAAACCTTCAGGGACGAATTGACGCTTCGAAACGAAACAAGCTACCTCCGCCTTGTTTTTGAAGAATCAAAGCTTATTGGTGTTGGAATGATCAATCTGAAAGAACATGCCAAAACACTGGAGCGTGCCTTGAATGAGCATTGGAGCAAAGATCAGGCTCAAGCCTTTTTTCA
>CAZBMR010000002.1:44507-82015 GCA_964492695.1 uncultured Lentimicrobiaceae bacterium
GGGGGAGGCATTTGATGTGTTGCTTGTCAACTTCGTGCTGAAGGTTTTTTTATCTTTGCACATCGAATCGCAACTTATTTGTAATTAGTCTAAATAATATTTAAATGGCAATTGAAAAATCCAGGGTAATAGAAGTGCTGAAAGGGGTCATCTATTTTGCCAAGGGCGACAACATTGTGGACTTGGGAATGCTGGATGAGCTGCAGCTTGATGGTAACAAAATTGCATTCAGGCTTGTGTTTCCCAAGTTGGGTGAACCATCCGTTCAGATTGTCAGCAATGCGGCCCAAAAAGCCCTGAAGGATGCTTTTGGTGCCGATATCGTGGTTGAAATCACCCCCATCACCGAGAAAGAAAAAGGCAGAGGTCCGCTTGCAGGCGTTCGCAACATCATTGCTGTTGCTTCGGGCAAGGGTGGTGTTGGCAAGTCGACAGTGGCTGCCAACCTTGCTGTGGCGCTCGCCAAAACAGGTAGTCGTGTTGGCCTGGTTGATGCCGATATTTATGGTCCATCGGTTCCGATCATGTTTGGAGTGGTTGACGAAGCCCCCGGCATGACGGTGAAAGAAGGAAAGCAATTGATCGTTCCTCTGAAGAAATTTGGCATCAGCTTGCTTTCAATAGGTTTTTTTGTTGACACGGACAAACCGCTGATTTGGCGCGGACCAATGGCGACAAGTGCTTTAAATCAATTGCTTACCGATGCAGACTGGGGCATCCTTGATTATTTGATCATCGATCTTCCTCCCGGAACAGGTGATATTCAGCTCACGCTGGCACAGTCGTATTCGATAACCGGCGCGGTGGTGGTGACTACTCCTCAAAAAGTAGCTTTTGCCGATGTGCGAAGGGCTGCAACCATGTTCCGACAAGAGAAGCTCACTATTCCATTGCTGGGTTTAATCGAGAATATGGCTTATTTCACACCGGAGGACATGCCCGAAAAGAAGTACCACATCTTTGGCAAGGGTCATGGACAAGCATTTGCCGACGCGCTGGGAATCCCTCTGATCGGGGAGATACCCATTGTGGAGCAAATCACGGCAGGCGGCGACACCGGAAACCCCATTGCGCTCGACGACAATAGTCCCGTTGCCAGGGCTTTTGTTGAGGTGGCCAACAAAATCAAATCATTGATCAATCACTAGTTTTTCATCATAATCTATATCCAATGAGCGAGTCAAAAGAAGTGTTGGAACGTAAAGTTCAGAATATCATTGAGCAAGTGAGGCCCTATCTTCAACAGGACGGTGGTGATATTAATTTTGTGAATATCACCGAAGACCTGGTGGTGAACGTGGAGCTTGTGGGTGCTTGCGGTAGCTGTCCCTACAGCACCATGACCCTGAAAAACGGGGTTGAAAACACCCTGCGCAAAGCCATACCCGAGATTAAAAGTGTGGAAGCTATTAATCTTTAATCATTTGCAAAAAGATGTAAGTCCCACAGCCCTGCTGCTGGGACTTTTTTTTAAATCAGGTATTTTCCCACGATGGGCATGCGGCGTCCCATGCCAAAAGCCTTGGGCGAGATTCGCAGGATTGGCGGCGTTTGCTTGCGTTTGTATTCATTCATATTCACAAGCCTGAGCACACGGCTAACAGTGCTTTCGTCGAAGCCAAGTTCAATGAGTTCCGAGGGGCCTTTACGCTCTTCAATGTATGCAAAAAGCAATTTATCAAGCAGTGCATAATCCGGAAGGCTGTCGCTGTCTTTCTGATTGGGCCTGAGCTCAGCCGAAGGTGGTTTGCTGATGGTATGGAGTGGGATGATGATGCGGTGGCGGTTGATGTAGGCTGCCAACTCAAAAACCTCCGTTTTGTACACATCACCAAGCACTGATAATCCACCGTTCATATCGCCGTATAATGTTCCATAACCTACGGCGGCTTCACTTTTATTGCTGGTATTCAATAAGATATACCCAAACTTATTTGACATGGCCATCAGCAGCACCCCACGAATGCGTGCCTGAATATTTTCCTCGGTAATACCGAAAGGAGTTCCTGCAAAAACGGACGAAAGCTGTTGATCAAAACCATCGAACAACTCCTTGATGGGGATGGTGGTAATGGGACAGCCCAGGTTCCCGGCAAGTGCCTGTGCATCGTCCACTGAGTGATCCGACGAAAACTGAGAGGGCATCAGCAGGCCAAACACATTTTCAGCACCCAGCGCTTGAGCTGCAAGGGCCATGGTCACAGCAGAATCAATGCCGCCCGACAATCCCAGGATGGCTTTTTTGAATCCCATTTTGCTGAAATAGTCGCGTATGCCCATCACCAGCGCATCATGAATGAGTTCGATTTTGGGTGGAAGCGCAGGTTGCTCTGAATGGGTGCGAACTTCAAGATCAGTCGTATCAATCACTTTTATTTCTTCAGCGAAAAACGAAAGCTGATGCGCAACATTCCCGTCGGAGGCAAAAACCAGCGAACCACCATCGAAAAGCAGCTCTGTTTGTGCTCCGCACTGGTTCACATAAATGAGTGGTAATTTATATTGCAACACATTGGCCTTCAATACTTCGAGTCGCTTAAGAGCTTGTCCGTAATAAAAGGGCGATGCGGCTATGTTGATCATCAGGTCGGGTTGCTGCTTAGCCAGCTCTTCCATGGGATTGATGGTGTAGAGCCGGTTGTTTCCCACATCCCAAATGTCTTCGCAAATGGTGACGGCAATTTTTTTGCCCTGATAATGCAGCAATTCAAACGTGGTGGCCGGCTCAAAATAGCGGTATTCATCAAACACATCGTAGTTTGGCAGAAGGGCTTTTCTGAAATAGCTGATTTTTCCACGATGGCAAAATGCGGCAGCATTAAAGAGTGGTTTGCCTTTGGGCAGGTGGTTCGGAATGGGTGCGCCAATGATGCAAGCAATGTCAATGCATTGATCAGCAATTTGTTGGAGCGAAGTCTGACAGCGGTTGATAAAGTCATCAAACTCAAGGAAATCTTGTGCCGGATAGCCACCAATGGCCAGCTCAGCAAAAACAACCATATCGGCCGACTGCGCTTGTGCCTCATGGATGGCATCGCAGATTTTTTGGGTATTCGCCTCAAAATTACCGATGTGGTAATTGAGTTGTGCCAATGCAATTTTCACGCTGCAGTTAATGAATTAAAACAATAAACCAAGTTGAAGCTCAAGAAAGTTGGCGATTCCTTTGTTTTCGACTTCGGGATTCAGTGTGTTTTGGTCTTTCAGGATATCGAAAATGTTATTATCGAATCGGATGCCGGCGGTAAGCTTGCTACTTCCGCCAAGGTTGTAGAAAACACCGGCACCCAAAATCAGCGATTCGCGCGTAAACCTGAGCTGCTTTGATATGTTGGTGTTTTTCAACTCCTTCAAAATCTCGCCATCCACAACAAAGCTGTCGTCGGCTTTGGCGTTTGTATTCAGGGCCAGCGCCAAACCGGCTTCGCCGTATATGGTAAAGCCCTGCATTTCTTCTGTTTTCATCCGCAATACTGCAGGTATCTGAATGTATTTCAGGTGGATGGTTCTTTTAAGCGTGCCTGAAACAAGGGCCGAAGACTCGTCGGTTGGATTGGTTTTGTGCGGATAGCTGTAGGAGCCATTCATGTAAATGACATTAAAACCGGTGTGGGCAGAATAGTTTTCCATCAGGTGGATATCAGCCACAAATCCCCAGCTGAAGCCTGCTTTCACGCCATTGCGTTCATACCCGTCAGAATCGGGTTTGATCCAGCCAATGGATGGACCAAGTTTAAAACCGAACTGAAATGCCTTTTCCTGAGCCTGAAGCTGTGTAAGAGCTATCACAAGGAAGAATGAGAGCAGAACCAATTTTTTCATGTATCCGACTTTTGGGCAAAGTTACGAATATTGGTTGAATGCTGATGGACTGGATGATTGCGCTCATAGATGAATACAAAAAGTAGAAGACCTTCGCCTATTGGAAAAGGGTGGGTCAATAAACGTTTTAGTTGTTTACCTTTGTCGCAAAGCAGTGAATGTTGTTAATAGCAAAGGGAACAAGGAATGAGGGGCTTTCTCCGGGCATGATTGCCTGGCGGCGGTTCAGGACAAATGCCACAGGAATGGCCGCCCTGCTGTTTATCGCATTGGTTGCCTTGAGCGCCATGGCCGGCTACCTGATAACACCCGATTCAACGCCTTTTGCAAACCGTCAAACCCTTGAGGCTGGCACACTGCCTCCCGGAAGTAAGGTAAATATGTTGCTGATTCCATTTCAAAGCATTGATCCATTTGGAGGATGGTTTTCTCAGATGTTGAATGGAAAAAATGACGCATTCGATTACGTTCCTTTGAGCGAATACCATTTTGATGGTGATAGCTTAAGGGTGAGGACCTATTCATCCGACCAGCAAGATCCTGGAGAGCAGCGAACCTATGCACTTTCTGACATTGTCAAAGGGGTGCAGCAGGTAGGTTCTGTAAAGTCTAATGCGGATTCATTGAAGCGCGTAATTGAAAATGTACATTTAAAAAAAATAACCTATCACCTTGGCACTGATCAGTTTGGCAGAGATTTGCAAAGCAGGCTGATGATTGGAAGCAGGGTGAGTTTGGCAGTGGGCTTTATTTCGGTGCTTATCTCACTACTCATTGGTATCAGTCTGGGCGCTATCGGCGGCTATTTTCGTGGCTGGGTGGATGATGTGGTGGTGTGGTTGATCAATGTGGTGTGGTCCATCCCAACTTTGCTGTTGGTGATAGCCATCACTTTTGCCCTTGGGAAGGGTTTTTGGCAGGTGTTTGTTGCGGTTGGGCTGACGATGTGGGTTGAGGTGGCCCGGGTGGTCCGGGGTCAGATGCTGGGCATCAGAGAGAAAGAGTACGCAGAAGCTGCAGTTTCGCTGGGCTTTAACAATTGGCGCATCATCACCCGACATCTGATTCCGAATCTGATGGGGCCTGTTATTGTTATTTCGGCAGCAAATTTTGCCTCTGCCATCCTCATTGAGGCTGGTCTCAGCTTTCTGGGTTTGGGTGTGCAACCTCCGATGCCGAGCTGGGGCAGTATGATCAAGGAAAACTACGCCTTCATCATTCTCGATGCGGCTTACCTGGCTCTGCTTCCCGGCCTTGCCATTATGCTGCTTGTCTTGTCATTCATGCTGGTTGGCAATGCACTGCGCGACGCCTTGGATGTGAGACAGGAAAATTAAACCGAAACATTGTACTCCCTAAGCGCTTCGTTGAGCGAAGTCTTGGTGTCAGTAGAGGCTTTGCGTTTGCCAATGATGAGTGCACAAGCTACCTGAAAAGTGCCAGCAGGAAAGGTTTTAGCCACTGTTCCCGGAATAACTACCGACCGTTCCGGGACTACTCCCTTGTATTCAACAGCTTGTGTGCCACTCACGTCGATGATGCGTGTGGAGGCCGTGAGTACAACATTCGCTCCCAAAACAGCCTCGCGCTCAACTTTTACACCCTCCACCACGATGCAGCGCGAACCAATGAAGCAATGGTCTTCGATGATAACGGGTGCAGCCTGCACCGGCTCAAGCACGCCTCCAATGCCTACCCCACCGCTGAGGTGCACATGCTTGCCAATTTGTGCACATGAACCCACCGTGGCCCAGGTATCTACCATTGTGCCACTGCCTATCCATGCACCAATGTTCACATAGCTGGGCATGAGGATGACCCCTTTGTCGAGGAAGGCGCCATGGCGTGCCACAGCATGAGGCACAACGCGCACACCCAGTTCGGCATAGTTTTTTTTGAGGGGGATTTTATCGTGAAATTCCATTGGACCGGCTTCATAAACCGCCATCTGCCTGATTGGAAAATAAAGAATTACAGCTTTCTTGATCCACTCGTTCACAACCCAACCATCAGGACCGGGCTGTGCAACCCGCAGATCGCCCCGATCCAGCATATCTACCACTTTTTCAATGGCTAGAATAGTTTCTTTTTGCTGAAGCAAGGAACGGTTTTCCCATGCTTGTTCGATGGTCGAACGGATTGTATCCATATTGCAATGTTTGAAATGCAAAAGTACTAAACGCACTCCAAATGAATGGCATATGCAGCGGCTATGCAGAAAAATTACTAATTTTGCCGGCTCACGAAGCTTGTAGAATGGGAAGAATATTGGCCATTGATTATGGTCAAAAAAGATGTGGCCTCGCCGTTACCGATCCACTGCAAATGATTGCAAATGGATTAGAAACTGTTGACAGTAAGCTGCTTATCAACTACCTGAAGACATATGTCGGGAGGGAATCCGTTGAGCTTATTGTGGTGGGCGAACCACGCGACATGCAAAATCAACTGTCGGATGCTTCCCGTTTTGTAGAACCTTTTGTGCGAAGACTGCGCGATGCTTTGCCCGATGTACCGATTGTTAGATTTGATGAGCGATTCACCTCCAAAATGGCTTTTCAAAGTATGATAGACGCCGGACTCAGTAAAAAGCGACGCCAGGATAAAGCACTCATCGATACCATCAGTGCCACCATTCTGTTGCAGTCTTACTTATCATTTGTTCAAAACCGAAAGACCTTATAGTATGATTCTACCTGTTGTGGCCTACGGTCACCCAACCCTGAAAAAAGTTGCTGTCGATATTGACGCTTCCTGGCCTAACCTGCATCAATTTATCAGCGATATGTGGGAAACCATGTATCACGCCAATGGTGTGGGTCTTGCCGCTCCACAGGTGAACAAATCCATCAGGCTGTTTGTGATTGATGCCACCTCATATGCTGATGATTTTGAGGATGCCAAAGATTTCAAGAAAGTTTTTATTAATGCCCACATCACCGAAATGTCTGATCATGAAGTGATTATGAACGAAGGTTGTTTGAGCATTCCGGGTTTGAGCGAGGAAGTACCCCGTAAAAACAGCATTGTTATCAGTTATGTGGATGAAAATTTTGTGCCCCATACCGAAACCTATCAGGGTTTCATTGCCCGGGTGATTCAGCATGAGTATGACCACATTGATGGGGTGTTGTATGTTGACAGGCTGACACCGTTTCGAAAAATGTTGCTCAAAGGTAAACTCCGCGACATTTCTGAGGGAAAGGTGGATGTGGATTACCGGATGATTTTTCCGGCAATGCGCCGTAAGGGACGTTAAATAGCAGATTATGAAACAGATAAAATTCCTTGTATTGTCTTTTCTCATGCTTTCGCTGAGTCGGTGTGAGAATTCGGCCCACAGGCAAGTGCCTTCAACTGGTGAAAAAATTGCTGCCCTTGAGAAAAAGTTGTTCGGACAGGAGGATCAATACAACATGAATGATGCGAAAGAGCTGATGATGTTGTATATCCGATTTGCCGATTCGGTTCCTTCCGACGAAAAAAGTCCGGATTATCTTTTCAAGGCGGCAGACATCAGCCTCTATCAACAAAGCGGCGACAAAACGATTGCTTTGTTCAACCGCATTCTGACAGACTATCCTCAGCATCCACATGCTGCCATGAGCTTGTTCTTAAAGGCTTTCGTTTTCGATAACCGAATGGCCGACACTGCCATGGCACACCGTTATTACAGCGAGTTTATACAGTCTTATCCGCAGCACGAATTTGCCGACGACGCTGCCATCGCCATTCAGAATTTGGGAAAATCGCCCGAAGAACTGATTCGTGAGTTTGAGAAAATGAACCAATAGCTATGCTGCGCCCGAAGACAATGCACCTGCATTAAGCCAATCGAGATGCACTGCATCCTCACAATAAGAAAAAGCCTGCTTTCGCAATAAATTGGAAAGCAGGCTTTTATATTTAAGGTCTGGTGGCTATTTTGCGTAGCTCACCGCACGTGTTTCGCGGATGACGGTAATTTTGATTTGGCCGGGGTAAGTCATCTCGGTTTGGATTTTTTTGGAAAGGTCGAATGCCAGTTTGTCGGCGTCGCTGTCGGAGATTTGATCGGCACCCACAATCACGCGCAGTTCGCGACCGGCTTGAATGGCATAGGTTTTCACAACGCCATCGTAGGCCAGGGCCATTTCTTCGAGTTTTTTGAGGCGTTGGATATATGCTTCAACCACTTCGCGGCGCGCGCCCGGACGTGCGCCTGAGATGGCGTCGCACACCTGAACGATGGGTGCAATAAGGGTTTCCATTTCAATTTCGTCGTGGTGCGCTCCGATGGCGTTGCAGATATCGGGTTTTTCCTTGTATTTCTCGGCAATTTTCATTCCAAGGATGGCGTGAGGCAGCTCAGCCTCATTGGTTTCGGCAATTTTACCGATGTCGTGCAACAAGCCGGCGCGTTTGGCGGTTTTCACATTGAGGCCCAGTTCGGCCGCCATGGTTGCACTCAGTTTGGCAACTTCGATGCTGTGCTGCAACAGGTTTTGGCCGTAGCTTGAGCGGTATTTCATGCGTCCCACCATTTTAATCAGGTCGGGATGGAGGTTGTGAATACCAAGGTCGATCACTGTTCGCTTGCCGGTTTCGATGATTTCCTGCTCGATCTGTTTTTCGGTTTTGGTAACAACTTCCTCGATACGGGCAGGATGGATGCGGCCGTCAGTTACGAGTTTATGCAACGAGAGGCGTGCAATTTCGCGGCGCACCGGATCGAAACCGGAAAGCAGGATGGCATCGGGGCTGTCGTCGATGATGATTTCAACGCCGGTGAGGGCTTCCAGGGCGCGGATGTTTCGGCCTTCACGGCCGATGATGCGTCCCTTGATCTCGTCGCTTTCGATGTTGAAAACAGTGACGGTGTTTTCGATGGTGTGCTCGGCAGCAGTGCGCTGGATGGTTTCAACGATGATTTTTCTGGCTTCGTTTGCAGCGGTCATCTTGGCTTCTTCGGTGATTTCCCTGATCAGCACCATGGCTTCGGAGCGGGCATCTTCCTTCATGCTTTCGATGAGCTGCTCTTTGGCTTCGATGGCCGAAAGGCCCGATATCATTTCCAGTTGACGAAGGTGTTGCTCCTGCACTTTTCCCAGCTCTTCCTTTAGCTTGTCCATCTCTTCCTGACGGCGGGCGAGCACGGCAGTTTGGTCGGTGAGTGCCTGTTTTTGCTGCTGAATTTCTTTTTGTTTTTTATTGATTTCCTCGAACTTTTGATTCAAGGCCTGTTCGCGCTGCTGAATCCTGTTTTCAGCTTTCTGGATTTCGCGGTTTTTTTCGCCGGTTATTTTGTCATGTTCGGCCTTGAGCTGAAGGAATTTTTCCTTGGCCTGAAGCATTTTTTCTTTTTTGTCAACCTCGGCTTTTTCTTTGGCTTCTTCAAGGAGGGCTTGACTTTTTTTGAGCACGGCATTTCGCAGCACAGTTGCAGTTAAAAGCCCTCCGGCGGCACCACCTGCAATGAGCAGTACGGCATAAATGATGATTTCTCCCATATCAGTTTTTCAGTTTAAGGTTAATAATGGAAGAAGGTTGAAAAAAAGTACCCACCGGTGTTCATAGGAGTAAGTAAACTCCTTTACGACACTTTTTGGGCGCCTGGCTGCTCAAACTTCCACTGGCCTGCAAGGCAGGCTTCCCTCAGGAATGAGGCCTGTTTTCACAACGTAGAGCGATCCCGGTACATTTGTAATGTTGAGTTTACAATCTGTTGAATACGGCGGGTACTATCTTATTCAAAGAACGATCTGTCAAACGCTGTATAGTTCAGGTTTTGAAGTGATTGTCAAGCAATTGATTAAGTTCACTGAGTTTTTGAGTGAGGTGGTTGTCACGAAAAACCACTTCCGACTCAAACTGAAGGGAAGTTGTGGCATATTGCAAAGCTGCCATGGCCAGCAGGTCTTGCCTGTCCTTGTAGGCATAGCTTTGGGCATAAGTTTTAATCCGGTCGTTGATAATGGCAGCAGCCTTGCGCACCTGCTCCTCTTCCTCACGCAGGATGGTGAGCCTGTAAGGGCGGTCGGCTATGCTGATATTGACCGAGATTTCTTCCATGGGGTTTATATACTTTTAATCACTTATTTACCAGGGTAATACAATGTTCTATTTCCCGCATTAATACTTGGATACGTTTTCTGCCTTCTTCGATTTCTTGTTCGCTGTTAAAAGCATCAGCGATGATTTTTTTATTAAGCTGTTCAGTTAATTCGACATTTATTTTTTCTACTACTTCCAACCGCTCTTTCAGTTGTCTGATGGCATCTTCCTGCTCGGTGATCGTCTTCCGGTACTGCAGGTTTTCACCTATCAGTTGTCTCACTTTGTACTCTATACCGGCAACAAGCGTACGTGTATCAGCCATTGAATGGATGCGGTGTGAAGGATCAAAGCACAAAAGTAATTCATCCCGAACGTTTTTGCAAGTTTGGCCGAATTTGTTTTTTCACGTGCTTTACTATATTTCCAAAACGCATTATCAATCAATAAGATAGATCAATTCCTTGAAATTTTCACTGCATTCATCCATTGCCTGTTTGTTTCATTTTTTTCCTAATTTTACGCGACCGATCTCAAGCCGCCAATATGAAAGAAATCTTCATTGCCTACCTGTGGGAAAATCGTCTGTATCAGCATAACCTGCGCACGGTTGAGGGTAAAAGCCTCGAGGTGCTTTATCCGGGAAGCCGCAACACGGATGCCGGCCCCGACTTTTTGCAGGCCCGCATCCGCATTGGCGATGAGGTGTGGGCTGGTCATGTTGAGCTGCATGTGAATGCTTCTGATTGGTACAGCCACCGTCACGATGCTGACAAGGGATATGACAATGTGATCCTTCATGTGGTTTATCAGGCCGATAAAAAAGTTTACACAACTTCCGGAAGCCCTGTCGAAACCCTTGAACTGAAAGGTAAGTTCGATGAGACCTTGCTCTTGCGCTACCGACGGTTTTTGGATAGCCGTAATTGGATTGCGTGCGAAAAGCAATTGCCAGATGTGCAGCGCTTTACATTGCTCTCATGGCTTGACCGTATGATTGTTGAACGGCTTGAATGGAAGGTGAATGAGGTGCTGGCCCTGTTTGAAAAAACAGGTAACGATTGGGAAGAAACCCTATATCGGCGGCTGATGCTCAATTTTGGCTTTAAGGTGAACAATGCGCCTTTTTTAAGCCTGGCTGAAAAACTACCGTTTCAGCTATTGCTGCGGCATGCCGATCAACCGCTGCAGCTTGAAGCATTGCTTTTTGGGGTTGCCGGCTTGTTGAATGAAACATATCAGGATGCATATCCCAAAACGTTGCTGAAGGAATTTGAGTTTTTAAAGCACAAGTACACCCTCCCTCAAATGGACGCTTCTCAATGGCGTTTCATGCGGATGCGACCTGCCAATTTTCCCACAATCAGGCTGTCGCAGATGGCAGCAATCGTGCATCAAAACAAGCGGATGTTTGCTGCGCTGCTCGAAACAAAAAGCGTGGAAGAAATCAGGGGTTTGTTTGAGGTGAGGGCCTCTGACTACTGGAATACGCATTTTCAGTTTGACAAGGTCTCAAAACATACACCCAAACATCTTGGTAAAACATCCACCGACCTCATTCTGATGAACGGCATCAGTCAGGTGTTGTTTGCCTGCGGACATCATCATCAGCAAGAGCCCATCAAAGAAAAGGCGATGATGTTGCTCGAAAGCCTCGATTCAGAAGACAACAGCATCATACGAGGTTTTGCCGCCATGGGCGTAGTCGCTACCAATGCCCTGCAATCTCAGGCCTTGCTGCAGATGAAGCAGCAATATTGCGACGCGCGCCGGTGCCTTGAATGCCGGATAGGTCAGTTGCTTGTGAAGTCGGAGCACGCCTGAATGTGCTGAATAACAGCTGTCTGGGTGGTCTTTTGCGTTTTTTTTATGAAGAAAGGAGTTTTTTGTTTGTTGCTGACAAGCATTTTTTCAATATTTGTGGCATCATAAAGAAGGGATCTTCTCTTGTTTTCACGAATTTTTCAAGCAATAAACCCAGGCGCATGAATGAAATATTAACCCGCATCGACCACGTTATTCAACTTTACAACGATTATGTTGGCGGATATCTGATACTTATGTTGTTGATTCCGACAGGAGTATGGTTTGCTTTTCGGTTGAAATTTATCAACCTCACCAAGATTCCGCATGCCATCCGTGTGGTTGCTGGCAAATATGATGTGAAAGGCACTGCAGGCGATGTGAACCATTTTAAGGCACTTACCACAGCACTTTCGGCCACTGTCGGAACAGGTAATATCGTAGGTGTGGCCATGGCCGTATATTTGGGTGGTCCGGGTGCAGTGTTTTGGATGTGGGTGACTGGTTTTCTCGGGATGATGCTCAAATATGCTGAGGTGACACTTGCTCAAAAATACAGACGGTTCAACAGCGATGGCACCGTTTCGGGCGGCCCGATGTATTATATGGAAGACGGCCTGAAGGACAAACTGGGCAAATGGGCCAAGATTTTGGCCGTCGTTTTTGCGTTTTCTACCATTCTATGTTCACTTGGAACGGGCAATATGGCGCAGTCCAATTCCATGTCGGATGCCATGATGACAACTTATCAAATTCCTGTGTGGATATCGGGTTTGGTAATCACAGCGCTGGTTTTGCTTATCATCGTTGGAGGTGTAAAAAGAATTGGAGAAGTCACAGCCCGATTGGTGCCACTGATGGCTGTTATCTACGTTGGTGCAACACTCACTGTTCTTGTTGCTGAGTATGACAAGCTGCCGGCTGCATTTGCATCCATCATTCAGGGTGCATTTACGGGAACAGCTGCCGCCGGGGGCTTTTTAGGCTCAACAGTGATTATGACCATGATATGGGGTGTGCGGCGCGGTTTGTTTAGCAACGAAGCCGGACAGGGCTCTGCACCGATTGCACATGCAGCAGCAAAAAGCACCTATGCTGCCCGCGAGGGAGTGGTTTCGCTGCTCGAACCGCTGATCGACACCATCGTTATCTGCACCATGACGGCCATGATGATTATTGTCACGGATTCGTGGCAATCGGGCAATAAAGGCGTTGGAATGACTGTAGATGCCATGAACATTGGTTTGCACAGGTTTGGCATTGACGGAATGGGTGGCTATATCATTTCCGTAGGCTTGTTATTGTTTGCATTTTCAACCATCATCAGCTGGTCGTATTATGGCTCACGGGCCACCATCTACCTGTTTGGAGAAAAGGCAGTAAAGCCATTTTTGTATGTCTACAGCCTCTTCGTTTTCTTTGGTGCCATCTGGGGTCTGGATATCGTTTGGCATTTTGTTGACATGGTCATCACCTTTATGACCATCCCCAACCTGATTGCCTTGCTGTTGCTAAGTAGCGTTGTGGTGAAAGAAACCAACGATTATTTTAAGGCAATGGCAACATGGAAAAAATGAACAAGGTGATGGCTTTTCGTACAGCGTCCATCCGTTGTGGCCGGGCCATCAAAATCTTAACGACGGTTTTGTTTCTGCAGCTGCTATTGCCGGACATTGGCATTGCTGCAAGTGCGAATGACAGCCTTACCATCGCAGGGGAAACCTCCCTAAGTGATCAAATCAATCAGGCTTTCACGCCTTTTGTCGATGGCTTGTCGGCTGTGTTGTTTTACGACCCTTTTGCAGCCGTTGGATTGTACGACCCGCTGGTGTATAATGAAGCAGGTGAAGTGATTGCGGGTGAAGACGGGAAGCCGGTTACTGCTCCTCTAAAGCTCATTGTCGTGTGGTTGATGGCAGGGGGTCTGTTTTTTACCTTTTACCTGGGTTTCGTCAATTTGAGGGGTTTCAGGCATGCCCTTCAATTGATCAGGACTACACCCAAAGCTGGTGAAAATCACCCTGGCGAAGTAAGTCATTTTCAGGCACTCAGCACAGCATTATCGGCAACGGTGGGCATGGGCAATATTGCCGGGGTAGCTGTTGCCGTGGCCATTGGAGGCCCGGGTGCAACCATATGGATGATTCTTGCCGGGCTATTGGGTATGTCGCTCAAGTTTGCAGAATGTTCGCTGGGTTTGAAATACAGGAAAATTGATGCCAATGGAAAAGTATCTGGCGGTGCCATGTATTACCTGCGTGATGGCCTCGCTGCCAAAGGTTTGCCCTGGCTGGGTAAGGTGCTGGCTGTGGCCTTTGCCCTGATGGCCATTGGTGGCTCGGTAGGTGGTGGCAATATGCTGCAGGTGAATCAGGCATTCAAACAAATGACGGTGTTTTTTCCATCGCTCAGCAATGATGGTTTTTGGTACGGCCTGGTGATGGCTTTGCTTGTTGGATTGGTCATCATCGGCGGAATGAAAAGCATTGGCAAGGTGGCAGGCCGCATTGTGCCCATCATGGCGGTCATCTACATTGGTGCATCCCTTGTGATCATTGCCATGCACATCAACCGTACCGGCGAGGCACTTGCACTCATCTGGAATGGTGCTTTTTCGGCTGAAGCCTTACGTGGTGGATTTGTGGGTGTGCTGATCTTTGGTTTTCAACGCGGTGCGTTCTCAAACGAAGCGGGCGTAGGTTCGGCATCCATTGCCCATGCCACTGCCAAAACAAAAGAGCCGGTGAGCGAAGGCATCGTGGCATTGCTTGAGCCTTTTATCGATACGGTGGTCATCTGCACGATGACGGCACTTGTCATCATTTTTTCGGGGGTTGACACTGCCGGTGGTCTTCAGGGCGTGGAGCTCACCTCGATGGCATATGGATCGGTGATCAGCTGGTTTCCGTTTGTTTTGCTCATTGCGGTCACTTTGTTTGCTTTCAGCACCATGATTTCGTGGAGTTATTACGGACAAAAGGGCTTTGATTTTCTCTTCGGGGCATTCTCAGAACGCTATCTGGGTTCGCGCAGCTATTCGAACAACGCCTTTAACCTGCTGTTTCTGTTTGCATTGGTGGTAGGTGCCTCATCAAGCCTGGGGCCGGTTATGGATTTTTCTGACATGATGGTGCTCTGTATGGCTTTCCCAAATTTGCTGGGCTTGTTTATTTTGGCAAAAGAGGTGAAACAGGACCAAAAATCTTACTTCAAGCGACTAAAGAATGGCAGCCTGCAATGAAACCCACGCGCATTCTCCTTATTTTAACAATCCTCCTTTATTTTCAGCCACTCTGCGGCCAACAAAGCGCGCAGCTCCGACTCCGTCAACTGCTCGAGCGCATTGAACAACTCGAAGATGTGCAATCGCACGCCGGTTTTGGAAACTGCACTTGGGTGAACATTGCGGCCGATGGTTTGTACGAAGAACAGGATACATGCTCAGGCTTTCAGATTCAGTTCAGCCTGTCGGAAGTTGATCCTGCTTTGTTGTCAGCCGTTGCAGTGTTCGATGGCGAAGCCACTGCCATTACTTTTTATTGCAAAAACAATACAAGCTGTATCCGTGTGCTGAACGAAAGAAAGAAAACCAGGTATTACAGCAGCTTTGAGGCGTTTTACCTGAACCGTCAGACTGCAGATGCGGCTGATAGCATTGTCTCTAACTTCATCAAAATAAATGAGCTACTCGTGCTATCGCGCAAGCGGCCTCAATGATCATTTTCAGTGTCGGGCACAAACAGGATGGAAGCTGAATTCACGCAGTAGCGCAAACCGGTGGGTGGAGGCCCATCCTCAAAAACGTGACCAAGATGCCCATCGCAGCTCGCACATTTTATTTCTGTGCGAATCATGCCGTGGCTGGTGTCGCGGGTTTCCTTGATTTTGGACCGATCGGCCGCCTCAAAAAAACTGGGCCATCCCGATCCGGAATCATATTTCGCTTTTGAGCTGAACAACACTGTGTTGCATGCAGCGCACACATACGAGCCTTTTCCTTTGTGATAAACATATTTCCCCGTAAAAGGCGGCTCGGTGCTGCATTGACGCAGGATGCGATATTTTTCTGGGCCAAGTTCTTTGAGCCACTCTTCTTCGGTCTTGACAACTTTTTTAAACATTGTTTCCGGAACTTTATATGTCGCTGCATCGGTTTTGGAGGTCGTGGCCTGGCCACTTACCTTTGTGGCAGCGAGGCTCAACAACACCAAAAGCAGCAAAATGTATTTATCTAATGTATTCATACCGAACACATAACATTTTTATTCTGAAATTGTTCACGCAATCCTACATTGTTTTTTGGCTTGTATTTTTCTAATTCAGAAAAGTTGGCGGACATGTTCGAATTGTTTAATTTTGAAGCTAAATACCAATAGTTCATGCCACACCGCCATTCAACCATTTTTTTTCTGATTTTTTTAGGTTTTTTGGCAGCCATGTTCATGGTTTTGCCTGTCGGTTTGCGGGCTCAGAAAAACACAGCGCAAGCAGCAAGCGTTCCTGCATCATCAGCACAGCCCGACTCGCTTGAAATCAGCACGAGGCTTCGCCGTGCAGATTCACTTTTAGTGATTTCAGGTAATACAGCTCAGGCTGAGCTTGTTGCCAATGAAATCTATAACACGTTGAATGATAGTGTTTTAAAAAACATCTTTGTTGAGCAGCTTGGCAGGTTGGGTGTGGCTAACCGACAGCAATATCGTTTTGACAAGGCCTTGTTTTGGCATCAGCTGCAACAAGGTTTTGCAATCAAAGCGGGAGATGTGGTTGGTGAAATAACTGCCTTGAACAACCTGGGCTTGCTTTATCGACGCATGGACAGGTATGCGCTTTCCATCGAAGCCTACCAAAAAGCGCTCGAACGCTCCGAATCGTCCAATTATTCACGTGGTTTGGTTTATGCCACCAATGGATTGGGCAATATCTACCTTGCATTGGAAAACCTCGAGGAAGCCATGCGAAACTTTAGGGCCTGTCTCAAATTGGAACAGCAAAACAACAACCTAAATGGTGTTGCCATCAATTTGAATAACATTGGCCACGTGTATCTGCTTCAAAAAGAAATAGATAATGCCCTCGAATATTTTATGCTCTCGCTTGAAGTAAACCGCGAACTGAATAACAAGCGTGGCATTGCCATATGCTACAATGATCTTGGTGAGGTGTACCTGCAAAAGGAAGAACACGACAAGGCACAGAATTATTTTATGATGAGCCTTCAGCTCAACACATCCATCAATGATAAGTATTATTTGGCCATCAACAACCTGAAAGTGGCTGAAATCTACTTGATCCAAAAAAACTATGAAAAGGCGCTTCCACATCTTGAAGCTTCGGTGAAGCTGGCCGAGCTCACCAACAACCGATCGGTGATGAAAGAAGCCTATCAACACATTTATCAGATCCATAAAGAAAGGAAAAATACCTCACTGGCATTGCACTATCTTGAAAAGGCTACTGTGATGAACGACAGCATCCTGAATGAGAATACCCAGAAAATCGTGTACCAGATGCAGGCAACCTTCAACAGGGAGCAGGCTGATAACAAAATTGCGCTCCTCGAAAACGAAAAGCAGCTTGCCGATTTGCGCATCAAACGGCAAAATCTTTACAACTTGCTCAATCTGATTGGTCTTCTCACCTTGATGGCTTTGCTAACAGGGGTTTTGTTTTTTTCGCGTTTTATCAGCAACCGCAATAAGCTGCTCAAAGCCAACAACAAAGAACTTGAAGCCGCGCGCGATCAGCTCAAAGCCTATGCCGATCAGCTGCTTTTAGCAAAACAGGAAGCCGAGCAAAGCAATATGCTCAAGAGTCAGTTTTTGGCCAATATGAGCCACGAAATCCGCACACCCATGAATTCGGTGATTGGTTTCACAGATATTCTGGCCGCCACCACGCAAGACCCCAAACAACTAGGCTACCTTGATGCCATCAGGATGAGCGGTCAAAGTTTGCTCGTATTGATCAACGACATACTCGATCTGTCGAAAATTGAATCGGGAAAAATAGAGATTGAGTTTAAACCGCTTGATTTTGGCGCGGTTTTACATGAGGTAAGGCGTGTTTTCGAGCCCCAGTGCCGTGATAAGGACATTGTTCTGGAAATCGATATTCATCCCTCAGTGCCACGCATCGTGCACTTTAGCGAAAGCTCGCTGCGGCAAATCATGTTTAACCTTGTGGGCAACGCCATCAAATTTACCAACTCGGGCAAAGTGACCATTCGTGCGCGTGTGATCAACCAACGGTCATTTTTTGGAACCCTCGAGATCGAAGTTGCCGATACGGGAGCCGGCATGCACCAGCATGACCTGGCGCATATCTTTGAAGCCTTTTATCAAACCGCAACCGGCAAAACAGAGGCCCGTGGCACCGGTTTAGGTTTGACCATCACCAAACGCCTGGTAGAAGCTCTGGGAGGCAACATCACCGCCACAAGCAGCATTGGCGAAGGAACCCAATTCAGGCTGCAGTTTTTCGACCTGACCATGATGCCCGAACGCAGCCACCTGAGGCTTATGAGTCATGAACAGCTCGAACTAAACCCCTCGGAGGTTTGCCTGCTGAGTAAGCAAATCAAAATGAAAACATTGGTTGATCAGGTTCTCGAAAAATCGGGCTTGCGATGCGATGTTTTTGGCGATGCGGCATTATTTTTTGAATACAATCAACGCTCAATCTACCGATCCGTGCTGGTTGATGCATCATTCTTACCAGTTTTGAACCAGATTCAGGACAGCGATAACAGGCTGAGCGAACTACTTCCAACTCCCTGTTTATTGCTCAGCAGTGGTAGTTATCATTCTTCTCATTTATTGGAAAATAAATGGAGAACCTTCACCCTGCCCGACCAATCTGATGAACTGGCAGCTCATTTGCAGCTTCAGCGCATCGAACTTCAGGGTGCCAATGCCTTCAAAAACCGGATACAATTTGAGGATAGCCCCGAAATCAGGTTGCTTGCAGCAGCTTTCACCAAAGCCGAGCAAAGCCAGTTTATGGATGACTGTGCAGTTTTTGCCGACCAGCTGGAAGCTTACATTGTTGAAAACAATTTTTCAGAATTGTCGGAATTGATGCGTGCCTACAAAGCCGGAGTTGAAGCCTTTGACATAGAAGAAGTTTCTAAGTATTTGAAAATGTTCAGGTTACAAACGAATATCACTGAGTTTTGCAAAGCAGTAACCCCCCAAAAAAATTGAGCCATGAATGTGCTGGTAGTTGACGATAATCCCCGAAACATTCAGATTGTTGGAAACATTCTGAAAGCTCAAAGCTATCACATTGCGTATGCCATGGATGGCGCCAAGGCACTCGAGCTTGCAGCCCAACATGCATTCGACCTTGTGCTCCTGGATGTGATGATGCCCGGTATGGATGGATTTGAAGTGTGCCGTAAAATGAGGGAAACGGAAGAAATGCGCGAAGTTCCCATCATTTTTTTAACAGCCAAAACCGATACTGCAAGCATTGTTAAAGGATTTGAGCTGGGTGCAAATGACTATGTCAACAAACCGTTCAATAGCCTCGAATTGATTGCCCGTGTGAAAACCCAACTCGAAATCAGCAGCAAAAGGCAACAACTTGATCAGCTGAACAAAAACCTTGAACAAAAGGTGGCTGAACGAACGCTTGAACTTGAACATGCCAACAAAAGCCTGAAGCGCCTCGAAAAATCAAAAAGCGACTTTCTGGCAGTGATTGGTCACGAACTTCGAACGCCGCTTAATGCACTGCTGGGCCTTACCACGCTGCTTCAATCCACAACCCTTTCATTAGAACAGCAGGAGTTTCTTTTTTCAATGAAACAAGCTTCGGGCAGATTGGCGCGTTTTTCCGAACTGGCACTGTTAATCACCACTTTGCAAACGCGGCACGAGCTGCCCGATATGTTTCAACTGCGCGTGAATGTATTGTTTGAGATGGCCGTTCATGAGTTGCAGTTTCTGGCTGCCGAACGGAGTGTTTTGGTCGAAACAAATGCCTTGCCAGACGAGATGATGGTGCTTGGCGATGCCGAACTGATTCGCAAGTGCCTGGTAATTTTACTCGAAAATGCCATCCATCAGCTTGATCCGGGAGGATGTGTCACACTCGGTGCAGTGCTTGAAAATCAGCATCAGATTTGCCTGCAAGTGAGCGACAACGGGCCTGGTTTTTCTCAGGATATCCTCGACCTTTTTAAAGAAAATAACGAGCAACCCTTCCGACCATCCAGAATGCTGGGCGGTTTGTCGCTCACTGCCGTTAAACTGATCATGGATGCACATGGCGGAAGCATGGCCCTCAGCAATCAGCCCGATGGGGGTGCCAGGGTCTGTTTGAAATTCAATCTGTTCGACAACTGAGTACTGACAGCTTCCTGCTGAAAAGGGTGCCCAGGCCTGTATTTTTTACTGATCGTATGCCCGAAGGCCTTATTTTTGCCTTTCAGGAAATTCCAAATGAAGCTTTTTATCTTGTTATCGCGTATCCCTTGGCCACTCGAAAAAGGTGACAAACTGCGGGCTTTTCACCAAATCAGGCACTTGTCTGATTCGGCTGAGATTATACTTTGCGCGCTCAATACAGATAAAAATGCCGATAAGCAACAGGCATTCAGGGCTTTACAACCCTATTGCAAATCCGTCAATTTCATCGACCTGCCCAACACCGGCATTGCACTGAATGTGCTAAAAGCCTGGCTCAAAGGAAAACCCATTCAGACGGGATATTTCTACAACCGTACCGCTTCGCGCCGCATCAGTTCTCTGATCGAAAAACACCAGCCCGACCTGCTTTATGGTCAATTATTAAGGGTGGCAGAGTATGTTCGTCATCTGAATAAAACAAAAGTGCTTGACTATCAGGATGTATTTTCGATGGGCATGAAACGCAGGATGCAATTGGCTGCCTGGCCTGTGTCGCTTCTGTTTGGAATGGAATACCGCAGGTTGTTGAAATACGAATCGGAAGTGTTTGCTGATTTCGATCTCAAAACCATCATCAGTGAGCCCGATCGCAGCCTCATTCCGCATCCCGAACGTGAAAACATACTCGTTGTTCCGAATGGCGTCGATCACGACTTTTTTCGGCCGGTTGAGACAGTAAAAAGGGTAGATATTGTTTTCACAGGCAACATGGCTTATCCTCCAAATGTGAATGCCGCTGTTTTTTTATGCAACGAAATCATGCCGCTCGTTTGGAAAAGGCTCCCCCGTGCCACTGTTTTGCTGGCAGGGGCTACACCTGATAAGCAAGTGCTTAAACTACAGTCGGATAAAGTAAAAGTGAGTGGGTGGATGGATGACATCCGAACCGCCTATGCCGAGGCACGGGTGTTTATTGCTCCCATGCGCATAGGCACCGGATTGCAAAACAAGCTCCTCGAAGCCATGTCAATGAAACTACCTTGCGTAACAACCCCTTTGGCCAACGATCCGCTGAAAGCAGCCGTCGGAAATGAAATTCTCGTGGGTCAGCATGCGGCCGAGCTCGCCGAAGCACTGATTAAACTGCTTGAAAACGAGTCATATGCGACCAAAATTGCTGACTCTGGGTATCATTTTGTATTGAATCATTACCATTGGGCGGCCTCAACACACACACTGCTGGAAGCAATGACAGGGGTACTGGCAAAAAAATCAGTCTGATTCGGTTGCTTTCGGACAGGCGAGTGCTTCAGTTTGGAAATCATGTAGTTTTGCACTTTGGAAAAAACCATGTCAGGATTATCAATTTAAAATCAAAATAGCGTGTCAGACGACAAGAAAATTATCTTTTCGATGGTGGGTGTGAGCAAGATAGTTCCGCCTAACCGACAGATTATTAAAGACATATATCTGTCATTCTTTTATGGAGCCAAAATTGGCATCATTGGCCTCAACGGGAGTGGAAAATCAACACTAATGCGCATCATTGCCGGCAAGGAAAAGTCGTTTCAGGGCGAAGTTGTTTTCTCGCCGGGCTACAGTGTTGGCATGCTGGATCAGGAACCTGAGCTTGATTCGGCCAAAACCGTGAAGGAGGTGGTTGAAGAGGGTGTTCAGGATGTGGTTGACCTGCTCAAGGCCTACGAGGAGGTGAACAACCGTTTTATGGAACCCATGACTGATGATGAGATGACCAAACTCATTGAAGAACAGGGTCGTTTAACCGACTTGATTGAGCAAAAAGATGCCTGGGAGCTCGACAGCAAGCTTGAGCGTGCAATGGATGCCTTGCGCTGTCCGGATGGCGATACGCCAGTGTCGGTGCTGTCGGGTGGCGAGCGCCGCCGTGTGGCACTGTGCAGGTTGCTATTAAGCGAACCAGACATTCTGTTGCTGGATGAGCCCACTAACCACCTGGATGCTGAATCGGTTGAATGGCTCGAAATGCACCTTCAGCAATACAAGGGAACGGTGATTGCCATCACACACGACCGTTATTTCCTCGACCATGTTGCGGGCTGGATACTTGAACTCGACAGGGGCGAAGGCATTCCCTACAAAGGTAATTACACTTCGTGGCTCGAGCAAAAATCAAAACGCCTCGAAATGGAGGAAAAGACCGAAAGCCGACGCCGAAAAACCCTCGAGCGGGAGCTTGAATGGGTTCGGATGGCTCCTAAAGCCCGTCATGCCAAATCAAAAGCACGCCTCAACTCTTATGAGAGACTCCTGAACGAGGATACCAAACAAAAGGAGGAACGCCTCGAGCTGTTTATTCCTGATGGTCCGCGACTTGGAAACAAGGTGATTGAATGCAACAATGTGACAAAGGCATTTGGAGATAAGATTCTGTTTGAAAACCTGAGTTTTAGTTTGCCGCCTGCTGGCATTGTGGGTGTAATCGGGCCGAATGGTGCAGGAAAAACCACCTTGTTCAGGATGATCATGGGGCTCGAAAGCCCCGATGCGGGCAGTTTTGAGGTGGGAGAAACGGTGAAAATAGGGTATGTGGATCAGGCACATGAGGAGATAGATCCTGAAAAAACTGTTTTTGAGGTCATCTCGGGCGGACATGATGATTTGCGCCTTGGAAACCGCACCATCAATGCCAGGGCTTATGTGGCCCGGTTCAACTTTCAGGGCAACGATCAGGGCAAGAAAGCCGGTGTGTTGTCGGGGGGTGAACGAAACCGTATGCACCTTGCCATGACCCTGAAACAGGAGGCAAATGTGTTGCTGCTCGACGAACCGAGCAACGACATCGACGTGAATACCCTGCGTGCATTGGAGGAAGGCATCGAAAATTTTGCCGGTTGTGCGGTGGTTATCTCCCACGACCGCTGGTTTCTCGACAGGATTGCCACTCATATTCTGGCATTCGAAGGCAATTCGCAGGTTTATTTCTTCGAGGGCAGCTACACCGAGTATGAGGAAAACAAGCGTAAACGCCTGGGCAACAGTGGCCCGACAAGAATCAGGTATAAAAAGCTGATGACCTGACAACTGTTTTCAACCATGATCAAAATCGACAAACAGTTTATCGATGCTGTTTCGGCACAGGCAAGGGCTTCTGCCCGTCTGCGCAAAAACTATAATTTTCATGAGCACGACAGCGCCACACTACAGCGCATGCTCAATGCCATGGAACCCGAAACCTACATTCAGCCGCATAAGCACGAATCGCCCGATAAGGTGGAAGCATTCTTCTGTTTACAAGGCCGCCTGCTGGTTGTTGAGTATAACGATGAAGGACAGATTGTTGATCACATTGTCCTGCACGCAGCATCGGGCAGCTTTGGCTGCGAGATACCTGCCCGCACCTGGCACAGCATCATCAGCCTCGAAAGCGGTTCGGTGGCATATGAAGTGAAGGATGGCCCTTACGACCCAACGGTGGACAAGCATTTTGCTGCATGGGCACCACCCGAGGGACATGCTGAGGCTGCAGCCTTCAACCGGAAGGTGTTGCGCGAACTGGGTTTTGAATAATTAGAAAAGGCTGCCTCTTTCACAAAGGCAGCCTTTTTGTTTGGAGCTCTTGTTCGCCTTCCTAGAGGAAGAGCAATTGCGCCAGAATATAAACAGGCAGCAGAATGATGAGCGAGAATTTCAAAATATAGCCAAAGAAACTCGGCATTTTGATGTCGTTCTCTTCAGCAATGGCTTTGACCATAAAGTTTGGCCCGTTTCCAATGTAAGTCATTGAACCAAAGAAAACTGCTCCAACAGAAATCGCCGCCAGCACCTCCTCGGGAATGCCAGCCACAAGACCAGTTGCTCCTTCGGTCACCATTCCCAAAGCAAGATTGTGAAATGCGAGGGCGGTAGGTGCGTTGTCGAGGAACGAACTCAATGCGCCGGTGGCGTAGTAAAACATCGCGACCGAATCAATGCCCAAAGTTGCTGCATTGTCGCGCAGCCAAAGCAATGCAGGCAGCATCGTAACAAAAATCCCCAAAAACAGGAAAGCAACCTCGATGATGGGTGTCCAGGTAAACTTGTTGGCCTTGCGCAATTGTTGGGGTGTCAGCCAAAGAGATAAACCTGCAAATGAGAGCATGGCTGCTTCGCGCACAAAACCAAGATAATGATTCTCATGTACAAAATGGAGGTAATTCTCGTTCAAAAATGCAACGGAAAGCACGATGCCAATTAAGAAAATAAAATTGTAGGTGCCCGATATACTTATCTTCTCTATCTGATCGTGGTCCTTAACAATGTTAGCTTGTGGTTCCTTTTTGTGGTAATAAGTGTCAAAGAAGTAATAAATCAACAGCAGCATACCATTCGTAAAGGCCCATTCTTTTGTCAGATGAAAAAACCATTCGAACGGAGCGCCTCTCAGGTAGAGCAAAAACAAGGGTGGATCGCCGAGGGGAGTGAGCAAACCACCTGCGTTGGCCACTGTTGCAATGAAAAACAAGATGGTATGCACCTTGAATTTACGCTCAGCATTGGTCCTGATCACCGGCCTGATCAGCAGCATGGCTGCACCCGTTGTTCCCATGAAAGAGGCAAGCACAGCGCCTATCCCCAGGAATAATGTGTTGATCCATGGTTTGGCTTCGATATCGCCTTTCAACTGAATGCCTCCTGTGATAACAAACAACGATCCGAGCAAAACGATGAATGGTACATAGTCAAAAGTCATCTGATGGATGAGATCGTGTGTCAAGCCCATGGCTATCAGATAAATGGCAGTTGGAACACCCAAAACCAGACTGATGATGAGCTTATTTTTGTTTTCTTCCCACCAATGGTGAAAAAAGAGTGGGCCAATTGCAATAAACAACAGCATAATGGCGAAGGGAACCGACGCCCAAAGCGGAATAACTGCATGTGTATGTTCCATAAAAAATGCGGTTTTATTTTTATGCCCGCAAAGGTAGTGTTCCGGTTAAATTATAACGTTAAATCTTCAATTTAGAAAAATTCTTAATTGACTGATCGCTGATGAAGCGCCTCTCCAAGTCCGGGTGTCTTGAACAATTGCCTATTTTTGCACACGCAACAAAAGATGTGTCATGGCCCAAAAACCTGCTATCCCTAAAGGAACCCGCGATTTTGCTCCACTGCAAATGGTACGCAGAAACTACATTTTCGATACCATCAAAAGTGTTTTCCAACTCTATGGTTATCAGCCCATCGAAACGCCCTCGATGGAACTGCTTTCCACACTGTTGGGAAAATATGGAGAAGAAGGAGACAAACTATTGTTCAGGGTGCTCAACTCAGGCGATTTTCTGTCGGGCTATGAATCAAAAAGCCCTCAACCTTCGGCCTCTGACCTTTTACCACACATTGCTGAAAAAGGCTTGCGCTACGACCTCACCGTTCCTTTTGCCCGCTTTGTGGTGCAATACCGAAACGACATCACTTTTCCTTTCAAACGTTATCAGATTCAACCTGTTTGGCGTGCCGACCGGCCCCAGAAAGGCAGATACCGCGAGTTTTATCAGTGCGATGTGGATGTGGTGGGAAGCAACTCGCTGCTTAATGAGGCTGAATTGGTTCAAATCGTGAATGAGGTATTCAGCAGGTTAAATATCAATGTCTTAATAAAAATTAATAACAGAAAAATCCTCGCCGGTATTGCCAACTACATCGGTTTTCCACAGCATTTGACTGAGATTACGATTGCCATCGACAAACTCGATAAAATTGGGGTTGAAAATGTGAACAAGGAGTTAGCCGAAAGGGGTCTCACGCCTCTGGCCATTGAGAAATTGCAGCCCGTTTTGTTTATGCAGGGCAGCAGTGCCGACAAGCTTCAATTGCTCGAAAAACTGATTGGGGATGATGAAACAGGCGCAAAGGGCATCGCCGAAGTCAAAACATTGTTTGAATATCTGAATCGCATGAACCTCGATCTTTCCTGCGAGCTCGATCTCACACTGGCACGCGGCCTGAATTATTATACGGGCGCCATATTCGAGGTCAAGGCACGCGATGTTCAAATGGGAAGCATTTGTGGCGGGGGGCGTTACGATGATCTGACAGGAATTTTTGGCATGCCGGGTGTTTCGGGAGTCGGCATCAGTTTCGGTGCCGACCGCATCTACGACGTGCTCACCGAGCTCGATAAATTTCCTCAATCAGCCACTGTTTCAACACGCGTTCTCTTTGTGAATTTTGGTCCTGAAGAAGAAAAATATTGTTTGCCAATGCTCACACAGCTGCGTAAGAATCAGATCAGCTGCGAAATATATCCTGAAGCCGATAAGCTTAAAAAGCAGATGAAGTATGCCGACCAGAAAGGCATTCCTTTTGTTGTTATAGCCGGTGAATCGGAACTCCAAAACAATACGGTTGTACTCAAAAACATGCAAAGCGGCGAACAAACCACACTGGAAGCCAGCAGCCTTTTAACCCACCTTGCCTCTCAACAAGCCTGAATTCGTCCCCATGTGCTGGATCATTCACTTTCTGATCAAAGTTAACCGTACCTCATTGTTTTGTCAGCATTTTTATCCAGCTGGTTGGTGTTAAGCATTTGCCAATCACACTTCTAAAATTCATTTTTTGTAATTCATTACATTTGACAGAACATGAAAATCCATTTTATCAGTGGTGAAAAACTCACTTTTCAGCAAATATTTCACATCCTCAACGAAGGTTATCAGTTGCAACTTTCGGAAGAGTCCATCCTGAAAATATCGGCTTGCCGCGCTTACCTTGATCAAAAAATCGACACTGCAACCGATCCCATTTATGGCATCACAACGGGTTTTGGTTCGCTTTGCGACACCACCATTTCGAAGCGAGATCTTGGAACGCTGCAGAAAAACCTGGTGATGTCGCACGCTTGTGGCACCGGCGGCGAAGTCCCCGAAGACATCGTGAGACTGATGCTCTTGCTCAAGATCCAGAGTTTGTCATACGGACATTCTGGGGTTCAGCTGCTTACCGTGCAGCGGCTGATCGATTTCTTCAATCAGCGTGTTCATCCGGTTGTTTACGAAATGGGCTCTTTGGGGGCATCGGGCGATCTTTCGCCCCTGGCCCATCTCAGCCTTCCGCTATTGGGAATGGGAGAGGTCAACTTTCAGGGACAAAAACGGCAGGCCGCCGAAGTGCTCCAGCATTTTGGATGGCAAGCCATTGAACTTCAGTCGAAAGAAGGCCTGGCTTTGCTCAACGGCACACAGTTTATGAGTGCTTACGGTGTTTTTAGCCTGATGAAAACGTTCAGGCTATCAATGCTGTCGGATATCATTGCTGCCCTTTCGCTCGATGCCTTCGACGGACGTATTGAGCCATTTTTCGAGGCGGTTCACAAAATAAGACATCACAAAGGGCAGATCGACACCGCTGCACGCATGCGCATGTTGCTTCAGGACAGCGAACTGATCAACAGGCCGAAGGTGCATGTTCAAGATCCGTACAGCTTTCGCTGTATCCCCCAGGTGCATGGCGCATCCAAAGATTCGGTGAACTATGTGGCTTACGTGTTCAGCAACGAAATCAATGCGGTGACCGACAATCCCACGATCTTTCCGGAAGAAGACCTGATCATTTCGGCGGGCAATTTCCATGGGCAGCCCCTGGCGCTGGCACTCGACAATCTTGCCATCGCCTGCGCCGAGTGGGGCAATATTTCTGAACGCAGAACCTATCAGCTGGTGCACGGAAAGCGTGGATTGCCGCCTTTTTTGGTGGCCGACCCCGGTCTGAATTCTGGTTTCATGATACCTCAATATACTTCGGCCAGCCTTGTAAGCCAAAATAAACAACTGTGCACACCGGCCTCGGTCGACTCCATCGAATCAAGTCAGGGTCAGGAAGACCATGTGAGTATGGGCGCCAACGCTGCCACCAAGGCTTTACGCGTGGTTTTCAACCTCGAACGGATTTTAGCCATCGAGTTGTTCAACGCCGCGCAGGCACTCGATTTTCGAAGGCCTGCAAAAAGCAGTCCGTTCATCGAATCCTTCGTGGCGCAATACCGGCAGCATGTGCCTTTTGTTCATCAGGACAAAATGATGTATCCCGAAATAGAGAAGTCGGTTCAGTTTCTCAGAACTGTTCCCCTCGAAATTCCCGATGCATTGATAAAAGGTATCTGATGCGGCACGATGTTTATGCCTCAAACAGAAGGTCGTAAGGTCGTTCGATGGCTGCGGCTATTTGTGTAACAGCCACAAATTTGCTCCAGCGCTGAAATTCACGGCCTTCGAAAAATACGACGATGGTTGGGTTGGCAAAGATGCCAAAGTGCGCGGTGATCTCTGGCAGGGCCTCTGAATTGAGAAACAAGGTTTTCATTTGCGGAAAATCCGATTCAGCCATCTGTTGCACCTTGGGCCTGAGGCTGATGCAAGGGGCACAATGATCGCTGTAGAAATAAAGTAACAAAGCGGTGTTGGTCTGCACTTCGTGCTGAACGTCAATAAGATCCATCTGATTTTTTTTGCAAAGATACACACTTTCCACCAATTGGCTGGCTTGCAAAAAGTCACATTGTGTATGGCTTGTTCATAGCATTAATTTCAATATTGAAGTTGCGGATAATTGTTTTAACTACCTTAGCAAGCTGATTTTGAAAGGTAAAACATAGTTTATTGTATTGAAATTAAAAACCAAATGCCATGACGCTCATCATCAAAGGAAGTGGATTGACGATTGAAGACGTCGTTTCGGTGGCCCGAAACGGACGCAAAGTGAAACTCGACGATGCCGCTCTAGAAAGAATCAAAGCTTGCCGTGCCATGCTGGAGCAAAAGATTCAGGCCCACGAAATCATGTATGGCGTAAACACAGGCATTGGCGAGTTTTCCGAAGTGGTGCTCAACGATGATCAGGTAAAGGATTTTCAGAAATACCTTATTTATAACCACGCAGCAGGCATTGGTGATGCCATGCCTTTGGAACACGTGCGGGCTGCCATGCTCGGGCGCATCAATGTGCATGCGCATGGCAATTCAGGTTGCCGGCCCGAAATCACCCAAACACTTGTCAATATGCTGAACAAGGGCGTTACGCCCTATGTCTGTCAGAAAGGCAGCGTGGGTGCTTCCGGCGATTTAGCTCCCATGTCGCAAATAGCACTTTTGATGATGGGCGAGGGCAAGGCATTTTTCGAGGGTGAACTCTACGATGGTTCGGTGGCACTGGCAAAGGCAGGAATTCCAGTTCCGGGGCTTCAGGCCCGTGATGGTCTGGCCACCATCAACGGCTCGAATGTGCTCACAGCCATGAGCGCATTGTTCTTGTATGATGCTGATCGTTTTTTGCGTCAGGCTGAGATTGCAGCAGCCATGTCGCTGGAAGCGCTCAAGGCCAACATGAAACCCTATAACAGAAAGATTCACGAAGTGCGTGGTTTTAGGGGTGCGGTGCGAAGTGCCATGGCCATCAATAAAATGATCACAGGAGGAGATTTGGCCGAAGGACGTGTGAAGTCGAAGGTGCAGGACGCCTATAGCATGCGCTCTACACCGCAAGTGATTGGTGCAGCGCACGATGCGCTGGCATGGGCACGCTCGCAGGTAGAAATCGAACTCAATGGTGTGGGCGATAATCCTATTTTCTTTCCTGAAGAAAATCTGCAGCTTTCGGGCGCCAACTTTCAGGGAACGCCGGTGGCACTGCCCATGGACATGGCTGGAGCAGCCGTCACGATGGTGTGTGTGCTCTCCGAGCGCAGGCTCAACCGCCTCAACAATCCTGCCCTGAGTGTGGGCTTGCCGGCTTTCCTTACCAAGGGTGCAGGCATGTTTTCGGGCCTGATGCTTTCGCAATATACAGCTGACATGCAAATAGTTGAGCAAAGAATCCTTTCGGCGCCTGCCAGCATTCAATCCATTCCGGCTGCTGCCGATCAGGAAGATTTTGTTTCGATGGGAATGAACACTGCCCTGAAAAACAACCAAATCCTCGACAATGCTTATGGTATATTGGGGATTGAGTTGATGGCTGCTGCTCAGGCACTCGATTTCAGAGATTATCAGTTTGGCAGGGGAACGCAAAAAGCCCATGAGGTTATTCGAAGGCATGTGGCATTTTTAGAGGTTGACAGGCCTTTATACAACGACCACAACCGTATGAAAGAATTGGTAAAAAGTTGTGAAATACTTCACGAAGTTGAAAATGAAATTGGAAATCTTGCTGATTTTTAAAGGGATATAGTAAGTATGAGCGTCAGACCAACATCATTTGCCATTTTGGCTGTTTTAAGCTTTATCGGAAGCGGCCTTTCATCGATCAGCAACCTGTTTGTTTTTTTCAACCATCAGATGATAATCGAAACCATCGATTCGGGGATGTTCGAATCACTCAATTTCGATCTGGGGTTGTTTGCCGAAACCAATCGAACTTATTTTCTTCTTATGGGGCTTCTTAACATCATGTCTTTCACAGGTGTTCGGCAAATGTGGGTGTTGCGTCGCAGTGGATTTCATATTTATGCAATCTCACAATTGTTAATGCTTATCGTCTCAACTGTATTCATTTACAGGCCATCAGGGGTTTTTCCTATGTTTGATCTGCTTTTAACGAGTGTTTTCATCCTCATGTTTATGCGTTTCAGGGATATAATGGATTAGGTAAATGAAAAAGAATATTTTATCCAATTATCTTGCAAACCGTATCGTGTTGATCATTGCGATTGTCTATTTCTTCCTTTCGGGATCTGTTTACCTTTTTGGCCTTGGAAATAACACATTGCTATACAATGTTTTACAAGGTTATGAAGATACTGCCGCGTTTAAAAAGCAGGAGTTGATGGTGTTTCTGATTTCCGAAAGTTTGCTGCATATGATCATGCTGGCAGGATTGGTTATGCTTTGGATCAGACCACGGTGGATGTTTTTTCTTACCATCGTGATTGTGAACCTGATGTTGAGTCTGATCAGCCTGTATCTTTTTAAGCTTGAGGCGTTGAGAACACTCATCGTGGAGTGGTTTATCATCGTTTTGGTTGGCATCAGTTTTTCAGCCTTGGTGCTGAGTCACCTGATCAAGCTGCGCACAGCGGCGCGCAAACTGGCCTCAATAGGACATGATGCGGCAGATGCAAAAGCACCCGACAAACATATGGATGGGTGATTGATGACTTTGGGCGAGCACCCGTCATTCTGTTAATCTTTTCACATCAATAAATTCAGTTCTTTTATTGATAAAAAACGGGCTTTTATCGACACATCCCGTCCAATTTTAGTCTGCAGGCGCATTTTTTACGGCGAAACACAAAGAAATTGCGGGAAATCACCTGCTCTATTATCTTATTTTAAGACAATACATTACGCACGAATGTAAAGAAATAGATATGAAACTTTTAAAGTTTTTTAAAGAAAAAACACACATATGCAGTTTTTGGCATATGTAATTTCAAATTATGTTCTATTATTGTACGCTGTTTTGCATAAATAATTATAAAAATTGCAAAAAATGTTTAATTCATTATTCACTAACCAAAATTCTTACGTATGAGAAAAATTGCGATGATGCTGGTTTTGGTTCTCACAGTTATGTCGGGGAGTGTGTTTGCACAGTCCAAGACAATCACTGGTAAAGTAACCAGCTCACAGGATGGACTCGGAATTCCGGGTGTCACCATCCAAATCAAGGGTACGACAATCGGTGCAATCACCGATATCGATGGCAACTACTCCATCAATGTCTCCCCCAGCCACAAAACTTTGGTGTTTTCGTATGTTTCAATGAAAACATATGAAGTTGCCATTGGCACACAAACCAAGATTGACGTGGTGATGGAGCCTGATGTGGTGCAAATCGACGAAGTTGTTGTGACCGCTCTGGGTATTTCCCGCGAAAAGAAATCGCTGGGTTATGCCACTCAGGAAGTGGGGGGAGAAGAGTTGAGCACCGTAAAACGTGACAACTTCATCAACTCGCTTTCAGGTCGTGCAGCTGGTGTTCAGGTGCGCAGTTCCAACAACATCGGAGGTTCTTCAAACGTTATCATTCGTGGTAGCAAATCGCTCACCCAAAACAACCAGGCTTTGTTCGTGGTTGACGGTGTGCCGATTAACAACGACAACAGCAACAACGCCGGACAGATTTCAGGCCGCAATGGTTTTGACTACGGTAATGCTGCTTCCGACATCAATCCGGATGACATCGAATCGATGAACATTCTGAAAGGTGCTGCTGCTACAGCCCTCTACGGTTCGCGTGCTGCCAACGGTGTGATCATCATCACCACCAAAAAGGGCAAGAAACAGCTTGGTGGCAAAAAAGCTTTTGGCGTGGCCATCAGCTCAAGCATCACCACTGGTTTCCTCGACAAAAGCACCTTCCCCAAATACCAGAAGGAGTATGGTGCTGGTTATGGAACTTACCTGTACAGCGACACCACCCATCCTACACTTGGATACCATCCTGGTTTTGAGTACTATTATGATGTGGATGGCGATGGAACGCTCGACTACACGGTTCCAACATACGAAGATGCTTCCTATGGAGAAAAGTTCGACCCCAGCCTGATGATTTATCAATGGGATTCCTACGACCCGGCTTCTCCGAATTATATGAAGAAAACTCCTTGGGTTGCCGGTGCAAACGGTCCTGAGTATTTCTTCCAGAACCCATTGACACTCAACAACAGCGTTGAAGTTACTGGCGGTAGCGAAAAATCAACTTTCAGGTTGTCATACACCAATTTCGACCAAAAAGGTATGATGCCCAACAGCTCGCTCAAACGCAACAACTTCCTTTTCAACGGTTCATATGATATTTTTGACGATCTGACTGTTACGGCCAGCGCCAATTATGTTAAAACCGATGGTTTGGGCAGGAACTCAACAGGTTACAGCGATAACATCGTTTCTTCGTTCCGTCAGTGGATGCAAGTGAATGTGGATTACAAAATGCAGGAAGAACTGTATGACAAAACCCACCGCAACATCACCTGGAACCCAAACTCACCCACTGATTTGGCCCCTGCATACTGGGACAACCCATACTGGGTGCGTTATGAAAACTACGAAACTGACGTTAGAAATCGTATCATCGGTTTCGTACAGGCCGACTGGAGAATCACCGATCACTTTAGCTTGATGGGTCGCGCTGCAGTTGATACCTACGACGAACTGCAGGAAGAGCGTAAAGCTGTTGGTTCAGGTTCTGGCGAGTTCGGCGTTCAACGTCCTGATGTTGGATCTGGTTACTCACGTTTCCAAAAGCACTTCACCGAAGCCAACTTCGACCTCATGCTGAATTACAAGAACCAGTTCACAGAAGACCTCAGTTTGAATGCTTTTGCTGGTACAAACGTTCGCCGCACAACCGTTGATCAGGTATTTGCTTCAACAGATGGTGGTTTGATCGTACCTGGTTTGTATTCATTGTCAAACAGTGCTGCTCCTATGCGCAATCCTGAAGAACTGTTCTCACAAATTGGCGTAAATGGTTATTTCATCAGTGCCTCTCTTGGTTTCATGAATTCATTCTTCCTGGATGCTACTTTCCGTCGCGATATTTCTTCAACCTTACCGGTTGACAGCCGCGCTTACAACTATCCTTCAATTTCAGGTAGCTGGATTTTCTCAAACATGATTGAATCCGACTGGCTGCAATTGGGTAAATTGCGTGCTGGTTATGCTCAGGTTGGCAACAGTGCTCCATGGGGCAGAACAAAAGACAGCTATGCACAAAATACCACTTTCGGCGGAACAGCCTTGTTCTCGATGCCCAGCACCAAGAACAACGCAAATCTGAAACCGGAAATGACCCACAGCTTGGAAGCTGGTATCGAATTGATCACCTTCAACAAACGCCTGGGTGCTGACATCTCTGTTTACAAGATGAATACTGTTGACCAGATTATGCCCGTAACTGTTTCAACTGCAACAGGTTACAGCTCTACATATGTTAATGCTGGCGAAATCGAAAACAAAGGTGTTGAACTTCAGTTGACAGGAGCTCCCGTTGCGAAAAAAGATTTCCGTTGGGACATCACCCTCAACTGGGCAAAGAACGTGAACGAAGTTGTGAAACTTGAAGGCGACATCAAGAACCTTCAGATTGCAGCTCTCCAGGGTGGTGTAACCATCAATGCCCGCGTTGGTGAACCTTACGGAACCATTCAGGGAACTGACTATGTTTATACCAATGGCCAGAAAACAGTTGCAGCAAATGGCTATTACCTCCGCACATCAACCTCAGACCAGGTTTTGGGCAACATCAACCCCGACTGGACTGCCGGTATGAACAACAAGTTCACCTATAAAAACTGGGCTGCAAGCTTCCTGATCGACTGGCAGAAAGGTGGCAGCGTGTTCTCGCTCGACCTTTATTATGGTCTTGGAACAGGTTTGTACGAAGAAACTGTTTACACCAACGATCTGGGTAATCCTGTTCGTAACCTCATCTCTGATGGTGGTGGTTTGATCCTCGAAGGTGTGTTTGAAGATGGTACTCCCAACACAAAACGCGTTGAAGGTGCTGACTATCGCGTGTTTGGCTGGTCGAGAAACCCCAATGCAGCTTTTGTGTATGATGCCTCTTACCTCAAGCTCCGTGAAGTAGTTATTTCATATAGCCTGCCCTCAAGCATGATGTCGAAAGCCAACTGGATTCAAGGTGTTACCTTCAGCCTTGTTGGTTCAAACCTTTGGATCATCCAAAAGAACCTCCCACACGCCGATCCTGAAGCCAGCCAAAGCTCTGGTAACGTTCAGGGATGGCAGAGTGGTGTTATGCCCAGCATGAGAAACGTTGGTCTCACCGTTAATTTACAATTTTAATTCTTAAGTCACATGAAAAAGATAACAATCATTTTAGTTATAATGGTCGGTTTTCTGATTTCCTGCACTAAGAACTTCGAGGATTTCAACACCGACACAAAGCATGCAACGGTGGCACCTGGGCAGTTCCTGTTTGCAAATGCTCAGAAAGCGCTGGCTGATATGTATTCAAGCACCAGTGTGAACATCAACAACTGGAAACTGTTTGCCCAATACTGGACAGAAACCACCTATACCGATGAGTCGAACTACGACGTACTCAACCGCAACATTGGTAATACCCTTTTCCGTATCTTCTACCGCGACATCCTCGTTGACCTCAAAGAGGCCAGACGTCTTGTTGAAGCTGAAGCCGCTGAGGGTGAAGAAGCCATCACTGCAAAAAATAACAAGCTGCTCATCATTGACCTTGTTGAAGTGTATACCTATCAGCAACTGGTAGATATCTTTGGTGATGTGCCTTACACTGAAGCACTTGATATCGACAACATCTATCCTGCATATGATGACGGGATGACCATCTACAAGGATCTGCTTACCCGCGCCAAAGCAGCAACGGATGCACTTAATCCGGCTGCCGGAAGCTTTGGTGCCGATGATTTGATGATGGGCGGTGATGTGGCCATGTGGAAAAAGTTTGGAAATACCCTCATCGTGAGAATGGCTATTACCATTGCTGCCAAAGAACCTGCCCTTGCCAAAGGCTATATTGAAGGCGCTTATGCAGGAGCTTTTGCCTATGGCGAAGCTTGTGCATTCCAGTACTTGACAGGTGCCAACTCGAACCCCTTGTATCAGGACCTCGTTCAGAGTGGTCGTCACGACTTCATTCCTGCCAACACCATTGTTGACATGATGAATACACTCGAAGACCCCAGAAGGCCTTTCTACTTCGAAATCAATGGTGATGTTTACAGTGGTGGTATCTATGGCGAAAGCAATCCTTTTGCTCAGTTCTCACACATTGCCGATCACATCCAGGCCGAAGATTATCCTGCTGTAATGCTCGACTATACTGAGCTTGCTTTCTACCTTGCCGAAGCTGCTGAACGCGGATTCAGTGTTGGTGGTGATGCAGCCACATGGTACACCAATGGCATCCGTTCTTCAATGGAACATTGGGGCGTTGCTGCTGCTGATATCGACACCTACCTTGCCCGTCCTGATGTGGCCTATGCCACAGCTGCCGGTAACTGGAAGCAAAAAATCGGAACACAGGCCTGGCTTGCATTCTATGTTCGTGGCCTGGAAGGCTGGACATCATACAGAAGGCTCGACTATCCCACACTGAACCTGCCACCTGCACCTGACGAATCAGCCGAAGGCGCAGTGCCACGTCGTCACACCTATCCAGTGAACGAACAAACCCTGAATGGCGAAAACTATGCGGCTGCCGCTTCAAAGATTGGTGGCGACAAGCTGGCAACCAAACTGTTCTGGGACGAATAAAATAATGGTTAGTGCATCTTTTAAAACCTTTTGGTTTTGACTATGCGGCCTCAGAGAAATCTGAGGCCGTTTTTTTTGCTTTTGCATTGAATTGTCTTTGGATTGCAACAATATGGGTAGTTCTTCTGGCTCAGCAAGTCACTCAAGGTTTTTGGCCTGGCATCACTCAACATCGTTTTGATTCAACGGAAGAGCTGAAAAAGGGAAAGGCCAAAAAGAATATAGAAAGATTTTATCCTGAATAGTAGCGCACAAAACGTTTACTGCCGCAGGATCGGGTTAAATTGGAATTCTATTTGATAAAGCGAAACACAACCGGTGCTGTTTCTTTGGTAATGAGTAAGCCGTAATAATGACCTGAACTGAGCTCATCCACCGGAACCCTCAATACATTGTCGGTGTTTTCAAGTGCCAAAGATTTTACAAGACCCCCATGATGATGAAAGATGTTTACTTCGATGTGATGACCCCTTTGAAAGACATCTGTTGAAATGGTCAAAAGGTCTGTAACCGGGTTTGGATAAACCACCGCCTGAGACAATGCGTTTCTACTGACTCCCAATTCATTCTGATGGTCATAAATCACAGTAACACTGGCCTCAATGGTTTCCGGATAGCTTGTGTCATCATAAATGGTATAGGTGATCGACGATTTGCCTGATGGAAGCGGTGGCATTTCGAAGCGGCGAAAATGCACCACATGAGACGCAAAAGTATAGTCTTCAGCACCAGGCTGTAAAGTATCGGGATAATTGGTTGTATCAGTGGAGGGCCAACATTGAACACCAAAACAAAAATAATCGATCGTTGAATCGGCCATGAAATGGACGGTTTTTCGCAAGTTCAATGAAAGAAGCTTGTCCGAATTGTTTTTCATCGTAAACTGCGCCGTCAGATCAATGATGTGTGGATCTGAACTTGAAATGACGATAGTTGAATCATTGACAACCCGATTCCCGTTTGCACGGTCAAGAAGGAGCAGTTGCTGGGCGTTGATCTCGCAAACGAGAATGACAAAGCAGGCTGAGAGTAAAAATTTGGTCATACTTCAGGTAGATTAGTCCTCAAAAATAAACTTTTTTAATGATGCTTCTTTAAAGGGACAAAAGTAGGGGTTCACATCAAAGTCATTTTTTCCAGGAAAAAAGCCCGATTACGAGCAGTTGTTTTGGATGTTAACGCTGCATCTGCCGCATCAAGCTGCGCTTGTGCGCCAACTGAAAAAGAAAAAGCCCTCGTCGCAATGCGCCGAAGGCTTTGTTGTAGCGGGGGCAGGATT
>CAZBMR010000002.1:82115-118648 GCA_964492695.1 uncultured Lentimicrobiaceae bacterium
AGAAAAAGCCCTCGTCGCAATGCGCCGAAGGCTTTGTTGTAGCGGGGGCAGGATTATTGACATGATCCTGAAGGGGAGGGGCTTACAACAAAGCCTCGCTCCCTGCGGTCGCTTTGGTCTTTTTCTTTCTCATCTGCCGCATCAAGCTGCGCTTGTGCGCCAACTGAAAAAGAAAAAGCCCTCGTCGCAATGCGCCGAAGGCTTTGTTGTAGCGGGGGCAGGATTCGAACCTACGACCTTTGGGTTATGAGCCCAACGAGCTGCCTCTGCTCCACCCCGCAGTATAATTCCAAATCAAATTGGGAGTGCAAAGATAAATTTTGTTTCTTTGCAAAACAAGAATTGTTGAAAAAAATTATTTCATGACACATAAGTCAGGCTATGTCAACATCATAGGCAATCCTAATGTTGGCAAATCCACCTTGATGAATGTGCTCGTCGGCGAAAAATTATCCATCATTACGTCGAAAGCGCAAACCACTCGGCACCGAATTTTAGGAATTGTGAACCACGATGATTATCAAATCATCTTTTCCGATACGCCCGGCATCATTCATGCACCCGCCTATAAAATGCACGAAGTGATGAACAGTCAGATCAATACTGCATTGATTGACGCCGACCTTATCCTTTATATGGTGGATGTGACTGACAAGGTGACGCACGAAGAAAATATCGAACGTCTGCGGCAAACAACAACGCCCGTTTTTGTTTTGCTCAACAAAGTGGACCTGTCTTCGCAGGATGAGGTGGCTTTGCTCATTAAATGGTGGAAAGAAATGCTCCCGGATGCATGGGTTTACCCCATTGCTGCTGCCCATCAGTTTAACACCGATGGCCTTATGGAACGAATTCTTGAGCTACTGCCCGAATCGCCCCCCTATTTCCCAAAGGACGAGCTAACGGATAAATCTATGCGTTTTTTCGTTTCCGAAATGATACGCGAAAAAATTCTGTTGCACTACAAGCAGGAGATCCCCTATTCAGTGGAGGTGGCGGTGGATACGTATGAGGAAAGTGAACATTTGGTTAAAATACAGGCACTTATCTATGTAGCCCGTGAATCCCAAAAGGCCATTATCATCGGAAAGAACGGTGCCGCCATCAAGCGCGTTGGAACTGATGCCCGTGTTGATATGGAGGCTTTTATCGGAAAAAAAGTGTTCCTTCAGCTCAATGTGAAAGTGATGAAAGATTGGCGCGACAATGAAAACTTGCTCAAGCGCTTTGGATATGAAGAAATTTAATAAGTAATCCTAGATCAGAAGGGAAACTCAAAATGGGAAACATCATTGCAATAGTCGGACGACCCAATGTGGGCAAATCGACCCTTTTTAACCGGCTTGTCAAATCAAGGCAGGCAATCGTTGAGGAAACGGCTGGCGTAACACGTGACCGTCATTACGGCATGAGCGACTGGAACGGTAAATGGTTTCACCTGATCGATACTGGTGGATATGTGGTGGGCTCGGACGATGAATTTGAGGTGGAAATTCGAAAACAGGCGAGCCTTGCCATCGAGGAAGCTGATGTGATCCTTTTTGTTGTGGACGCCTTCGAAGGCATGCATGTGCTCGATGAGGAAGTGGCCGGTTTGCTGCGACAATCTAAGCGCGAGGTTTTTGTGGTGGCCAATAAGGTGGATAACCACGACCGCATTGCCCTGGCTCAGGAGTTTTATGCACTCGGACTGGGCGAAATTTATCCCATCTCAGCCATCAATGGAAGCGGAACGGGCGATTTGCTCGACGAAGTGGTGAAACACCTCAATGATGACCCTGAGCCTGAGGAAGATGGAATTCCAAGGTTCACTGTGGTTGGGAGGCCAAATGTGGGTAAGTCGTCCATCATCAATGCTTTTCTTGGTCAGGAACGCAACATTGTTACTCCGGTAGCCGGCACCACCCGCGACGCCATTCATACGCGATTCAACGCATTTAACATGGATTTTATCCTGGTTGATACTGCTGGAATTCGTAAAAAAAGTAAGGTTTTCGAAAACATTGAGTTTTATTCGGTCATGCGCTCAATCCGCGCCATCGAAGAAAGTGATGTGGTTTTGCTGCTTGTTGACGCCACGCAAGGTTTTGAATCACAAGATATTAATATCCTTCGTCTGGTAATCAAAAACAAGAAGGGTCTCGTAATCGTAGTCAACAAGTGGGATTTGATTGAGAAAGATTCCAACACACACCTGGCTTTTGAGCGCCAGATCAAAGATCGTACGGCTCCTTTTGTGGATATTCCCATCGTTTTCACATCGGTGATTCACAAACAAAGAATTTTCAAAGCACTCGAACTGGCTCATGAAGTGTATGAAAACCGCAGGAAACAAATCCCAACGGCCACACTCAATGATACCTTGCTTCCAATCATTCAGGCTTTTCCCCCACCTTCGGCATCCAGAGGTAACTATATCAAAATCAAATACATCACTCAGCTAAAGACCAGCACTCCGCAATTCGTTTTCTTTTGCAATTTTCCGAATGATGTGAAAGATAGTTACAGCCGTTTTCTGGAAAACAAGATTCGTGAGAACTTTGGTTTCTCGGGTGTTCCAATTCAATTGTTTTTTCGTCAGAAATGAGCGATACGGTCAGGATAGACAAATACCTCTGGGCCACGAGGCTTTTCAAGACACGTTCTTTGGCCGGAGAGGCATGTCGTGGCGGAAAGGTGAAAATGGATGGAAAAGCCGTAAAAGCATCGCGTGAAGTGAAAGAGGGCGATGTGATCACAGTTCAGCTATCCGAAATTACCAAAACCATTCAGGTTAAATTGGCTGCAACAAACAGGGTTTCGGCTAAGTTGGTTGACGGTTTGCTCACCGACCTGACCCCTCAGGCCGAATACGAACGGGTGGAGCTCCTGCGCGAATTCAAAGCAGGGCAACGGCAACGGGGAACAGGAAGGCCCACTAAAAAAGAACGCCGTGAGCTGGACGACTACCAGAATTATGATTGATTAAAATATTGATACGCCAATGTCTGCGAATTTTCATAAGCAAATCGTGCTTGCGTTGCTGGCCATCATGCTCTTTTCAACAGCATGCAATAAAACTGTCAGAAAACTGAGCAAGCCTGGTGATGGATTTCTGGTAGGTTTTTACAACCTCGAAAACTTGTTCGATACCATCAACGACCCGACAATCAATGATGAAGAGTTTTTACCTGATTCCAGGTTGGGATGGAACACCAAAAAATACGATCACAAATTGGACCAAATGGCGCGGGTAGTCGCTGCCATGGATTCGGGTGATTACCCACATTTTTTAGGTTTTGCCGAGGTAGAAAATGCGCAAGCCTTGTTTGAGCTGGCCACACATGCAAAGCTTCATGGTGCAGCCTATGCCACAATTCATGTGGCCGACAACGATCCACGGGGTATTGAGGTGGCTGCCGTCTATCGGCCTGAATATATGAGAGTATTGAAAATCAATACGCTACAAACAAGTGTTGGAGGCGAACCACAACGGCACATCCTATATGTGAAAGGCCTCACCGGCTGGGGCGACACTTTGCATCTTTTTGTCAACCACTGGACCTCACGCTATGGCGGTTTGGATGCCACCAAAGCTGCACGCAACGGAACGGCATCCTTCCTGAAAAGCCAAACCGACTCATTGCTTGCGGTTCAGCCCGAGGCAAACATCCTGATTATGGGCGACTTTAACGACAATCCGGAAGATGAAAGCATGATGGAACACCTGCAGGCATTGCCTGTGCAGAAACCCATCGAAGCGACAAAATTATACAACCTCGCACTCGAACCACATCGCCGCAATGAGGGCACGCTTTTTTACAAAAGTTGGGATTGTTTTGATCAGGTGATTGTTTCCGGATCATTGCTCGATAAGGGTAGGCTGCGCAGTTCGGAGATGCATATCGTCAAGCATCCCTGGATGATGTTTAAAAATCAGCAGGGTGTTGAGCGACCCAACCGAACACAGTCGAACGGCAAGTATTTTGGCGGTTTCAGTGATCATTTACCTGTCTTCATCCGACTGACGCGAAACAAATAGTGGTGTCTTTTGTATCCGCACCATTGGTGGTGTAGGTCAAAATCGTAACTTCGCAGTCAATAGATTTGATCCGCTTGTATGGATGCCATCAAAGTAGCCTTCATAGACCCACATCCCATTGTATGCGAAGGACTTACTGCGCTCATTGCAGATGTTCCCGACATTGAGGTGGTGTTTTGCGAAAAGGATGCCAGTGCTGCAATTCAACGCTTGTTTCATCAGCACGCACACATCGTTTTGCTCGTGCTCTATAAGCCCGATCCTGATGATGTGGAGTTGATTGCCCAACTCACATCGCGGCATCCACGCTGCAGTGTGCTGGTGCTTTCGATGTTTCAGATGGAAAACCTGATTTTCAAAATGATCAAAGCCGGCGCAAAAGGACATTTAACCAGCGATACCAACCGAAGCGAAATGATCGAAGCCATCTACACCCTGAGAAATGGCTACGACTTTTACGCCAAAACCATCACCAACATGATACTGCATCATTATTTGGCAAGCGGTGAAGCGGCTGAGGTGAAACGCGAACACGAAAAAAACCTCTCTACACGTGAGCTGGAAGTGATGAAATTGTTTGCCCAAAGCTATACCAACAAGGAAATAGCCGACAGGCTATTTATTTCGGTTCGGACTGTTGAATCGCACAAGAACAACATCATGCGCAAAATCAACCTGAAAACCACGGTGGATATGGTTAAATTTGCCATTCGAAACAATATGATTGATTTGTATGATTAACTGGCGGGTGGCATGACACAAGAACAAATTATCTCGCTGCGCGGGCTTTCTGTATTTCAACGAAAAAATCTGGTATTGACAAATGTAAACTTGTCAGTTTACAAAGGTGAATTTGCCTATCTGATTGGAAAAACAGGCAGTGGAAAATCGAGTCTGTTGAAAACCTTGTATGCAGAATTGCCTGTGATTGAAGGCGAAGCCATCATTGCAGGCTTCAATCTCAAACAGCTTAAGCGTGAAGAAATTCCGTTTTTAAGAAGAAGGCTGGGCATTGTTTTTCAGGATTTTCAGTTGCTCGAAGACAGGAGTGTGAATGATAACCTGGGCTTTGTGTTGAAGGCAACCGGCTGGACTGATAAAAAAAAGATTGAACAGCGCATTCATGAAGTGCTGATTCAGGTAGGTCTGCTTGCAAAGGGTTACAAAATGCCGCATCAACTATCGGGCGGCGAGCAGCAGCGTATTGCTATTGCGCGTGCGTTGCTCAATCAACCTGAAGTGATTCTGGCCGATGAACCTACCGGCAATCTCGATCCGGAAACTTCCAATGGCATTTTGCGCCTGCTGATGAGCATCAGCGAACAAGGTCAGGCAGTGGTGATGGCCACCCACAATTACAATTTGATTCATAAATTTCCGGCACGCATCATCAAATGCGAAGAAGGAACGGTGGTTTCATCAGCCCATCAGGCTGATTAGGCGGTTCACGTTTTGGCCATTGTGATAAAGTAGGTCAAGCTTTTTCGATCGCCGTTCAATCTCTTTATTGCTAAAGCTTCGCTTCATCAGTTTGCGTATTTGTTGCTTCATCGACGCAGCATCGTTGGCCAGAATGCAAAGCTCGTCAACCGCACTTCCGCTGAGCATTTTATCGTTCACAAGGCAAAATCTCCCATTGTACAACGTGTTTAACAGCTTCAGCTTTAGTCCGGTAGCCTGAAAAGTGAGCGAAACATTTACCTGGGCATTGTTGATGAGCTTAAACAAGTCTTCGTCACTTGGGTTTTCAATCAGACGCACGTGCGGCATGTTTTCAACCTGTTTGCGCAGGCTGTCGGGTGGATTGAGTCCTGCAATGACCAGAGGCAGCTCGAGGTCGTTGAACACCTCCTCCATCAGATACTTCACAGCCGTCTTATTTTCGGCCACCGAAAGGTTTCCGTGGTACAACACATAATCGCCTGTGCCACTTTGCGACTTCACCTCTTTGTGCGGATGAAATGCCGGGATAAACACCACATTGTCATAATGCGATGCAAAATAGCGTTCATCTTTCTTTGAAATGGCGATGATATGGTTTGCCCTTTGCAATATGGATTCGAAGCGTTTGAGTTTTTTAGCCTCGTTCACATAGTAGTATTTCTTCAGGATGTCGGTTTCGGCCTGCCCCAGGTGCTGGTAATATTCATGCTCGATGTTGTGTGTGCGTACCAGAATGACACGTCCCTTAAATCGTAAATCATTGAGCGGTAGGCAAGTATGAAGTCCTTCGAGTAAAATCGGATGATTGTCCTGCAGTAAATTGTTGATCAGTTCCTGCGAGTTTCTCGAGCTTACAATGTAGGGGAGGTTGGTGAAGAGGTTTTTTTTCGACAAGTCTCGCTTATAATAGTGCACCGAATGGCAAAAGTTCTCCAGTTCGGCTGCATGGCCACGGCCATATTCATAAGCATGCAGGTGAATGCGGATGCCTTTTTCGGCAAGTGCTTTTATCTTGTAAAAAACATCAATCACTCCGCCGTAGTTGGCAGGCCATGGCACATCAAACGAAACGATGTGAAGATGTCTTTCAGCGATAGCGGTCATAGATGTTGAGCAATTTTTCTTCTTCTCTTTCCCAGTTCAATTCTTGTGCAGCCTTCAGGCAGTTTTCCCTCCACATTTTCAGACGCTCTGTATCAGAAAAAACATCCAAAATGCTGCTGGCAATGGCTTTAGGCTCATGACTGACAATGAAAGTGCCTGTTTGGTATGCATCGATGATTTTTTTTATTTCGGGCAACGGACTTGCTAAAACTGGAACACCGGCATGCATATAATCAAACAGCTTGTTTGGAAGGCTGAAGCGGTAGTTTATATTGGTGTCTTTGTCGAGGGTTAATCCAAGGTCGGCGAGCGCTGTAAATCGCATCATATCAGTGTAGGTCATGCGCGGAAAGAACACAACCCGATCGTTCAACTGCTTGTCTGTTACTATTTTATGTAATACAGAAATCACATCGCCACCACCGATAATGAGTAGCACAAAGTTGGGCAACCATTGCATGGCTTCAACCAGCTCTTCGGCGCCACGCTGCACATTGATGCCTGAACCCTGGAGTAAAAGAATTTTTTTGTCTCCAGGCAAACCGGCTTCTTTCCTGCTGAAAGGGATGGGTTGGATGTAGCGTGGGGGAATGTTTCGGACCACATGAACCTGAACCGCATATTTTTTGCGAAACAATGCAGCAATCGATTCATTCACCGTGATCATCTCTGGCAATTTTGGAACGATCCATGCTTCGATGAATTTCCAGATTTTTTGAACGAGTTTACGATCAGTCAGTTCAGGGGTTTCGGTGAAATACTCATGACTGTCGAACAACAACCTGCTTTTTTTAATGCGCGACACCAAAAAGTTTGCCAGCAGGGTATCCAGGTCGTTGGCGAGCAACAGGTTGTGTTTTTTGAACAGTAAAATGAAAAACAGCCGGATGTTAAAGGCAGCATAAAAGAGCGGGCCTTTTGTGAAAGGCAGCCGCATGCGGTGGCAGGCGTAGGGTCTTTGGCCCAGGGGAGGACTGTTGGGTAGTTTACGGCCAACGAGCAACACTTCAAAGCCCGCCTTTTGCAATGCCAGACAAGCTTTGTGCACCCTTTGATCTGTAACAAGATCGTTGATGACCGAGACAACCGCCTTCTTCAAGTAGAAAGATTCAATAATGCAAGTATGATGCTTTCTTAAACTCAAAAGTTGCAGCCATTATTGTTGAATAGCCTATCTTTGGCGAAATATTTAGCTGGCTGGGATGCGCCGCAACATTACTTTGAAACCCTACAATTCCTTCGGCCTCGATGTGATGGCTGCTTATGTTTTGCCCATTGTTGATCTGAAGGACATTGAGCAGCTGATGCGTTCTGAGCTTTGGAAGCTTGATCGTCGTCTCATTCTGGGAGGAGGAAGCAATACGCTTTTTTTGGATGATTATTTCGAGGGGCTGGTGCTCCTGATTAACAATAAAGGCATCAGCATGCAGCCGATTGACAACGATCGGGTGAAAGTGAGTGTGGCCGCCGGTGAGGATTGGACGAACTTTGTTCAGCGCATGGTAGCACATGGCTTGTCAGGGCTCGAAAACCTGAGCCTTATTCCCGGAAAAGTAGGTGCCTCGCCCATTCAAAACATTGGTGCTTACGGAGTTGAGTTGAAAGATACATTTCATAGCTTGCAGGCCTTCGACACCATTACTGGTGAGCTGGTTGATTTCGATGCCGCTGATTGTGAATTCGCATACCGGAGCAGCATTTTTAAAACAACCATGAAAGGTCGTTATATCATTCTTTCAGTTGATTTCATCCTCCATAAAACCCCCAGGCTGAACACACAATACGGCAGCATCAGGGAAGAGCTTTCCCGGATGGGAGTGCAGCAGCCTTGTTTGCACGATGTTAGCATTGCCATCAGCAATATCAGGCGCAGCAAGCTGCCCGATCCACTGCAGTTGGGGAATGCCGGCAGTTTTTTCAAAAATCCACTAGTTCATCGGTTGGTTTTTGAGGATCTGAAGCGTGAATTTCCTGGCATTGTCGGACATGCTGAAAGTGATCAGACGGTGAAGCTTTCGGCTGCATGGCTTATCGAAAAGGCTGGCTGGAAAGGCCGGCGCACAGGCGATGTGGGCGTGCATCAGGATCAGGCACTTGTGATCGTCAACTATGGCAATGCCACAGGCAGGGACATCTTTAGCTTTGCAATGGAAATCCAGCAGGCCGTGCGCGAAACCTATGGCATTCAGCTTGAGCCGGAAGTGAACTTTGTGTGAGTCTTTGTTCAGGAATGCTGTTCGTTTTTAAGCTTTTTCAGCAGCAGCCTGTTGATTTTACGTGCCAGCAACGGACCACTGTAAATGAATCCGGTATAAACCTGAACCAAATCTGCTCCGGCCTCGAGCTTTTCTATGGCCTCTTCGGCTGTCATGATGCCACCCACACCAATAATTGGAAATGATTTACCAGATTTTTGCGCCAGATATCGGATCACTTCGGTTGAACGCTCGCGCAGTGGTTCGCCGCTCAGTCCACCATTTCCGATGGTTTTTGCAACGGCTGCGTCTCTTGAGAGGGTGTGTCGCGTGATGGTGGTGTTGGTAGCTACAACACCATCGATGCCAGTGAGCCGCACGATTTCAATCACCTCGTCAAGCTGCTTGTTGTTCAGATCGGGCGAAACTTTGAGCAGAATGGGTTTTCTACGGGGTTTTGAGTGGTTGATGGCTTGCAGGCGGTTGAGGATGGCCGTAAGGGCCTCCTGGTCCTGAAGCTCGTGTAAGTCGCTGATATTGGGGCAACTCACATTTACCACAAAATAGTCAACCACATCAAACAGGCCTTCAAAATTGACCACATAATCATCAATGGCCCTGTCGTTGGGCGTTGCGGTGTTTTTACCGATGTTGCCACCAACGATGGTTTTTCTGGGCTTTGAAAGCCTTTTCACAGCGGCATCGAGACCAAGGTTGTTAAATCCCATGCGGTTGATAATGCCATGGTCTCTCTTTAATCGAAAAAGTCGGGGGCGCGGATTGCCTGGTTGTCCTTTGGGTGTAACGGTTCCAATCTCGATGTGCGAAAACCCCAGGCATGCCAGTTCTTCAAACACCAGCGCGTTTTTGTCGAAACCGGCAGCAATGCCAACCGGATTTTTAAATTGGATGCCAAAAAGCCTGCGTTCGAGCAAAGGGTGTTCCACTGTGAGCAGCTTTCGAATCAGCGCTTTTGTGCCGGGTATTGCAAAGCCAATACGTAACAGGCTGACAACATGGTGGTGTACTGTTTCGGCATCGAAACTGAAAAGGATGGGACGGATGATGGATTTGTAGATCATGGGCACAAAAAAATGTCCCGTTTCCGGGACAATTTATTAGTTTTCAGTGTTTTCTTCAGTTGCCTCGGGGCTTTCGCCAGCGACAGCCTCGCTAAAATCGAGCAGATTTTTTTGCATCAGCAATTCATACCATGCAAAAACCTTGCGCATATCAGACGGATAAACAGATTCGGTGGCATAATCCGGAACAGCTATTTCAAATTTGGCTGCAAGTTCCTGATTGCTCATTTTTTTGTAGTCGAAATCCAGGGTGTCGCCCATCACCTCATGGATGTTTTTAAAAACTTCCTTCAAGGGTTTGTCTTCGCCCGTGGTGTAAATACTGATTTCTTCGAGCGAACTCATTTTTTGATGAGAGAAAGCGGCAAAGCGTTTCCCGTCGAGGAGCGAACCCACCAAAACACTGTTTTTGCCTTGTCCGATGATCTGAAAAAGTCCAGGTTTGCCGCCAATGGCAACTATTTTGCTTAAATCCATGATGTGATAATTTTCGACAAAAATAGTCATTTTAGTAGTTGATAAAAAATTAACAATACAACAATCCTGCATTCTGCCACATTGCACAACGAAAACCTTATTTTTGAGCAACAAAATCAACAGTCAATGCCAGCAGAATTCAGTAATAAATACATCTTTAAAGTGTTGATAATTATTCTGCTGGCCATATGTTTGCCCCACAAGGCTGTGGCGCAGGCCTCCTCAGCGCTTAGGGATACACCCAAATGGCTGGTTCCTGCCGACAGCCTGCACAAAGCACGCCTGATTGGCACAACAGCTTTTTTAGGAACGGGATACACCGCCGCCCTGATTGGCTTGAATGAACTCTGGTACAAGGGATATCCGCGGTCGTCGTTTCATTTTATCAACGATCTTGCCGAATGGCAACAGATTGATAAGGCCGGACACATCGTAACACCCTATCTGGAAGCACGTTACATCAAACAGGTGTTTGAATGGACAGGAATGCCGCACCCTAAAGCAGCGTTGTGGGCTGGATTTACAGCCTTTATGTTTCAGAATACCATCGAAATATTCGATGGCTTTTCGGCAGAGTGGGGGGCTTCAGCCAGCGATATAACAGCCAACTTGATAGGAGCTGCTGCCATGACAGGGCAAGAGCTGTTGTGGAAAGAGCAACGAATTTCGCTCAAGGTGATGCCCCATTTTGTGCATTATGACGATCCGGAGCTTCAAAAACGTGCTGAAGAATTATACGGAACCTCTGTGATTCAACGATTTGTGAAGGATTACAATGCCATCAACGTGTGGGCAAGCATCAATCCTGCATCTTTCAATCCGTCGCAAAAAAGATTCAAATGGCTAAACATCGCTGTTGGTTATGGTGCTGGCGGTATGTTTGGTGGCTACAGCAACGAATGGACCGATGCGGATGGAGTGTTTCACAGCCGAAATGATGTGGTGCGCTACAGAAAGTTCTTTTTATCCCTTGATGTCGATTTTCACCGTATTCCCACAAGGTCGCGCTATATGCGTGTTTTTCTCGATGCCCTCAACATCCTGAAAGTGCCTTGTCCTGCCATTGAATTCAATACCAAAGGGCAGGTGCTGTTTCACCCTATCCTTTAGCAACTATTTATGCGCCAACCAATTATCAATCATTTTCTGGCCAAATTCAGTCATATACGACTCGGGATGAAACTGCACGCCGCAGATGTCGTGTGTTCGATGCGCAAAAGCCATCACCTGTCCTTCGGCATCCACAGCAGTAACATATAAGGAATCCGGCAACTCATTTTCGTTTACAACCCATGAATGGTAACGACCGCAGAATGATTGTTGTGGAATCTCCTGAAAAAGATAGTGCGACGGAGTTTTTAGCTGCAATGGCGATCTGAATCCATGAGTGCTGTGTGCAAGGTGTTTCAGTCGTCCCCCAAATGCAAGTGCAATGGCTTGATGACCGAGGCATACCCCCAACACCGGATATCGGGGCAAGAGCGACTGCAAAAGCATGTTGAGATTGCCCGACTCTTCGGGCAGGCCCGGGCCTGGCGAAATAACAACCTTATCAAAGGAAGTGGGTAAATCATTGAAATTAATCGTGTTATCTACAACAATAACTTCATTCTTCCATTCGGATTCACGAAAAAGCTGAACCAAATTGTAGGTGAACGAATCGAAATTATCAATGAGCAATATCCGCATTTTTACCTTTTTTCATGCAAATGTAGGGAATAGATGAGGTGCTGCAAACGGCACAAAAAGCTTCAAAGTTATTTGGAATGTGAATAAATTAACAAACAGATAGGTTCTCCTGCCTGATGTTTGCTTCAATTGGGCTAATTTTGCACACTTTAATCAGAAACGGACATATGTTTCATCGTTGTGCTTTGATCGGAAGACCGGTCATCTTTTTTTTATTCGTAATGGTCTCCGGGGCTGTTTTTAGTCAAGGCAGTTCAGACTGGAAACAACATTTCAAAATTTCAGGCTTTGTAAAATCAAACTATTGGTTCGATTCCAGAAAAGTGGATGGATCGCGCGATGATTTGTTTTTGTATTATCCAAAAAAGCCGGCAATCGATCCGGCGGGAAACGATATCAACAAGGCTTTCAATGCCAATTTTAGTGCCATCAACACCAGGTTGGCACTCACCATCAATGGTCCTCAATTGCTCAATGCCGTTGTCACAGGTTACATCGAAAGTGATTATACCGGTGTTACGAACGCCGATGTGGATGGCCTCAGGTTGCGGCACGCTTTTGTGAAGCTTCGCTGGACAAACGATGAGCTGTTACTGGGTCAATACTGGCATCCTATGTTTGTGCCTGAGGTGTTTCCCGAGGTGTTTGCATTCAACACAGGAGCACCTTTTCAGCCCTTTATCCGCAATCCCCAGCTAAGCTATAAGCATCATTTTGAGCGCATTACGCTGGAAGCGGCATTCATCATGCAGCGTGATAACAACAGCGATGGCCCCTTGGGACGAAGCCACATCTATATGCAGGATGCGGGTATTCCAAACAGCCATCTGCAATTGGTTTACAAACCTGGAAAACACATCTTTGGAGCAGCTTTGGATCACAAGGTTATTCAGCCCAGGACAATAACCGATAAAAAATTCAAAACCGATGAACTTTTATCCTCTTTGTCGGGTATGATATTTTGGAAATGGAAAAAGGCGGAAACAGACGTCTCTTTCAAAGCCATCGTTGGCCAAAACCTGACCGAGCACCTGATGCTGGGTGGATATGCGGTGGCGACATACGATTCGCTGACTGGATTGGAAACCTACACACCAACCAATCATTTGTTTCTCTGGGGAGGCATGCATTATGGCAACCAATACAGGTGGGGGCTTTTTGGCGGTTATGCAAAAAACTTTGGAACTTCGGTGCAAAACGCAGGCATATACTATGGCAAAGGCTCGGATGTGGATCAGCTTTTTCGCCTCTCGCCGAGTTTCTCTTACAGAAATGGGCCATTGTGTCTGGCTTCGGAGTTGGAGTGGACGATAGCGCGCTTTGGTATTCCCGACGAACAGGGCAGGGTGAAACAAACAAGCCCGACACACAATGTCAGGCTTTTGCTTGTTGCAACATATTTCTTCAAAAACTAAGCTGAGAAACGTTTAAATATTTGCGGTGAAGGTTTCAACCGGTACCTTGGCAGCCAGCTTATTGCGGCTGTATGCGCTTAAAAGCGAGTCCATCGAAAGCACACCAAAATTTTTCACCAGCCAAAACACACTGAGCATGGCCGCATTGCGTGCACCAGCTTTGCTGCGCAAGTCGGCTTTCACAAGCTGGGCCGCTGTTTGAGGGGGTTCCAGGCCGGCATCCATGATCACTACCGTGTTTTCATTGGAAGACCGAAGCTTTGGAATGGCATAATCAATGCCATCGGTTGATGTAATCAGCATGAAATCAGGCTTGGTAGAGCCGGTGTAATAAATGGGTTCGTCAGAGATGATGACTTCGGCAGCAGAAAAGCCAACGCCCACAGTCACTGGATAATGCCCCTTTTTGGTTGCATATAAACCAGACATCATGGCCGTACGTGCTAAAAATTCAGCTGCAGACTGGGTTCCTTCGCCAGCCGAACCGCTTAGCAATATCCTCACCGGTCCATTGATGACGGGTTCGAACTCCTTTTGAACCAACAACTTATCTGAGATCAAGCTGTTGATGAATCCGTTGTATGATTCAGCATGGGCGGTGCTTTCTGCATTTTCTTTTTTGGATTTATGCAGTGCCAGACCAGCCGTTTCGACCACTTGTTTCAATTTCATTCCAGGGTTCGACTTCACGCCATAGCTGGGGCAGATTTCCATCACTTCAACCACCGAAAAACCCGGATGAGCAAAGGCTTCGGCCAACTCGTCGGAAAAATCGCCAATGCCTGAAATGCGACTAACGTAGGATGCCCCAACGCCTTCCATGAGCTTCACCATGTCAATGGCACCGATGGCCGACCTGTTAGGGGCGGTGGGGGTGTTGAATCCACAAGGTGTAAACTCGCTCGGTTGCCCACCTGTCATGCCATAAAGCATGTTGTTGTGAATGACCACGGTCATTGGAAAATTGTGGTGTGCAGCCACCAACAGGTGTTGCATGCCAATGGTTGCGCCGCCATCGCCAATAAACACGATCACCTTTTTTGATGAATCATTGCTGAGGCCGGCTGCAATGCCACCAGCCAATGCAACTGAACGGCCATGCAACCCATGCACGGTGTGAGAGCGCAAGGATTTATCAATGATGCCATGGCAGCCAATATCGGTCACAAAAATCACATCGAGTGGGTCGTAACCAAGTTTTTGGAGTGCTTTTTCGGTGCTTGTTGCCACACCGGCATGTCCGCAGCCTTTGCAAAAAGGCAAATCTTTGTTGTCAATTAAAAACCTGTTATCCATTGTTTTTCACCTCCTTCATGATTTCTTCGGGTTGAATCATCCTTCCCAACACATTCACGCCTGTGATGTGTTTGGGGCTATAGCTGCCAAAGAGCAGATGCCGGTATTGTCCGTCGAGGTTTTCTTCGGCCACCACCACTTTCTCGAAACGCGCAAGCATTCCGAAATAGTGCTGAGGTATGGGAAACATTGTCTTTGCAACGAGCAGCGACACCTTTTCACCTGCATCCCGCAGGGCATACACAGCTTCGCGTGCAGCCTGGGCGGTGATTCCAAAGCTAAGAACTACCGTTTTGGCGTCGGCCTGATCGTCGAATTCGTAAAACAGGAATGAATCCAGGTGTTTGTCGAGTTTGGCTTTTAACCGGCGCGTATTGTCGAGTGCTTCGGGTGTGGTGTTTTGCAAAATGCCGGCTTTGTTGTGCGTGCTGGCTGTAAACCTTACCTGGTGGGCGTTTTGACTCACAGGCAGAAATTCGGGAACGAGTGAATCGTCTGTTTCGTAGGTTTTGTATGATGCTGCCTGATCGGCATACTTCCAGCTAATGGGATGGATCTCATTCAGGCTGCTCAAATCGAAACTTTGTTGTGTCATCACCATTTCTTTGGAGGTGAGCAAAACAACCGGCGTGCGCAAACGAATGGCGGTTTCTACGGCTTTAGCGCTCAAATCCCAGCAATCGTTCAGGTTCGAGATGCAGAAGGTGGGTATTTGAAAGCCGCCTGAAGTGGTTCCATGCACCACGCTAATATCGCCCTGAGCCCCGGCCGTGGCTGTTCCGGTGGCTGGTCCGAGGCGCTGAACCAGAATAATGACCATGGGCAACTCCATCATCATGGCCATGTTGATGGATTCGATCATCAGGGCATAACCCGGGAACGAGGTGGCGGTTACAGGTAAAATTCCAAGGCTCGAAAAACCAGTCATCCACTGCAGGGTGGTGATTTCGTCCGGTGCGGCCATCATTTTTGGATACCGTTGATTGGCGTATGAATAAAGCAGGTTGGCGGGTGTGATGGGATAGCCCACAAAAGCTCCCGCTCCAGCCAGTACGCAGGCCTCGGTAATGAGCCGCGAACCGTCGAGGAACGCCATTTTTTTATTTAATATGTCTGTCATAAATCACGTGATTGTGAATCAGAGTTTGAATTTGTTCATCAGTGAGGTTCACTGTTTCCCGAAGAATTTCTGCGCTATGCGCACCATAATGGGGAGGCATTCCGGAAACGTTTGCAAAAGTATGACCTTTCATCCAAAAGGCAATGCTGCTGACACCTTTTAATTGCCGGCCCTGCTCGTCGGTTGCCTCAAGCATCATTGGCTGAGCCTCTGCTTGCTCAAATACCTCTTTCATGTTGAAAACCCCGCCCGCCGGCACTTTTTTTTGCCTGAGCTGTTTTAACAGCTCATCACGTGTGCAGTTGGCAATGGCCGCTTTCAGTTCGGCATGCAAATCAGCACGGTGCTGAACCCGGCAGGGGTTGGTTGCAAAACGTTGATCATCAGCAAGTTTTGAAATGCCAAGCACCTCACACAGGTTTCTAAACTGCGCATCAGTGCCAACCGCCAACACAACAGGTTTTTGATCGGATGTGTGGTAAATGGTTCCGTAGGGCACAATGTTTGGGTGATCAGATCCCATCGATTTTGGAATGCAATTGCCTACAAGCCAATTTGTTGCCTGGTTGGCAAGCGAGCTGATTCCGGCGCGGAAAAGTGAAACATCTATATAGTTTCCTTTTCCGGTACGTGATTTTTCGTAGAGGGCCAACAGGATGGCCTCTTTCATATGGTGTCCGGCGAGCACATCCATCAAAGCAACCGGCATTTTCACAGGTGGACAGCCTTTCTCCCCGTTGATGAGCGTGAAACCGGTTTCGGCCTGAATGATGGCGTCGTATCCAACGCGTTCGTTGTCAAGACCATATCCTGTCAGGTGGGCATATATCAATGAAGGATTGAAGGCACTTAGTGTGGCATAGTCCATGTGTAGTTTCTCTGCGTCACCCGGCTTGTAGCTGGCAATCACGATGTCAGTTTTTGCGGTTAAATGATGAATGAGTGCTTGTCCGGCATGCTTGCTCAGGTCGATGGCGAGCGATTTTTTGCCCCAGTTCACACAGCTGAAATAAGCCGATATATCGGTGCCGGCATCTTCGGTGGGGAGTTTCCAGGTGCGTGTTACGTCGCCTTGCGTTTGAAGGTTTTCAACCTTGATAACTGTTGCACCAAGCTCCGAAAGCATTGCACCAACTCCAGGACCTGCCAGCACATTGGCAAGCTCGAGCACCGTGATTCCGGATAATGGTTGTGGATTGGGCAGGCTCATTGCTTTTTGCTTTTCATATTGTCAATCACTTTTCCAATCAGGATAAAGAAAAGTGCAAATACGACAGCCCCATAGGTTTTGTCGATATGAAACCAAGCCATTTTGTCGGCCAGCATAAAGAAGAAGATGGCAGCCATGCCACCCACAAAGGCCAGTTTCACACCTGTCGGACTAACCCATCTTTTTTGGTAAATTCCCAGCAGGATAACAATGGCGCCAATCGATCGGATGGCATAACTCACATAGGCTGAGTCGAGTATGCCTTTTTGTAGAAATATGGCGAGGGGAAGTGTAAAAAGTGTTACCAGAATAACCAGTTTTCGTGCAACACCAATAATCTTTGTTTCTTCTGCTTTTGGGTTGATGAAGCCATGGTAAATATCTTTGGTGGCGATGGTCACCACTGCAAAATTCACCGGACCAACGGTTGACAGGATGGCGGCGAGGATGCCGGCGAGCGCAAGTGCTCCCAAAATCGGATGGATAAAATCGGCATTGGTGAGCAGGGTAGTGAGCACCATCTTCGGATTTACGGTTTCGGTGTTGAGGTAGTATCCTGTTGCACCAATAAGTCCGAGTAAAGCTGTCATCACCCCAAAAGGAGCGATCAGAAAACTGGAGAGTATGCTCGCTTTTTTGGCTGTTGCTGCATCTTTGGCCGCAAAGATGGGCTGGATGCTTGCTTGTGCAGCCATGCCCCCAAGCACACCGCCTAGCAAGAGGCTGAAAGCGCCATCAAGGCCTGCACTGAATGGATTGTAGATATTGCCGGGAGCACCCTTGGCTGCTAAAATGCTTTGGAGCTCGCCAAAGCCGCCAATGTTGACGATTCCAACAATGGTTGCAATTCCGATGCCTGCGAACATCATAAATGTATGTGCGATAGAAGTGATGGCCAGTGCATGCATTCCCCCGATATAGGTGTAAAAAGTGATGACGACTGCACTGATGACGATGGCGCTGAGCCAGTTGATGTTAAAAATGGCACTCAGCACACTCGCAGCAGTTTGCATTTGCACATACGACAGGGTGATGTAGGCAATCAAAAAGGCGATGGCAGAGATTTTTTTGGCCTCGCTTCCAAACAGGTGCTCCAGCATCTCGCTCACTGTATGAACGTTGTTTTGCCTGTACCACTTTGCCACGGTGAATCCAATGATCACCATGCCTAGCGCTGTTGACACATTGTAAAGGATGGGCTGAAATGTCATGGTGGTGAATGCTTTTTCGCTCACCCCAATGGTGCTCATGCCGCCAAGCCATTCGGCAGCCACCACCACTGCACAAAAACCAACGCCCAGGTTTCGGCCGGCCACCAGGTAGTCGGCCACGCTCCGGCTTGCCAGCTTGCGTGTGAAAAACGACAGCAACATAATGAGCAGAAAGTAGGCCGCCACAATCAAAAAATAGACGTTTGTTAAAAGCATGATCAGACAGGTGTTAATGGGTTTTCCAGATTTTTAAAGGAGCAAAATTAGAAATTAACTTTGTTTGTTAATTGAATAACAATAACGATTTCTCTGCTATTGCTGGAAGTTATAAGCATTCTAAATAGGGTCGTGATCGACTAAAGAAGCAACTTTGTTCAAATCCGTACAGCCACCTTTTCCGGCCATTGAACCCGGCGATTGTATTGCTTCATTGATAACTGTCAGGTGAAGCAAATGAGCTGGTTTCATTGAAATGGCTCTGAAACCGATGAGCTTAAAGTGATAGCCGCAGTTCATGAGGAAGACAGCACGAGAATTTCTAAATTCCTTCTGATGTGTGGCGATCATTTAATTGGCAGATGGAATGATTTTCAAACAAAATCTATCTTTGCAGGATGACTTTATGGATATGGCAGATCAAATTTCCCGGCAAAGGCTGATCATCAAGGCAGCTAATTTAAGTTTGGCGGGTAATGCCATGCTTTCATTGTTGAAAATTGTAGTGGGTTTGTTGAGTGGCAGTCTGGCTGTGGTGGCCGATGGCATTGATTCGCTGGGCGATGTGTTGTCGTCGTTCATTGTTCGCCTGACTGCGAAAATTATCAGCAGGCCTCCCAACTCGCGCCACCCATATGGATATGATAAGGCCGACACCGTGGCCTCCAAGTTGGTGGCGTTTATCATGTTGTTTGCCGGCCTACAACTTTCCATTGCCACCATCGGAAACCTGACAGAAGGCACTGAGCGGACCATACCATCGGTTTATGCAGTGGTGGTGATCCTCGTGTCGATTGTTGGCAAGCATATGATGGCGGTGTTGCTGCGGCGCACGGGAGATAAGGTAGATAGCCCCATGTTGCGTGCCAATGCCCGTAATATGCAAAACGATGTCATTATTTCGCTTTCTGTGCTGTTTGGATTGGTGCTAACACACTTGCTGAAGATGCCTGTGCTTGATAGTTTGACAGCCCTGGCAGTGAGTGTTTGGATTGTGGTTGTTTCCATCCGGATGATCATCGCCTCAAGCCGTGAACTCATGGATGGAGTTGAAGATCAGAGTATTTACGCTGTTATCATTCAGGCGGCATCACAAGTTCCCGGTGCACGTAACCCGCATCGCATCCGTGCCAGAAAAATGGCACATTATGTGATGATTGCCCTGGATGTGGAAATTGATGGCACACTCACGCTCTTTGAAGCGCACCGCATTGGACATCAGGTGGAAGATGAAATCAGAAAAGCAGTTCCGAATACCTATGATGTGGTGGTGCACATGGAACCCCATGGAGCGCACCATCCCGACGAGGCGTTTGGGATTTCGGAAAAAAACCTGGAAAAATGAGCAGCTTGTTGCTACAACGAAATAATAAGGAAGCCAAACTCCGGTTTAATAGCGGACAAAGAAACAGTTTATCGTTCCTGTTCGGTTTATTAACTTTTTTATTGTTTTTTCCCATGCAAGGTGCCGTGGCACAATTGCTTGCTCCGGCGCGTATTGAGCTTCCTGTGGCGCGTACCGATGTGCCAGTGTATTTAACGGAGGTATTGGGCGAAAAGGGAATACTCCTGTATTTCGAGAGCAGCGAGCAAAGCCCGGAGGGAAAACGCAAGTGGTACTTCACGCGCTACGACACGGCATTAAAGGAACAGTGGCAGCAGGCTGTAGCTATTTCGGAAGGATTGCGCCTTAAAACTGCCTTTGTTGATGGCGACGATATTTTTTTCGTATTTGTTTCGCAAGGAAAGAACAGCCGCTTTTCAGGTTTTGAGATTCTGAGGTATGACAATCAAGCCGGCAGTTTTCAACTTTTTGGCGGAAGTCTGCCCGATAAAGCCAGCGTGAGAGGTGCTGCGGCCAGCCACGGAAAATTGCTGATTGGCGTGAATCTTCCACGCTATGAGGCAGATATATTGTTATACGACCCCGAAAACCTGACGCTTACTAGTTTGGGTCACGGCATTGTTGGGCAAACAGTTGTTCAGGGGGTGTTTGCAACAGAGGGAAGCAGTCACTTTTATGTCGGGATGAAGACCTTTGAAGCGGGCAGGTACACAGCTGATGTTTTTTTAACATTCGATGCCGGAGGCCGCATGTTGAGCAGTTATACCTACCACGCTTCACCGTATTACCTTCATTCATACAGTATTACGCACAACGAAGCAGGCAATATGCTGGTGGTGGGTAGTTTCGACAATCAGGAATCGCAAAAAAGCAGGGCCAAAGATGCGCTTGAGCCCGAAATGCTTCAGTTTGAGAGCAATGGATTGTTTTATTTGCGGTTCGACGCTTCGGGAGCGCCCGAAGTGCGCCACCATCCGTTCGAAAATTTTTCGGGTATCTATCAAGCCATGGCCACCGACGACCTCATGCGGGCAAGGCAACGGCAAGCCCGGAAAAAGGAAGGACAAACACCCGATATCGGGTTTCAATTTTACGAGCCGAAGCTCCTACAAGTGCCAGGTAAATTGTTGTATGCTAGCGATGCATTCAAAGAACAATACCGAACAGAAACACGGATGGATTACGATTTTTACGGTCGTCTGGTTCCATACACCTATACGATTTTTGAGGGTTATCAGTTTTTTTCGGCACTTTTTACATGTTTCGACAACGATGGCAATGTGTTGTGGAGCAATGATTTATCGCTTGGCGACTTACTGTTGCCCATGCTTCAGCATGTGAGCATAACGTGGGTTGACGACACCGATTTTGTGCACGCCTTCGTTCGTAACGGAACCCTCACTTCTAAAATTCTGAATGATCAGGGGCTGGAAATCGGGAATACAGAAGAAGTGAGGATCGAATCGTTGTTTACAAACGACCGCCTGACCGAAGAAAATTTCTCGGGCATTGTTCACTGGTACGGACCTTATTTTCTTGTGAGCGGCTATCAGAAAATTACCAACAACAGGCTGAGCAACGACAATGTACGGCGCGTTTTTTATCTTCAGAAAATGATTCTCGAAGAATAAAGTTCTGGTATGATTTTTGTTTGATGCAACCTCTTTTATGTCAAGGTTGTCTTAAACTTGTTTATCCACTCAAACATCTGCATGGCTGACGCACTTCATCGTTTACAACAACTGATTCGATACACTTTCACCAGAAAAGGACCACATGGTCTGCATTCACCTTTCGTTTACGAACTGATGACCAAGGTGATACGCGACAAATCATCCCACCATGGCTATGAGAAAATTGTAAAAGCCCGAAAGAGCATGTTTGCAAACCGCAACCTGATCGAAACCGTTGATTTTGGTTCAGGAGCCGGCAGCAAGGCATTCAGTACCTACAGGATTCGGGTGAACAAGCTGGCAAAGATGAGAACATCCAGGCTGGTCTATTACAAGCTATTGCACCGACTTGCAGCTTTTTACAAGCCCGAATACCTTCTCGAGTTTGGAACCTCAACGGGTTTGAGTGCGGTGAGCCTTGCCAGTGGTAATCCTCAGGGTCAAATGATCAGCATGGAAGGCTGTGCCTCGGTGGCCAACATTGCCTCTGGAATTTTTGAGCGGCTGCATATCAATAATATAGAGATCTCAATTGGCAATTTCAACCACACGCTTGCGGCCAACCTTGAGCGGCTTCCCCATCTCGATCTGGTATTTTTCGATGGCAATCATCGCAAAGAACCCACGCTGGATTATTTTCACCATTGTTTGGCTAAAGTCAGAGAAGGCAGCATCTTCATTTTCGACGACATCCATTGGTCGCCGGGCATGAACGAAGCCTGGGATATCATCCGCCAGCATCCTGAGGTGCCTATTTCCGTGGATCTTTACCAATTTGGCATCATTTTTTTCAGAAAGGGAATCGAAAAACAACATTTTGTGCTGTCGATGTGATACCTTTGCATTCATCATATTCAAAAAGCATGAAGGATTCTGTCATCAGCCTCAAGGGTATTGCACGCCACTACAAAGTTGGGTCGGAAGTGGTAAAGGCGCTTCGAAACGTGGACCTGGAAATTGGTAGAAACGAATATGTTGCGCTGATGGGGCCGTCTGGATCGGGAAAGTCGACGCTGATGAATATTCTGGGCTGCCTCGATACCCCCACAACGGGCACCTATATGCTCAACGGACATGATGTAAGCAGCATGAACGACAATCAGCTGGCTGAAATCAGAAACAAAGAGATTGGGTTTATTTTTCAGACATTCAATCTGTTGCCCCGATCCACTGCCCTCGAAAATGTGATGTTGCCGCTGGTTTATGCCGGCATTGGAAAGGCAACGAGGCTCGAAATGGCGCAAAAGGTGATTGCCGACGTGCAGCTTACGGACAGGATGACCCACAAACCCAACGAGCTGTCAGGCGGACAGCGTCAGCGTGTGGCCATCGCAAGAGCGCTTGTGAACAATCCTTCGATTTTGCTTGCCGACGAACCTACCGGAAACCTCGATTCAAAGACCTCAGTCGAAATTATGGGTCTGCTCCAGCTGATTCATCAGCGTGGCAACACCATCATTGTGGTGACGCACGAGGAAGACATTGCCAAATATGCCCACCGTATCATCCGCCTGAAGGACGGGCTCATCGAATCAGACGAGCGCAACAAGGAAATCAGCACAGTTTCCTGAATCCTGTAAAACAAGCTGCGCCAATGTTTGTTTCATTGCCATAGAAACCCAGAACATTACGCATGAAAATTTATACAAAAACCGGCGATAAAGGTAAAACCTCGCTTATTGGCGGAAGTCGTGTGAGCAAATTTCACCCGCGCATCGAAGCTTATGGCACTGTGGATGAGCTCAATTCGTTTATCGGACTGCTACGCGACCACTTGCCTGCCAACGACGAGAACCGATCCATACTGTTAGCCATTCAGGAAAAACTCTTCAGGCTCGAATCGCACCTTGCAGAAGATCACGAGGGCGTTTTAACACGCAGCATGCCACCGCTTACAGCCGACGATGTGGAGCAGCTTGAAAAGGAGATGGACCGGATGAATGAAAGCTTGCCCGAGCTCAGCCACTTTATTCTGCCCGGTGGGCATCCCATTGTGTCGCATTGTCATGTTGCCCGAACGGTGTGTCGTCGCGCAGAAAGGATCACCATCGCACTGGCTGAACAACATCCCGTAAAGGACCTCGATATCGCTTACCTCAACAGGCTTTCTGACTATTTTTTTGTGCTCGGGAGGCACTATTCCATGGTAACGGGATCGGGTGAAATACCCTGGATTCCACGTCAGTAGCGGATTTCAGGCTGTTGTCCTTTTTTCTTGACAAGCTTCGAAAATAACTTACTTTTGCAAAAAATTTCACTAACACCTTAATAAGATGTACTGGACACTTGAACTTGCCTCTAAGCTGGAAGATGCACCCTGGCCGGCCACCAAAGAAGAGCTCCTTGAATGGGCTACACGAACAGGCGTTGCGCAGGAAGTTATTGAAAACCTGATGGAGATGGAAGATGAAGGCGAAATATACGAACGTATAGAAGATATTTGGCCTGATTATCCCACAAAAGAGGATTTCTTCTTTCACGAAGACGAATATTAAACAAAAACCGGCAAAAGCCGGTTTTTTTTATACCTCGTTGCCAAAAAAACTGAAATGCACCTTGCCATAGTGGCGCATATCAAACAGGGCAGGATGATCCATAAAATCAACACGTTTTGAGTGTTCCACCACAAGCACACCCGCCTGCGTCAACAGGTTTTGATCAAACACAGTGCTAACAATTTGCTGATATTGACCCAGCTCCAACTCATAAGGTGGATCGGCAAAAATGATGTCGTAGGGCATTCGCACGGTCGCTAAAAACCTGAACACATCAGAACGGATCACCTGAAGCTCAGGCATATTGAAGTTTTTGGCAGTTTGAGCAATAAACTGCACACATTTTGGATGCTGATCAACGGCCAGCACATGGCTGCATCCCCGCGAAACCAGCTCGTAAGAAATATTTCCGGTTCCGGCAAAAAGATCGAGGGCACGCAAGCCTTCAAAATCAACTTCGTTTTCAAGCAGGTTAAAAAGACTTTCCTTGGCCATGTCGGTGGTGGGGCGCACAGGTAAACCTGCCGGCACCTGAATGATGCGTCGTTGAAATTTGCCCCTTATAATTCGCATTGCAAGGCATTGTATAGCAAGTCGTAACGGTGCACGGGCAGCTCCTCCAACACATAACTGTATTCGAAAGCCGGATTGCGGTTTACGAAGCTCACGTGTCTGATATATTGAAACAGAATCTCATATACCGGACTTCCTTTTTCAACATCACCTGCCAGTGTGAGCGGAGTCGTTTCGGGATTCAGGTGCAACTGATCGAAGGCAAACAACACAAAATAAATAAAATCTTCAGGTGTGTTGTATCTGAAGTTGTTGATAAAGACCAGTTTATCATTTTTTAAAATAGCCAAATCAAAACTTCCCCGGCGCACATGAACGAAAGCATTGGGTTCTTCGATTTTGTGCCGTTTCGAAATGAGCAAGCTTTCAACCAACACCGACTGCAGGTGGGCGATGCGCGCATTGGCCCAGATGTCTTTTATTTTTTCTACCAGAGGGTTCGAGAGGTAGTAAATGTTGTGTGCTTCGGCGGCTTTGAGGGTGTCGGATTGAATGCGGCTGTTATCCGAAAAGGGTTGATTGAATGCAAGATAAACACCTTTTTCCTTTTCTTCGTAAAGTGAATTGGGAACGAGGGTATTGTATATATGGTCTATGATCACCAGCACGCTGTGGAAGGGATAGGTGAGCCAAGGCCGCAGCATTGTTACCTCGTCGAGGGCAGCTGCGAGCAGCTCAGGCTGCTCGATGTGTTTCACGGCGTATGTTTCGAGGCAGAGGTAGCGGTTTTTATCAATGGAAAAAACCACCAAAGAAAAACCATCCGTTGAAAGACGGATGGTCAGGTGATAATGTCTTGTATAATCTTCTTTAAATGCTTTATCGAAGCGGCTGATGACAGGACGTGTGGACGTGATCATGGCAACAGCACATCACTATTCCCAGTTGCCGTCGGTGGAAGGCTCTTCGAGCGAACCAACTTTCAGTCCGGCAAACTTTTCGATGGCCTCCTCTGAAGCAATAAGGTTGTTAATACGTTGTTGGTCAAGACCTTTGAGGTAAACGCTGAAAGGTGCTTTCACCTCAAAAACGCTCACTTTCACACCGCCGCGGTCGATCTCACCTGCAGCCATTTCAAACTTAACACCACCCGAAAAAGGAATAACAGGTAATTGGTTGATGTCGAATGACTTATGGTGCTTGAACAGCGTATCGATTACCTTTACGTAACCAAGGGTGTCTTTGATTGTTTTGGTGAAGGTGGTGTCGTTCGGGTCGGGAATCACACTCACAACAGGAATTTCTCCCACCTTGATGTATTCTAGCAATGAATCAAAACTTCCGGTGTAATGTCCTTTTTCGGCTTTGTATAAGGCCTGAACGTTACGAATGTCTTTCAGATTCTGGACAACTTCCGTATCACGGATTTTCTTTTCCTTCAAGAACCTAATGGGCTGATTGACACTTTCATAGATCAAGTACGTCAATATAACAATGACGACAGCCAACACAATTTTGATGATGTTACTTTTCATGCTTCGAAATTTTTGCACCTGCAAATGTATAGCATTTAAATGACATGCGGCTTATCCGATCCAATCATCCTATTTTTTTTTCAAATTTATTTAAGTCCTGCTTGCCGCCAACTGGCTTGTGGCTGCCTGGCACGATGGCAGCTGCATTGCCTGTAAAAGGCAATGCCTGCAGCTTTGGGGCGATTTCAACTGTTAACGGGTTAACACTTGAAGCAAAACAGGTATCAGCAGTTGCGATTTAATGGGTTTGGCAATGTATCCATCGCATCCGGCTCTGAAGCAGGCATCTTTTTCGTTGGCCATGGCAAATGCAGTTTGTGCAATGACAGGCAAATGTGGCTTGAGCGATTTAATTTCGGTTGTGGCATCGTAGCCGTTCATGCCTGGTAGCTGAATGTCCATCAACACGAGGTCGATGTCATCATTTTCACGGCAAATGTCCACGGCTTGTTGCCCTTCCGTGGCCCTCAACACCTGCATGCCCAAGGCATTTAAAATGATGTTGAGCAAATCGAAATTCGAATCAACATCCTCAACCACAAGCACTTTTTTCCCTTTCAAATCGGATGTTGAGATAGATTCGGCCTGATTTTCGCCGGAATCAGCCTGTTCGATGGGATCGATGGGGAGATAGATGTTCATGGTGGTTCCAACGCCTGCTTCGGAATGCACCTCAATGTTTCCGTTGAAAAGGTTTACGATTTGCTCAACGATGCTCAAACCCAAGCCCACACCCGGATAAACCATTCCTGTTGCTTCATGAATTTTGGTGAATCGTTTGAAGAGGAGGTATTTTTTACTTTCAGGGATACCAATGCCAGTGTCGCTGACAAACAAATGAAGCTTACCGGCATATTTGCCGTGTCTGATAAATTCGAAGCCATAGGATATGCTTCCTTCGCCGGTAAACTTCAAGGCATTGTCGAACAAATTGGTTATCAATTGTCTTATACGGTTTTTATCGGTTTTCACGAGACATTCGCCCTGCGGAATGATGGCCTTTACTTTGAGGTGGTTTTTTCCTTTTCTTACCGCCTGATGGACGAAGTCCTGATACATTGATTTGAAAAAGCTTGTGAGGCTGAAAGTTTCCTCGTGCAGCTGAATGTTTCCTGATTCAATGCGCGACAGTTCGAGGATGTCGCCCAACAGGGTAAGCAGGCTTTGGCCATTTTCGCGGATGTGTCGCACATAGATTTTCAGCTTTTCTTTTTCAAGAGTCTCGTCTTCAAGCAGTTCGCTGAATCCGATGACGGCATTCAACGGGGTGCGTATTTCGTGCGACATATTCGAAAGAAAAGCAGTTTTCAGTCTGTCGGCTTCTTCGGCTTGTTGCAGTGCTTCGCTAAGCTGTTTTTCGGTTTGCTTGCGGTCGGTGATGTCCCGGCCAATCACAATCAAAGCTTTGCGTGTGCCGTCGGGATAGAACAGCGGAATTTTGATGACATCATACACCCTTTCCATGCCTTCTGCATTCACAATCACCTCATCACTACGGCTCATCTTGCGGCTTTGCCAGGCCTCTTCGTCAGAAACCACACAAGCCCTGAATGCGTCTTCATTGCCTGGATTGTATGGAATGAGGTCGATATCGGTTTTCCCTTTGTAGTCCACCTGTTTCAGGTTGAAGAGTGTTAGGTCGCTGTCGTTTGCAATCACCCATTTTCCAAAGCCGTCTTTAAAGCAGATGATGTCGGGCATGGCATTGATGAGCAGCATCAGGCGTTCTTCCTGCTCGGTGATGATGTTATGGCTTACTGCAAGTTCATTTTTTGCCTGCTCGAGTGCCTGGTTTTGCTGTTTGAGCAAAGCATTGATGGCTTTGTGTTTGCGGTATAAACCCATAAACAGAAAAAGGGCAAAAAGCAAAACAACCACTGCAAACAGGCTAACATACAGCAGTATTTGTCCGGTGCGGTTGCTCTCTTCCTTTTTCTCGATGAGCTGATCCTTGATTTCCTTTTCGTGTTGCAACACGGCAACCTCGTCCATTTTTTTCTCAACTTCAAAACGCGCTTCCAGATTGGCTACTGCTGTTGAGTCGAAAAGTGCTTGTACCTCGCCGAAAATCACATGGTAGCGTTGCAGTGCGCTGTAGGCTTCCGATTTGTTGCCCAATGCATCCCAGTTTTGGTAGAGTTCGTTGAGCACCTTGATCAGCAATTCTTTGTCAGGAAAAACATTGAGGTCATCTTCGGCCTTCATGAGTGCATTAATGGCTTGTCTGCGGTTGTTGTTCAGGCGGTGGGCCATGCCTATGGCCAGCCAGGTGCGGGCTAAGCTGGCACCGGCATCTTCAAAAATATGAAGTGCCTGGTTGAGGTAGAAAAAGGCGCTGTCAGCACGACCTTGTTCAACATACATATTTCCGATATTCAGCAGGGCGTTGGCTTTGCCAATCACATCGCCTTCTGTTTCAGAAAGTGCGATGCAATCCTGATAGAGTGCATGTGCTTCTTCATAGCGTTTTTGCTCGTGCCGGATAAGACCCAGGTTATTTTTAACAGAAATCAGTGATGGCACATCGTTATGATCCCGGGCGATGTCGGAGGCTATTGTAAAGTGCTCAGCAGCTTGCTGATAGGCGCCAAGTTTGAAATAGAGGGCGCCAATGTTGTTGTTGTTTTTACCAATACTCAGCTGATTCTTCAGCAGGGTGTTGAGCTGAAGTGCCTTGTTGTAGAACTCGATGGCTTTCACATAAAACCCAAAATCGCTGTAAAGAATACCCAGGTTGTTGTAAATTTTTGCTGTTTCAACAGAGTCGGAAACCAATCCAAATGACTGAATGGCAGAATCATAGTAAAGTCTTGCCTCGTCAAAACGACGCAATCTGAAAGCTGCTACTCCAGCACTTTTATAGGCCCTTGCCAGGCCGTCAGGTCCCACTCTGCGGGCTTTCTCAATGGCATCGAGCGAGATTTTAAGTGCTTTTTCGGGTGATTTGTCCAGGAAACTTTTCGTGAGATAGAGGTAATCTTCGAGTGTCTCGGGTGTTTTATCCAAAAATTGCGTGATGATGCTGTCATGACGTGTCAGGGTATCTTGTGCCGTAAGGGTGCTGCAAATGAAAAGTGCCATCACAAGGAGGCCCAGGAAAATGCTGCCTTGAATAGGGAACTGTTTGAAATGGTGTTGCGTTTTCATTGTTTCAGGGGTGCGTGTTAGGGGGGTCGGTAAGCTGTTTCCAGCTGGGTAGATAATCAATGAATTCGGGTATGTTGTTTTCGCTGCTCATCTGCACCATGTGTGATGAAACAGCATTGGTAATCAGGAGGTACCTCACTTTAAGGACCATATTGTAGCGGATGATTTGGTCGAGAACAGCCTGTGTAAGCGGCACTTCTTTCGCTTTGCATTCCACAATCATGAGTGGCGAAGCAGTAGTATCGAACACCACTGCATCGCACCGCCTGGCAAGGCCATTCAGCTTGATTGCATACTCCACTGCAATCAAACCGGGAGGTATGTGCAGGCTGTTCACGAGGTGGTGAAGTGTGATTTGGCGCACCTCTTCCTCAGGCGTCAGGGCAACATATTTCCTCCGCAACGGATCGAAAACCTCCGTTTTTCCATTGTTGTTGCGTGTTTTAAACCATTGCATATCTTGCAGCCATGATGCCTGTTCAGGAGCGTAAATGTACATAGTTTTGGGCTTGCAGATGTTTTCGTTTTCAAAATCATTTATCTGCCGCATGCGTTGATTTGCCCCGACCAAAGCAGGAGTTTCTTATCTTTGTAGCAGATGCAGCCCGCTCCATACCGGCACCTTATTTGAATCGCGGTATGGAAGCTGATAAACAAGAAGATAAGCATGAAAACCAAGAAAGAGATCACCGAAAACTGGTTGCCGCGTTATACCGGTCAGAAGTTGTCTGATTTTGGGCAATATATCCTGTTGACCAATTTTAACCAATACCTCGAGTTGTTTGCCGAATGGCACAATGTGCCCATTGTGGGGCACGATTGTCCGATGCCAAGCGCTACTGCAGGCGACATCAGCATGATCAATTTTAGCATGGGTAGTGCCAATGCAGCCACCATCATGGATTTGCTCAGTTCCATCCATCCCAAGGCGGTGCTGTTTTTGGGTAAATGTGGCGGACTAAAGAAAAAAAATCAGGTGGGCGACCTCATCTTGCCCATTGCTGCCATTCGCGGCGAAGGTACATCAAACGACTACCTTCCGGTGGAAGTGCCTGCCTTGCCAGCTTTTAGCATGCAAAAAGCCATCTCGAGCGCCATTCGCGACCATGGACGTGATTACTGGACAGGAACCGTTTACACCACCAACCGGCGTGTGTGGGAGCACGACGACGAGTTTAAGGAATACCTTGTCAAAACGCGCAGCATGGCTGTGGATATGGAAACCGCCACCATTTTTGTGGTCGGTTTTGCCAACGAAATTCCCACAGGTGCGCTTTTGCTCGTTTCGGATCAGCCCATGATTCCCGAGGGGGTTAAAACCTCCGAAAGCGACCGAAAAGTAAATCAGCGTTTTGTGCATGAACACCTGAAAATAGGGATCGACTCGTTGCAGCAACTCATCAACAACGGACTCACTGTGAAGCACCTGCGCTTTTAAAATATGGCACTCACCTTCGAACAGATTTTGGGAAACATCCGCAACAAGGTTTTTCATCCTATTTATTTTTTGATGGGAGAAGAACCCTATTTTATCGATGTCATCACCGAGATGCTCGAAGAGCACGTGCTCGAAGAGGCATACAAAGCATTCAATATGCTGGTGATGTATGGGCGCGATGTGGATGTGGCCACCATTGCCAATCAGGCGCGCACCTATCCAATGTCGGGAAATTACCAGCTGCTGATTGTAAAAGAAGCTCAGGATGTGAAAGACATCGAGAAGCTCGAACCTTATCTGGGGTCGTTTCCACCCAGTACCATTCTGGTTTTCAATTACAAGTATAAAAAAATTGATGGCCGAAAATCTTTTGCCAAAGCAATTGACAAGGCTGGGGTGCTTTTTGAAAGCAAGAAGCTGTATGACAACAACATTCCGGAATGGATCAACAAGTTTATGCAGCAGCGCAACTATAACATTACACCCAAAGCGGCACAAATTATGGCCGACTTCCTGGGGACGGATTTGCACAAGGTGCGCAACGAGCTGGAAAAACTCATGATTTCGCTCAAGCCTGGCTCAAAGATAACGGAAACAGAGGTTGAAGAAAAAATAGGTATCAGTAAGGATTTCAACGTGTTTGAGTTGCAAAAGGCCATCGGACGGAGGGATGTGCTGAAAGCCAACCAGATTGTGAATTATTTTGGTGCCAACAGCAAAGAAACCCCGGTGCTGATGGTGACCAACATCCTTTATGGCTATTTTGCCAAGTTGTTGAAATACCATTACGCCACCGATAAGTCGCGCAACAACATTGCGAGTATATTGGGAGTGAATCCGTTTTTTGTGCCTGATTACCAGGATGCTGCAGCGAAGTTTAGCATTGCTGCCATTGTACAGGTGATCAGCATCCTGCGCGAATACGACCTCAAATCAAAAGGCTATGGGAGCAATGCGGTGGATGATGCAGCGCTTTATCAGGAGATGATTTACAAAATTTTACATGTATAGGAGCATCTAAACTACCTCAGCTTCCAAAAAGCTGCTCAATTTGTTCCTTGTATTTTTCGCAAATAAAGGCGCGCTTAAGTTTCAGGTTTGCAGTGAGTTCGCCAGTGGCTACCGACCATTCGTGGTCGATGAGGTCGAACTTTTTAATCTGCTCGAAATCACCGAAATGCTTGTTCATCCGGTCAACTTCCTTTTTGATGATGGCTTTCACCTCCTTGTGTAAAATCATGTCGCTTTCGTTGGTGTAGGGCAGATTGTTTTTTCTGCACCAGGCCTTCACTTGCTCAAAGTCGGGAACGATGAGCGCAGCTGCAAATTTTTGGTGCTCTCCAACCACAAAGATGCCGTCGATGAAGGGCGATTCCTTGAACTTGTTTTCGATGAGGGCAGGGCTGATGTATTTGCCCATCGAGGTTTTAAAGATTTCCTTGATGCGACCGGTGATTCTCAGGTAGCCATCCTCCAGCAAGCCTTTGTCACCTGTGTGAAACCAACCATCCGTATCGATGGCCAGCTGTGTCATTTCGGGGTTTTTGTAGTAGCCCTGCATCACGTTGGGACCTTTCACCAGAATTTCGCCCTCGTCAGAGATGCGAACACTCACATTTTTAAGTGGTTTTCCCACCGTTCCTGGTTTGATGCCTTTCTTTTCGAGTGTATTAACGGCAATCACAGGCGAAGTTTCGGTGAGACCATATCCCTCGAGCACCGGAATGCCGGCAGCGGTGAAGATGCGGATGAGTCGGGGCTGCAGCGCAGCACCTCCCGAAACGATAACGCGCATTTGGCCTCCAAGGGCTTCGCGCCATTTGTTGAAAACCAGCTTATTGGCAAGCTTCAGCTGCCAATTGAACCACCATCCCTGGTTTTGGAACGGGTCGAAGCGGTGGCCCAGTGCAACACTCCAGCTGAATATGCGCTTTTTGATGCCCTTGGTTTTCATGCCTTTGGCCATGATCTTGTCGTACACCTTTTCGAGTAGGCGAGGTACCGTGGTGAGTATTTCGGGCGACACCTCGCGGATGTTATCAGCAATGGTCCCCATGTTTTCGGCATAATAAATTGAAACGCCAAGATAGTGATACACATAAATATTCATGCGTTCATACACATGGCAGAGCGGCAGATAGCTGAGGGCTTTGCTCGTTTGGTCGATCGGGAAAATGTGATGCACAGCGTCCACATTGCTGAGCAGGTTCCGGTGCGAAAGCATCACTCCTTTGGGATTTCCTGTTGTGCCGGAGGTATAAATGAGGGTTGCTGTATCGTCGGTACGGATTGAATTTTTAACCGCCTCAAGGGCTTCCTTTTGGGGGTTTTCCTGACCCAGACGTACCAATTCATCATATTTTTTTACGCCTTCAATTTCGCGGAAGGAATACCATTCCTTGATGTGAGGCATCTCGGGCAGGAGGTGCTTCACCTTGCGGTAAAGATCAGCCCCTGAGATGAATACATAACTCACTTCGGAATGTTTGAGGATGTATTGGTAGTCGGCCTCACTGATGGTTGGATAGATGGGTACATGGATGGCTCCCGTTTGCAGAATGGCCATATCCAAAAAGTTCCATTCCGGCATATTTACCGATATGGTGGCAATTTTATCTCCGGGTTTTACACCTTTGGCAATCAGGGCGTAACTAATGGCATCGGCTGTTTCGCGGTATTGCCGGATGCTGTAGGTGACCCACTGACCATTTTCCTTTCCCGCCAGGGCGTTGGGTTTTTGATGAAAAGTGTTTTCGTAGTGAGGCAGTAAATCAAAAATACGCGTGATGTTTTTAAGCATAAATTCTGTTTGAATGATACAAGCTCCCTGCAAAATGCTGTGATTAAACATTTTGGCGGGCAAACATAATGAGTTTTTTCAGATACTGAAAATCAACTTTTCAACAGCTGGGTCAACAAGCCTTGGTTGATGGAGCTGGAGGCAGGAAGAAAGGTGCCAGAAAATTTTAGTCTTTGCGGTGGATGACACTTGCCGCAGCCTGGGCTGTGGGCATGATCACCAAGTCGTGGATGCTCACATGCGGGGGCACATTGGCACAATACCAGATGGCATCGGCTATATCATTGGCTGTCAATGGTGTAAAACCTTTGTAAACCAAAGCAGCCCGTTGATCATCGCCATGAAAACGCACATTCGAAAACTCGGTTTCTACCGCTCCCGGCGCAATTTGCGTGACGCGGATGCCCTGTGCGAAGAGGTCGAGGCGCATGGCGCGAGTCAGGCCATCTACAGCATGCTTGGTGGCACAATACACATTGCCTTTGGGATAGGCTTCTTTTCCTGCAATCGATCCCAGATTGATGATGTGACCGCTGCCCTGGGCCACCATCAGCGGGGCAACTGCCCTGGTGATGTAGAGCAATCCTTTCAGATTGGTGTCGATCATCTGCTCCCAATCATTGAGGCTTCCTTCGTGTATGGGGTTCAGGCCAGCAGCCAGTCCGGCATTGTTGATCAGGAGGTCGGGTGATATGGCGTTAAGTGTCAGATAATCAGCGAGTTTTGTGGCTGTTTCAGGCAATTGCACATCGCCTTTCAGCACATGCACCTTTGTTTGGAATTGTTGCCACAGTGCATCTTTGAGTGCCATAAGCTTTTCCTGGCGGCGCGCCACAAGGAGCAGCTGCCACCCGCCTTTGGCAAAAGTTTCGGCGCAGGCTTTGCCAATACCGCTGCTGGCACCGGTGATGATTGCTGTTTTCATGGCTTTTTATTTGGAAGACTTTATTTTTTCGATCCAGTTTTTTGCATTAACAAAGGCTTCAATCCAGGGTGTGACCTCATCATCATGCCGGCCTTCGGGGTAGTAAGGCCACTGCCAGGGAAGAAAAGCGCGCTCAAGATGGGGCATCATGGCCAGGTGTCGTCCATTGTTGGAACAAATGGCAGCTGTTGCCCAGTCGCTGCCGTTAGGATTGCCCGGATATTCCTCCTGCCCGTAGGTCATCACAATATTGTAATTGTCTTTGTAACACGGGAAGCTGAACTTGCCTTCGCCATGGGCCACCCACACGCCGAGGCGTTTACCCGACATTGTGCCAAGCATCACTGATTTGTTTTCGGGGATGTCAACATTGATGAATGCCGACTCGAATTTCCCGGAGTCGTTGTTCAGCATTCTGATTTGCTCGGGATGCTCGGGATAGATGAGGTTGAGCTCCACCATCAGCTGGCAGCCGTTGCACACGCCCAGGCTCAGGGTGTCTTCGCGCGCGTAGAAAGCATCGAGTGCGGCTTTGGCTTTTTCATTATACAGAAACGCTCCTGCCCACCCTTTGGCCGAGCCAAGTACATCCGAATTGGAGAAACCGCCCACAAACACAATCATGTTCAGATCGCTCAGGTCTTCACGTCCGCTGATGAGATCGGTCATATGAACATCCTTAACATCAAAGCCTGCCAGATAGAGGGCAGCGGCCATTTCGCGGTCGCCGTTGACGCCTTTTTCGCGGATGATGGCGGCCTTGATGCCGCTCGGTTCCCTGCGGGTCGGATTCAGCCCATACTGCAAATATTTGCCGGTAAATGCGTGGTTGAAGCTGAAGACAAGGTCTTGCTTTTTGTAGTTTTTATAGCGGGCAAGTGCCAGTTGTTCACCACTTTGACGGCGGTCGAGCAGGTAAGACGATTTGAACCATACATCGCGCAGGGCATTGATGTCGAAATGGTGACGCTCAGAGCGATGCGTAACATGGACAAAACGTTCGGCCACAGGATGTCCGATGCTGACGAATGAAACTCCGGCTTTGGTCAAATAATCCTGCACCTGATTTCCGGCCGGAACCTGCAGCACCACAGCGGGTTTCTCGCTGAAGAGCAGCCTGAGGATATTTTCATCGTTCCATGGGCTGAGGTCGATTTTCATCCCATAGTCGGTGTTGGCAAAATTCATTTCGAGCAGTGTGGTAATCAAGCCACCTGCAGAAACATCATGACCGGCAAGCAGCATTTTTTCGTTTACAAGGTGCTGTACGGCCTCGAAAGCGGCAGCAAAATAGGCTGCATCAGGCACATCCACGGTTTCAGTGCCGATTTTATTGAGGCTTTGCGCCAAACTGGAACCTCCCAGATTGAAAGCGTCACCCGAAAAGTCGACATAAATGAGCTCCGATTGCAGGTTGGATTTTAGCAATGGTGTTACAGTCTTGCGGATGTCGCTCACTTCGCCTACAGCCGTAACGATCACTGTGCCAGGTGCAAGCACTTTTTCACCATCAGGATATTTTTGGGTCATCGAAAGCGAATCCTTGCCGGTGGGAACGTTGATACCCAGCTCAATGCAGAAGTCACTCAGTGCTTTAACAGCTTTGTAAAGCCTGGCATTTTCACCTTCGTTTTTGGCCGGCCACATCCAGTTGGCGCTGAGCGAAACACCTGAAAGTCCTCCTTCGATGGATGCCCAAACAAGGTTGGTCAGGGCCTCGGCCACCGAAAGTCGTGAGCCTTTTCGTTCGTCAACCAAAGCTGCCACCGGTGCATGCCCGAGGGCGGTTGCAATGCCTTTGATGCCTTTGTAGTCGAGCGCTACAACACCCAGATTGTTCAGTGGAAGCTGTACTGCGCCAATGGTTTGCTGCGTGGCCACCTTACCTGTCACAGAGCGGTCAACTTTGTTTGTGAGCCAGTCCTTGCAGGCAACAGCTTCCAGCTGAAGCACATTGTTCAGATAGGCATGCAGATGATCTTCAGCCAGATGGGGGGCGGAAAAGTTATATTTTTTTGTTTTGTCCTGGAGCACAGTCTTTGGAGGTTTGCCAAAGAGGTGTTCCATCTGCAAATCGATGGGACAACTTTCTTCGTTTTTCATGAAGCGCAGACGGTGATCGCCTGTGGCCTCGCCGACTACATACAGGGGGGCGCGTTCACGTTCGGCGGTTTGTTTCAGCA
>CAZBMR010000002.1:118748-121906 GCA_964492695.1 uncultured Lentimicrobiaceae bacterium
AACTCAATGGCATTGCTGAATTGACCGGTATCGACGCTCGACACGGCACCACCGCCCATGCCAATACGATAATTATCGCCACCCAGCACCACCACCTGATCGCCGGCCACAGGATGATCTTTGAAAGCATCTTCATGGCGGGCATAGCCTACGCCGCCAGCTAACATGATCACCTTGTCGTATCCAAGGTTCACATTTTCATTGTGTTCAAAAGTGAGCAAGCTGCCGTTGATGAGGGGCTGACCGAATTTGTTGCCAAAATCTGAGGCGCCGTTGGAAGCCTTAATAAGGATGGATTCGGGTGATTGATAGAGCCATGGTCGTGGTTTCAGGCCTGCTTCCCAGGGTCGGTTGTCCTGACTGCGTGGGTAAGAAGTCATGTAAACGGCGGTACCAATCAGCGGCATGCTGCCTTTGCCGCCTGCCATGCGGTCTCTGATTTCGCCGCCGGTGCCTGTAGAAGCACCGTTGAAAGGCTCCACCGTGGTGGGAAAATTGTGCGTCTCGGCTTTCAGCGAAATCACGGTTTCAATGTCTTTGACAGCAAAAAAGGAAGCCTTGTTTGGTTCTTCTGGTGCAAACTGCTCCACCGTGGGGCCGCTGATGAAGGCCACATTGTCTTTGTAGGCCGAAACAAGTTTGTTCGGATGCTCGGAGGCTGTTTTTTTGATCATGCCGAACAGTGTTTCTGGCATGGTTTTGTTGTCGATGACAAAGGTGCCGTTGAATATTTTGTGCCTGCAATGTTCTGAATTCACCTGGGCAAAACCATAAACTTCGCTGTCGGTGAGTGGGCGGCCAAGGCTTTGGCTGATGTCGCTCAGGTAGGCTACTTCGTCGGGGCTGAGGGCTAACCCGTGTTGTTCGTTGTATTCGGCCAGGTTTTCGATCAGCTGCACCGGCTCAGGCTGAATGTTGATAACGAATAGCTGTTGATCAAGCTGGGTATAGAGCGCCTGCAGCATAGGGTCGAATGAGACCTGATGGCTTTGAGCGGCTGTAAATTGTTCGATGCGTAAAATGCCCTGAATGCCCATGTTTTGGGTGATTTCCACAGCATTGGTGCTCCAGGGGGTGATCATTTCGCGGCGAGGTCCAACAAAAAAACCGGTGATGATTTCATCGGACAACAAGGTATAACCGGAAAAGAGCCATGCCAGCTTTTGGAGCACCTCTTCAGAGGGTTGAATGGTGGTTTCGAGTGCTATTATATGGTTGTTGAGTGCCTTAAAGAAACGTATCATACCATTTTGCTTTGGTTGAAATCCAACGGGGATGTCGGTCGCAAAGATAGAAAATGCGCGGGAATGGCAGCGCTTTTTTGTGAAAACATGCTTGCCGGCCGGGCTTTGATTTCCGCAAACGAATGAAATGTAGAGTTAAAGATGAATCATGAACAATTCGTCAATGCCTGAATGGCATTGACCGATTTGCTCGAAGTTTATCTTTGATTCATTTTAAATGCAAAGCTGCATTTGAACGATTGAAATGTTTCCCGTAGACCTCATGCGTTTAGATCTGAATTACATGAAAGTCAAAGGATCATGACATTAAATCCTATATAAGGATTTTGGTGCATGAAGGTAGGGAACAAGAGGTTGTATTTGACCGATTCCAAAAGATAACCTGCATTGATTTGGGTTTAATTGTGATCAGTAAACAAATAAAGAACCAACATTGAATGGTTGTTCCTGTCAGATAAAATGCAAACGGATCACCCCGATGGATGATCCGTTTGAATCTAAAGAGGTCTTATACTAAATTTACCTGATGATCAATTTCGAAACCTGCGATAGGTTTTCCTGTTGCAGGCTGATGGTGTAAACGCCTTTGCTTAAGTGGCTTACTGACATTTGCTGCTGGCCCGACGGCAGTTGTTCGGCCAATACCACACGGCCTGAGAGGTCGGTGATTGTGACGGCTGTTGGCTGCAGCGTTTCGAAGCGGATGAAGCTGCTGGCCGGGTTGGGATAGAGCTGGATGTGGCTGATTTGGTTTTCGTTCACACCAACGGTGCTGATGCCATACACCAGCACATCGTCCACCTGCCATGTGGCGGCGGCTTCGGTGGTGGAGGTGTATTTGAATGCGACGTAATAGGTGGTTCCGCCTGTCTCGGCAAGGAGCACATCGCCCGACTGCACCCAGGTCCATGTGCCTGCCGACCAGTCGGCCATGTCGGTGATGTCGGTCCAGGCAGCACTGTTGGGATTGCCTGTGCCGCTGTAGTTGGTGCTCAGCATGAGCTGCAGGGCGTTGCCATCGTAATTGCGGGCAGAGCGAAACATCAAGGTGATGTCCAGCAGGTTGGCATTGGAGGCGATGGCAGGGCTGATGAGCCAGTCTTCGTTGGCGACGGCACCACCAGAATAGCCGGAGATACGGGCATAGTCTTCGTTGTTGAAGTTGTAATAGGTCCATTCCTGTTCACCACTTACGCTATAGGCATTCATCACGCCCAGATCGGCATCGAAGGTTTCGTGCAACAGAATCTGATAATTATTGATGGCAACGGTGGCTGCCGGAACAGTTCCATCCGTTTTGTAATCAATGTTTTCGCCTGTATTGGTGTAAGGGAAAATCTGGAAAAAGCAGATAATGCCAGGCTCAAGGGTTTCGAACACATGTCCTTCTTCGCCATAGGCCACGTTCCACGCGATGTAACCTTCGCTGACGTCGAGGTTGTTAGCAACAGGCACGCCGTCAACAGGCAGTTCGTTCGCGTTCTTCGGGACGCCGAGTTCGGCATAAATAAGGTAAGCATCCGGAAGTTGGGTTCCGGTAGCGTCGGTCCAGCTTAGTGAAGCGCCTGTGCCGGTTGCTGAGGCTTCAAAGGCTGTGGGGTAGTTGCTTGGTTCGGGTTTGATGACGATGTCGCCCGAGAAGGTAAAGTCGTCGTAATACACCGCACCGCCATTGTTACCGTCCTGGTTGTATACGCGCACTTCGAAGCGGAATCCTGTGGCATCGGCCGGGGCCACGAGCACAGCGCTGAATTGTTGCCATTGGTCGCTGTTTTCGCTGTAGGTGGATGGACGCAGGATGGCTTCATCGGCTGTGATGGTGGTGGTTCCGTTGAGCCAATACGACCAGATGCGGGTTTTGGCAGCGTTGTCGTTGTCGAAAAACCAGTAGGAGATGGTGTAGGTTTCGCCGGC
>CAZBMR010000002.1:122006-140223 GCA_964492695.1 uncultured Lentimicrobiaceae bacterium
TGGCAGCGTTGTCGTTGTCGAAAAACCAGTAGGAGATGGTGTAGGTTTCGCCGGCGGTGATGCCTTCCACCACTTGTTGCATCTTCTTGGTGGAAGAGGCTGAGGTGTGTTTGGCCGAGAAGCTGCCGCCATGCTTGATGCCACTTTCTTTGGTGATGTTTTCGGCAATGGTCCAGCTGTCGGGCTGGGTGTCGCTGGTCCAGCTTTCCATACCGGGATTCTGAACAAAATTTTGGGCGTTCACTGATGTGAGACCGAACATCAGCAGCAAGGCAAATAGAGTGTAGAATTTTTTCATAAGATGCATTTTATGTCTGATAAATGTTTTGCAAGCAAAAATACAATCATTTGTGGAGGTAAATAAAAAAGACGGCCAAAATTGACCGTCTTTTAATATATGATGGTTTGTGAAGCTTACTTTTTGTCGTCCACTTCCTCGAAGTCAACGTCGGTCACTTCATCATCTCCGCCTTTGGCATTGCCGCTGGCAGCACCCGGATCAGCAGCTTGCTGGGCATTGCCCTGTGCCTGGGTGTTGTTGTACATCTGTTCGCTGGCCGACTGCCAGATGCCGTTGAGTTTGTTCATGGCGGCATCCACTGCATTGATATCCTGCGATCTGTGGGCGTTTTTCAGTTGCTCGAGTGCGCCTTCAATTTCGGCTTTTTTATCGGCAGGAAGCTTGTCGCCGTAATCTTTGAGCTGTTTTTCGGTTTGGAAAATCAGTCCGTCGGCAGCATTGAGCTTGTCAACGCGTTCGCGTTCTTTTTTATCGGCTTCGGCATTGGCAGCAGCCTCATCTTTCATGCGCTGGATTTCGGTGTCGCTCAATCCCGAAGAAGCTTCGATGCGGATGCTTTGCGATTTTCCGGTAGCCTTGTCTTTGGCCGACACATGCAGGATGCCGTTGGAGTCGATGTCGAAGGTTACTTCGATTTGAGGTACGCCACGTGGGGCTGGTGGAATGCCATCGAGGTGGAACTTGCCCAGGCTCTTGTTTTGGTTGGCCATGGGGCGCTCGCCCTGTACGATGTGGATTTCAACAGAGGGCTGATTATCCGAAGCTGTTGAGAATGTTTCGGATTTCTTGGTGGGAATGGTGGTGTTCGATTCGATGAGTTTGGTCATCACGCCGCCCAGGGTTTCGATACCCAGCGAAAGCGGTGTTACGTCGAGCAGCAGCACATCTTTCACCTCACCTGTGAGCACACCGCCCTGGATGGCAGCACCGATGGCCACCACTTCGTCGGGGTTCACGCCTTTTGAAGGCTCTTTGCCAAAGAAGTCTTTCACAATCTGCTGGATGGCAGGGATGCGTGTTGAACCGCCAACAAGGATCACCTCGTCAATGTCGGAGGCGGTGAGGCCTGCATCTTGCAGTGCTTTGCGGCAGGGCTCGATGGTGGCGCGGATCAGGTGGTCGTTGAGCTGTTCAAACTTGGCACGGGTGAGCTTGCGCACAAGGTGTTTCGGCACACCGTCAACCGGCATGATATAGGGCAGGTTGATTTCGGTTTCGGCCGAGCTCGAAAGTTCAATCTTGGCTTTTTCGGCGGCTTCTTTGAGGCGTTGGAGGGCCATCGGATCCTTCTTCAGGTCGAGGCCTTCGTCTTTTTTAAACTCGTCGGCCAGCCAGTCGATGATGTTTTGGTCGAAGTCATCACCACCGAGGTGTGTGTTTCCGTTGGTGGATTTCACTTCGAACACGCCATCGCCCATTTCGAGGATGGAGATATCGAATGTGCCGCCACCGAGGTCATATACAGCCACTTTGATGTCGTTGCGTTTTTTATCGAGGCCGTAGGCAAGGGCTGCTGCCGTAGGCTCGTTGATGATGCGTTTCACCTTGAGGCCGGCAATTTCGCCTGCTTCTTTGGTGGCCTGACGCTGTGAGTCGCTGAAGTAGGCCGGAACGGTGATCACCGCTTCGGTCACAGTCTGGCCGAGGTAGTCTTCGGCAGTTTTCTTCATTTTCTGCAATACCATGGCCGAAATTTCCTGTGGGGTGTACATGCGGTCTTCGATCTGAACGCGCGGGGTGTTGTTTTCACCCTTGACAACCTTGTAAGGCACACGGTCTTTTTCTTGTGTCACACGGTCGTAGGTTTCGCCCATAAACCGCTTGATGGAGAAGATGGTCTTGGTGGGGTTGGTGATGGCCTGACGTTTGGCAGGATCGCCCACTTTACGTTCTCCGTTGTCAGCAAATGCAACTATCGAAGGCGTTGTGCGGCGTCCTTCGCTGTTGGGGATCACAACCGGTTCGTTGCCTTCCATCACCGAAACGCATGAGTTGGTTGTTCCCAGGTCAATTCCAATAATTTTTCCCATTTCTTTGGTCTCCTTTATTAAGATGTGAATATTTTTTTCGTTCCTGTTGACAGGGGCTTTCAATTATTGTGCCATATAGCTGATGGCCGTCATTTTCAACAACTTTGATTCTGGATTGGCATTCTTAAAAGGAGAACCTATTTTTTTAAATATCACATTCACAATTAATTACATGATTATTATTATTTTCTGCGCTCAGAAAGCGAAGTGGGTGACAAAACGACAGAAAAATTGAATGCCTGTGTCAGTTTGCTCAGGCACATATCCAGGCCGGTTTTTTTTGTCAGCCGGGATTGTTGACAAAGACATCACATTCGGTTAAATTTGTGAACCTTTTCAAAAACGAAATTGAAGTTGAAAACCGAATTGAGATGAAAACGAGGATTGTATTTTTCATGGTCATTGTCCTGCTGTTTGCCACCTGCAAAAGGGATGAAACGGAAGAAGTCAGGAAAATGGAAGAGCTTGTGATTTCTGACAGTTTTAAGTGGGAAACCATTAACAAGGCGCATGTCACGATCATGGTTGAGCTGCCGGCTCAAATCGGCAAACTGTCACGCATCAGGATATTCGACAAGCCCCTCGCCGATGGTGGAGTGTTGCTTGCATCGGGCAGTGCCGGATATAACTATCCCTGGGAAACGAATATTGTGATTCCTGCAGGAAACACGAGTATTCTTGTTCAGCTGACGGATGCTTTAGGAAATCAGCAAACTGCAGTTTTGGATGTGGCCGAAAACATGATGCATACTTTCGGCACGCAGGCAAAGGAAAGCGGCTTGAAGATGTTTGGCGAACCCCCCTGCGAGGGCGATCAGGTGATTTCGGGAGGGGGCAACGTGACCATTAGCGGGGGACAGACCTACCTCGTATCAGGCAGTTTTACGGGCAACCTCAATTTTCAGAATGGGACGGTGATTGTTTGCGGCAACATGACTGTCAGCGACCTGAATGTGGGCAACAATTGCTCGCTTGTTCTCACGGCAACAGGAAGTCTTACTGCTAACAACCTGACCCTCTCGGGAGATGGTTCGTTTTATGCATGGCATAACACAACGGTTAGGATCAACCAGTTGAACCAGAACAATCAAAACTGTGGATTTTACAACTATTCTGCAGATGCCGTGCTTTCGGGTTCGGCGGCCGGCAGCGGGAGTTTTGTGAACGACGGCACACTCACAGTCAACGGGGGTATTAACCGCAACGCAGGAGGCTTTTTTCTGAACTATGGCACACTCACCGTGAATGGTGCATTGAACGTCAACCAGGATTTTGAGAATTATGGCAGCTTGTTGGTGGGTGGTGATGTGAATTTCAACACACCGGACACCTTTATCAACGATTGTCGCCTGGAAGCAGGTGGCAGCATCAGCTTCAACAATGGAACACTCAGCATGAATGGGGGTTACATCAGAACACCCAACAATTTCACGGTGAATGGCAGTGGCAATATGGAGCTCTTCAATCAATCCATGCTTTCGGTGGGCAATATGACGCTGAACAACAACATGACCGGAGGTGGCAGCACCAGCAGCATTGTGGTGTCTGGCACGTCCACCATCAACGGAAACCGCAAGGTGAGCGGGCCGGTGGAATGGGCTGACAACGATGGCGTACTTACCAATGGCAGTGCCACAACGAGCTTTATCAACGGAGCAACATTTGTGACAACAGCAGCCATGACCAACGCCATTGCCGTGAGCGAATGTAATCCAGAAGGCACAGGAAGCGAGGGAGTTGATGATGCAGATGGAGATGGCATCAGCGATGCTTTGGATGAATACCCCGAGGATGCCATGCGGGCTTTCAACAACTATTACCCATCAGAGGAAGGCTGGGCCGGCCTGGCATTTGAGGACTTGTGGCCTGAAAAGGGCGACTACGACTTTAATGATTTGGTCGTCAGATTTCGCTACAACCTTGTGGCAAATGCCTCCAACCGCGTGGTCGAAATCAATGCCAGCTACCAGGCTATGGCTGTTGGAGCAGCCTACCGCAATGGATTTGGGGTTCAGTTCGACCTGATTGATCCGTCGAAAATAAGTTCGGTATCCGGTCAGGTGCGCGGCGAAAACTACGTGCAGTCAACGGTCAATGGCACAGAGGCTTTTCAGGAAAAGGCAGTGGTGATTCCATGGGACAATGTGGAGGCGGTGATTCAGCGTGCAGGCGGCTCGATGTTCAATACTGTTCCAAATGGCTTTGTGGGGACCTCCAATATCGTGAATTTGCTGATCACATTTGTACACCCCATGCATCCCGATTCGGTGGGGGCACCGCCTTTCAACCCCTTCCTGATCAGGCAGATGAAGCGCGAGCATGAGATTCATTTGGTGGATCATCGTCCAACCTCACTGATGGATATCAGTTTGTTTGGCACAGTGGATGATGCTTCTGTGCCTTCAGAAGGAAAATATTTCAGAACGGCCGACAACCTCACCTGGGGCATTCAGTTACCAGAAGAATTCGACTATCCCATTGAGCATGCCGAAGTAACAGAGGCCCATCTGAAGTTTTCGAGCTGGGCCGAGTCGAATGGCAGCAATCCGCACGACTGGTATAAAAACAAGAATGGTTATCGGAACTCCAATAAGATATACCGTAGAGGGCAGTGAATGTTTTAGTTTATCAGAGCAGCCCGGCCAACTTTCCGCTTTGTTTCACCCGCACGCCTTTGGGCGTTTCGTGTAGCGTGCATGCCTCGTTGTAGAGGTCGTGTTCCAGAAAGAGCACAAAATCGCCGGCCAGTGCATCTGCATAAAAACGCTCCTTGTCTTTGAGTGTGTCGAGCGGCTTTGTGTCGTAGGCCATGATCCAGGGCATGGGGATGTGTGCTGCCGAGGGCATGAGGTCGGCCATGTAGGCCACGGTGCGGCCGTTGAAGTTGATATAGGGAATAAGCTGACCTTCGGTGTGACCATTGAACAGTTTAAAAACAATGTTTGGGATGTATTCTCCCTCTGCTTCAATGAGTTTGAGGCGGCCACTTTCGTGGATGGGCCAGATGTTTTCTTTCAGGTAGGAAGCCTCTTCGCGGCGGTTAGGTTGGGTGGCCCATTCAAACTGCTGCCGGCTGGTCCAGTAGGTGGCATTGGGGAAAGCCAGCTCGAAGCCGGTTTTGTTGCTGTTCCATTTCACACTGCCTCCGCAATGATCAAAATGCATGTGGGTGATCACCATGTCGGTGATGTCGGCAGGGGAGTAGCCTGCTGCTGCCAGCGATGATTCGAGTGTGGCATCGCCATTGAGGTGATAGTGACTTAGCCATTTTTCATCCTGTTTGTTACCAATGCCGTTGTCAATCAGGATGCGGCGCTCGCCATCCACCACAAGCAGGCAACGCATGGCCCAGTTGCAGAGGTTGTTTTCGTCGCAGGGATACACTTTTTGCCAAAGCGATTTGGGCACGACGCCAAACATGGCACCACCGTCGAGTTTCAGGTTTCCGGTTTCGATTGGAATCAGCTTCATATTTTAAATATCATTGATTTAGTGAGTTATACAATCTTTTAAAAGGTCAGTCCTTCGACATAGGTTTCGAAAACAGCATCATTTGGTTCCCAAAGTTCCACTTTTTTACCATCGCCATCGAGGATATGAACAAATTTCCCGTAATCATAGTTGGCAATTTCGTCTAAAACAACAACACCTTCAGCGCGAAGTTGTTCAACCAAAGGTTCGAGTGCCTCGACGCGGTAGTTGATCATAAACTGTTGTCCTTCAGGTATCAGTTCGGTTTCATCGTGGCGGATCACGCTCCATTGCGTGAATCCTTTGCTTCCGGGTTGGCCCATTTGAAACCAGCCAAAACAACTTCCATAAGCATCGGTGTTCATGCCCAGATGGTTTGCATACCATTCTTTCGTCTGTTCGGGTTGTTCCGACCTGAAAAAAATTCCGCCAATGGCAGTGATGCGTTTATTTGTCATGGTGACTGATTTTTTGTAATGCCTGCGTTCCGCCAAAAATCCTCAGTCTGAAATGCAGCAATGAACTTTGGCCAAATGTTAATTTTTCTTTCAAAAGTAACTGCTTCATCAAACCTGTCGTCATTATGGGCAAACAAAGTTAGAAGAATGTTGTTTTAAAAGACTTCAATGACAAAACGGATGAGCTATCTGAAACTATTTGTGCTTTTCGCGGCCATGCTGGCACTTCCTTTTTTTGGTGGTGCAATGCCAGATGATGAGCCTGTTGACAAGCGAACAGCCGGCATCTCGGGCTATGTGAAAGATGCGGCCACGGGTGAAACACTGCTGGGAGCAACTGTTTATGTATCCCAAACGCGCACAGGCACCACCACCAACGGATATGGGTTTTACAGCCTGCGGCTCGAGCCCGGGATATACACCATCCGATGGTCTTACATAGGCTACGAAGATCATATGGTGGATGTTGACCTCAGGCGCGACACCACTGTGCAGGTGCGCCTGCAACCGGAGAACATGCAACTGGGTGAGGTGGTTGTAAAGGGTGAACGTTTCAATGAACAGATAGCCACGGCACAAATGGGCGTGAACAAACTCGACATCAAAAGCATCAAGCAGATTCCGGCATTCATGGGCGAGGTTGACATCATCAAGGCCATTCAGCTGTTGCCAGGCGTGCAGGCAACCACCGAAGGCGGTTCGGGATTTAGCGTGCGTGGTGGCAGCCCCGACCAAAACCTGATTTTGCTCGACGAAGCCCTCGTTTACAACCCTTCGCACCTGCTGGGTTTCTTTTCGGTTTTCAACAACGATGCCGTGAAAGGCCTCGACCTTTACAAGGGTGACATACCTGCAGTGTATGGCGGCCGGCTCTCTTCGGTGGTGGATGTGCATATGAACGATGGCAATTCAACCTCCTACCACGGGCAGGGTGGCATTGGAACGATTTCGAGCAGGCTGATGCTCGAAGGGCCGATACAAAAAGACAAATCCAGTTTCATGATTGCCGGAAGACGCACCTATGCCGATTTGTTTCTTGCTTTGTCATCTGATGAACAAATCCGCGACAATACCTTATACTTCTACGACTTCAACCTGAAGGCCAACTACATCTTTAACGACAAAAACCGTATTTTTCTGACAGGCTATTTCGGTAAGGATGTTTTCAGAAACAATTTCTTTGGTTTGGGCTGGGGCAATGCAACCGCTACCCTCAGGTGGAACCATCTGTTTTATTCGCAGCTGTTTGCCAATTTCTCGCTCATCTACAGCCGCTACAACTACAAACTGGGTGTTCCCGAAGGCAATCCCAATGCCTTTGACTGGTTGGCAGGCATGGACGACGTGAGTTTGAAAGGCGACTTCACCTGGTTTTTGACCGATCAGCATACTGTGCGCTACGGGCTTCAGCTAACGAACCATTTGTTCAGGCCGGGCGTTGCGCAGGGTGTGGGTAGCCAAACACCATTTAACAAAGTGGAAATGCCAGAGGGCAGTGCGCTCGAATCGGCCGTTTATCTGAGCATCGACCACAAGGTGAACGAACGGCTTACTTTGGACTACGGACTGAGGGTGAGCATGTTTAATAACTATGGGCCGGCCACAGTGTTTGATTACAACCGTCAGTATCAAAAATTTGACTCAACGGTGTATGCAGGCGGTGACTTTTACAACACCTATTTTGCAGTGGAACCGCGCATCAGCGGAGCTTTTACGCTCACCGAGTTTTCCAGCATCAAGGCAGCCTACACACGCAATGTTCAGTATGTGCATCTGGCCCAAAACTCCACCGGCGGCACCCCGCTCGACATTTGGTTTCCTTCAAGTCCGAACGTGAAACCGCAGTTGGGCGACCAGTTTTCGCTCGGCTACTTTCACAACATCGAACGATGGAAAGTGGAAACATCCTTGGAAACTTTCTACAAAAAAAACCACAACGCCATTGATTTCAAGGACTATGCCGAACTGCTGCTGAACGAATACCTGGAAGGTGAACTGCGTTTTGGGACTGCTGAATCATATGGTGTGGAGGCATTGGTCAGGCTCAACGAAGGCCCGCTCACAGGCTGGATTGGCTACACCTGGTCGCGCACTTTCAGAAAAGTGCCGGAAATTAACGGTGGCAAGGCCTATCCTGCCGGATACGACCGCCCGCACGACCTTAGTGTGGTAGTCAACTACCGCTTGAACGACCGCTTTAGCGTGGGTGCCAACTGGGTGTATGCTACCGGCAGTCCGGTCACCTTTCCAACAGGCAGATTTGTCATTGGCAACACCATCACGCCGGTGTATTCCGACCGCAATGCCTATCGCATGCCCGACTACCACCGCCTCGATCTTTCATTCACCTACACTCCCAAGGCCCGACCCAACCGCTTGTGGAAAGGCGAGTGGAATTTATCGGTTTACAATGCTTACTACCGCAAAAATCCATGGGTAATCAATTTTGTGACCGATCCCGAAACGCCCAACACCACCTATGCCGAGATGACCTACCTGTTTGGCATTGTGCCGGCCATCACCTACAACTTCAAATTTTAAGATGAAAAAGATGAAAAAGATTCAATATTCGGTTTTCATTTTGGGGCTCCTGCTCGGTATGGCTGCCTGCACCGAGCGTTATGATGTGCAGCTCGACGAGGGTTTTACGCGCCTGGTGGTAGATGGGGTAATCACCAGTGACAGCCTCAGGCACAAGGTGAAAATCACCACTTCGGGCAGCTATTTTCTCAACGAGGCACCTCCTGCAGTGGAGGGTGCAACTGTGCTTATTGAAGATGGCGTTTCCACCTGGCAAATGCGCGAGTTGCCCACCGAGCCGGGCGTGTATGAAGCCGATGAAGCATTTGCAGGCAAGCCGGGGAAAACCTACACGCTGCACATTGTGCTACAGCAGCAAGTGGGCAACAGCGACAGCTATACTGCAACCAACCGCATGCCTGAAACGGTAGGACAAATCGACAGCATCACGCTGGACTATCGGGATAACTTCGACTTCTATCTTCTTAACCTCTATGCCACCGATCCGCCTACCACCGATTTTTACAAGTTCGACGCCTATGTGAACGGCAGGATCATCACCGATACAGCCAGCAGGGCGCTGGTTTCCGACGACAGGTTCTTCAACGGAAACAACACCAATGGATTGCCCGTGATGTTTTTGCGTGGGGACGAAATCAAGGCCGGCGACACCATCGTGCTCCGGCTGGCAGCCATCAACGAAGATTATTACCGGTTCTTTTTAGAGCTTCAAACGGCATCCGGGCCATCCAATCCACTCTTTTCAGGCCCGGCAGCCAATGTGCGTTCCAATGTGAGCAATGGCGGACTGGGCTATTTTGCCGCCATCGAAGTGACGAGTGATACGCTGATTGTGCCAGCCAACCCCAAAGAATAGGGAGGCTGATGCACCCATGCAGCATGCTTTTTTTGCCAACAGGTGAAAAGTTAGACAGGCAAAGTTTATTTTTGCTGAAAATGCATGCAATATGGCCTGGAAAGGAAAAGTCCCGCACACCTATGTAATTGTTTTCTTCATCATTGTGTTTGCTGCCATGCTCACCTGGATCATTCCACCGGGCAAGTATGTGAAATCTACCGTCAATGTTGACGGAAAGGAGCAAACAGTGATGACTTTTTATTACAAAGATCAGCTGCCTGCCGAAGAAGCTGCTGCCTTTCATGCCGAACCTCAAACCTGGCAGGTGTTTGCTGCACTGTTTAAAGGATTCGTCAAGCAAAGTGGGATCATCATTTTCACGCTCATGATCGGTGGGGCCTTCTGGATTATGAACACCAGCAAAGCCATTGACGTTGGGATTTTTGATTTTCTGCGCTTTACCAAACGTATGGAACACAATGCGTTAGTAAAAAAGCTGGGTGTTGACAACATCATCATGGTGATGATCATGACCCTGTTCAGTTTTTTTGGGGCAGTGTTTGGAATGAGTGAAGAAACGATTGCCTTCGCCATCATCCTCATTCCCCTTGCCATCTCTATGGGTTACGACTCCATTGTGGGCGTAGGGCTGGTGTATGTGGCAGCACACCTGGGTTTTTCGGGTGCCATACTCAACCCGTTCACCATTGGCATCGCACAGGGTTTGGCCGAAATCCCGCTCTTTTCGGGCATCGAATACCGTATCTTCAGTTGGATTGTGATTAATATAGTGGGTTTTACCTTTGTGCTGCGCTATGCCCACAAAGTAAAAAGACAACCAAAATTGTCGCTCATGTATGCCGAAGATGCACACTGGCGCAACGAGTTTGCCGGACATGGAGACAGTGTGCAGTATTACACTCCCCTGTCGGCCTGGCTGGTGTATGGTTTTTTGATACTGACTATGACCGCCTTTGGTTGGTTTTATCCCACAACAACGCTTACATTGGGTGCCAGCAAAGCCACGGTGGTGCTTATCCCGGTATTGACGTTCATTTTTGCCATTGCCGGATTTTTTAGCCTGAAAAAGTCGGTGCATTATTTTGTTTTATTGTTGCTCAGCTACACCATCATCTACCTGATTGTGGGTGTAATGGGCTATGGTTGGTATGTGATGGAGATTGCCACCCTTTTTATGGCCCTTGGTGTTGCAAGTGGTTTGGCCATCAACAAATCAGCAGATGACATCGCAAAATTGTTTGTCGAAGGCGTGAAGGACATTCTCTCGGCTGCTGTTATCATCGGACTTGCCGGAGGCATCATCGTTACGCTGGAAGCCGGAGGCATCATCGATTCTATCCTGCATGGCCTTTCAACAGCCATGGGCAATTTTGGTGATGTGGCTTCGGTGGGGGTGATGTATATGATTCAAACAGTGATCAATATTGCCATCCCATCGGGTTCGGCCAAGGCTGCCATCACCATGCCCATTATGGCACCTTTCAGCGATCTGATTGGCATTTCGAGGCAGGCAACCGTGATGGCTTTTCAGTTTGGCGATGGCTTTACCAATATGATTACACCCACCTCCGGTGTGCTGATCGCAGTACTCGGCGTAGCCCGCATCCCCTACGAAAAGTGGGTTCGCTGGGTTTGGCCCCTCATAGTGGCACTCATCATACTCGGATTCCTGCTCCTCATTCCAACGGTGACCATGCAACTCAATGGATTTTAAAACTGGCCGGTGATACAACCCAAAGGAAGTTTTTTTGTGTTTTCAATTCATTGTAACTACCTTTGACAAACAAAAAACGAAAAGCACTTATCAACACACCGTCGATGAAGCCACTAACCACCTTCCGAGGGTTTCCGATATTCTTTGTGATGCTGGCCATTGTGTTTTTGAATGATGCAGCACACTCATCCACAGTCAATTACAATCAACTGCGCTTTCATTCCCTCACCACGCAGCAAGGTCTTAGCCGGGCGCTTGTCAAGGCTCTGGCGATGGATGATTTTGGCATGCTTTGGGTGGCCACCGAAAATGGCTTGAACCGCTACGATGGCTATACTTTTGAGGTGTTCAGGCACGAATCGGGGGTGGACGGAAGTTTGCCGGACAACAATGTGCTGTCGTTGTGCAATGTGCCTGGCCGGGGCATGTTTGCAGGGTTTAAAAATGGCCAGATTGCATGGTACAATCAGGTTCATCACCGCTTCGAGTTGTTGGGTCATGGTGGTTTACCCGATACACTTTTTCGGGCAGCCGAACCCGATTTTATGCTGGCCGACAAGGCTGGCCGGCTGTGGATTGCCACCACCAACGGGCTTTTTGTGTTCGATCTGACAGCCGGGCAGGGCTGGCACTTCTCAATGCACAACAGCGGGTTGAAATCGCAATATGTGAAGCACCTGTTGCTCGATAGTCGGGAGCAGTTGTGGCTGGCCACCGATGCCGGCATTGCAAGGGTTGAAAATCATCAGAAGCCTTCACTGGCCACCATCACCAGTTTTTCCGCAGAACAACTTCCGGGCAGGTATGCCAAACGCCTTGTTGAAGACAAAAAAGGACGCATTTGGGTGGGTGTGGATGGTGGCATCAGCGAGCTTGATCCTGCAAACGCCGCTGTGATCCGTACATTTACACATCATGTAAACAACCTGCAGGGCTTATCAAACAACTACATCAAAGCAATGGCTGCCGATAGCAACGGCATGATTTGGATAGGCCACGATCTGGGTGTTTCGATCCTTGATCCTGATGCTGAACGATTTTTTAATTATGACGCCAGTTTTGAAGACCATGGCATTGTGAACAACTATGTGAAATGTTTGCTTTCGGATGCCAGCAACATCATGTGGATTGGCACTGATCTGGGCATCAGTTTTTTCGATCCTTCACGCGAACCATTCCTCTCCTTTACACATCAGCCCGGTCGCGACGACCGCATTGGTGGAAAGCTCGTTTATGGTTTTTTCGAAGATGCTGCCGACAGCATCTGGCTGGCCACCAACAATGGCCTCGATTTATGGAATCCGCTTACCAATAAGGTGCAGCATTTCAGACACAATCCCGATGTCAGGGAAAGCCTCAGCAGCAACATCGTCAGGTCGGTCACCCGCGACGCCTATGGCACGCTGTGGGTGGGTACTGACAATGGACTCAACCAATTGGTTGTGAAACGCGGATTGGCCACCTTCAGGCATGTTGGAACAGATGGCGGAAATGGCAGGGGACTGAACAATATGTTTGTTGTAACCATTAAGCAGGTGGACAGCGATCATCTTTGGATAGGCACATGGGGCGGAGGCGTGAATATTTTGAACCTGAAAACAGGTGCATTTACCTATCTCACCAACGACAGCGGTCCAGATTCGTTGCGCCTGGATAACAATCAAATAGCCAATATTTTCAAAGATTCGCAGAACCGCATCTGGCTGAGGAGCGGAAACATTTACAACCTGAACACACATGCGTTAACTACATTCCCTTTTGGCCATGCAGTGGACAACATCAACTTCTTTTTCGAGGATAGGGAAGGTCGTATCTGGATAGGAACCTCCTCAAATGGATTGTGCTATTACGATCCTGACAAAGACAGCCTGCAGTTTCTCAAACAATTTAAACTCTTAAGCGAAGGGGTGGTGGTGGGCATGCTGCAGGACAACGATGGAAATTATTGGATTGCAGTGAACAAAAGTTTGGTAAAACTCACGGCCTCGCGCGACAAAATGCATGAGTTTGATGCCAGCGACGGTTTGCACAACGGCGATTTCAGCAATGAGGCCGCTTTGAAAGCCAGCGACGGAACCATGTATTTTGGGGGCAGCAAGGGAATCACCTATTTCAGGCCTGAAGATATCCGGCTCAACGAACGGCCCATCCAAGTTTACCTGACAGGCATTCACTTGTTCAACCGCAAGTTGAAACCCGAACCCGGCGGTCATCTCGATTCAGCACTCATCACCAAGAAAAAACTGATTTTGCCCTATAACCACCGCGAACTCGTGTTTGAGTTCACGGGCATCAACTACACCAATCCCTTGAAGAACAAATATGCCTTCAAGATCGATGGTTTGCAGTCGGACTGGGTGTACACCGATGCTGAAAATCGAAAGGCCAATTATTTTCAGCTACCCCCCGGAAAATATGTGCTGCGGGTGAAGGCGGCCAACAACAGCGGCGTGTGGAACGAGCAAAATGCCACTTTGCTGATTGAGGTGAGGCCTCCCTGGTATATGCTGTGGTGGGTGCATTTGTCAGGAGCATTGCTGCTCGTCCTGTTCGTTTATCTGATCATACGGTGGCGGACTAAACAGCTTCGCAATCAGAAACTTGAGCTTGAAAACAAGGTGAGCGAACGCACCCGGGAACTGGCTTTGCAAAACGAAGAAATAGAATCAAAAAACAGGCTGCTCGAAGAAGCTAGCAGGGCCAAGTCGGAATTTCTGGCCAATATGAGCCACGAAATCCGCACACCACTCAATGGTGTGATAGGCTTTACCGACCTCGTTTTGAAAACCGACCTGAGCCCATCACAAAAGGAATACCTGCAAATTGTAACCCAATCGGCCGAGAGCCTGCTCAATATCATCAACGATATTCTTGATTTCTCGAAAATCGAAGCCGGCAAGTTGGATTTATATATTGAAAAAACCGATCTACAAGAGATAGGTAGTCAGGCAGTTGACCTCATCACCTATCAGGCCCAGCAAAAAGGTCTTGAAATCCTTTTGCATATGCCTCCCCAATTGCCGCGCTTCGTTTGGACCGATGTGGTACGCATGAAACAGGTGCTTGTGAATTTGCTCAGCAATGCGGTGAAGTTTACCGAACGCGGGGAGGTAGAACTAAAGATAGAGGTGTTGAGAATGATTGATACCCAGCATGCCATGTTTCGTTTGGGCGTGAGAGACACGGGCATCGGTATCAAACCCGAAAAAATGAAACTGATTTTTGAGGCTTTCACACAGGAGGACAGCTCTACCACCAAGCGCTTTGGGGGAACCGGTCTTGGTCTCACCATCTCGAACAAGCTGCTGGGCATGATGCATTCTCAACTGCAACTGAGCAGCGAACCCGGAAAAGGAAGCCTGTTCTATTTCGATATCCCCTTGCGTTTTGAATATGTTCAGGCCGACCAACAGATTGGCATGACACAAGTTGGAAAGGTGCTTGTGGTGGACGACAACGCCAACAACCGCACCATTCTGCGCGAGATGCTGCTGCACCTTGGCGTGAAAGCCACAGAGGCCGATGGTGGTGCAGAGGCACTGCGTCTGTTGAAAAAGGAAGGCCCCTTCAACATCGTGTTCATGGATTATCACATGCCGGGAATGGATGGTCTGGAAGTTATTGCTGAAATCAGAAACAGGCAGATCTTGCCCGAAACTTCACATATCATCATGTGGCACAGCTCAATAGACGATCAGGTGTTTATTCGCAGGTGCGAAGAGCTAAACGTATCGCGCAGGATGGTGAAGCCGGTGAAAATGAAGAACCTCGTTCATGTACTTAAGCACCTCTCGCTCGACATTAAGCCCGAAACGCCAACTGCAAAAATCGAACCGCGTGCCTACAATGATGTGTTCGATATCCTGCTGGTGGAGGATAATCCTGTGAACCTGATGCTGGCCAAGTCAATCCTTCATAAGGTGCTGCCATTGTCGCGGCTGCACGAAGCCCATCATGGCGGCCATGCTGTTTCGTTTTGCGAGGCACATACCCCCGATTTTATTTTCATGGACGTGCAAATGCCTGTGCTCAATGGATATGAGGCCACAAAGACCATACGGCAGTTGCCCGGATTGGAGCTGGTGCCCATTGTTGCACTCACGGCAGGCAATGTCAAAGGCGAGAAGGAGAAATGTTTCGAGGCAGGTATGAACGATTTCGTTACCAAACCTGTGGTAGAAGAAACGATTACGGCCATCATCGAAAAATGGCTTCAGCCTGCTGAGCTCGTTAACAAGCCTGAAAAAACAAGTACATCAGCAAAAAAGGAAGATACCTTTTCCATGCAATTGCTAAAGCAGGATTTGGGCGACGATCCGGTGTTTCTCAGGGAGTTTTTGCTGGTGCTCCGCGAGAGCCTGCAGCGCTCAAAAGCCGACCTGCGCTTGCACCTCGAACAGCAAAACCGCGATCAGCTGGTGGCTGCCGCCCACAAATTGAAGGGGACTGCTTTTTCAATCAATCTCAATACCTTGTCGCAACTGGCGTATCAAATCGAAAAAACCGAGGACGTGAACAGCCAGCTATGCCGGCAGCTTGTTAAACAGGTGGAAGATTATATCAGCAAACTGCTTCCCCAGGTGGAACACGAACTGCAATCTTATGAGGCTTAAGTTTCGTATTTATTGCATGTTAAAAATCTGAACTGTCTGATCATCCTCTTGCACATATTAATGTATTGATTTCTAATCTTGTGCGGGTGCTTCCTTATTTCGTACTCCGTATCACGCCCCCAGGCACATCCTCATTCTTCATGATGCGGCCAACGGGATAGCGCATGTATTGTTTGTCCCACCAGGGTGTCTGGCTGTAGAACCAGTTGAGCTGCTGCCATTGTCCGGAAGCAAAATCGGGCTCAGCAGCTTTTTTGGCTTCATAGCGTTCGCGCAGGCCGGGAATGCTGTCGAGCATTTTTCTGGCCAGAGGCTCCATCACATAGGTTTCGGCATATTCCTTTTGTTCGAAGACAATGTCGAAAAACCCCCATTCAACCAGCGAGCCGGCAGCTTTTGGTTCGAGCATGAAGGCGATAAGCCTTGCCAGAGGCTGTTGCATGGGAATGACCATGCTTCCTGCCGGAAACATTTGTTCCTCGGTTGATTCGTGGAGTTTTAGTTCGGTGATGCGATGACGGCCTTCCATCGGGCGGCTGTTCCACTTCACCTCATCAAAATGATAAACGTTGCATGGCAGGCTTTGCGCATTTGGGATGGGATACATTTCGATTCCGTGCAGCTGCATGCGTTCGAGCACTTGTTGCCATGCCGGAGGCACAATATATGCTGCCGGAAGCCGGACAAGTTCCTTCGGCCGGCTTTTATCGAACATTGGCAGCATAAAGGTTTCAGGCTCAGAGGGTTTGTAAATAAACCAGTTGCCGCCGGTGAGCTCACTTTGTGTCACATCGTAGCGCACACCCTTAAAAGCCACCATGCTGCTGTCTTGCATATCAACTTCATAGTTCACTGTAAAAGGCTGTTGGATGAAGTTGGGGCTTTCGGTTTTGCGGTCGGCTTCCGTCACAAGTTGTTGGAGCCGTGCATGTTGCGACTGAAGAATTTCCAGCGTCGACAAAATGATTGCCTTTGTGGCATCAACACGCTGGTGATAAGGCTTGAGCATGTGCGTTTCAACGAGCAGGCCGGGGCGGTTGCGCACGGCGGTGTAGCCTTGCGAAAACATGGGCGAGGCGATGCCTGACACCAGGCCGCTGCGGGGGTCGTGCCAACGCCGGAAACTCACGTATGGAAACAGCGGAAAGCCGGCCTTCTCCATCAGCTTTTCGAGCGGAGGCAGATAGTTGCCGGTTTGCCATTCGGTGAGTGCAGCATCCATCTGCCCGCCTGTTTCCAGTGCATAGGTGATGGTGTATTGATAGTCAGCTCCATCCGAGGTGTGGGTGTCGATAAAAAACTCTGGCTGCCACCGGTGATAGAGCCTCAGCCAGGCCTGCATCTCGGGGGCATCAGCCTTCAGGTAGTCTCGGTTCAGGTTGAGGTTTTGTGCGGTGGTGCGCCAGCCCATCTCTTTGGGCCCGTTTTGGTTGATGCGGCCATAGGGGCCGAATCGTTCGTGGCCATCCACGTTAAAGATGGGTATAAAAAGCAGCGAAACATCCTGGAACAGATCAATATATTGCCGGTGCACAACCAGATCGCGCAGCAGCATCAGCATGGCATCTTTTCCTTCCGATTCGCCCGGATGGATGCAGGCCTGCACCATCAGCACCATGCGGCCTTGCTCACGGATTTGCTGCGGATCGCTCAAACCATCATGGTCGTAAACCAATGCCTTTAAGGCCCTGCCTTCGGGGCTGATTCCAAAATCGATTACAGAGATATTGTCGGATTTTGCATCCAATTGATCAACAAAAGCCATGGTTTCGGCATAGCGCGGCGTGGCAATGTAGCCCGATTGCTCGTAATAAGTTAGCCAGCTTTGCTGTTGTGCCTTCAACACGTGTTGCGGAATTCCAAACAGGAGAAGCAAAACAAGAAACGAACAGATCAAGTTTGACCGAAAGGTGTATAAAGGAAAATGGCCCGTATCTTTTTTCATAATTGATTATTAGACAAGCTTTTGAATCCAGTGAATGGCATCCTCTTTATTGGTGAAAACCTTTGCCCGCACATTGCGGTTTACCGTCACATTCTCCCAAAACATTGCAACCGCCTCCTGATTGTGGTTTACCACCAAAGCAATTGCCTTAATATACTGAATGTTTTTTGAAACGAGCTCGCCCAACTCAAAGGTTTCAGCAATACTCAGGTTGTATGTAAGTCCTCGCTCATCGCATAAAACTTTGCGGCAATGATGTTCGATGGCTTTTTCCAAAACCCGGTT
>CAZBMR010000002.1:140323-150938 GCA_964492695.1 uncultured Lentimicrobiaceae bacterium
GGCCCTGATGAGTAGCAAACTGGATAAGCCATAAATGAGGTTGTCAATCACATTGTCTTCGTGATTTTGGTTGAGTTGTGTGATGCGCATCCACACCAGCCCCGCTGCAAAGAGCAGCAAGAACGACTGGATCAGAAAGAGCAAACGTGCAAGCTTGTAGCAGTCTTTTTTCAGGCAGGGCAGCATAAATTGGCTTTTGAAGCGACCGCTCAGCACGATGCCCCACGAAAGGAGCGCAAGAAGCGCCATGATGCTGGCAAATACGATGGCTGAAATGGTTTGAAATGTCATGATGGTTCTTGTTATTGGCCTAAACTCCCAAACAGATGTCGAGTGCGCGGGCTTTGTTGAGTAATGAATGATCTGTTGGCACAAGGCGCACCTTTCCGGCGGTTTCTTTGAGTGAAACGCTGCCGGTGTGGCCGTTTTTGATGGTTACCATGCGGCCAAATTTTTCCTCGGCAATGAGTTCCACCGCATGCGAGCCAAATCGTGTGGCCAGTATGCGGTCCATGGCCGAGGGGCTTCCGCCCCGCTGCACATAACCCAGGATGGTGGTGCGCGATTCGATGCGTGTGCCTTTTTCAATCATCCGCGACACATAGGCGGCGGCAGAAACTTCTTCTTCTGGTTTTTGAAGGCCTTCGGCCACAACCACAATGGAATAGGGCTTCTTGCGGTAGGCGCGGTCGAGCAGATAGCGGTTCACCACCTTGGGGTCGTAGCCGAGTTCGGGTATCAAAATCACATCGCCGCCACCGGCCATGCCTGCATACAGGGCCAGCCAACCAGCATGATGCCCCATCAGCTCAATCACCATGATGCGCTTGTGCGAGTTGGCGGTGGTATGCAGACGGTCCATCGCCTCGGTGGCGATGCTTACGGCGCTGTCGAACCCAAAGGTGAAATCGGTGCCAAACACATCATTGTCAATGGTTTTTGGAATACCTACCACATTCAGCCCTTCTTCCGACAGCAATGCGGCCGTTTTTTGGGTGCCATTGCCACCAATACACACCAGACAGTCGAGGCCAAGTTCCTTGTAGTGCTTTTTGATGAGCTTAGGTTTGTCAGTGCCCGGCATGCCGTTTTTCTTGAATGGCTTTTCGCGCGATGTGCCCAAAATGGTTCCTCCAAGTGTGAGGATGCCCGAAAGCTTGTCTTCGGTCAGCAACTCTATATCATTGTATATGAGACCTGAATAACCAGATGATATACCATACACTTCCATGTTGTATTTCACGATGGCAGTTTTACCCACACCCCTGATGGCAGCATTGATGCCCGGGCAGTCGCCGCCTGCACTCAAAATCCCAATTCGTTTCGGTTTGGCCATAACGATGATGAACTAAATGACAAAGTAAATAATTATTGGTGCAGCGATCAAATTAATTTCTAAGGTCTGATGATGTTTTTCAACACGATGCGTAGCAGGCTTTTCCCTACTTTTGACCCATAAAATGTTTTTATGATCTGGAAGCGCTTACCCTTGCATTGGATGATTCTGGCCGGTCTTGCACTTGGGCTGTTGTTTGGCATGCTCGCAGTGGTGGCTGGTTGGCACCAGTTTACTGCTGATTGGGTTCAGCCTTTTGGAACCATTTTCATCCGCCTGCTCAAGCTCATCGCCATTCCACTCATCATCGTTTCGCTCATCAACGGGGTTTCAGGTCTGAGCGATGTTTCGCGCCTTTCGAGCATCGGATGGCGCACCATCTCGTTTTATCTTTTTACAACGGTGATGGCTGTTAGCTTAGGGCTAATTATGGTCAACCTGATCAATCCCGGAAATTTTCTGTCGGAGGATAAAGCAATGGAGTTTCGCACCAGATACGCTCAAAAAGTAATTGACGCTCCTTCTGAAAGCAGCGGGCCTCTGCAATTTTTAGTGGACATTGTGCCGGACAACATCATACAGGCCATGTCGTTGAACACGAATATGTTACAGGTGATCTTTTTCTCCTTGTTGTTTGGGTTGGCCCTCGTATTACTGCCATCTGAAAAAGCGCAGCCGGCCAAATCGCTCGTTGATTCGCTCAACGAGGTGGTGATGAAAATGGTGGATTTGATCATGAAAATGGCCCCATTGGGTGTGTTTGCACTCATCGCATCCATGACAACACAGCTGGCAGGTGATCGGTTGAGCGATACACTCGAGATTTTCTCCACATTGGGTATGTATGCGCTTACCGTAGTGATCGGATTGCTTATTGTTATATTCCTTTTTTATCCGCTGCTTTTGCGGCTTCTCACCGGAAAAAAGGCAGCTTTTTTCTTCAAAGCCATTGCTCCTGCTCAGTTGCTGGCTTTTTCCACAAGCAGCAGTGCAGCCACCTTGCCTGTGACCATGGAGTGTTGCGAACAAAACCTGAAGATTCCAAAAGAAGTTTCGAGTTTTGTGCTCCCACTTGGAGCTACAATCAATATGGATGGTACTAGTCTCTATCAGGCAGTTGCAGCGGTGTTCCTGGCTCAGATATATGGAATGGATCTTTCGCTCTCACAACAACTTACAATTATTCTAACGGCTACGTTGGCTTCCATCGGTTCGGCTGCAGTTCCGGGTGCTGGCATGATCATGCTGGTGATCGTGCTCAATTCGGTGGGCGTTCCAACCGAGGGCATTGCGCTGATTTTTGCCATCGACAGGCCACTCGATATGTTGCGCACCGTTGTAAACGTCACAGGTGATGCTTGTGTGGCTAGCATTGTTTCACATCAAATCAATAAGCGATGACATCACTGCGAACCACCCTGCTTTTCATGAGCCTGATGCTGTTTTTTTCAACTACGGCACAGCACCTGAATATACAAGTGGGTAGTTTTACCGGACCAAACGAACCGTCCATCTGTATTAATCCACTGAACACCAACGAAATCATGGTCGGGTCGAATCTCAACTTCTGGTATTATTCCGAAGATGGCGGCTATAGTTGGATCTCCGGCATACTGGTGTCGCCCGAATATGGTGTTTGGGGCGATCCGGTGATTATTGCCGACACTGCCGGCGATTTTTATTTCTTTCACCTGGCCAATCCTGTCAACGGAAACTGGATCGATCGCATTGTGTGCCAAAAGTTTGACAAACAAAGCAAAACATGGTCAGATGGTACTTTTACCGGCCTCAACGGCAACAAAGCCCAGGACAAGCACTGGGCCGTGGTCGATCCGCAGACGAATGTCATCTACCTTACCTGGACACAGTTTGACGACTATGGAAGCCCCAGCGCTTTTTGCCAAAGCAACATCCGCTTCAGCAAATCGGTCGATGGTGGAAACACCTGGACCGAAGCCATCACCATCAGCGAAGTTTCGGGCGACTGCATCGATAGCGACAACACTGTGGAAGGTGCAGTGCCTGCTGTAGGACCTGAAGGGCAGGTGTATGTGGCATGGTCGGGCCCCGCCGGTATTGTGTTCGACCGTTCCACCGATGGCGGAAACACCTGGCTCGACAACGATATTTCTGTAACCCCTCAACCCGGTGGCTGGGATCTCGACATCCCCGGCATTGCCCGGAGCAATGGCATGCCCATCACACTGTGTGATCTCAGTGGCGGGCCAAACCACGGAACAATTTATGTGAACTATGCCGACCAGTCAAATGGCATCAACGATACAGATATTTGGCTTGTAAAGTCAACCGACGGTGGAAATACATGGACAGCCCCGATCAGGGTGAACGACGACTTGCCCGGTAAGCACCAGTTTTTCACCTGGATGGCCATTGACCAGACAAATGGCAAGCTGTATTGTGTTTTCTACGACCGACGCAACCTATCGGGCAACGCAACGGATGTGTATATGGCTGTTTCTGAGGATGGTGGTGCCTCTTTTACGAATTTCAAAATCAGCGAAACACCTTTCACACCCACCGCATCTGGTTATTTTTTTGGCGATTATAACAACATATCTGCTGCAAACGGGGTGGTGCGGCCCATCTGGACACGCCGCGAATCAAACGGATCACTGAACCTCCAAACAGCCATTGTCGATCTCAGCGTGGCCCTGCCCGAATCGCTTGCCCTGGTGCATAGCCTCGATCAAAATGCACCTAATCCGTTCAGCGAAATCACCATCTTTTCCTATCGCCTCGTTAAGCCATCCTTTGTAACACTCTCGGTTTTTGATCATTACGGAACCGAGCTGGTGAGGCTTACCGAAGGGATGATGAAAGCAGGCAAGTACGAAGAAGTTTTTGACAATGCCATTTATCACCTGCCTGCCGGGTCCTATTTGTTGGTGCTAAAAACCGACGAACTGGTCAAACACAGGCAAATGGTGCTGGATCGCTGACGACCTCCAATGTGGTTTGTGCCTTGCTGAAAATCCTCCTTCAATTTCTAAATTGGCTGCGTTTGATACGACTTTTTGGCCCGATTGCAACCATGTGAGCCGTGTCTGCGTCTTTGGGCGAAAGCGCTTTTTTTTTCAAACAACAACTTCAACGATGATACACGAAGATTTGCGGCCGATTCTCGACCTCACACGACACAAAGCATTGGAAATGAATAGTCTGGACCTCTCATTCGAAACGCTGGGACAGATTCGTGATTTTCCAATAGATGAGCTGATGCTTTTTGCACCCACCACCCAAGACCTGGTGCGGCTGCTTCTGGAATATGAGCTGGAAAAATTTACCGATATCACTGACAACAACGAATTGAAAGACATCAACGCCATTGATGCCATGCTGCATGTGTCGATGGAAATAGCCCGAAAATTCAATGACATCTTTCCATCGTTGTCGCCACAAATAAAAATCAAATATCCGGCGGTGTATCACGAACAGTTTCAAAAACGGATGATCGTCGTATCTGAAAAAATCAGGCTCAATATGGGCATAGGTATCAATCAGGGCATGTATCGCAGCGACCTCAGCGCCGAGCTCATTTCGAGGCTTTACCTCAGTCGGTTAATTGACATTCACAACGAAGATTTTTTTCCGGCCGAATCGTTTTCTTTTGAGGTGTTGTTCAACCAAATGTTTGAAAGCCTGATACGCAGCATTGCCACTCCCGAGGGACTGGATTATTTCGAAAAGCAATTGGACGACAGAAAACTAAAAAAAGCCAGTTAACAACCTGTTAACCAGCTTTCTAAGTGACCCCGGAGGGACTCGAACCCCCAACCGACAGAACCGGAATCTGCTATTCTATCCATTGAACTACGAGGCCGTTCAGGCTGCAAAAATACAGCCTTTTATCGAATTCTGAAACCTCAGCTTCAAAAACTCCCTTTTCAGCTAAAGGATTGTAAATCGAACAATTTCTTGTAAACCCCACCTTTTGCTATCAATTCGTCGTGCTTGCCCCGCTCAGCTATCTGGCCTTTTTGCATTACGATGATTTCGTCGGCATGCTGAATGGTCGACAGCCTGTGGGCTATCACCACCGAGGTGCGGGTGCTCATCACCTGAGCCAGGGCATCCTGCACCAGTCGTTCCGACTCAGTATCAAGCGAGGAGGTGGCCTCGTCGAGGATCAAAATGGGTGGATTTTTCAGGATGGCACGGGCGATGCTGATGCGTTGACGCTGGCCGCCTGAAAGGTTCATGCCCCTGTCGCCGATGGTGGTATCGTAGCCTTTTTCCATCTGCATAATGAAATCGTGGGCATTGGCAACTTTTGCTGCAGCAACCACTTCTTCATATGTGGCGGTGCTGCTGCCAAACGCAATGTTGTTGAACAGTGTGTCGTTAAACAAAATACTTTCCTGCGTAACGATGCCCATCAAAGCACGCAAATCGTCGATGCGACAATCGCGCAAATCGTTGCCATCCAGCAAGATCTGACCTTCGGTCACATCATAAAAACGGGGTAGCAGGTCAACCATCGTCGATTTTCCGCCGCCCGACTCGCCCACCAGCGCAATGATCTTTCCTTTTTCAATGGTGAGGTTGATGTTGCTCAGCACATTTTCGCGCACATATTTGAAACCTACATTCCGGTATTCGATCTGCTTGTTGAAGGTTTTCACTTTCAGCGCATCAGGCTTTTGAACAATCACCTCCTCTGCATCCAGAATTTCAAAAATGCGCTCAGCAGAGGCAATGCCTTTCTGAATGTGATAGTAGCCTTGCGCAAAGGTCTTGGCCGGTGGAATGATTTGGGAAAAGATGATGATGTAGGTGATAAAATCAGCTGCACTCACAGGGGAGGCATCCGACAAAACCATGCGACCACCGAACCATAAAACAATGATAATCACCACCGACGAGAGAAACTCGCTCATGGGCGAACTCAGGTCGCGCCTGCGGTAGATGCCGATCATCAGGGATGAAAGCAAGCCATTTTGCTCCCGAAATTTCCGGTCGGAATAGCCGATGGCGTTGAATGCCTTGATGATGCGAAGCCCTGAGATGCTTTCTTCGATGTGCGACAGCATCTCGGCCATGCGCGTTTGGCCTACCTTGGAGGTTTTGCGCAGGCTGCGGCCAATCAGCCCGATGATGTATCCCGTGACGGGCAGAATCAAAAATACAAACAAGGTGAGTTGTGGGCTCATCGACAACATGAAGATCAGGTATGCCAATATCATAATGGGGTCGCGCACAAGCATTTCCAGGTAATTCATGATCGAGTATTCCACTTCCTGCACATCGTTGGTGATGCGCGCAAGAATATCGCCCTTTTTGTTTTTGTTGTAAAAAGAAAGTGGCAGAATTAAAAGCTTGTTGTAGATGGCGTTGCGCATGTCTTTCACGGCACCAACCCTGACGTTGGCCATAAAAAAGCTCGACATGAAACGTGCCACATTGCGCATAAAAAAGGCTGTGACGAGTACCAGACAAATAAACAGCAAGGCTTCATGCGGGCCGCTTTCAACGATGATGCTGCTGATTTCATAGTTGAGGTTGCCCAGCAGCGCATCGGAGCTAAAGGCAAAATCCGGGCGCTCTGTTACCAGCTCTTCGGTGCCGAACAGCAGGTTCAGGAAAGGAACAAGCAAGGCAAATGAAAAGAGCGAAAAAACCACCGTCAGCAGGTTGAAGAGCACATTGAGCAGCGCATAGCCCCAATAGGGTTTTGCGAATGCAAGAATGCGAAGGAATTTTTTCATACTTTTAGGTTAAGGTGTTGAAGCCTGTGTAGTTGGCCGGCGTAATGCGCGATAATTCGGCCCTGATTGCAGGGGATACTTCCAGCTGTGCAATGAATGCCCTGATGCTTTGTGCCGTAATACCTTCATTGGTGCGGGTCAGGTCTTTCAATAGCTCATAGGCGCCAGGTATTTGTTCGCGGCGGAGGATTGTTTGGATGGCCTCGGCCACCACGGCCCAGTTGGCTTCGAGATCGGCATTGATCTTTATTTCATTCAGAATCAATTTTTTTAATCCTTTTTGAAGCGATGCGATGGCCAACAAGGTGTGTGCCAATGGAACGCCTGTGTTGCGCGTGACGGTGGAGTCGGTGAGGTCGCGCTGCAAACGGCTCACAGGAAGCTTGGCGCTCAGGTGCTCGAGCAGCGCATTGGCAATGCCCAGGTTGCCTTCGGCATTTTCAAAATCGATGGGGTTCACCTTGTGTGGCATGGCCGACGAGCCAACTTCGCCAGCTTTGATGCGTTGCTTGAAATAGTCGAGCATCACATACAGCCAGATGTCGCGGCTCAGGTCGATCAGAATGGTATTCAGACGTTTAACGCCATCAAACCAGGCTGCCAAATAGTCGTAATGCTCAATTTGGGTGGTCACTTGCTGCCGGTGCAACCCAAGCTCCTGCCCGATGAAGTTGTTGGCAAAGGCATGCCAATCGGTTTCGGGATAGGCCACCACATGGGCGTTCATATTCCCTGTAGCACCTCCAAATTTGGCGGAAAAGGGAATGGTTTTGAGCAAGTTTATTTGATTTTCAAGACGTTCCACAAATACGTAAATTTCTTTTCCCAGATGGGTGGGGCTGGCCGGTTGTCCGTGCGTGCGGGCCAGCATGGACACATCCTTCCATTCGAGTGCCAGCGCTTTCAGCTGATCTTTCAGTTGGATGAAAGCCGGAAGGACCACTGTTTGGTGCGCATCTCTCAGGCTGAGGGGCAGGGCCACATTGTTGATATCCTGAGAGGTGAGTCCAAAATGAATGAATTCCTTAAACTGACCGATGCCAAGGTTGTCGAACCGATTCTTGAGAAAATATTCCACAGCTTTCACATCGTGGTTGGTAGTTTGCTCTATCTGTTTGATTTCCTGCGCATCTTCCAATGAAAAATGCTTAACAATGTCATTCAGCTGATCAAAGTATTCATGCTTGAAACCTTTCAATTGGGGCAAGGGAAGCCGGCACAAGGCCATAAAGTAGGCAATTTCCACCTGCACACGGTAGCGGATAAGGGCAAATTCCGAAAAGTAGGCTGACAGCTTTTCTGTTTTGCTGCGATAGCGCCCGTCAATGGGCGAGATAGCAGTTAAGTCGTTCAGTTTCATGGGCAACAATCAAAATGCAAAATTACACATTAATGGCGCTTGAACACCATCATCACGGGCAGGACGGCTTAAAAGGTTTTCATCCATTCAAACAGCTGATAATGATCGCCGTTCATGCCAAGTTGCCGGTATGTTGCCTGGGCATTCAGGTTGGTTTTGTCCACATAAAGCCGGATGCCACCCACTGAGTCATCGTTGATGGCAAGGTTTTTTACATAGTCATACAAAGCCGTGTAAATCCCTTTGCGGCGGTATTCAGATTTTACAAACACCGATTGAATCCACCACACGCTTTGGTTTCGCCAGTCGCTCCACTCATAGGTGATGAGCAACGATCCGGCAATCTCATCCGATGTTTGAGCCACGAAATAGCGCCCTTTTGAAGGATCGTTAAAAAGAGCTTCAACCCCAGCCCGGAGCACAACTTCGTTGAGGTGCAACGCTTCCGTTTCGAGTGCCATTTGCAACTGAAAGCCAGCAATAACGGGTAAATCAGCCGCCTCTGCCGGTCGAATTTTAGGCTTCATATTTTTGATTAATTTTGCAGCTTCAATTGTTGACAAAAATAATCCTATTTCGTCACAAGCAAAATGTCATGAGTGATCAAATCAAACACGAATGTGGCATCGCCATGGTTCGACTGCTGAAGCCCCTGGAATATTACCTCGGAAAATACGGCACATCTTTCTACGGACTTCACAAGCTGCACCTGCTTATGCAAAAGCAGCACAACCGCGGGCAAGACGGGGCAGGCATCGCCGGTGTGAAGTTCGACATGCCGCCTGGTCAGAAATACATCAACCGCATTCGAAGCAATTCCAGCACCCCCATCAAAGACATATTTAACCAGGTGTATGACCGTCTGGCCGAGCTCAAGGAAAAAACGCCAGCCCGCCTCAACGATGTGCACTGGCTCAAGCAAAACGTTGATTTTACCGGCGAGGTGATGATGGGACACCTGAGATATGGCACTTTTGGACTCAACAGCATCAACAACCTGCACCCGTTTGTAAGGGCCAACAACTGGAAAACCCGAAACCTGGTGCTGGCAGGCAACTTCAACATGACCAATGTGGATGAGCTGTTCAACAAACTGGTTGAACTGGGTCAGTATCCCGTTGAAACATCTGATACAGTGACTGTTTTGGAAAAAATCGGTCACTTTCTGGACGAGGAAAACGAGCGCATTTACTGGAAATACAAAGGGTCGGGACTGAGTAAAAAGGAAATTACCCACAAAATAGCAGGTGAACTCGATGTGCGTTCGATCCTCGAAGAAAGTTCGCAATATTGGGATGGTGGCTATGTGATCACAGGTATGTTTGGGCATGGCGATGCCTTTGTGCTTCGCGACCCTAACGGCATCAGGCCGGCCTATTACTATGCCGATGATGAGGTGGTGGTGGCCACATCGGAGCGTCCGCCCATACTTACGGCTTTCAATGCCAAAGAACATCAAATCAAGGAGTTAAAACCGGGATATGCGCTGATCATAAAAAAAGACGGAAGCTGGTCGGAGGAAATGTGCAAGCAGCCGGGCGAAAAGAAAAGCTGCTCGTTCGAGCGCATTTATTTCTCGCGCGGGACAGATCCTGCCATTTACCAGGAACGCAAAGCACTGGGCAAGTTGTTGACACCCATTGTTTTAAAAGCCATTGACTTCGACCTGAAAGACACAGTCTTCAGCTACATCCCCAACACGGCTTCTGCTGCGTTCAGGGGCATGGTGCAGGAGCTCAACAACCACTGCCTGCAGGTGAAAAAAGACAAAATTCTGGCTTTGGGAGATAAAATCACCAAGCAGGACCTCGACGATATTTTCGAAGTCAGGCTGCGTGTTGACGACATTGCAGTGAAGGATATGAAGCTCAGAACCTTCATCACACAAGACAATCAGCGCGACGACCTGGTGGCACACATCTACGACGTTACCTATGGCGTTGTGCAGGCCGGAACCGATAACCTTGTGGTGGTTGACGACAGCATTGTGCGTGGTACTACACTGAGAAACAGCATCGTACGTATTCTGGACAGGCTTCAGCCCAAACACATCCTCATTGCTTCTTCGGCACCTCAAATCCGCTACCCCGACTGTTATGGCATTGATATGGCCAAACTCAGCGATTTCATTGCGTTCAGGGCCGCCATTGCCTTACTGAAAGACACCCATCAGGAACACATCATCAACGAGGT
>CAZBMR010000002.1:151038-160010 GCA_964492695.1 uncultured Lentimicrobiaceae bacterium
CGTTGTGTTGCCAGCCGCTGCTGAAGCTGCCTTTGCACCCTGTTTGCATCTTCGAGTGCCTGTTTTTTTACCTTTAGCTCGTTTCGCACTTCCAGTTCGGCATATTTCAAATTGTCAAGCTCCTTTTTAAGTGAATCACGGCCTGCCGAAAAGGTTTTAAACTCTGCAATAAAGGCATCATAGTTTCCCAAAGCAGCCTGATTGGTGAGTTTGGCCTCGTTCACCAGACTGTTGTACGAATCGATACCTAACGATTTGGCCATGCTCAAACAGCTGTCGAGCAATATGTTCGACTGCATGAACTGACGATTTTTTTGATGCGCCAGGGCCGTATAATAATTCACAAGCAGCAAACCTTCCTTATAGCCAATGGCCTTGCTGATATACCGGGAGCGGGTGTAAAGTTCAAAAGCCTTATCAAATTGTTTACGATCGCGGTAAATGTTACCTATGTTTGCCAATACAATGGCAATACCCAATTGATTTCCAAGCTCTTCGCGGATCGAGAGCGACTTTTCGAAATAGGTGAGTGCCAGGCTGGTGTCTTTGATATCAGAATAGTATATTTTACCGATGTTGTTGTAGGCTTTCCCAAGCTCAACCATGTTGTTTTCTTTTTCGTAAATCTCTTTGGCTTTGAGCAGCATGTCGAGCGCAAGCGTGTTTTTGTTCCATTGCCAATAAACCAAGCCGATATTGGTTAATGCGATGGCAAGCCGGCTGGTATCCTGAATGGCATCGTAAAGGCTTTTGGCGCTTTGATAGCTGTCCATCGCCTTGCTGTAGTGCCCGAGCGCAAAAAACATATTACCCCGGTTGGTTTCTGCGTTGGCTTGTTGCAGTTGCAGTTTATTTTCTTTTGCCAGGTCAATCGCTTTCCGAAACACAAGATCGGCTTTTTCATAGTCTGCCAGATTTTTATAGATAATAGCAGTGCTGATGTGTGTTTTTAGAAGATCTTCTGTGTTTTTTGACTCCTCAAAAGCCTTGGCTGCTTTGGCCAAATAGGAGAGTGCCAGGGGATAATCGCTCGAAATGGATGCGCTTTTCCCAAGCGAAAGGAGTATGGTCCCTTTCATATCATCAAGTCCGGATTCATTGGCGTATTGCTCGGCTTTTTCACCGGTTTCGATGCTTTTGTCGATCGAAATTTCACGGTATGCCTCTGACAAATGAATCAGGGTCATCAACCTGTCCTGTCCAGTTTGGGTGTTGACAAGGTTTACGAGGCTGTCAATCTGTCGTATATCTTTTTGTGCGGTGCCAACACGAACGGTCAGCAACAAGATGATCACAATGCCTGCTGTTTTCAAACCGGAAAACTATTTTTTTTCAATATTACAGTTTTTGTTTCAATATATTCGCTCCGAACGAAAAAAAAACCAGCTGTTCCTTCTGCTGATGAAGCGAGGGGTGTCTCGCCCAAAATGGTCTATTTTTTGGGTTCAAGCAGGTCAACCTCTGTCTTATGTACCCAAATGGATTCTCTCCCCTGGAGGTAAACGGTGAAACGGAAAAGATCATCGGGGCGTCGTACTTCGGGTATGAGGTAAAGCATTTCAATGTTAACCCATTTATTTACTGCTACATCACTGGTGTCGGGGGTGAAGCTATTGTAATAATAAGCATAGTTGTTGTGAAAAAAGGTTGCTGTCAGCGCAAAAGGATTTTGCTTCAGAGGGGTGTCTGTCCACACTTCGGCATGCAGTTTCAATATGCCGAAGGTGCGCACGCCCATTTCATCGAAAGTCATGTCAAGCGCGGGTGCAAAGGGGTTTTCGGCATTTAATTTTATGGCCGGCTGGCCATCAGGCGCAGCTTCGCTTTGCGGATGCACTCCAAAATTGTGCATCATCAGGCGGCGCGATACGAAGTCTTGCTCTTTGAGCAATTGCTCTGGCGCTTTGTTGCGGTCAACCAGCAAAAGATCGGTGGCGTTGGCAGGAATCCTGTTTTTGAGAAAAACCGCCTTGTAGTATTCTTTTGTCATCCTGCTGCTGTGGATGATGCCTTTGAGGAATTGCCGGCTCTGAAAAATGTTGAGCATCAGCAACATCGATAAAATCAGGCTGCTGATGAGGGCTGTAAAGCGGTGCCGGAGAAGCAGATGCTCCAACATGATTCCCATGGGCAGCGCCAGAAAAACATACATCGGGATGACGGCCCTTTGGCTGAAACTGTCGGCATACCACCAGCACGACCAGCTTGCGATAGTATAAAACGAAAGCAGAAAGTAAACCAGCAGGGCATAAAACTGTTCGCGTTTCTCACGGTAAAGCCACACAAATCCGATGATTGCAAAGGCCATCACAGGGGTGTAAACAAGCCATCCCTTTCTGAAGCTAAACAGCACTTCGAAGATGTAGGGGTGTAAAAACTCCATCCCTTCGCCTGCGTTTCCGCCATAGCTGTTGAAGAGAAACTTGCCGGTCATCGTTTTGAAATAGATCAACTGCATGCTTCCGAGCAGCATCACCAGGACAGCGCTTAAGAATACCTTTGGCCAATGTCTTTGAATAAGCTGCATTTTTTGCCGAAAACTGTCTTTGTTATGCACGCCCCACAATACCGGCACGATGGCCACCAGCAGCTCGGTTGGCCGGCTAAGTGCCGACAGCCCAATGAGGATTCCCAAAGCTGCTGAGTTTTTCCATGTGGGCATTGCATGCCACTGCAAGGTGTTCCAAAGCAACAGGCTGAAAAGAAAAAAGAGGTAGTTGTGCGACATGAGTCCTTGCCCGTGCCACACGGTCAGCACCATGAAGTTGGTGCCAAATACAGTGATGACCAACAGGATGGATGAAAACACAGGATTGAAAAAATGGCGCAGGCTTTTCCTGAAATACACCAGACCGATCAGGGTGTAAACGAAACTTCCGTAGAGCAGGCTCAGCTGATAAGGTGTTGAGAAGCCATCGGCAAGTCCTTCGCCCAGCAAAGCCCACACATGTCCAACCACAAACCATGGCAGGTAGAGCAATGCCATGCCCATCGGATATTTCATCACCCACACGCCTCCGTCTTGCGGCAAGGCCTGATAAAACCATTCGGTGTTTTGGTAGGTGTCCATGATTTGCTGGAGCACTTCAAAGTTGCGAAGGCCTAAGTCGTTGTAAATGAAAGTGAAAGGGAGGTAGAGGTAATAGCCAAAAATATCCCACGAAATAATTTTATGCGGGGTGTGCGAAAAAACCATCCATGCAAGCAGCAAAAGCGTGGCGCCCAACACAAAATGCGAAAGCTCGGTTTTTTTGAATAGCGACTTCATGGTTGCATTTTTTTGTGTTTATAAAGTGCAATCAGCCCATTGTCAGACACTTCCACCTGTTGATACCATGTTTCAAGCGCTTGACGCAAGCCTTGCTGGGTATCCTCCTGAATAAACTGACGGTATTCGAAAACCACTACCCAATTTGCTGTCTGCCAATTGGATGAAGCATCTAATCCTGCATTAAGTCCTTCAGCCTGAGCAAGATGATTCAAAACATCGGGTGACCCGTTCCGCCAGTCGAAAGCCATAAACCTTGAAGCAGAATTGCCGCGCAAATCCACAATCCTGTTTTCCATGCCGATGTAATTGTGGAAATAATGCATGAGCCAGTTTTTGCTGAAGTTCATGGTCACAACGCGGCTGCCTGAAGGTATTTTCTTTTCGAAGCCTTCGACCTGCCTGATATAGGCATCCAGGGGTTTAAGAAAATGGTGGTGTATTTTTTGCGTTTCGAAAGTGGTATAACTCAACAGCAGCAGGGGAACCACAGCCAGATATTTTGGCCAGCTTTGAGCTGCTAGCCACAAGCCCCACATCAGGGTGGCAATGATGAGCAGGCGTATGCCAACACTTCCGGCTGCGTCGGCCCCATCGGGCAGGTAGAAATAGAGTCCAAGCAATACGAGGAAAATGAGAAGGATGCGATCAGTTTCCCGAAAAAATGATGCGCCTGCGCCCTTCTTTTTTTTGAATGCAGCTGTCAGACGCAGGGCAAATGCTGTCAAGGTGGCTGCAAGCATCAAATAGAAAATCCATTGATAGACAGGCAATTCTGTTTTGGGGTCGAAGCCAACCAGCATCCTGAAGTGGGTGAAATCGTGCCATTTGTTGGCTTGTGCTTGCCGCCATCCGTCACTTTGTTGAAATGCCAGGATGTCGCGAAGATAGAATACCGACAGCACCAGCGAGGGCAAGGCAGCCAAAAGGGTTTTGCAGGCCATGCGCCAAAATTCCCGACTGGAAGCAGCGGCATTCAAACGACTTGCCAACAACAGCTGCAATGCATACAACCCTATGATCATCAGCAATATATAAAACACAAACACATGGGTCAGATAAGTGAGCAGGAGCAGCAATGCAAAAGGCATCCCTGTTCGAAGGGTGAAAGTGGCGTGGTGCCGCATCCAATAGCCAAAAGATAAAAACAAACCGGCAAGGGCCAGGCTGAAATTGTAATAACCCATCAAAAAGAGCGAAGAGTGCGCAAACGGAAAGACGATCAAGCTAAACAAACCTGGTTTGGGCTGCCACGATTGCAACAGGTAGCGAAAGCTGAATGCAAAGCCAAGGAGGTAGGTGGCCAGAAACATTTTTTCGGCAAGCCAGGCAGGCAATATCAGGTTAAAGATAGCTAATAGCCATATTCCCAATGTGTTGCCTGTGTAGAAGGAGTTTAGTTTGAAAAGCCCGGTAAACAAGGGGTTGTTGAGCAACAGTTGCCCGATAATATTGGAGGCGGTGAGGTGCTTGGGGCCGTCGAGCGATCCGTGATAACGCAGTAAAAACAATGGAATCAGGCTGGCGAGGGCAGCCAGAAAGAAAACGATTCTTTCCGGCCGGTTGAAAAGTGATGCTATTTTTTTTTCAAGCCGCATCCGGAAAGTTATTTCACGGCCGAAGCTGCCGTTTTGTGCTTGTTTTCGTAAACCCAGGTGGCATCAATGCGCAACATCTCTTCAACACTGATGTTTCGTTTTGCTGCTTTTTCCCTGATCATCTCCATGTAGGATGGGCTGTTGCGGATGCGCTCCATCGTTTGCCTGATTTCTTCGGAAGCTTGTTCGTCAAGCTGGCCGGTGTTTTGAATGGCTTGCCAGAGCTGGGGTATGAAACCAAAGCTGTAGCGCGACATATTGGCGTCGGTTTGCAGCAGGATGATGAAATCGGTGCTGAGCACACGTGTCAGAATATCGATGTCTTGCCGCATCACGCTTTCGCCGCCATCGCCGGGGATGATCTGCTTGTTGTAGTACCAGAAATCGTGCTTCCCAAAAGCCTTGCTGGCATAGCCGCCTCCATACCATTGCCAGTAATAGCTGTCGGCCACCACAATCACCGAGGGCATGCTGTCGGGCGTTTTTCGCTCAAACCCGAATTCGGGATAGGCCATGGCATGGTCATCCGGCAAGCTAAAAATATTCAAACCTTCCCAAAGGTCGCGGTCAGGCGAACGGAGCTTGTTCGATACTTCGATGCGTTTGGTTTTGAATGTGATGAATTCTTTTCCGTTGAGCTGATTCATCGTATGGAGCAAGGTGTCGAAAGCGACGCCCAATCCATAATAAGACCAATGGATGCCACATTGCGGGAAAAGCGGATAGCGGCAGGTATCTTTGGCAGCCATAAAAAGCCTGTTGCCACTGATCACGGGAATGTTGTTTGCCTGCAACAATTGATAGTAGGTGCTTTCGTTGGTGGGTAAAACACTGTCGGGTTTGTATCCATCGGGCAGGTATTCAGGGAGATAGGTTCCTTTCCCGGGGGCCAGCATCACCACCAGGTGCTTATTGCGTTTTTTCAGCCATTCGTTCACCTCCACCGTTTGCCGGATGTGCTTGTTGATGGTGTCCATGCCCACGAAATCGAGGCCATAGGTTGCTTTGATGTAGTTGAGCTCAAACAGATATCCGTTTTTGCCTTCGATGACGCCCATGGCCGACAGCGTGTCGAAAAGTGAGTAGCGAAACTGATTGTGAAGCCGCACCAAATCAGGACGGTAGCCGATATGCTGCTCAAGGTATTTGTTGAGGCTGTCCTGAAAACTGCCGTTCAGGTAGTTTTTATAGCTGAGCTTGGGTTTGTGGTGTTCAATAAAATATCCTTTCAGTGCTTTCACCTTCGGAAAATTTGCAAACTGCTGCACTGCCGGCAAAATGAGCAAAAGCATCAGCAGCCCGAAGAGGAGTGGCTTGGCGGTAGTGGCTTTCATATCAGAACCGGAAGTAGATAAACGGATTGAAGCCCGAAGAGGTGATGGCTGCAAGGCTCAGCACAAAGAACAACACCGAGGCCAGTGTCATCCATGCCATGGTTGACAGGCTTTGCTGTTTGGAGAGAATTTTTTCCTGCCAGCGTTCCACTGCTGGAAAATAGGCCATGAACCCAAAAAGCGCAGCCATGAGCATGGTCAGCCACACTTCGCGGCTTACAAAGATGTTGCTGCCTCCCCTGAAACTAAACATGCCCATGGTGTAGTCCCAAACTTGGGTGAGGCTTTCGCTGCGAAACAGCACCCAGCCCACCAGGGTGATCACAAAAGTGATGAGCACGCTTGGCAGCTTCCCGATTTTTTGATAAAACTTCAGCAGAAACAGCCGGTCGGCAATGAGAAAGAATCCGTGAAATGCGCCCCAGATGATGAAATTCCAGGCAGCACCATGCCAAAAACCGGAGATGATGAAGACAATCCAAAGGTTCATATACATCCTGCGCTGACTCACCTTGTTGCCACCAAGCGGGATATACAGGTAGTCGCGCATCCAGCGGCCCAACGACATATGCCACCTGCGCCAGAATTCGGAAATGTTTTTCGAGATATATGGGTTGTTGAAGTTCTCCACAAAGTCGAAACCGATCATCCGGCCCAAACCCACGGCCATATCCGAATAGCCGGCAAAGTCGTAATAAATCTGAAAAGCATAGGCCAGGATGCCAATCCACAATACCGGGCTCGACAACTGAGAAGCATCGGCGGCAAACACACTGTCAGCATAGGCACCCAGGGGATTGGCCAGCAATACTTTTTTTCCTAAACCCAGGCTAAATCTGAAAAAACCTGTAATGCGGTTGTCCACATTTTCGTTGGCACGCCGGTCGGCCAGCTGATCGGCCACTTCGTTGAAACGCACGATGGGACCGGCAATCAGCTGCGGAAACATGAGGATATACAGGGCCAGATCGCTCATTTTTTTCAGGGGAGCGTGCACACCGCGGTACACATCCACGGCATAGGTCATTTTTTGAAAACTAAAAAAGCTGATGCCGATTGGCAAGGCCACATGTGTCCAGCTAATGGGTTTCATGCCGGCCAGCGCGAGCAAGGCATCCACGTTTTCGACAAAAAAGTTGGCGTATTTGAAATAGAGCAAAAGCCCGATATTCAGCGCAATGCTCAGTCCGGTGAGCCATTTCTTTTTCTTTCCTGTTGACTGGTGCATCACCTTCACCAGGTAGAAATCGGCCACAATGCTGCCAAGCACAATGAAAATAAAGTCGGGAGCACCCCAGGCATAGAAAAACACGCTGGCCAGTAGCGCCACATAGTTTTTGAGAATGCGCGGGCTTAAATAATAGAGGATCAAAAAGGCCGGCAGAAAATACAGTAGAAACAGGCTGCTGCTGAATACCATCGCAAATCAGAATTTAATGTAGCAAAGTTAACAGGATTCGGTGATGCAGGCGCATCATTTTGGTGTGCGTGACCATGCTGGGAGGGGTAGGTGAATTTAGTCGGATAATGTGGCAAGCCGATCAAGTGTATTCACGATCAATCGCTCCATAAATGGATGATAGTCAGCAGCAAAACGTTCGGTCACCCTGTTGGCAATAATCACACACATGGTGAGTGCTTCGTGTCCAAGCAGGGCCGACAAACCATACAAGGCCGACGACTCCATTTCGAAATTGGTGATTTTTTGCCCTTCATGCACAAAACTTTCCATTTTTTGGTTCAGCTTATCATCGGCAAGACCAAGACGTATCACTCTTCCCTGAGGTCCGTAAAATCCTGGTGCAGTTGCTGTTATGCCATGTATAGAGTCGAATGCCAGTTGCTGGAGCAAGCGTTTTGAACCAGCCACGGCATAGGGCGACGGGAGCAGCGCATGCCATTGCATATGCTCCACAAAAGCTTGTGTAAGCGCTTGGTCGATCACTGCGGCACTGTTTTTATAAAAATGCAGCAGGCCATCGAGCCCGAGGGCTGTGTGGCTGGCCACAACGGTTCCATCCACCGGAATTTCAGGCTGCAAAGCACCCGAAGTGCCAAGCCGGATGAGTTGTAGCGAACGATGCCCGTCCTTGATGCGCCGGTTTTTGAGGTCAACATTCACCAGCGCATCCAGTTCGTTCAACACGATGTCGATGTTGTCTGTTCCCATGCCTGTTGACAGGACGCTGATGCGTTTTCCTTTGTAAGTGCCTGTATGAGTGATAATTTCCCGGTTTGCTACTTCAAATTCCACATGATCGAAAAAGGCTGAAATTTTTTTCACCCGGTTGGGGTCGCCCACCAAAATGATGGTGTCGGCGATTTGATGGGGCTGAAGTTTCAGGTGATACACCGAACCATCGGCGTTGAGCACAAGCTGCGAGTCGGGAATAATCCTTTGATTCATGTTAACAAGCTTAAATTTGCAAGGTTTGCAATACCTTTGCAAAGGTATGGAAATGCCTTTCAGACGCCACAAAAACTTGTGACTTTCGCGTTTTGGCATCCCGCATATTTGATTTGGTAAACACATTGATTGAAAGATATGAACCTTACTTCACGCGAAAGCGGTGCTGCAGAAATCATCTCCATTGGTGATGAATTACTGATTGGGCAGGTAATCAACAGCAATGCTTCATGGATGGGAGAGCAGCTCTTTGCAAATGGCATTGCCCTGCGGAGGGTTACTACCATTGGCGACAGTGAATCCGAGTTGCATCAGGCACTCGACAGTGCCCTGCAAAGGGTGCAGTTTGTATTTCTTACGGGTGG
>CAZBMR010000003.1:0-43729 GCA_964492695.1 uncultured Lentimicrobiaceae bacterium
TAATAGATAATGGCAATGCCTTCACGATGATGCCTCACGCAAATATATCTAATTTGAAAGCCCGGGATGTAAAAACCAAAAAAATAGTGCTTATCTTTGGTTCATATCTTGTTGTGGATTCTGATTGATTCTAATACGGGTTTATAATGATCAACAAATCAATTCTTTACTCGCTTTCGATGGCCATAGGATCGGCCGATGGATTGCATCAGTCAACGAAAAAATTCGTCAAGGCGTTGGTTGAAAACGAAGTGTGTACCAATGCCAGGCTGTGGATTCAAAAAGCCATCCTGATGCCAGCTTCTGATGTGCCCATCGGGCAATTTGATCTTTTGGCCGTTGCTTCGGACAATGCCGAAAACCCTCAGCCCATCAGGCCTGCTCAGTTAATGGATCATTTGCTTGAGCATGGATTCATCGAAAATCCGCCCCCAAACCTGCTTCCTCTGCCTGAGGCCGAAACCCGTGGCTCGCGCTTTGTTGTGAGTTTGGGTGAATATGGATTTCTGGAACTCGTATTTCTCAAAGAGAGCAAGGGTTTTTTATGGGGATCAAGGTTTACCAAAGCTGATTATGAGGAGCTTGTGCCGATTTTTGATAAGTTTGTGATGCAGTTGCGCCGTGATGCAAGCGTCTTTAACAAGGAGTTGTACAAAGAAAAACAGATTCGCGAACGCTCAGAACTCACACGTCTGCTTGTTAAAAAAGACTTTCAGCGCAGAATCGTTGCCACATTAAGCCACGAGTTTCGCAACCCCCTGAATATTATCATGGGCTACCTCGATCTGCTTTCTGAAACACAGCTGGATAAGGAACAAAAGGAATACCTTGAAATCATTACAGATACAAGTCTGTCGCTTTACTACACTGTGAAAAAGGTGTTTCAGTTTGCAAACCTTACCCTGGGCCAAAACTTGAATGAAACCGTGCCCTTTTCGCTGCAGGCCTTGCTCGGCCATGTGGATAAGGCTGTGGCGCCTATGCTTGCGAAAAAAAGGGTTGCTTTTAAAAAAAATGTCGATGCTGCGCTCGAATTTCAGCTATTGGGCGATGCTTCCAAGCTCAACGATGTGTTGATTTACCTGCTCGACAATGCCATTAAGTTTACTGCAAAAGGGGAAGTAGCACTGTCAGTAAACCTTCTAACAGATGCCGGCGACTCAATGGCTTTGCAGTTTGTGGTGGAGGACACAGGAATTGGTATCAGTGATTTTCATCAGGAACAAATATTTCAGTTTTTTGGACAGGAAGACGACAGCATCACAAGGCATTACGGAGGACTAGGTCTTGGCTTAAGCATTGCCAATGAGTATGTTGCGCAAATGGGCGGAACCCTTCTTGTTCTAAGTGAAAAGGACAAGGGAACAAAAATTACCATCAATCTCCCGTTTCAAAAAAACCGAAACAAGAAACATGCCGATGTGCAGCAGGTTTTTGAAATGGATGACAGCAAAACGCGCAACATAAAAGTCTTGCTGGTTGATGACGATGCCTACCAAAGGGATATGGGGGCCAAGATCTTGAAAAACTGGGATTTGCATCAGGTTGAGAATGGTCTCGAAGCAGTTCGGTTTTTGGAAAAAAACACCGACACGCAGGTTGTGCTCATGGACATACGCATGCCGGTTCTCGACGGAATCAGCGCCACACGTCTTATCCGTCAGGATTTGAAAAGCAAGGCCCTGGTGATTGCCGTTTCGGGTGAAGTGCAGGAAGCTACCATCGAGGAATGCCTGATGGCTGGTATGGACTGCTTTGTTCCAAAGCCCTATGACAAAAATCTCCTGCTTCGTACCATTGTTGATAAACTTCATGTTCCTGAACTTATTGTTAAACAGGAAGAAAGCCCGCGTTCGGCAACCCGTCTGGATGGCTTGAACGCCTTGATTGTGGAGGACAACAGAATGATTCAGCTGCTTACCTCCCGTCATATGAAAGACCTTGGCTGCAGCTACGACCTGGCCGAGGACGGAGAAGCCGCCATGACGCTTTTTGATATGAAATCCTACGATTTTGTGCTTCTCGATTTGTACTTGCCTGATATTGATGGATTTGAACTGGCAAGAGCCATGCGTCAAATTCATCCTGACAGTTGTATCATTGCTTACAGTGGCGACGATTCCGACGAGACCAGAGAAAACTGCAAACAATCTGGTATTGATGGGCTACTTTTGAAAAACTATCAAAAATCTGATGAGTTGGCACTAAATATCAATGCCATGCTACAAAAAAGACAAGTGCAGCAGCTTGCGAATCCGTATGTAAACGAAAATATATTCAAGCTCGATGCTGTTCTTGCCATCATTGGCAACGATCCCAATGATTTGCGCGACATCATTCAGTCGTTTGTTTCATACACCCAACAAATGATGAAAGTGCTCGATGAAGCCTTGCAGGAGATGGATCGCCAAACCATAAAAAAAACAGCACATTCTCTCAAATCATCAGCGCGGCAATTTGAGATGGGCAAGCAGGCGAAACAACTCGAAACCATTGAACATGAAATCGAAAAGATGTCAGAAACCGACATCATCCGATCTGTGAAGGAAGTGTCAGGCGATTTCGAGCTGGCGTTGGAGCAAATGAAAAAGATGGGATTGTGGGGTTAGTCAAATTCAACCATTTTTTTTCTAAAACGAAGTCTCGCACCTTTCAGGTGAATGTATTCCGCATGTCAGGCCTCATTATGCTACTCGGGTTTTGTTTTGTGTTGCCCCTTCAGGCCCAGGATGAATCTGAGCTCTTAGACGCCCTGAAAACTGCAACCGAAAGTGGAAAACCCGAAGCGCAAGTGGAAGCCCTTTATCGGCTTGGTTTGTTTTACAACAACAACGATTCGGTCAGCAAAAGCATACAATACACTCAAAAAGCCATTGATCTGGGCAGGCAATTACCGCCATTGGAATGGACCGCGCGTGCACTGAACCTTCAGGCCTGCACTTATTCCGAATCAGGCACCTCTGATACCATCAATGCCATGTTTCAGGAAGCAACCGATTTGTTTCTTTCTTTTGGCGATACGGCCAGAGCAGCTGGCGTACTCATTAATCTTGGTATGGAGTATATCAACATGGGGTTGTATGAAAAGGGCTTGGAAACCAAGCAATTGGCCTTGGATTATAAGTTGAGAAGCAAAGACTCCACCAACATATGTTTCTTTTATCAACAAATTGGTGAGGCATATAAAGTGCTCAAGATGAATGATAAATGGAAGTATTATCTGGAAAAAGCACGTGATCTGGCACAAAACCCATCCTATGCCCGTTTTCTTTCAAAAGTTTCCATTCTGAACGACCTTGGAGGAATCTATGCCGATGAGGAAAAATATGCGGATGCCTTGCAAGTGTATCAGGAAATGATTCGCATCAGCATTGAGAACAATTATCCGCAAGGTGTTTCCACAGCCAACGCCAATCTGGTAGAGGTTTATTTTGCGCTCAATGATCCTGACAAAGCTTTGCGTGCTGCGCTCAAGCATTATGAAATGTCGCGCGATGCCAGTGCCTACAGGCAAATCAGCTCGGTTGAAAACCTTGCAAGTTGCTACCTTAACAAAGGTGATTTTCGGAATGCGGAGAGATATTTTCAAATGGCAGTGTCGCATCCATCAGTCAGTCAGTATGTTGAGGTGCTAACGGAGTCGTTGAAAGGCATGTCGGAAACAGCTGCTGCGCTGGGAAAATTTGAGGAAGCATATCATTTCCGCCTGCGTTATGAACACCTGAACGATTCGCTTGCGGCCGTAGAAGTGAAGAAAAACATTTCCTTGCTCGAGACAACTTTTCAAACCAGGGAAAAAGAACAACGTGTACAGCTGCTCACAGCAGAGAATGCAGTGAAAGATGCTGAACTTGCCAGGTTAAACACATGGATATTAGTGGGTTTGGTGGCATTGATGCTGTTTGTACTGCTCGTGTATCTTGCCTGGAGGCAGCACCAGCTTGCCGCACTGCACAAGCGAATGGTCTTGGAGCAAAAGTTGTTGCGGTCGCAGATGAATCCCCATTTCATCTTCAATGCCCTGGCGGCCATACAACAACAACTTCGTAACGGGAATGCCGGACCGGCAGCAGAACTGCTTGCCAGTTTTGCTACTTTGATGCGCTCGGTGTTGAAAGGTGCCCGTGAAGACTGGATCAGTCTGGATGAAGAACTCACTCAACTGAGGTCTTACCTTGAAATTCAGCAACTCCGCTTTCAGTCGCACTTACATTTCAGTCTTCATTGCGACCCAACGCTCGAAACGGACATTTTGATTTTACCTCCCCTGATGATCCAACCTTTTGTTGAGAACGCCATCGAACATGGCATCAGCAAACGCGATACCCCTGGCACACTGCAGATTGTGTTTGAGGATAAGGGTGAGCATCTGCGCGTTCTGATTGATGATGACGGTTTGGGATTGAATGGCGGAGCATCCAAGGAAAACCATTTGGGCTATGCAACCAGCATTTTCAAGGAGCGGATGAAGCTCCTCAACAAAAGTATGCGAAAGAGGGTGGTTTTTCAATTGCACGACAAGGCAGCGCTTGACAGCGCAACCTCTGGTGTACAGGTTGAAATATGGTTTCCTGTTTTAACAGCAAAAGACATATGAAAGCAGTTGTTGTGGACGATGAGCCACTTATCAGGCAGAATATCAGTGATTTGTTGGCCTGGTGGTTCCCTCAAATCACCATTGCAGGAACAGCAGCCGGGGTGGAGGAAGCTGTGAAATTGATTGAACAACACCGCCCCGAATTGCTGTTTCTCGATATCGAAATCAGGGGAGGAACTGGCTTTCATGTGCTTCAACGTGTTCAATATCACGGATTCAGGCTTATTTTCGTTACTGCCTACAACAACCATGCTTTGCAAGCTATCAAAATGGGTGCGGTGGACTATTTGTTGAAACCCATCAACGAAACCGAGTTTCGCGAGGGTGTGGCACGCGCCATAGCGTCCGTCAAGCCTCCGGAAGAAACCATGTTAAATAGGATGGCTGCACAAATGCCACTGCCAGGCACTGGCCGAATGGTTCTCCGCACCCTGACAGAAGTCCACATCATCGAAATCGATAACATTTTAAGGTGTGAGGCAGATAACACCTACACCACCTTTTACCTGGCTAGTGGCGAAAAGATTGTGGTATCAAAAGGGTTGACAGAATATGATGAGTTGTTGAAACCGCATGGGTTTTTCAGGGTGCATCAATCGCATCTGGTTAACGTGAAGGCCATTCGTAAAATAGAAAAATCAGACGGCGGCAACCTTACATTGACAGATGGTACCACTGTTCCGGTTTCTACACGCCGAAAACCACTGCTTATGGATTTGATCGCCGGAAAATAATCGGGAGTTAGGAGGAACGCTTTCATAACAACTTGCTGCAGATTCGGTTTACTTTGTTTCAAATTCAAAATCAGCATTCTTTTAACATTTTATTATGTACATTTGCATCATACCATTTTGAAGCAATGCCACTGCAAACGAACCTGAACACCGCTTAACCTGCTTTTTTCTCCTTTACTGAGTTTACGTTGCCTTAAATGGATTTTTATTTCGTGACGAATTATTTTCAAAATAAACAAGTGATGATTAAAAAAATGATGTTTTTGATGATGCTGACAGCAGGATTGTTCATGTCGGCATCTGCACAGATCGACCTCAACAAAGTGGTGAAACGCAGCGTAAAAAAAGCCGAAAAAAGCGTGGAAAACAGGGTAGAGCGGCGGATTGACAGAGGCGTTGACAAAACGCTCGACAAAACCGAAGAGGTTATCGACGAAACTGTGAAAGGCGACGGCAAAGAAGAAAAGGCCGAGAAGAAGACTAAAAAACTTGCTACTGAAAAGGAAGACAATGCCAGCGAGGAATCAGTTAAGGCTGTTGATGAAAAAACATCCAAAACTATTGGCCAAACTACTGATGCAAAGCCACAAGAGCAGGTGAAGCCTGAGTTGGTTTGGGCAAAGTATGACTTTGTTCCCGGAACAGAGATCATATTCGAAGACAATCAGGAAGGAGAGCAAAACGGTGAATTCCCCAGCAAATGGGATTTAAAAACCGGAACTATTGAAAATGCTGTTTTTGACAACAGTAAAGTTATATTTTTCCGCGAAACCGGAAATTTTCCTAACGGTATTATCCCATTAATTGAGAATAGCAAAAACGATTATTTACCTGATGAATTTACAATTGAATTTGATGCCTATTTTCCGGCTGATAAATTCAATACAAGTTATAAGATGGTATTCTACGATTCAAAAAATCAAAAAAGGAATAACCTGAGTGTTTTACAGCTTTATATCAATAATGCAAGATTTGGTGAGAATGAAAAAATGTACCCGGGAGCAGCCAGAAGCAATATTGATAAAGTCGCCAAGTGGCGTCATATAGCTATTTCTTTTAACAAACGTGCACTCAAAGTTTATATGGATGATGCCCGCTTGCTAAACATTCCAAACATAACCGATAATCCGACAGGAATTACCATCGGAACCTATAACCACTCGGATGGAGAATATTTTATTAAAAACATCCGTATAGCAAAAGGTGCAGTTCCACTGTACGATAAAGTGCTTACCGATGGCAAATTCATCACCACCGGCATCAAGTTTGACGTAAACAAAGCCACCATCAAGCCCGAAAGCACCGGCACCATTAATTATGTGGTGAAGATGATGCAGGACAATCCCGCACTCAAGTTTTCAGTTGAGGGCCACACTGACAGCGATGGCGACGATGCCTCCAACCAAAAACTCTCTGAAGCCCGCGCCAAAGCAGTGATGGATAAACTTACAGAACTCGGTATTGCCAAAGACCGTCTTACTTCAAAAGGACATGGCGAAAGCAAACCCATGGTTGCCAACGATACACCCGAAGGCAAAGCGCAAAATCGCAGGGTCGAGTTTGTGAAGTTTGATTAGCCTAAGTCGTTGAAAATGAAAATATTTATTATGGCTTTTTTAGCCATCAGTCTTGGTTTACCCACATTTACCCAGCCAATTGCCATCAGTTTTAATGATTTTACAGAAATTGCTGGTTCAATGCAGATCCAAGGTTTCTCATCCCCATTCGAAATTACCGAAGAGGAAGATGAGTTCAGTCGCTATGCTGCAACATTCATAAGCAATAATGACTTTATTTATGTGAAACTTGATCCCCGCAAAGGCGGAGTGGTTTGGCAGGATGTCCCATATAAACTTGACAAATGGGATGCAGAATATGCTTTCATACGCGCACAGGCTACTTTGGCAATAGATTTGCCTGCCATAGAAGCCATCCTAATAGTTACCAGCAACAAATTTACCAATCAGGCCGAGCTTGAAGCCATCGCCCGGCAAACAGGATTGCTTGACCGCAATTTTTCAGCACTTTCGTGGCCAGATGAAATTTCATCAGCTTATCGGACTGAATGTGTTATTCTTGAAAATGAATGTGTTGCGTCTTCTACTGATGGTTATACTACCGAATACTTTCTCACAGTTTTGATGAGCGAGGAGTTGAAGCAATCGGTAAAAAGACTTCGCCGTGAATACGAAGACAATGGACACTACATCGTTTTTTCTGATAAAACCGCATTGACTTCACAGTTTGGTCACCTTGATGATCTTGAGACATGTTGCAAGGTCAACGATCGGGTTGTTATTTCCTATCAAATACCTTAAGCCATCAAAAGATGCATTACAGCAAATATCTGATTATCGTTGTGTTAATTTTTATGTGTTTACCTGAAACAGGATTGGCAAACCGAGGTAAAATCAAGATTCTGGAAAAGCTGTATACTGAGAAAGCGCCTCCGGATAAAATGAAATCAGAAGTGCCGGATAAATGGATCAGGCACAATCAGATGATTGATCTGGTTGAAGACGGCTATTTGTCCCGTATTCAAGATCTTGCATATAAGATTGGCAACAATCAAAATCTTGAAGTTGATCAGGATGCTGCCAATACCATGAAGAATTTTATTCTTTCAGCCTCTTTTCATTGCATCCCTGACGAATTACCAGATGGTTTTGAAAATGAAGGCAGTCCGGGGATTGTTGCGGAATATTATTTTATATTCAACTTCACCCTAACTGATCCCTATACCATGCTGATCATTTCGATATATCCGCTCGAAGCAACATACCATTCTTCCACACGACTTAGTGCACAGGAACAGGCCGAACTCGCATTGGCATTGCTGGATGAACCGGGTCTACCCAGCATTGATCAGATCGAGGCAGATATTACCCGTGATGCTGATTATCATTCTGCAAAAATCCGTTATGCAGGAACAAGTACAGCTAACGGCAGAAACACTGGAAAGGTTACAGTGGCCGGCATACGAAATGATGTCATCGGCGAAGCAAAAAGCAATCCCATTTCAGGGTTCGAACTCAGGTGTGAAAAGGGAAAATTTAAAAAAACCAACGCGCGGTTTGTCCGATTCGAAGGCAATGAATATTTTCACGGTGGCCCAAATTCAATCAGCTTCGATTATGAGACCTACAATTGTGCTGAATTTGAAGATGATAAAACCGAGGAAACGTTCACACTGGTTCAGCTAAGCCGTTTTGCCGGAAATATAGAGGAGAAAGTTGTTCAGGAAGAAGTGATTAAATTTAATTGCGGTTCTTATAATATTACAGCGCATTATTCAGCGCCCGGTTTTGCCGATGCCAAAGTGATATGGAAAAATGTTAGTATTCTGATTCCAGATGATTTCTCGAATGTCCCCATCTACGAGGTCAATGACTTTGAAAGTGACGAAGTGCCTGATCTTGTGATACCTTATGGCATTAACATCCCGGAATATGGCATCGAATATTACCTGAGCGAATGCATTAATGAGCTTGAAATTCCGGAAACAATCCGCTTACAAACGCCACAAGAGGGCGCAATTTTATGGATTGACAAGGGTGAAGATGCACTCAATAAATGTTCCGTTGAAAAAACACCCGAAAATCCCCAGGTGCATCTGGTGCTGCAGTTTGATCTCTATATTGGCATCAACGAAGATGAGGGAAAGCAAATCACTGTTGGAACTGATTCTGAATTCATTGATGCTTACACTTTTCCATGGCTGAGTATTGATGCTGACATACTCGAAAAAATCAAGTCAGGCGAAGCTGCCGAAAAATATCTGTATAACCGGGCCGGCGCAACACTTCAATTAAAATTCGAGCCACTGAATCAATGATCTTTATCTTTGAAGCAAATAAAAAAAGCGACTTTTTTTAAACATAATTCCAATGAAAACATTAGTAAAACAACTGTTTGTTGCCGCACTTTCCGTACTGCTTTATTTTCCAGTTCTTTCTCAATCCACCTCCTGCAGCCAACTCGATGAAAACCGAATGCGCGAATTGCTTCGTGAGGCAGCGCGGCTCGAAGAAGCCGGCGACGAAGCTGGTGCAGCTGCCCTTATGGAACAGGCTGCACAACTCGCGGCAGCCGACCTGGAGCAAGCCATCGCACAACCCATCCCTGACCCGCAAGGTCTTTATTGCAAAGACAATCCCACCGTGCGACATATTGCGTGTATCTTAAAACTTACTGCAAGGGCTGAACTCGCTGGTAATTCCGAATTGTCAGCCCGTGGCATGCAGCGCGCAGCAGAAGGTGTCGATTTTTGGACCACGCAGTTTGCCCACACCGTTCCACCTGTGGGCGATGAGTTGTGCAAAGACTACCTGGCCTGCATCTATAAAGCGCTGGCCCAGCGGGAATTGATTGCACTGGAGCACAGTGAAACTGATGATATGTTGTGGGCCAAGGCCAATGAAATACTCGAAAAAGGTTGCGAACCCTGCGACACCAAGTGGGTGGCCGTGGGGCAAATTGACATGGAGTGGCACAACGACGAGGAACATGTGACGATTGCCGGCTATGCCCAATGGGAGAATTTCCACCTCATTCCACACCTGAGTGAATTGGAGGAATCATGCATGCACCTCGAATATGACGACCGCATCACTTTTCCATACGCTTGCGATGGTGGCGTTGTTTCGCACAAAGGTGGAAAAATTACCACCCGGCTGCATTTGACCGATGGGGATGATACTTTTGCCAAAGAGATGGTCGAGGGCGATCTGATCATTTGTGGCGATAACACCGTTGCAGCCACCGAACTGCGTTTGATCTCCTATCTGGGCTTCGATGAAACGGGCCAATCGGTCGAGATTTCACTTACTCCACACCTGTCTGCCATCAAAGCCCGCAGACCTTTCAGCGTCAGCAAAACAGTAACCAACGAGGAAATCCCATCATACCGTGCCAAATTCAAGTTCATGTTTTATCCTGTCAGCGGATGGGAAACTGATGGTTTGTAGGAGCATTGATGATACACCTCAAAAAATATAAGCTGATCATTTTTCTGGTGTTAATTGCCGGAATAGCAGGCATGGCAACCAGCAGTTGCAAACAGCATGGCGATTCGGCTCAGGAAAGCTTGCCAACTACCTACCTGATTGCGTATCACACCATCGTGGAGACTGAGGGCCTTAAAAGCGAAAGCAATATGACGCAATGGATTGACAATGAGCTGAAAATGTATGCAATCGAAACAAAAACGATTTCTGAGATTCATGGGAAAAAGCATCAGGGCAGCTCACTCATGATTATGAAAGAGGGCTGGAGCTATGTGATTAACCTCGACCAAAAAACTGGGTTTCGCATGCAAGCCGATACAAATAATGTGATTACAAAGGCCTACCTGCGACCCTCTGGTGAGGAGGCGCTGAGGCAACAAATATTAAAAGAGGGTGGACAGTTTATCGGACATGAAACACAGCTCGGATTCACTTGCAATGTTGTTTCGCTGATGGAGCCCGATGAAAATGGAAAGCCGGCAGAAACCAGGTATTGGTATTACCGTGGCATTCCTCTAAGAATTGAAAACACGCTGATGAACATGGTTGCCGTTCGTTTTGAAACACCACTGAAAAGTGGGCCTGAGGTGTTTCAAGTACCTGATAACATCATCATTAGCAATGTAAGTTATTAAATACCAATCTAATATAAATCAATGTTATAAGATCGGGGGGGAATGAAAACGAATATTTCGATGATTACAATCGGGGTTAGTGCTACCATTTGTGTTTCACCTTCTGAGGTTCAGCTCTGCTTTGCGCATGCTGGTGTTAATCATGGGCTACCAAACTGTTTTCGAGCTCAATAAAGCCCTGCATTTCTTAAATTTGCAATCAATAAATCATTTCATATTTTTCAACAAAAACATTTCATCAATCACAATGCTATGAAAAAATCATTCTTCTTTCTAATGACCATGAGCTTATCCATGGCACTTTTGGCACAGTCTCCAGACTACATGAATCAAAAGCAGTTTGAAATTAAGTCGGGAAAAGTAATCTACAACATCGAAGGAAAAACAAAAGGCACAAAAACATTTTGGTTCGATGATTACGGCCGCAAACAATACACCCACACAGTAACCACCACCAAGATGATGGGCATGACTTCAAAGAGCGAAACGGTTCAAATCAGAGACTCAGAATATGTTTATGATCTCAATCTGCTGGAGAAAACTGGCACCAGGATGAAGCTTCAGGAAGCCAATGATATGATTGAAGTTACCCGATCAGCAACTTCGGATGCCGAACTGCTCAAAATGGGCAAGCAAATGGAAAAAGACCTCGAAGGTCGTGAAGAGGGCACAGAGCAATTTCTTGGAAGAAATTGTAAGGTGTATGTGGTTGGAAAACTGAACGGAAGATCTCTGTTTTATAAGGGTGTAACTCTTAAAACAACCATCGATATGGGCGGAATGCTTGGCACTTCTAACGAAGTAGCAACCTCCTTTGATGAAAATATTTCCGTACCGGCATCACAGTTTACCGTTCCATCTGGTTTCGAAATCACTGATGTGAGCTTTGGCGGTATGCCCATGATGAATATGGACGAGGACGAAGAATAATCATCTTTTTTTAACAACCATTTGAGTTTGAAAGGGGTTTCTCCGAAAGGAAAACCCCTATTTTTGTTTTAAAGATTGATGAAAATGATCAGATTTTTGCGGCCATTTCTTTTCCTGATTCTCCTGCTTGCCGGTGGTGTTGGGATGCCTTTCAAAGGTGTTCGGGCACAAATTTTCGTTCCTTTTTTACAGTTCGATAGCCTGGTGCATCTTCGGGCAAGCCAATCCGGCTTTCGCGTGCTGAAGTGTGAAGAGCTTCCCAATTCCCTGACAGCTGTTGTTGCTGACTCGAATAACATCTTGTTTCAGTTGCAAATTGAGCCGATAAACAACATAAAACCCTTGCCAGGTAAAGCAGATACGCTGTGGTTAAACAATCAGAATGCGCTGTTCCTGAAAACATTGCACATCTCTTACCTCCGCATCACAAACAGCGAGAATGCTATTTGTGCCACTGTTTCAGCCAATGCCGCCTTGACTCCTGATGGGTTAGCAGTGGTGTTAAATCGTTTGGGAGTTGAACAGCTGAGGGCTGGTTATGATCAATGGCCTTCCGAAATACCCGAACATCTTCGCCTGCAGAAGCAGCCGCTGCGCGTCCGCATGAAAGAAACTTCTACCGAAGGCTATCAATCAGAGGTGCAAGTGCTGGTGATGTTTGATCAAAACTTGCAGCATCATCTCTGCGAACTCTTCTCCAGCAATGAGCAGGCCTCTGATGATTTTATTGATACGCCGGAAATCCTTCTGTTGTGCCGGACAGTTCCATTACGTGCCATGACTAAACAAATGCCTGACAATAAACCTGTTGAACTGATCTTTTTTGTAAAGAAAACGGAAGAATAGGACGCTTTTTAAACGATCATCCCAATATGAATTCCGAAAATGCCGGCAGGTTGAAGATGCGGTGTCATTTTTTGGGCTTCTAAGGAGGGAATTTATGTATTTTTGACACGGTTGGGACCCAGTTCTCATGAAAATGGATTTTATTAAACGTAAGGTGAATTTTAAAAATTTTCGGACATCCTTCGTGATGTTGTCTTTGCTGATGTGCTTTCAGATACAGGCGTTTTCGCAGGTGAAAAGCATCGGCCTTCCCTTGATCAATAATTTCACCCGTGCCAGCTACAAGGCATCCGCTCAAAATTGGGATGTTACGCAAAACAATCATGGCTTTCTTTACTTCGCAAACAACGACGGCTTGCTTGAGTTCGACGGACAGCACTGGACCATCTATCCGATTCCTAACCGCTCAATCGTACGGGCTGTAAAAGCCAAAAATGACACCATTTATGTGGGGGCTTTTGAGGAATTTGGCTTTTTTGCACCCGATGAGAATGGCTTGCTGAGATACCATCCGCTCCAAACGCTCATTCCCCAACAAAACAGGTTTTTTGATGAAATCTGGAAGATTCATTTTGTAGGCAAAGCTGTCATTTTTCAATCTTTTAAATATCTCTTCATTTACAATGAGGGTAAACTAGAGGTTGTTGAACCTATGGAAAGTTTCGGCCATTCTTTCAGCATTGGTCCTGAGTTTATTTATGTTGAACATCCACAAAAATTAATGCGTTACGGTTGGGGTCAAACCAGCGAATTGCTATCCGATCCGCTGCTTAACCGCAGCGAGTTGCGCTGTGTGTTGCCAATGGGCAAAGGAAAATACTTGTTGGGTTTTATCAACGAAGGGCTGTTTATGCTTGAGAATGGACGCCTAAATGCCTGGAATACTGAAGTGAACAAGGCACTGCTTAAAAACAGCATTTTTTCAGCAACAAAACTTTCAGGGGGAAACCTCGCCTTTGGCTCCATACAGGATGGATTGTTCATCAGCGATGAGCAGGGTAGGGTGATTCAGCACCTCAATCGCTTCAAAGGGCTGCAAAACAATACCATTCTGAGCATGTTCGAAGATTCGGGTGGCAATTTGTGGCTTGGGCTTGACAATGGTATCGACTTTATCGAAATTAACTCACCACTCTCGGTGTTCGACCATACCTATCATATTGAGAGTTCATATGCTGCAGTGGTGTTTCGCGAAAAGCTTTATGTGGGAACAAATCAGGGATTGTTCTACAAATCTTTGCACGATTTATCGTCGCCCGCCGGTCAGGAGAGTGGTTTTAGTTTTGTTGAAGGCACCGAAGGGCAGGTGTGGAGTTTGCAGCTCTATCGCAACACACTTTTGTGTGGTCACAATTTCGGATTGTTCCAAATCGAGGATGAAAAAGCCATCAAAGTGAATGCTGAGCGCGGCTACTGGACTTTTTACCCTACCTCGCCCACGGCAGATACGTTGCTATGCGGTACCTACAATGGCTTAACCCTTGTTTCAATCAGCAATGGAAAATGGTCCTTTGTGCGGCATGTGCAGGGTTTTAATGAATCTTGCAAGAGTTTTGTCTTTCTTCCGGAGTCGAACGAGGTTTGGATGGCACATGGCTACAGGGGACTGTATCATCTAGTGCTCAGCCCAACAAAAGACCGTGTGCTTCAGCATGAATTATTCCGGGGTGTTCACGGACTTCCTGACGAATTGCCCTATAATGTATTTCATCTGCAAGGTCATACAACATTCAGTACAAAAAATGGCCTCATGGTAAAAGACGCCCAATCGGGTGAGTTTGTCATGGATGCAGCACTCAATGGTCTTTTTGGAGATTATGCCAGCCTTGATCAGGCGAGTACCGATGGCTCAGGAAATGTCTGGTATTTTTCCAATGGCCGCATGGGCTTGTTGCGTCGCCTCGAAGATGGCAGTTTCAGCAATGTGACCGCACCATTTATGCGGATTAACAATCAGCTGATACAGGCATATGAAAATGTGTTTGTATATGACAACCGTAACGTTTTTATTGGCACAAAAAATGGTCTTGTGCATTATGACCCTTACTACCGTAAAGATTATTATCGCGGTTTACCATTGGTATTCAGAGAAATAACCTTCGAATCGTCTGCTGACCGTTGGGTAAACTACAATTTTATTTCCAACCAACTGAACCAGGATGAGATCCGAAACGATGAAGTTAGCGTTGATTTTTCCATGAATAATTTTCGCGTAACATTCGCCAATCCTGAGTTTGAAGGCACCGGAAGCTGTCTTTTTTCATTTCGCCTCAAAGGCGTCGAAAAAGATTGGTCCGAGTGGAATGCTTCCACCTTCAAGGAATATACCAATCTGCCCGAAGGCAGCTATGTGTTTGAGCTGAAGGGCAAAAGCGCCAATCATCCGGATGAAAAGTACCTTTCTTTTTCCTTTAAGGTGCGACCGCCCTTCTACCGAACCTGGCTGGCCTATCTGCTGTATGTGATTGTTTTGATTGGTGTTGTGGTTGGTAACGTATTTTTCATCCAGCGCAGGGTTTCTCTCACGCGTCAGCGCGAAAAGGAAAAGCATCACAAAGCACTGCGTGAGCAGGAGATGAGCTTCCGCGAACAAGCGCTGATGGCTGAGAAAGAAATCATCAACCTGAAAAACGAAAGCTTGCAAAGTCAGGTCATTCATAAAAATAAAGAACTGGCCAACAATACACTGCACCTCATCCACAAGAATAAAATTCTCAATGCCATCAAATCAAACCTGAACAGCCTGCTCGATAACAGCTTAAATCAGACAAAACGGGCACAGGTAGAAGCCATTATTTCGAAGATTAACAGGGAATTGAAAAATGAAAAGTTTCAGGAAGTGTTTGACGAATATTTCGACGATGTTCATCAGGATTTCATCAGCAGACTCAAAGAAAAGCATCCCGATCTCTCGCCGCGCGAACTCCGCTTGTGTGCCTATCTGAAAATGAACCTGTCCACCAAAGAAATCGCTCCCCTCATGAATATCTCCGTCAGGGGCGTTGAAATTGGCAGGTACAGATTGCGAAAGAAGCTAGAACTTGAGCGGGACGAAAACCTGATCGACTATTTGCTAAAACTCTGATCTCTGCTGTTTTGAGAGGGAAAATATCGCCACATCTGCATAGCTGCCATCGCCCATTAATTCAGCTTGCAGGGCAGTTCCTTCAAAATGAAATCCCAGAAGTCTGGGAATTTTCAGGCTTTTATGATTATCAACCGCAACCTTGATCAGGATCTTCTGGTATTCAAAATGCGAAAAATAGTAGTCAATCAAAACAGGTAACGAAATTGTAATCAATCCTTTACCTTGTTTGTCTTCTGCAAGCCAGTAACCCAACTCAATGCTCTTCTGCTGTTGGTTTGCATTTCTAAAGCCAATCAAACCGGCAAACGCGCCCTGGTATTCGATCCTGAAAACGTATTCATTCAAAGTGAGGCCGGCAGCAGATGAATACAGGATGAAATCGTAGGTGTCTTGTATCTTGTGTGTTTCATTCACGAATGGGAGCCATTTCGCAAGGTAAGACCTATGCTGGTCGATGGAATTGTACACAACACTGGCATCATCAAGGCAAATCTCCTCGAGCTTGATGTCGTCGTTCACCACAATCCGGATCTTGTCTTCTGTTTTCATTTTAGAGATGAATCTGAAAGGTGGCTGGAATTTTCAGCTTGTGAATGAAAACGAAATGCGGCTTTTCGAAGACGATCCATCACGGCAAGTCCCAGGCCGGTTTCAGGCACAGGCTCTGCAACAATGTATTCAAGCTCAGCTTCCTCCAGCTCATGCAGCACCTGAAAAAGATTTACTGCCGCTTCGGCGAGGTCTCCCGAAGGCGATAGTTGGCGGTAAAGCTTGTAGCCTGACTGACCCTCTAAACTCCCGAATCCGATATATGCGGCCTGTGTTTTATCTTCAGGAAGTGCGTGGTCGCCAACAATGTAGAGCCGTTTCTCGGGGCTATAGTGCGATTTCATCAAACCGGGCGAGGCGGCAGGCAGTGGATCAACAGTCTGATATGCTTTGCTTTCTTCAAGGTGGTTGAGCAGCATCTCGCGTGTGATGGCCCCATGCCGCAAAATCCTGAAGCCATCTTTCTCAATGCGAACCACCGTGGATTCCAGCCCGACCTCACAAGGCCCTCCATCCAAAATCAGGGGTAAGTCAGGCAATTGCTTTTGTACGTGCTTGGCAGTAGTTGGGCTTAATTTGCCAAACTTGTTGGCACTTGGGGCCGCAATGGGTAAACCGGCCGAGCGGATCAGCTCAAGTGCAACAGGATGCGCCGGCATACGCACTGCCACATCTGGAAGACCAGAGGTAACCAAATCGGGGATGCAAACAGCTTTTGGTAAAATGATGGTGAGTGGGCCAGGCCAAAAAGCCTGAGTCAAGCGCTGAACCCTTTCGCTAACATCGGAAGAAACAATCGTTAGTGATTCAAAATCAGCGATATGCACAATGAGCGGATCAAAAGCAGGCCGGTCCTTTGTGCGAAATATTTGCGAAACAGCCCTGGCATCCAGGGCATTGGCTCCCAAACCATATACTGTTTCGGTTGGAAATGCCACCAGCCCGCCCGATTTCAAGAGGCGGGCTGCTTCCAAAATTGATTCGTTGGTGGCCGGGCTGATCATAAAATGAACATCAAATTTAAAGCTCCTTGCTGACTAACCATATGGTATAGCCAACATAAACGCCAAGCAATACAAACGCTTCCCAGCGATCGAGCCGCTTTTTACCGCTCAGAAACATGGCAGCAAACAGAAATATTGTTGAACCAAGAAGTAGGTAAATGTCAGTGTTAAAGGCAAGATTGAAACCAACTGGTTTGACAACAGCGCTCAGCCCAAGTATTAAGAAAATATTGAAGATGTTGGAACCCACCACATTGCCAACTGCAATGTCGTTGTTTTTGCGGATAGCTGCCACCACACTCGTGGCGAGCTCGGGCAAGGATGTGCCGGCTGCAACGATGGTAAGTCCTATGATTTTCTCGCTCACGCCCATCATTTGTGCAAGCTCAACTGCATTCGAAACGACCATTCGCCCTCCTAAAACCAATCCGCCAAGCCCGGCCAACACCATTCCCCACAACTGATAGCCGGGCCGAAGTGTCGTTTTGGTTTCCTGCACTTCGCTGGCTGGTATGTGTTTGTAAACATAATAGAGAAATCCGGCAAAGAATACCAGCAAAATAATTCCATCAAGCCGGCTAATGGAGGGTGTTTGACCGAATAGGAGGGCATCATTTGCCAATAAAAAAAGAAGAGCTGCAGCCAGCAACGAAATCGGTATCTCCTTCCAAACGGTGCTTCTTTGCACGATCAGGGGGCTAATCAAACCTGCCACGCCAAGTATGGCCAGTAAGTTGAAGTTGTTGCTGCCGATGATGTTGCCAAACACAATGTCAGACTTTCCTTCCCAGGCAGCAAAGGTGTTTACAACCAATTCGGGTGCCGAAGTCCCAAACGAAACCACTGTAAGACCTATGGCTAAATCGCTTACATTGAGTTTCTTCGCAATACCAGATGCACCAGCAACAAGCCATTCAGCACCAAAAATCAGAATGGCCAACCCCACAGCCAGAAGCAGTAAATTAAGAATCATAGGAATATCTAAATTTATCTTTATTTAAACGGATGCAAAATTAGTTTAAAAACACTGACGTGCTTAATAAGTTCACGTCGTGCTGCGCATTTCATGACAATCAGTTTGATTTTTAAGGCATGATTGTTCACTGTTGCCGAATGTTTATCTTTGTAAAAAATTTTGAGCCTGATGACCAGACATGGCATCCTGCTGCAAACCTGATTTATGGCTATCATCACACTCACAAGCGATTGGGGAACTTCCGACTATTATCTTGCCGCGGTAAAAGGCACCATCTTGTCGCAGCTTCCCGACGCCACCATCATAGATATATCGCACCATATCAAGCAATTTGATATTGAAGGTGCTGCTTTTACCATTCGTAATTGTTTTCGCAGCTTTCCGCCAGGCACCATTCACATTGTGGCGGTAAACACCGAGGAGTCCATCGAGCATCCACACATTGCCATACGCAGTGGTGATCAGTTTTTTATTGGAACGGACAATGGCATTTTCTCAATGATCCTTGGCAACGAAATAGATGAAATGGCAGAGATCGATATCCCGCAGGATTCAGATTTTTTCACCTTTAGTACGCGCGACCGTTTCGCTAAGGCAGCAGTGCAAATTGCAAAAGGTGTTGCCGTGTCGGAGTTGGGAGAACCACGTGAGAAGATAACACAACGTCTTCTTTTTGAGCCTGTTACTGGTCCTGATCACATCAAGGGAATGGTCATCCACATCGATGCCTACGAGAATGCAATTACCAACATCCCCTTTAAACTGTTCAAGCAAATCAGAAATCACCGCTCGTTTGAGATTTATTTTTCCGGATACAGATTGCATAAAATCCAGACAGGATATATGGATGTGGGCGTTGCCGACCTTCTGGCAATTTTTGGAACACATGGCATGCTCGAGATTGCCATCAATCAGGGTAAGGCTGCATCCTTATGTGGTCTGGAAAGAAATACACCTGTCACGGTCACATTCAAATAGACTCAACAGGTATCACCACAATAGCGTCGGCCCATCCAAACATAAGCTTTCCAGACGGTCCATCCGACCAACAATCCCAGCATCGCGCCAACGAGCACATCACCAGGATAATGCACTCCCAGATAGATCCTGCTGTAGGAGACAATGATGGCCCAGGGCCAAAGCATCAGACCTATCCATCTGACACCCGGGCGCAAGGCGTAAACCATGAAAAGTGCCAGCGAAAAGCTGTTTGCTGCATGGGATGAAACAAATCCAAACCTTCCGCCACATTTGCCCGAAACCAGGTGTATCAACTCCTGAAGGTGTGGTTCGTGGCAAGGTCGCGGGCGCATAAAAACATCTTTGAACAGCTTCACCGAAACCTGGTCTGACAGGCTGATTAAAACTGCTACAAAGATCAACAGCCTGATGCTGTTCCACTTGTACTGCCTGATAACGAAATAGAGCAACAACAGATAAAGTGGCAGCCATTCCAGTTTACCCGAAATGAAAACCATCAATGAATCCAGCACTGGGTGGTTTAGCCCGTTCAGAAAAAGGAATATGGCTTCATCCCACTGTTTCAGTGAAGCAATCATTCCTTTTCAGCTGGTAATTCGAGAAGTGCCTTTTTGAGGTCGTAGTATTGCATCTGATAAGGGTCGCGGTGTATCAGCAAATCAAGGGTTTCGATGGCACGTTTCGTTTTTCCCTTTTCCCTGTATTTTTCAAAAAGTTTAAAATAATACGCGTCGCTTTTGCAACGCAAACCTTTCGACTCACCTTCAACCACCACAAATCCTGTCGCATTGGTTTCGGTGTTGACAATGGTAAAAAGTATGGGTATTTCAAAACGGTTGTAGCGGCTGTCGTTGCAACTATTCCACTGTCCTTCGGTGGCTTTGTAGAATGCCTGCAATTTTTCATTCAAACCAAAATATAGTGGGTTACGCATGCGCATTTCACCCATTTTATTGTCGCAATCCACAGTGAATGAGAGAATAACAGTGCCCACTACGCAATTGGCCAAAGCCTCAGGGGTGTACCCGACATGGAGCAGCAAGAGCCGCTCAAAAGCTCCCGACCCGCCTTTGAAACGGTAATCAAGCATATGTCGGATGTTTTTGTTCCGGCTCATAGCCAATTCTGAACCCGTTGAGTCCGATTGTGCCATCAATTGTTGTGGCAAGGCTGCGAAAAGCAATAAAAATACAAGTAGCATGAGGTGTTTCATCGATACCGGCATTTCACTGTTACAAATTAAATGATTAATCCCAATCCTTTACAAATGAGTTGTTTAGCTTTTTCCACAGGAGATCCTTTAATGCCTGAATTCCTTCGCCTGTGACGGAGCTGATCATCACCCATTGTATTTTTGGCAAATGGGGAACGATGCCTGCTCGCAACTCCTCGTCGATGAGATCACATTTAGTAATGGCCAAAACCCTTGTTTTGTCCATCAATTCCGGATTGTAGGCCTCCAGCTCGTTGAGAAGAATGTCATAGTCACGCGCAATGTCATCGCTGTCGCCCGGCACCATGAACAATAACAAGGAGTTTCGTTCAATATGTCTGAGAAACCTCAATCCCAGCCCTTTGCCTTCAGAGGCACCCTCGATGATGCCGGGAATATCAGCCATGATAAAGGATTGGTGGTTGTAGTAGCTCACAATGCCAAGATTGGGTGTAAGCGTTGTAAATGGATAATCTCCAATCTCTGGTTTGGCAGCAGATACAACAGAAAGCAGGGTTGACTTTCCAGCATTGGGGAATCCAACCAGTCCAACATCGGCCAATATTTTTAGTTCCATAATGATGTCGGCTTCGGTTTCCGGTTCACCGGGTTGCGCATAGCGAGGCGCCTGATGGGTTGCCGATTTGAAATGCACATTGCCAAGACCGCCCCTGCCTCCCCGCAGCAAAATGGCTGTTTGGCCATCCTCGGTTATTTCTGCAAGAATTTCGTCTGTTTCAGCATGACGTGCAATGGTACCCAGCGGCACATCAATGATCACATCCTGTCCGCTTGCACCGGTACTTTGCTGTTTGCCGCCAGATTCACCCGGTCCTGCATGGAGGTGCTTCGTATAACGCAGGTGAAGCAAGGTCCACATTTGGGCATTGCCACGCATGATGATGTGGCCGCCCCGGCCGCCATCGCCGCCATCGGGACCACCCTTGGGTACAAACTTCTCACGACGGAAATGCGCCGAACCTGCGCCTCCTTTTCCTGAGCGACAATAAATGCGTATTTGATCTACAAAATTTGAACTGGCCATGATGTGCTGATAAGCGGCAAAGATACAAAATTCACCGTCATCGGCTGAATTTCAGTTCAACAGCTCAGGTCTTGCTCACCCTGATTTCGCGCATGCCCTTTTTCATGGCTTCCTGCAGGCGTTCGTTAACTTCTTCTTTGCTCCCAGCTCCGTCAGCCTCAAAAAACACACTTTGCTTTTTGTAATAGTCGATAACGGGCTTGGTTTTCTTTTCGTACTCATCCAACCTATTTAAAATGAGATCGGTAGAAACATCATACACGCGCGCTCGCTCGGTTTTGCCACGCTCGTATAGCCTTTTCATGGCATCCAGCGTTGACAAACGTAAATTGAGCATGATGCTCACTTTTGAGTTCAGGCGACGCAACAGGCCATCTAGGATGTAAGCTTGTACTATTGTCCTGGGAAAACCCTTGAAGATGAAACCTGAAGCTGTTTTGTTGTTTTCTATTTCCCTTTCAATCAGCTTGATAGCGATTTCGTCGGGTGCAATTTCGCCTTTATCAAGGTAGGGCTTGGCTGCCATACCCAGGGCGGTTCCGGCAGCGATTTCCTTGCGCAATAATTTTCCCGTAGAGATATATACCAGGTTGTTGTTCTTTGCAAGCAGTTCACCCTGCGTTCCCTTTCCAGAGCCGGGCTTTCCAAGCAAAACAACATTAAAATAATCGTGTCGGAGTGTGTTATCGATGGTATTGCAGAGATTTGCAAAAATTTCTTCTACATTTCCAACGCCATTAATGGGATAAAAGATGCCCTTTTTCTTGTAAAAGTCCATCACAGGCTTGGTCTTGTTTTCATATTCCTGAAGCCTGACGTTGATCACTTCAAGGTTGTCGTCGGCCCTGCCACTCGTCTTGGAGCGTTCAAGCATGCGATCGATCAGCTGCTCGGTCGGGACTTCCAAACTGAGCATACAACTCAGGCTGCTGTTGAGCTTCAGAAGCAGGCCTTCGAGAATATAGGCCTGAACCACTGTGCGGGGAAAGCCATCGAACAGAATGCCATGACTGTCGAGATTCATAATCACCTTTTTCTCAATGATTTGAACGATGATTTCGTCTGGAACAAGTCCCCCTTTGTCAATAATTTCTTTGGCTTCTTTGCCAAGCGGCGTTTGACGCGCAATTTCATCCCGAAGAATGTCGCCGGTTGATATATACGTTAGATTGTACTTTTCGAGCAATAATTTGGATTGTGTTCCTTTCCCGGCTCCGGGAGGACCAAAAAGGGCAATGTTTAACATGGTTTGGGGTTGATTTTATTCTGAAACAATTTTGTAAATGTCAGGCAGGTTGCGTGCATGCTCGTTGTAGTCGAGGCCATAGCCAATGATAAAATCGTTCGGTATCTCAATACCAATATAATCAATTGGATAGGAATACTTGAAGGCGTGTGGTTTAAACAAAAGGGTGGCAATTTTCACGTCTTTTGCTTCAAGCTTTCGCAAATTGTCCATCGTGTACAACATGGTGAGGCCCGAATCGATGATGTCTTCCACCAACACGATGTTGCGCCCACTCACCGAGTGGTCGAGCCCAATCAATTCGCGCACCACCGAAGTTGACTCGGTTCCTCTGTAGGAAGAGAGTTTGACAAAAGAAATCTCACACTCAATTTCAACATTTTTAAACAGCTCGGCAGCAAACATAAAGGCGCCGTTGAGCACAATCAGAAAAAGCGGGTTCTTTCCGGCAAAATCGCGGTTGATCTGCTCTGCCACTTTCTTGATTGCCCGCTCAATTTGATCTTGTGGAATGTATATCTCAAATTCTTTGTCGTGTACTTTTATCCTGCTCATGGTGATTTACATCAATAAATGAAAATTCGAAATGAACCAACAAAGATAGCATATCCCTTGGATTGCCGTCATGCATTTGGAAAAATCTGCTCAACGCAATTTTTTAATGATAAAAAGCCCGTCTCTGAGCGGCAACAAAACCTGCTCCACAGTTTCGTCGCGGGCCACCATTTCGTTGAATGTGCGAATCGCATTTGTATCTGTGTCGCTGATGCCCGCATCCACTACTTTCATGTTCCACAAAACATTGTCAGCCAGCAAGAATCCTCCAATAGCTAACAAATCACGGAGCACGGGATAATAGCTTGGGTAGCCGGCTTTGTCAGCATCCAGAAAGATCAGATCGAAGGTTCCCGTGAGCTTGGGTAAAAGGTCAAGTGCTTTTCCAATCAATGGGGTCACCTGATGATGCACACTTGCGGCGCGCAGATTGTTTTGGATCACCGGTTCAAGCTCCTCGTCTGCCTCGATGGTAATGAGCTCGCCGCCGGGCTCAAGCCCTTTTGCCAGACAAATGGCTGAATAGCCTGTGAAAGTTCCGATTTCGAGGATGCGCTTGGGGCGAATCATGAAACTAATCATTTCCAGAAACTTGCCTTGCAATGGTCCGGAGAGCTGACGCGGGTAAACGGTGGTAAGGTGTGTTTTCCTGTAGATGCTGTCAAGTACCTCGCCGGCCGGGCTGTTGATACGCAGCAAGTATTCGTCGAGTGCTTTGCTCATTCTGCCTGAAATGAAAAAACCATGTGATAGGGTAGGTTATCCGCTACCTTGAGCGTGATGTTCTGATAGTTGAAAGCCGATTCAATGTCGGCAGATTCATAAAGAATGGGATGCAAAACAATATATCCAAGTTCTTCTATGCCAATACTTTCGCATAAAAGTTCTTGTTTTTGCGTGGAACCAGCCTGCACATTATTAAACAATAAGGGTTGCTCCCGGTATAGAAATGCTTTCGCGGGTGTGAGCAGGGTAACGTGAAACCAACAATTGTTCGTGAAAAGTGAATCCTGATTGTGCATTTCAAAAATCAGCTGAACACTTTGCATGTATTGACTTGCTTTTGAAAGTGTAATCGTGAACCCCTTTGTCTTAATGATATTTGCCTGCGATTCTGCCATGTCAGCAGATTGTGCGTGGAGCTGCGTTGTCTGGAGCAGGCTGATCATCAGCATCAGCATCCCAAGGCTGCGGCCGGTCTGGCAAATAAAGGACCGGTTGTTAGTAGCTACTTCAGGCATTGTTCGATTCAAAAATCAGGGTTGAAAGTTGCTGTTCGTCAAATACTTCATTCGCTGTTTCCAAAAGCATTCCGGATGTAATCTCCTGGATTTTTCGTATGGTTTGAGCCGTAGGTTCAACCTCATCATTCACCAGAAAATTGCGTGCCATACCCAGCGCTTCATGCAGTCCTGATTCATTGTTGATGGCAAGCTGAACGATGAGTTGTTGTTGCGCGCGTGCGAGTTGTAGGGTGCCAAGTGGCTTTTGACGCAACACTTTGATTTCTTTGTGAATCAGCTGTAATGCCTTGTCGAGCGAATCGTTATCGGTGCCCGCATAAACCCCAAACCATCCTGTATCGGCATATGCTGTGTATTGAGAATCAATGCTGTAGGCAATTCCATATTTTTCGCGTATGTTCAGGTTTAGTCTGGAGTTAAGTCCTGGTCCTCCCAGAATATTATTCAGTAAAATCATACCCAGCTTTCTTTCATCTTTGTAAGCATATGAAAGGTTTCCTAACAGCAAGTGGCTGAGGTGGTTATCCTTTTTCAATACAACCGTGCGTGGTTTATAATTCAGAATTGGACTGATTTTCTTGGCAACAACCTGGTTGATTTGATATCCAAAATGTAAACCGATGATGCGGACGAGTTTTTTGAAGCTGATATTCCCCACAGAAGCAATCACCATCTGTTCGGGTTGATAGTGTTGGGAAACAAAGTGCAGCAAGTCGCTTTGACTGATACGTTGAACGGTGTCAATCGTGCCGAGGATATGGTGTCCCAGTGGGTGAGCTTCAAATAGTTGATTTTCAAAATCATCCACAATTTCCTCGGCAGGATTGTCGCGATAACTGTGAATTTCGTCCAGAATCACATCCTTCTCTTTGGCCAGTTCGTGTTGAGGAAATACAGAATGAAAGCATACATCGGCAAATAATTCTGCAGTGCGGTTGTAATACTCCGGAAGAAAAGTGGCATGCAAACAGGTTTCTTCCTTGGTGGTATAAGCATTCAGATCGCAGCCAACGTTTTCGAGCCGGCTAATGACATGGTATGCTTTTCGTTTTTTGGTTCCCTTAAACAGCATGTGCTCGATCATATGGGCCAACCCAAAAACGTTTTCAGGCTCATCGCGTGCGCCTGCATTGATCATCAGGGCCATGTGTGAAACGTTGCCAGCCTGTTGTTTGTGAATCAATTTCAGCCCGTTCGGAAACAGATGTGTTAAATAAGGTGTGTCTTGAGAAATCACCATGTCAGCGGAAACATTAACTTGAAAATTTTGACAAAATTAACCATTTAACCCATGTGGTTCAAACCCGTAGGTTATTCAGCGAGTTGCTGGATATCAATTGGTTCAATTAAGTACTGGCCACTTCGCATCCCACTATTTCATCGATTCGAATGAAAAACCCACTCAGATTGTACTTTGGGGATGGATGCACACCAGGTTTTGCCTCTTTTCTGAAATTGCAGCCTTTAAAACTTAAAATTGGTAGTTTTGTACCGACATATGCAACGAAATCATGCAAATCGATGATGTGATACTCCAGCCAAGCCTGATACTTCATACTGATAAGATGATCAACAACATCCGAATGATGCATCAAAAGGTTGAAGCTGCCGGTGCCATCTTCCGTCCGCATTTTAAAACGCATCAGTCTGGTTTTGTGGGTAATTTTTTTAAGGAACAGGGCATCACCAAAATCACGGTTTCTTCGGTGCAGATGGCCCACTATTTTGCGCAGCATGGATGGAAGGATATCACGATCGCATTTCCGTTCAATATAAGAGAAACATTTAAAATCAATGAGTTGCAGCGAATAAGCAAGATCACCCTGATCACTGCTTCCACCGAAGTGCTGCGTTACCTCCAAAAACACCTGACCCAACCGGCTAACATCCTGCTAAAAGTTGATACCGGCGCACAACGCAGCGGAATTCAGGCAACAGATTTTGATCGCACCGACCATTTTGTTGAAATTGCAACGGCTTCGGAACTTACCCATTTTGCGGGTTTTTTAACGCATGCAGGCCACACCTATCATGCAAGGGGATTGAGCGAAATTCAATCCATTGCCAATCAAGGACATGCTCAGCTTGAGGCATTGAAAAACCGATATGGTTCGGCTTATGTCACAAGCTGGGGCGATACACCTTCATGCGCTACTGCTCAAATGAATGGCTGGTTTGACGAGTGGCGGCCCGGAAACTTTGTTTTCTTTGATTTGATGCAATACCACATTGGTTCATGCAGCCTGGCTGATGTTGCTGTAGCTGTGGCTTGTCCTGTCGTCGAAGTTCAACAGCAGCGCCAGCGCCTGATCATTCACGGTGGCGCTGTACATTTCTCCAAAGAATTCATTGAAGCCGATCATGGTTTTCGTCTGTATGGCTACGTCGTTCGGTTTACGGAGGATGGCTGGACTGCCCCTGTTTCCGGAGCGTGGCTTTCATCTGTCTCGCAAGAGCATGGAGTGGTTGAGACCGGCGGACACTTGCGCGATGTGCATCCCGGAGATATCATTGGAATCCTTCCTGTTCATTCCTGTCTGGTAGTGAGTGCCATGCAACAAATGTTGACAACCCGGGGTGAACGCGTACCTTGTATGAAACCTTAAAAAAAAACGCATGCATATCATTGCCGAAGCCGGTACCACCAAAATAGAATGGATTATACTGAATGGGAGCAACAAAAGCCATCAAGTGATCCAAACGAGGGGGTTTAACCCAAATTATTTTCCTCCCGAAACGCTTATCAATTGTCTGAATGAGGAGTTGAAACCACAACTTTCGCAAAAACCTGACCGGCTCACTTATTATGGAACTGGTTGCTCCGGTGTTGAAAATTGTACAACTGTTCGTTTGTTGCTTCAGAAAACGCTCGAATGCGTAAATGTTGAGGTTTTTTCAGATTTGCTGGCAGCAGCACATGCCTTGCTTGGCAGGGAGGCAGGACTTGTTTGTATTCTTGGAACAGGAAGCAATTCAGCCTATTACGATGGACAGTCGATCAACAGACGGGTACCTTCGCTGGGATTTATGCTGGGCGATGAAGGCAGTGGTGCGTATTTGGGAAAGCTCTTTTTAACGAAGGTTTTATCCGGAGACAGTCCGAAAGCCATGCAGGATATGCTTTACAGTGCCCTTGGCATGAACTTTCATGAAGTGATACAGCATGTGTACAAACACGAAAGGCCGGGCGATTTTTTTGCCTCGATGGTTCCAATTATACTGGAGCATAAAAAGGAGGATTTTGTGCGTGAAGTTGTTGCGCTTTCTTTTGATGCGTTTATTCAGGCGCAACTGCTCAAATACCCTGCTTTTGAACGCACTCAGCTGGCATTTGTGGGTTCGGTGGCCTGGTTTTTTCAGGATATTCTCAAAGAGCGCATCAACATGAAAAAAATGGACGTACTTACCATTCAACAACGGCTGACAGCGGGCCTTGTAAGCTATCACTCAATTTCCAGCGCGCAGGTATGAGTTTTCAGAGATAGTCGGCAAGGCTGTGGCTATGGAGGTGTTCCTTAAAATCGCGGGTCATTTTAAAGGTCACATTGTCCATGATACACTTGTTGAAAGGGCAAATCTGTTTGTCGTGAGGGCATGACGTTACCTCAATTTTCCCCTCAATCGATTCATAAATTTCGAGCAGAGTGATGTCTTTTGGGTCTTTTTTCAAACTGAAACCCCCGCTGGGGCCCCGGTGGCTTTCAAGAAAATTGTCTTTCACAAGCCTTTGAAAAATCTTGGCAACATGATGCTTCGAGCTGTTCGTTACGTCCGCAATCTGAATCACATTGGCCTTTCCGCCAGATTTTGCCACAATGATCATTCCATGCAAAGCAATGGATGCGCCTTCAGTGAGTGTAACTATTTTAGACATTTTGTTAATGAGTATTTAAATACCAAAATTACTACCATTCTTTGACATGGCAATTGTTTTGTAAAAAAAAAACAATGAGCCGCTTAATGCAAATTTGGAATATTTTTGTAACCGTTATTTACAGGCAATCAACATGATTCAGACCTTGCTGCAGCAAACCTTCATCATCACGGCATTTGTCATGGGGATGATGATCATTATTGAATATATCAACATACAAACCAGTGGGTTATGGTCGAAATCCATCCAAAAGTCGCCATTCCTTCAAATCCTTTTTGGCACACTGATGGGCGTTTTACCAGGCTGCTTGGGTTCTTACACCATGGTCTCGCTCTACATTCACAGGGTGGTGATGTTTCCGGCCATTGTGGCAACGATGATTGCCACTACCGGAGATGAGGCATTTTTTATGTTCTCGCTTTTTCCTGCCAGTGCGCTCTATTTGCATGCTGTTTTGATTGTGATTGCCCTGGCTTCTGGCTTACTCGTTCATTTTACACTTAAAAACAAATACATTGGTTTAAAAGGTCATGGCGAATTGCCCCTTCACCAACATGCAGTTGACTGCCATCCATCATCACATGCCGGTCATTTTGAGCATTTTAACAATATCAGCTTCACCAGGGCACTATTGATTGCAGGCGTGGCCGGCATTCTTTTACTGTTGCTTACCGGTGTGGTTGACGGAAGCCACCACTTGAATACACTCTTAGGAGGATCAAACATCATGCACGAACACCATGATCACGCCCACGCGATTGCTGGCGAAGCTGATCACGACCATGGGGGAGAGGCTGATTGGATCAAATTTAGCCTCATAGGCATGTTTTTGGTGATCCTTTATATCTTTTCAACCGTAAAAGAGCACTTTTTGCAGGAGCATCTGTGGCAACACATCATTAAAAAGCACTTTGCCAAGATTTTTCTTTGGACAATTGGCGTCCTGGTTTTAATAACCCTCCTAAATAGCTATGTTGATCTGCATATCTGGATTTCGGAAAACCTTTGGATCGTGCTGATTTTGGCCCTCTTAATCGGTATTATCCCCGAATCCGGACCGCACTATATTTTTGTGATGCTTTTTGCACAAGGATCTTTGCCACTGAGTATTTTGCTGGCAAGCTCCATCATTCAGGATGGTCATGGCGCGCTGCCACTTTTGGCCGAATCTCCCAAAGCCTTTGCAGTGCTCAAAGCCATCAACTTTGCAATAGGATTGCTGCTCGGAGGGTTGGGTATCCTGATGGGCTGGTAGCAACAACTGCTGCCTTGCCATGAAGGCAAACTGCTAATGTGTTTTTGTCATGCTGGCAGGAACAACAATCACAAAATCAGCAACATTCAGTTTCTCCGAGGGAAGTTTAACTTCATCACTGCTCTCGGTGGTCGATATGGTAACGATTTTAACGTCTGGTTTCAATCTTTTTAAATACCACAATATTCCTTCATAGTTATCCGAATGGAAGGCACCATTATAGTGGATGAAAATTCTCCCACCCTCAAGGTGCTGACTGATAAACCAAGCCATGGTGGCATCTTTAATGGCTTGTGCCTTTGGAAAATTTTCTGTTGACTGTCCGTGACCCATATCGCCCATCATTTTAACCATTTCAACATAACCTGGCAGATTTGGATCGTAGGCAACCGGAAGGGGAGCAATCCAGGCCTTCTGATTTTCGGGCAGCGTATCGAGCACTTCAAAGCCTTTACGAAATACCATGCTTGCATAGCGCCGTGGGACATTGGTAGCCACGAACTTCAATTCTTTTTCCTTAGCAAAGTCAACAAGAGGTGCATAATCAGTCTTGTAGTTGGGCCAGAGCCTGGCTGACTTCTTTAAACTATCGGCGTCAATCTCGCCAGCAAGATATTGATTTAAAGCGATCTGGTTATCAGCTTCAAACATTTCTGCTCCAAGTACAAGCTGACCGTTTTTGTCATTGTAAAGCTGGGTCGTCAATTCAAATTGCAGCCAATGGCTTATGGGATTGTTGTGGAGTTCGCCAAAGAAAACCACGTCTGCCTTTCTTGCAGCTTCAAGCATTTTTTGATATTTCACTTGCTTTCCATTCGCCTTGTAAAGTTTATAGGCGGGTTTATCGTGCTTAAAGGCGAAGAGCGCCGTTACCAGAAGAAGAAGGAAGTATTTGCTTTTCATGCTGTTAGTATTTCAGTAAAAAATCATCCAAAAAAGAAAATGGTAAAAGACTTGCCATAGAAGGTGCAACGAGTACCTGCCCTGTTTGGCCTTGCATAATCACCCTCAATGGCATACCGCCTTTTGATTCTGTTTCAGCCATCACTTGCCGGCATGCACCACAGGGCGCGATGGGTTCGTTGATAATCGATTTTTCACTTATCGCCGTCACTGCAATGGCTTCGACACTGATTTCGGGATATACGGCACTTGCATGAAACAAAGCCACCCGTTCGGCACATAAACCAGAGGGATAGGCGGCATTCTCCTGATTGTTTCCAGTGACGATGATGCCGGATGACAAACGAACAGCAGCCCCGACCCTGAATCTCGAATAGGGTGCATAGGCATTTTTGGCTGCGGCTTTGGCTGCCTCAAGCAACGTTTGGTCTGCTATGGGTAGTTCGGTAAAATCCTCGTAATGATGCCATTCAACCTGCGAAAATTGCTTCTTCATAAGGTATGTAATTGCAACAAAGATATGGAATTAAGCCAAACTGTTCAAAAAGTTCTATGCCTGAAGGCAGAATCAATCCTTTGATTGCACGATCACTTAGCAATCCATTTTGTGATTGTGGATATAATAGCTTCAGGACCAATTGGTTTTGAAAGATAGTCGTTGCAACCATGCGAAAGCGCGTCGTGCATGGATGCAGGGCTCACAAATGCAGTAATGAGGATTACGGGCAATTCGGGGCGCAGCTGATGAATGATCGGAGTGGCATCGTAACCGTTCATGCTTGGCATCATGCCGTCCATGAACACCAGATCAATTTCGGGGTGTTTTTCACACAGTTCTGTTGCCTCCTGGCCATTGACTGCCCGAAGGATTTGAATTCCTGTTTTCTTGAGGCTTAGCTTAAAATAGTTGAAATTTGATTCATTGTCCTCTGCAATGAGTATGGTATGCTTTGAAAAGTCTGGAGAGTTCATGGGTGATGGTTTTGATTAATGATTGATACTCTTTGCACAGCATTGCACTTTGTTGCCATGGGCTTTGTAAGGAATCACCGAAGTTTCAACACCTGCTGCCTTGAAACGGAAACCCGAAAATGCCTTGATGCGTTTAGTGAGAATAAGTTTGAATTCAACCATTTGTAAATACTCGTAATAACCAAAAAATGCGCAACTGATGATGTTCGCAAAAGGAAACGAGCCTCTTGATCAAAGGCTTACGATCTTTGCAGCAAACACACCTGCCGGTTTATCTGGTCTTGACACAAAAGTAGGAATTAAGTCATGACGCAGCACGCAGGCAGCATTTTTTTATCGATTTTTCGACATTGCGGATAAACACTGTTAAGATTCGAAACCTTTGCCAGCGCAACCGTTAGCCTTTACATATCATCCTCATCCTCAGGATCGTTCTCATTAAAACCAAAAAGATCCAGATCAGCGTTTTCATCTTCATCGTCCAACGGATCGTAGATACTGAGTTTACGGTCTCGTTTAGCTTGCACTTTTTTTACTGGTTTTTTAATAAATTCATCATTGGAAACGAAATCTTTTTGATGTACTTTTTTCTTTACCGGTTTCATTTTGACGATTGCTTTTGAAAACTTTTAAATGGATAAATAATCGGGTTTAGGATATCAAGGATTCACTTGCAGACAAGGGGTTTTGGCCTCTTGTTGCGTATTTTCGTTCGGATTTGGGGGGAACGAGCCATCCAGATATGATCTTTCTAAGCACATTGCAAAAACAGGGTACTGATCGTTAACTATCTGATAGCTGTTAGATTAATTTTGCTGCAATGATAGTAAATTTTCAATTCGTGCAAGAAACCAATCATTTTTTTTTCGTTTATTCAACTTACATGTCCCAAAAAAATCCATTATTCCTTTCAAAATAGCTTGCAAACAACCCACTGAAATTTGATCAATCCCAACTGGGAGTTTAGATCGTCAATCGCAAAAAAATGCTAAAAGTCAGGCTGTATTGGTAGTGGACACGTCAACAGTGGTCATTAACAATTATCTTTGCGCACCTTTTTCACCCATATGAAAAGCCAATCGCTGCCAAAGTGCATGCGCGTGAGCGGAAAAAAAGCTGTGAATCTTCTGTTTACAGAAGGTGAGGCCTTCTTTATTTTCCCGTTTCGTGTGGTTAGGCTGCAGCGCAGTTCGGACGAAACGCCATTCGTCAGAGTGCTTGTATCGGTGCCGAGGCGAAATTTTAAAAAAGCAACGGAGCGAAATCTTCTCAAACGAAGAATGCGTGAAAGCTGGCGAAAAAACAGAATTCAATTGGATGCGAAGCTGGTCAATATGGATATAGGGCTGATTTTTACCTCCAAGAAAACCGAGACTTTTCAATTGATTGACAATAAAATAAAGCTTGTTATTGAACGTTTAAATGCATTAAATGAAGTGGATCAATAAAATCATTTCTGCCTTTTTCATCCTGCTGATCAGGGTTTATCAATACACCCTTTCGCCCTATATCGGAAGGTCGTGCAGATACACGCCCACTTGTTCGCACTACAGTGTCGAGGCTCTTCAGAAATATGGCATCATCAAAGGAGGAAAGTTAGCAGTTAAACGTGTTGCATCATGCCATCCATGGGGTGGAAGTGGTTATGATCCAGTACCTTGAAAAATTTGAAGCGATGAATAAAATGCACCATTTTAAATATGCAGCTGTTGCAATGCTGCTCGTTATAAACCTGTATGTACGTGCACAGGTGAACAACAATTTTGAGATTTCCAAGAGCATGGACATCTACAACAGTTTGTTTAAAGAATTGAATCTTAACTATGTGGATGAGATCAATCCGGGCAAACTCAATGAGGAAGCCATCCGTGCCATGCTCGAAAGCCTCGATCCATACACAGTGTTTGTGCCAGAATCAAACATCGAAGACATGCGCATGATGACAACCGGGGAGTATGGCGGGATTGGTTCGCTGATCCAGCAATCCGGTGATTATGTCATCATCAGCGAACCCTATGAAGGATTTCCTGCCCAGAAAGCTGGATTAATACCCGGTGATATTATTCTGGAAATCAATGGAATGGATGCCTATAAAAAAGCTTCATCAGAAATCAGCGAATTGTTGAAAGGCGTCCCGGGCTCAGTTGTTAAGTTGAAGATTCAACGTGTGGGTGTTGCCCAACCTTTTGAAGCGGAACTGACGCGCGAGAAAATCAAACTGGACAATATTCCATATTATACTGTTATGGATCAAGGTATTGGGTATATTTTACTCACTGGATTCACTCAAAAAGCTGCGGCAGAATTCAAAGATATCTTTGTGAAAATGAAAACCGACAATGCTTTGAATGGACTTATCATTGACCTTCGTGGTAATGGTGGCGGGCTATTAAATGAAGCAGTGGATATTGCCAACCTTTTCGTCAATAAAAACGAGCTGATTGTTTCTACAAAAGGTAAATCACCCGAGCGCACGAGTGTGCACCGCACACGTTTTGCACCTGTTGACCTTGATATTCCGATTGCAGTGCTTGTTAACGAGGCAAGTGCATCTGCCAGTGAGATTTTGGCCGGCTCTCTGCAAGATTTGGACAGGGCAGTGATCGTTGGACAAAAAACTTTTGGCAAAGGTTTGGTTCAGAATGTTGTACCGCTTTCTTACGGAACACAGCTTAAAATTACAGTTGCAAAATATTACATTCCCAGTGGAAGGTGCATCCAGGCCATCGATTACAGCCATCTGAACGACAATGGTGGAAAAAAACCCGATTCGCTGGTATCGACATTCAAAACACGAAATGGCCGAACCGTTTATGACAACGGCGGTATCATGCCCGATGTGCAACTCGAGGCGTTCGAATTCAGCCCTGTGACCGCCAATCTGTACACCTCGAACAGCTTTTTTAGGTTTGCAAACCATTTTGCTTCCAGACACGACAGCATCGCCCCAGCGGCAGTCTTCGATATAACCGATGAAATCTACAACGACTTCATGCAATTTATTGACAATGAAGATTTCACCTACACAACCGAAAGTGAAAAGATGATTGCTGATTTGAAAAAAATTGCTGACGAAGAGTCCTACCTCTCGGATGTCACTGAACAATTGAACGCGCTCGAACAACAATTCCGCTTAATCAAAGAGAACGACATCAAAAAACACCGGCCAGAAATTGAAAAAATATTGCGAAGCGAAATCGTATCCAGATACTATTATCAGAAAGGTAAGATTATCAGTGCCTTACGACAGGATGCCGAGATTGAGCGTGCAACACAACTCTTGCTAAATCCAGTTGGATACCAAATGATTCTTTCAGGAAAATGATGCTTCGTAAGCGTAAAAATGATTAAGGCTTTCATCCGACAAGAAGTGACAACCTATTGGGTATTGATGGTACTCATTGCCATCAGCCTGCCATTTTCAAAGTTCACATTAACACTCTTTCAACTCCTGTTGCTGCTGCATTGGATGGGCAACCAAATCAGCTTGAAGCCATTACAGCGTTTTTTCAGGAAGGCTTTTTTTCCCAAGGCTATTTTACTGGGTCTGGAATATGTATTCAGTCAGGTACTTCAAACCATCAAACAGCGTTTGTCGCTCTTTGTCAACAACAAGGTGGCACTTGCATTGGCATCACTTTTTTTGTTGCATCTTGTCGGATTGTTGACCACCACCGATTTTGATTATGCACTGAAAGACCTGAGGACAAAGCTTCCATTGCTCATTCTACCGCTCATCATGTCGTCAATGCCTCCTTTCACACGCAAACAAACGAACGTGCTTCTTGGTTTTTTTGTCCTGGCTGTATTCACCGGAACATTGCTGAGCCTCGCTGAATATTTAAAAAAGGAGTTCAGCGATATTCGCGAAATATCACTGTATATCAGCTCCGTACGTTTTAGTTTAATGGTTGCATTCTCGTTCTTTCTGCTGCTCAGTGCGGCGTTTTCAAAATCAAAACTGCATTTCCTTTACCGGGCTGTTTTCATTCTTGCTGCAATATGGTTGTTTGAGTTTCTGATTTTGATTGAATCAGTGATTGGGATTGTGAGTGTTTTCGTTGTATCGCTGCTCCTGTTAATACGGTGGGCATGGCAGTCGAATAAACCAATTGTCAGGTATTCAGTGGTGGCCGTGCTCATTACGATGCTTGGAGGTACTGCCTTTTACCTTTATTCACTGGTGACTGATTTACGCCAAACCAAACCATTGCAGCTATCAAGTCTTGATAAAGTTTCGGCTCTTGGCAACACCTACCGCCACGACACCATCCATTTCGGCGTTGAGGATGGAAAATATGTTGGCATTTATCTGGCTGAAAATGAGCTTGCAGAGGCCTGGAATGCGCGCAGTAGGTATGATTTCTATGGCAAAGATGAAGCAGGACAGCTCATCATGTACACGATAATACGCTACCTCACTTCCTGCGATCTTCGGAAAGACGCCGGCGGAGTTGCGGCACTAACAGCGCAAGATATTCAAAACATCGAGCGTGGCATTGCCAACAGGAACTACCTCCAAAAGCCCGGTCTTGCTGTCAGAATCTCGAAAATCATCACGGGTTACGAACAGTCCGTTTATATGAATGACCCGAGTGGGAGCAGTACCATGCAAAGAATAGAACATTTAAAAGCCAGTTGGATTCTGATTCAAAAACATTTCTGGCTGGGAGTGGGCACAGGAGACCTTCCGGCGGCATTTAAACAAACTTATGATGAAATGAACAGCCCACTCAAGCCCGAAGTCAGGTGGCGCTCACACAACCAATACCTTTCTATATTGATTGCTTTCGGAATTTTTGGACTGATTTGGTTTTTATGGAGTCTTGGCTTTCCCATCATACGAACAAAAGGTTATCGGGAAATGCCCTTTTTGGTGTTTTGGGTGATCATGCTGTTGTCAATGCTTTCGGAAGATACCCTTGAAACACAGATAGGCCTTACATTGTTTGCCTTTATTTATAGCCTCTTTGCGCTTACATTTCCCAAAGCCTCCGATCATCCTTACCTTGAACAATTGATTTAGATATTGTTTTTAAATAGCTAATAAACACCATTTTATACAATAACTTCTTCAAGCAATAACAAGCTTTATTTTCTCAATCTTTGATTGAACCAGAATCGTTAAATTTGCCTGCTTGCATTGTGCTGCGATAACCATTTGCTAGATCGTTTTTTTTTGCGTGTACAGATTTCTTTTTATCATCTTCCTATTGTTATTTCTGCGAATTCCTGAAGAATTGCAGGCTCAGGCTGACGATCATTATGTTTTCACCCTGTCAGCAACACCTGTTTCCGATGCCTTTGGAAAATCAAGACACCAAATGTTATCGGCCTTAACAGGTGGCAACGAAGAGCTTATGAAAAACTGGAACACCAGCATTCGGCTTCAATTTGGTTTTTTGATAAAGCATGAGCACACGGGCGATCAACTTGTGCTTCGTTTGGGGCAGGTTCAAATTGGAGGGACAAGCACATACCGTGAGTTTGATATTTCGGCCTACCTCACGCCCGATCTGTTCAGTGGATATGTTCAGCTTTCAGAAATGGAACGCGTCGAATTTAAAGCATCATTCGTTGGCGAAAGTCAGGAGGCTGTTCTTTTTCCTGCACCCATCCAGCTGCGTCAGCCAATCAGAGGTCGGGTAGGGGACGCAGCTTACACAACAGAGCGCATTGAAGCAACCCAAAAGTTGATGGCACAAGTGAATCAATACTGGGCGCTTAGCGGCCACCTTCGGGAGGTGATGGACATTTCCCGTTCGGCTGAAAACAATGCGGGTGAAAATCTGGCTGACTTGTTTTTGCAGCGCGAACGCATCAGAAAAGGAATGTTGTTACTCAAAGAAACGGCGGGCCTCGATTTCATGCAGAAAGCAGATAAAGACCCGGCGAGCTTATGGAACATATTTCCGGATTTGCAGCGTATGTTGGTTCGATACAATACCCTGCTTTCCAATGCTTCCCAGACAACGGAAGTTTCGGAGGAGATGATCAGGATGGTAGCCAATCTTTACCGTAAAGATATGACTATGAGACTTAAAAAAATGTTCTCAGCTGATTTTCGCGATCACGAGCTGCTGCATAAAACCATCCGTTTGATGCCTGATTCGGCACTTTACAGCGCTACAAACAGCATAAGAGCCGCCAACAATGCAGAGAATCTCACCGAAATTCTGGCGCAAGAGGTGATGGCTTTGGGCGATAGTTTGATTGGTGCGGATGATTTTGCAAATGCACTCATGTTTTTTGAGGATGCTCAAAAGGTTTATCACGAATTGGGAGTCACACAGGCCGAATCGGGCGCAAGGGCAAAAGCCGAAACAGCCCGTTTGGGCTTGCTGCGTTCCTATTTGAGGATAGCAGCCAAAGCGCTCGAATCGGGAAATGAAACATTGGCGCAACAATATCAGCAAAAATCGGCAGCTTTCGTTCAAAGGTATCCCCAAAATGGCCTGGTCAACCGCATTGCCTCCGAATCTGATGAACTCATAAAAACATATCTTCGAAAAGCCAATCTTTTGTTAGACCAAAAGCAGTATTTACAGGCTATTAACATATTAGAGGAGGTTTCGGGCATTGCCCGTGCCTACTACAACCTTCATCACCAGGAACAAATCAATCAGGCCCTTTTCATTGCTTATCGTCAGGTTTACCTCGAACTGGTTGACGAAGCTGCCTCCTACCTGGCTGCTGGTGAGCTCACTGAGGCTGAAATCAGACTTAACTATGCCCTGAATTACCAACGGGATCACAGCCTTTATCTAAAAACAAGCACCGAAACCATCGCCTTGCAAAACCAAATTAGCTTGTTCAGGCAAAATCAATCGAATGTTCAGCCAGGCCTCTTCCAAAACAGTCAGAATGCCTCATCTGCAGACACTTACGATGCAGAACAGAAGATACTCTCTCTGTTGCAGGATGCCATGCTCAAGGTTTGGGCCAATGAACTGGAAGCAGCCTGGACGCTCTTTGAACAAGCCGACGCCATGGCGAAATCGGGTCATCTCGAAAAAAAGAAAACTGTAGCTCAGGCATTTCAGCAACTCGATCAGCGCATGGTTGAACGTATATGCCTGAACCATCGTTTCGAAGTTGAGGAGCTAACCAACAAGGCCAAACTAATGATTGCCAGCAAAGAGTTTTCCCTCCTGGAGCAAACTTTAATGCAAGCCGTTAAACTGCAAACTGAAAATCAGGGCTGTGCGTTGAATGTGGATGAGGCACGCCATATGTTGGATGAATTTGCTGATCTAATCAGATACATCAATGATTATCAGCAGTTGACAGATGTTTTGTACACATCCGGATTGGTAGCCTTGATTCCACATTACACTTTTTTCGACACACAAGTGGCAGCCTATCAGCTCGAAAGATTTGGCGTGAAACACCCGTACTTGCATGATTTTGTTCGAACGCAAAACAATGGAAACATGACGCTTCAGACTTTGGCTTATTTTGTGGAGCGCATGGACACGCTCGAGGTAGCCAAATACATAGCCATGCTGCATAGCCAGGATTTTAGCGTTGCTCAATCGCTTGAACTGCAAGAAAAAGCTGCTTCGGTGTTAGCCGTTTCCGACCATTCGCGTCAAATCACCGATGCCGAAATGCGGTGTTTCGGCCTTGTTGGCGATGATGATCGATTCACGGTTTTCAGAAAAACGTATCTTCGCTCTTTCAAATACCTTGCAAAACAGCGTAAAAAAGAATTAAAAGAAAATTGAGATGGAACTTTTGTTAATGAGCAATTCAACGAACCCAGGCGAAGCATATTTGGGTTGGCCGGCTACCTATATCAAAGATTTTCTGATGAGCAGGGACGTTTCTGAGGTGCTTTTTGTGCCTTATGCTGGCGTTGGTTTGTCGCACGAAAGTCTGAATGCTTCGTATGACGTGTATGAGCAGCGGGTGGCAACCGTGTTTCAAAACATGGGATGTAGTCTTAGGTCTGTACACCGCTTTGCCGACCCCATTGAGGCTGTCCGCAATGCCTCCTGTATTGCAGTTGGAGGGGGTAATACCTTTCACCTGGTGGCTATGATGCATGAGACGGGTATCATGAAGGTGATTCGTGAACGCGTTATGGGAGGGACACCTTTTATGGGTTGGAGCGCAGGTGCCAATGTGGCCTGTCCTACCTTACGCACCACCAATGATATGCCCATCATTCAGCCGGCCAGTTTCGAATGTCTCAACCTTGTTCCTTTTCAAATCAATCCACATTACCTGGATGCCAACCCTGCCGGACATGGAGGGGAAACAAGGCAGCAACGCATCGAAGAATTCATGATCATCAACAGAGATGTTCCGGTGGTGGGTTTACGCGAAAGCAGTTTACTCGAGCTAAGCGGTAATTCATTGATTCTCAAAGGTAATCGTCCAATGCGGCTGTTCCGTTATGCAAGCGATCCGCTTGAAGTGGAACAAGGTGCCGACCTTTCATATTTGTTACAACCGTAGCTGCATTAGGCCGGCTGATGCTGTGGCCGCAACAGGTCATTTACGGTTTTAACAGGGTTGAAGGTGATGAGTGGTGTTTCAACGAAAATGGTGATCCAATCAGCCATAGCGCCATTCCACAAGCCCGGAAGCTCAAGGGCTTTCAGGTCGCGTCCGTCTTTCGATTTTTTAGAAATAAAGCCGGTGAGCGGATCAACAAAGTTTTTGAGATCAAATTTTTGACCCTTAAAGTCATAGATGCCGCAAACGAGGTCAACGGGGTTGAAGTGGCTTGCATTGTTGACAATTGCCATCTGCTTGTCGTTCTTGAGATCCATTTGCGACGATTCGACAATTTGCAATGATATCACACCATCCTGATTTTGAACCCAGAAGGGGCCTCCGCCCGGCTCACCTTCATTCTTAACCATTCCGCAAACGCGCACAGGTCGGTTGAGTTGACTGTATAAGTAGTCAATTTTTTCCATCTCGCCCAAACCATCGAAATGGTCAGGTATATTGATCATCAGGCTGTGGCGTGCAAAGGCTGCGATCTCATCCAGTTCGTGGGGTTCGAGATAGCCTGCATCGAGAATATCAAGGTATTCGAATGTTTTCTCCAGTGTCTGTATCAGCAAACCACCAATGGCCTTTTTGTAACGATAGGTTTCAGAACGAAGGCCGTCAGGGACAATATTATCAATGTTTTTAACAAAAACAATTTCTTCCTTAAGGTCGTTCAGGTTTTCAATAAGGGCGCCATGTCCGGCAGGTCTGAAAAGCAATGATCCGTCATCGTTTCGGAACGGTTTGTTTTCCATATCCACAGCAATCGTATCGGTAGAAGGCTTTTGCTCAGAAAAACTGATCTCGTATTTAACGCCAAACTTCTTTTCGTAAGCAGGAACAAGCTCTTCGAGCACCTCGGTGAAGTTCTTTCTGTGCTCAGGACTAATGGTAAAATGCACTTTGGCCACCTTGAATTCGTTTGTGCTATAGTGCACTGCCTCAACCAGATGTTCCTCAATTGCAAAACGGTTTTCGGTAGGATAGCGGTGAAAACGCAGCAAGGCTTTTGGCAAGTTGCCATAACCCAATCCATCGTCCTGCAAGATGAGTTGAATCACCTTGTCATATCGCTTTTCGGTCATAAGCTGCTGCAGATCAAAGCCATTGTCGATGGCTTTCATCCTGAGGTCTTCATAGAAGGCCAGTTTATTAAGATTTTGAAGCAGGTATCCAACACTTCCAGCATTCTGATCAGATTCAAGCAAGGCAATCTCATCTGCAGTCCCTTTAAAGGTTTGCAAAAACTCAAAAAGGTGTTTAAACATCCTGCTTGCAGCACCCGAGGCAGGAACAAATTTCAATAAGTCGTAATTGTCTTTGTTTTCATCAAAAATTGTTATCAGCTCGTTGATTTCTTCTTCGCTGTATTTGATGATGCCATCGCCAATTGTGGCTGGGGCCACCAACTGAACGTAGGGATATCCTTTTTTGAAGGCTTCCACTTGTTTTGTAATTTGTTCAATATCAATGCCTTTTTGGCTAATCTGATCTAAGTCTCTGGCTGTGAATTCCATTCGTAGCGATATTTGATGTTTGATTTTCAAAGTTACAATAAGCAGAATCACTTTTGCAAGTTGGTGTGAAAATATTTCCCCAGGGAGTAAATACGGGAGTATGTTTGCTAATATTTTTATTAACATATTCTTTAACAGTCATTTAGATCTGACCATTTGTAGGTTGGTCTGTTATCGGAAAGCTGAATTAGGGCTGTTTCGTGCGAGACTTATTTTTTTTTAGGCACACAGGTTTTTTTTCTTGATTGGTCTGAAAAAAAGCCTATTTTTGCACGACTTTTGCCCAGGTGGTGGAATTGGTAGACACACCAGCTTGAGGGGCTGGCGCCTGCAAGGGTGTGCAAGTTCGAATCTTGTCCTGGGCACTGTTTTTTGAAGGGTGTTGTAGCCCAAGTGGCGGAATTGGTAGACGCGCTACATTCAGGGTGTAGTGAGCGCACGCTCGTGAAGGTTCGAGTCCTTTCTTGGGCACTCAACAAAAATAAAGCTCTGATAATATTGATTATCAGGGCTTTTTTCATTTTTTCAGGTGATCAAAAGGCTGTCGTGAAAAGAAAAAGCTGATCCAAGGATGATTTATGGGTTTTGATGCGATTGTTGTGGCAGGCGCACCCAAAAGGTTGATCCTTTTGCCTCTTCACTTTCAAGCCAGATGTCGCCACCTAACATTTCGGCATATGCTTTTGCAATTGACAAGCCAAGTCCCGCACCCTGATAGGCCATCCTGTCAGCAATGTCAGCCTGAACAAATCGGTCGAAAATAGCTGTTTGCCGATGTTTGGGAATGCCGATGCCTGTATCTTTAACAAAAAACTCGATGTTTTCTCCAATATTTTTACAGCCCACTTCGATCGAACCCTCGAAGGTGTATTTCACTGCATTTTTAACGAGATTGGTTAGAATAGCGTACACTTTTTCCTTGTCCGAAAAAATCAACTTCTCCTCCGTGAGGTGATGTTGTTCAAAATTCATTGAAATGCCTTTGGCTTCCAGTTCTTTTTGGAACAACCTGTGAAGGTATGAACATAACTCGTTGACATTGAAATAGGATAGATGTAGTTGCACAAGTCCGGTTTCTATCTTCGAAATATCCACGAGGTCATTGATGATGTTAAGCATCCGTGCGCCACTTTTTTCGATCAGCGTCAGGTATTCTTCTTGTTCTTCTGGTGTGAGGTCGGGATCTCTGAGCAATTCAGAAAAGCCCAGAATACCATTCATTGGTGTTCGGATCTCATGGCTCATATTGGCAAGAAAAGCTGTTTTGAGGCGGTCGCTTTCTTCTGCCTTTTCTTTTGCCTTTTGCAACTCAGCAGTGCGCTCATTTACAATCTGTTCCAGGTTTCGATTCATCCTGGAAATGGTTTCTTTTTCAAGCGCAAGTTGACTGTTCAAAACAAAATTCTGACGTTCAGCAAGTTCAATTCTATATGATGCAAACATGCCGATGATGTTTGCGCTGATGAAAAAGAAGTTATTGTTAATGATAGCAATCAGCGAGGTGTTTAAAAAACACAGGACACCTATGTTATAAAAGATCAGAATAAGCCAGCCCGCTATTGTAGCATAGACAAACCGTAATCTGATGAAGAAATAGCCTGCAAAAAAGATGAGCATCAGGCCTGCCAAATAGGCATAGTTTTCCGGTACAATCATCAACATCACACCAATTCCAGCGCCACCCGACAGCAGACTGAGAAAAATAAGATACTGCCAAACCTGACGAAAAAATTTTGAAAAGGATAAAATGAAAACCAGCAAGAGTAAGGGAACTACCAGGGTATAACGAATGAAATGAAAAGTAGCCACATGTTCAGGAAACATCAGCGAATCAAGAACCCCAAATATGGCATACAAAAAAGTGACAATTGCGAATGCGATACGCACCTGTAGCAAGGAAAATTTGTAGTAGGCTGACATAAATGATTGCTCCGTCTCCCCTGCAAAGGACAGCGTGAATCGATTGTAAGCAGTGTTTGAAATTCCCATCGTGTAAAGATACGGCAACAAAAAAATGATTTCAAGTTTTTCTTGTGATGATCACAAAATGA
>CAZBMR010000003.1:43829-93600 GCA_964492695.1 uncultured Lentimicrobiaceae bacterium
AGATACGGCAACAAAAAAATGATTTCAAGTTTTTCTTGTGATGATCACAAAATGAAGGATTTATGCATGTTTCTACAATCATCAAAAAGCAAACTGGCATCGAAAGTATTCGCGCAAATTGCATGAAAGGCCAATCAATCAGAGTTGAATATCAATAAAATGAAGTGCGAATAAAATGAGTTTGGTTTGATAATCAACTGCATGACGCGCATCCAAACCACCAGTCCTTGAAGTAATTCTGAAATGGGTGTAAGGAAATGACCGTTATATCCCGGAAAAAGTCTCAATGGCTCGTTCACGCACTTTTAAAGGGCGTAAAAACAGACCCTGATTGATCATGCCAACAGCAATGTTTTTCAGGAGCGGGCCTAACGACATGTAAAAAAATGGCATACCCAACAGGAACAAGCAAAGATGAAAAAAAGGCAATCCGAACCGGATGCCTTTTGCATGTATTGTTAACTGAGCGGGCAATGGGGGTCGAACCCACGGCCCTCAGCTTGGGAAGCTGATGCTCTACCACTGAGCTATGCCCGCATTGTGGCCGCAAAGTTAAAGAAATGCGCGTACATGCAAACTGAAGTGTGCAGATTTTATCAGAATGATTACTTTCGTGTTCAAGAACCGTTACAATGCTCGATGTAATCTTATACATACTCACTTCTGTTGCAATGCTTTTGGCCGTTTGGTATGTGCTGGGGTGGTTTTGGGGTGGCGAACGTCAGAATGTGCAATGGCAGCAGTCTCTAAAATCAGGGAGGGTTTCGGTCGAATTACGCCGATACTATTTTAAATACCCTGACAAACAGCGCTTTATTCTTTTTTGGCTGCAAGCTCAAAGGATTAATGATTTTTCACCCGATGCAGTGATGGCCGAGTTAGGAGTTTATAAGGGAGCTACTGCCAGGTTGTTGCAGCTATTGCAGCCTCAGCGTGAGCTTTTTCTTTTCGACACCTTCTCAGGTTTTCAAAGTGGCGATCTGGCGAATGAAACCGGAAAAGCCGCAACCTACACTACCGCAAACTTTGCCGACACCACCGTGTCGCTTGTGAAGGAACGACTTGGGAGCAGCGAAAAAATTCACTATTTCCGGGGAGATTTTTCTTCCATTCAAAATGAAATACCTCACCGGGATTTTATTCTCGTTTCGATCGATGTGGATCTTGGACAACCAACGCTCGCAGGATTGAACTACTTTTACCCGCGCTTGCTGCCAGGTGGGGTGATTATCGTGCACGATTACAACGATCATTGGCCCGCCTTAAAGGCTGCAGTGGATCATTTTCTTCAGACAATTCCCGAGGAGCCGGTTTTGATACCTGACCGAAACAACAGCCTTGTGATTGTTAAAAATTGCCCTTCATTTGTCAGCCAATCCTAAGCTTTTCATTCCGATGTCTTAATGATTGAATGCGAATACTTTCTGAAAGCATAGATGCCTCCCAGCGCAAGGAGAAGGATGCTCCCTCCCTTGAGGTCGGCGGTTCCACCCACCGGACCACCGCCCGAACTGGGATTGCCAGGCGGATTGGGAGGTTGTGCCTCAGCGTTTGGTGTTGAGAATAGGCCCAGACCTATTAATAAACTTAGGATGATAATCTTTCTCATAATATAAGCTATTGTATTTGAACTACTTTTTGTGTAAATCTCTCAGTCCCGTTGTCAAGCTGAAGTATCAAAACTGAAGGTGCCGACTGAATGGGGATGCAGTTAAGTTGATCAGGGTTTGTGGCAAAATGAAGCAGACGGCCACTGACATCAAACACCGAAAGGGTGCTGCCTTTCAACTTCTTATTTAGCTGAACGTATAGTTCTGAATCTGACGCCCAGGCGGTAAATCCTTGATTCAATTGTGAGTTTTCATTCAAGTGCGTTGCGCCATGCAGCCAAAACCTGAAGCGCAACGGACCGTCACCTGTTTCATGGTTGAACGCATAACTAGCCTGGTCACGCAGGTTGATGATGTTGCCATTGTGAAGATCTTCAAACAACACAGTCATCCAATCCTCAAACTGATCAATACCTTCAAACTGAAAAACTACTTCGGCTGTTTGATCCATTTCAAATCCAACCGGGATGAAAATTGTTTGATTATTATATGGTAATGCGTTGATACTCAAATTTGTTCCGTCTGATGACTTTGTATATACACCAGGAGCCGCCGCAGAACCTGGCAGCTTTAGTGCATCAAATTCGGTATCGAATCCCTCGGTGGAGATCGGGTCAATTTTGAGGATAAGCTCATCGCGATCGGCGCCACAAAGTGCCTTCATTCTCAATTCGTTGGGTCGGCCATTTTTCAGGAATGTGGCAGCACTGTGCAGCCTCACCCCGTTGTTCATGACAAGTGCTGGCGAGCTTGCTGTGGTTTGAACAAAGAATGCCTGACCAGCAGCAATCTCGTTCGATCCTCCATTTGTGCCTGATCCGCCAACATACGAAGCCCAGACAAAGTTACCGCTTGAAGAAAGGCTTGCATTGTAAATATAAATTGCACTGGCAACATTGGTTTTAGTCCAACCTGTTGCCGAAGCCCAGTCGATGGCAGAAGGGTAGGGGTTGGGAACAAGGTTGAAATTATTGCCAAAGGGTGGATAGGCCACATCGGTTGCAAAGCTGCCATTGTTTGCCATACCTTCAAATTGAAAAGTGTGGCTGCTTGCCGGGTAATAGATCAGAAAACCTTCAGCATTGTTGAGGGGTGTTGTGGTGGAGGTCCCGGCGGTGATGTAATTCTGAGTAGTCTGGTCAAAAGTATATACATATGCACCAGAAAACAGGCCCGCAGTTGGGTTGGATGATGCTGAAAGCGGAATTGACACTGTGTGATACTTGCTGTTGGTAAGTACAGCATCTCCGCTAACGTAGCGTTGAATGGTTATGGGCAGGTTGTCTTGAAAATGCAACAATGATCCTGTTCCTGAGGCATTTGACGACAGCTCAAGTGCATTGCTGCCGGCCTGATTGATAATGCTGCCGTTCACCGTGAGCTTTCCTCCGGCTGCGATGGTGAAATGATTGCCTGGTTCTATCATAAGGTTGTCCAGCTCGAGTGTGCTTGCCAATTCAACATTTCCCCTCACCCGTGCATTGGAAGCGGAGGGTATTGCGTTAATATCTGTTGTGACAAACAGGTTGTCAAAGCCGAAATTTTCTGAACTACCCTGTCCTGTAGAATAAAACTCAACGCGATCGATGGCCATAGTGCCCGAACTTGCTGTATAATTGACACCATCGTAGGTGTTACTGCCCTGGGTGATATGAACAGTATAAACATTTCCGTTGCCCCTGACAAATTCAAACTGAAGGGGTGTGTTGCCAGACCATGGGATGTTGGTACTGAAATTGCTGCCACCATCGTTCAATTGCCAGTTGCTTTGGCCGCCGATAAACTTAAAACCGAGTCTGAAATTGCCGGCCGAATAGAGGTTTAGGCCAATTTCACCACCGTTGCTTACACCTGTATAACCTAAATCTACCTGAAAACTTCCACCCACAGGGATGGTTCCATCCAATTCGCGCTGAGCGGTAAAGTAGTTGGCCGACCCGGTGTTTCCGGAATATATGCCAAAAGTGTTGTTTCCCAGGCCTGTCGTTCCCAAATAGCTGCCACCATTTCCACCCGAAATCATATTCCAAACGCCCAGACCTTCGCCCTGATTGCTGCCATTGGTCCAGCTTGAATAGTTGGAGGCTGCATCGGATGCATTGTAAAGGTAGGTATATTCAAAATCTTCGTTACCGGTGATAATCAAAGAGTAGTCCTGACTGCCACCATCAAGGGTTCCCTTGTGGCTAATAGAGACGGCATAAATGGCATTTGCCTGTGGTGCTTCCAGGTGAATGATTTCGACATTGTCGCGGAAATTGTCGCCAGTTGTTGCATTTGATGCTGGATTTGCGGGATCGAGTATGTAGGGAAAGCTCATGGTTCCGTCAGCAGCGGTCAAACGAACATCCAGGTCATTCACCAGCATGGGCGTTGTTGGATCCAATGAAGCTGCCGGTGAAGTGCCCGGGACATCGGTCCAAACCAGTGCAACACGCAGCGGTTCTCCGCCTTTGGCCTTCACATAAATGGTATTGGGTTGACCGTTGTTGAGGCTTGTTTCACTGATGTGAATGGGAGATAAATCGTTTTCGCTCATAATTTCTGCTGCTGCGGCCGTATTCATCAAACCCCACCCAAAGCTGTAATCAGGGCCGGGATTGCCCAGGTCAGTGGCTGTGGTTAAAATCAAACCCTTGATGGTTGAGGCTTTCAGAACCTCGCCAGGATGCAGGTTTTGCTGATGCTCGAGCAACAAACCAACCGATCCGCTCACCATGGGGCCTGACATGGAGGTGCCATTCGCACTTGCATAGGACGAGGGACTATTTGTATAACACGAATATACCGACACACCCTTGGCAACAATGTCAGGTTTAATGCGGCCATCATCCGTTGGACCCCAGCCACTGAATGAAGACATGGCTGAATTGGCAAAGACAGCGCCAACAGTGAGGATGTTTTTGGAAGTGGCTGCATGCGAAATGCAGTCGTAACCTGATACACCACCATCTTTGTCGCGCACTGCTGTGCTAAGTTCCCAGTTCCAGCCATTATCAGGATTTTGAAAATAATGACTCTCTCCGGGTGACGGACCCTCTCCGCGGTCGTTCCCGGCAGATTTAACAATGAGGTAATCGGGAGCATTAAAGGCGATTTGATCCCAGGCTTCAGCTTCATCGCTGTAAAATCCCCAATAAAAGTCCTCAACTGCACTAATGTTCGCAGAACCCCACCAGTGCCATCCATTGTTGCCTGACCAGTTGCCGGACGCCCAACCTGTTATAAGACCATATGAATGTTGCGATACCTTTAGACCGGCTGCAGCCTCCAGCGCCATTTCGCCCTCGTCGCTGTCCCAGTCATAAGCCGAGAGATTCGCTGCGGGCGACATCCCTTTGGCATTCGCATCCACTCCGGAGGCAATCAGTGTTCCGGCCACATGGGAGGCATGCCAGCTTATACCTGCAGGCACATCTTTTTGTGTGATTCTTCCGGATAGCTCCTGATGACTAGCATAAACCGATCCACCATCCCAAATACCAAGTGTTTGCCCGCTTCCGCTCAAGGAAAGGCCTGCCGATCCGCCTGTAAATAAATCACTTGAGTGAATCAATGACGCGCCTCCGGCATTGTCAGTGGCAATGTAAACAGGCCGGCCTTTATCGAGGCGAACTAATTCAGTAATTCGGCCATTGGCATCCTCCGTTCGGATTGGCCAGCCATATAATTTTGCCCTTGCGATGGCATCGGCCTTTTCTTGTTCCGATTTTTGCTTGTGCAAGCGTGCAAATGCTTTCAGTTGATCAATTTGTTGCCTGTTTTGAGCAAACAACACCTGAGCCAGACTAACCAACAGGAGCAACAGCACAAAACGAAAGTTCTTTTTCATAAACGTCAAATAAAATGATGTGTCGAATGAATGTCAAAAATAGTTTTTTTCGAAAAATACGCTCATTGCTGGTGCATTTCTTCAGGTTTTTATTCTGGCTTCCGCAATTGTCCGGTAAAGATCCCTTACGGAGGATGCCCAGATCGCGATTTGCTTATGCATCGAATAAATTTCAACTTGGCTATTTCATTGTAAAACACCGTATCTTTGTGAAGCAATCCATAATAAAGCATCAAAAATGAGTATCAAAAAGCAATTCATACAAACAGCGATTATTGGTTTTTTTTATGCTTCCGCCTTCAGCACACAGGCACAAATCTTCGTAAGTCCGGCATCCGGATCATCGCCTGGCAATTCACCCGGATTTTATTATGCGCTTCCGGAAAATACACTTCGACTCGAAGTCATTATCCAAAAAACCCAACAGTTTAGAGGTCCGTATGCTGAATTTGCTGAAAAGATTTTGGGAGTGAGTGAATACATACAGGCTGATGAAACAAAGCTTGAGATAAAAGATATGCTTGTCAAGTTAGAGTCAACGCCTGATCCCGATGCATGGTTCTTGGCTGAGCTTGATGATAAAGCATCTAAAGAATCAATAAGTCAGGTATTTAGCCTGTTGCCTGACGGAATCATTCTGGCTGCTGATGATGCTGCCCTCGCACGCCAAACAGCAACTCAAAAAATTGAAAAAACCCTCGTCAATGCACCTGATGAACAATATTTCAGCTATTATGCCGAAAGCAAACTCTACAAACGTGTAGATACCATCGTGCGTAAGATTACGATTGATACAACCGTCATCAAAAGGAATATACTGCAATCAGCGTGGGTTGACCGTAGTCCCGAACAAAAAGCACGTGCCGCAGCCGATATGATTCAGAAAATCAGGGAGAGTCGCTTGCTGTTGCTGACTGGTTATCAGGAAGTAAACTATGGTAGTAGCCTGGGCTTCATGGACGAAAAACTCAATGAGCTGGAAGAAGCCTATTTGAGTTTGTTTCTGGGCAAAACCGTTCGCACACTTACAACAGAGGTGTTGTATTTCACGCCCAAAGCTGGTCAAAGTGGCAAGATAAACATTGCCGGATTTTCTGAAACCGCCGGACTTGTTTCTGAGACAGCGAAGGCAAACCCCATTACAATTGATCTTCAAGTGGTTGGAGGTCCCGGATTTAACGAATCAGCAAAACCTGGCGCTCGGCTTAACAATGCGATGTATTACCGGATTCCTGCATTGACATCCGTTTCAATTGCTTATGGATCAAAAACTTTCATAAAGGATCGCATGTACATCAGTCAGTTGGGTTCAGTTGCCGTGGCACCTTTGGGAAAGGTGCGTCTGCAATTTGATCCTGAAACTGGTATGATCACTACCATTAAAAAGGAATAGTACAACCGGCTTCAATTCCAACATCAGTGCCCTCTGATGATTTTATGACTTACTTCAGGATCTGCCTTTTTTTGTTGGGCTCAAGGGCTTTGCTATCTATTATTGGCCGGCAATTGATAAAACAAGCCCAATCTGATCACATAACCCGAGAAATTAAGCAATGGCAGCTGCGGACTTTCATAGATGCTGGAAAAGCCGAGCTGCAGGCGACCATTTGCTTGAATACTGAAAGACTGATTGAGAGTATAACCTCCTGAAATTCCAATCACCAGGCCTGCATCCGAGGTGTTGAAGAGGTTTTTGGTTTTGCCGTGATACAAAATGCGTGTGTAGCCAGGCTCAAAACCGTATGGGATGAAGGATTGTGCGCCCACAGGATCAAGAAAAAGCGTTTCCGTTCCAGACTGATGATTCGCAATCAACAGCGATAAAAAAACACCTGCTTCGGCACCGAACATCCACGAATTGTGCGCGCGCTCAAATCTTAACAAAAGTGGAAGATGCACATAATCAGTGACGTACGAAATGTCATAGTGATAAAAACAATCCCAGCAAATTCGTTCAGAAGTGTCGGTAATGCGAAAACCATCCACATGACTTTGTAAACCGAAGGCCCTGTTTTCAAGCAATAATTCTAACTGTACACTCATGCCTTTTGCCAAACGATGGTTGACGGTGAAACCCAATTGGTAGCTAACTTTTTTTAGCGTTTTGAACCTGCGTTCAAGCGTTTCGATATGGCCAAAAACCGGACCTCCGCTGAAGCCAATTGTCCAGGGACTTTTTGCTTCAATGGGTTGCAGCTTAAAAGCTTTTTCTTTGATAAAAACACTGCTGTCAATTCTCGACACGGGTTGCTGGGCATATGCAAGTGGCTTGCCAAGGATCAACATAAAGGCGAAAACCGCAATAAACCTATTCATTTTAGAAGGAAAGGGAAATCCAATAAAAACCAACCAAAAGCGATGCAAGTGCTCCGGTGATGCGAACAGATTTGAAAAATACAGGATTTTTTGCGCCATCAGTTTTAAATGAAATAAATCCAAGTAAAATAGAGAATACAACCATCGCTGCGATGGTGCCGATGGCAAATCCCCCCAGGTAATAAACACTGTCGGCCATGGTGGGAAAGGCCAGGGTGGGCAGCATCCCAATCAGGTGGGAAACGCCGGCAAGACCATGCAAGGTGCCAATCAGCAGGGCAGATATGAAGGATTGCTTCACAGGAAGTAAATGACTGTGCGAATGATTGTTGACAGCAGGATGGTCGTGTGCGTGAATGTGGGTGAAAACTGTCCCGGATTCATCTCTATGACTATGGGGATGAGCATGTTGCGAAAATTGCTGGCTTTTGAAAATACGGTAAAAAGCCCATATACCAATTGCAACCAGGATGAATCCAACCAAAACCTCGCTGTATCCCGAGATCAGATCGACCGGAATCACATTTTTAAACAATAAAAACAGCAACCCGATGAGCAACATGCCTGAAGTGTGTCCAAAACCCCATCCAAGTCCAACAATCCAGGCTTTGAGCTTATTGTCGATTGCCAGCGGTGTAACGGCCGCCAAGTGATCAGGACCAGAAACAACATGCAACATGCTGGCAATCAGACCAACAAAAAAAGGCGTACCAACGGCCATGTGCGTGTGTTCAGCATGCAACACCATCCAGTTTAAAAAGGTTGTCATAAGTGCTTTTTTGCAAAAATAAGGTTTTATTCTCGTGTCTCAACGCAGCAGGCCTGCCCGATGAATTTCTATCCAGGATAAATCACGACATTTGCACCAAAAAAATGCCAAGGTATTTTTTGCATCTTTCTTACAACGGGAAAAATTACAATGGCTGGCAATCGCAGCACAACGCCCCGGGCGTTCAGGATGCCATCGAACGTTGTTTGAGCTTCAAACTGGGCGAGCAACAGCGGATAACGGGATGTGGACGAACCGACACCGGCGTTCATGCACGAAATTTTTATGCGCATTTTGATACCCTTTGTGCACATGAAGTTGTGTTATCCGACACTTTCCTGCACCAGCTCAATGTTTGCCTGCCGGCAGATATTGCAATTCATAAAATTCATGCTGTTCATTCTGAGGCACATGCACGCTTCGATGCCATCTCACGAACCTATCATTACTATTTTCACCGGCAAAAACAACCCTTTTTAACCGGCACAAGCTTTTATGTTTACGGCAGCCTTTCAATTGAGATGATGCAACAATGTGCGGATATTTTGTTGGAATATACCGATTTTACGAGTTTCTCGAAATTGCATTCCCAAACGAAAACCAATATCTGCCACCTTTATGAAGCACGTATTCACACCACAGCCGGTGGGTTTTATTTGCGCATCACAGCCGATCGGTTTTTACGCAATATGGTTAGAGCCATTGCCGGAACATTGCTCGAAGCTGGGAAAGGGAAAATAGGACCTGAGCAGTTCAGAAACATCATCGAAGGCAAAAACCGCGGTCTTGCTGGTTTTTCGGTTCCCGCTCATGCACTTTTTCTGGAAGAGGTGGTCTATCCCGAAGGACTGTTATTGGCTTCCGCCCCGCAGCTCGTTTAGTCAAACCGTTCAAACAACGTGCGGTAGCGGGCAGAGATTTTCTGCAGATGAGAATTTGTCAATCCCTCCTTGTAGATTCTGACGAGGTGCTTTATTTTTTCCTGATCCATGAAGTATGCCTGGGCTGCATCGAAATAAAGCAGGTTAACATCGTATTTTACCTCGGTGGTCAACTTTTGAAATTTGCTCCATTCCATGCTTTTGGGTAATTCGAAATAACCGTGATGCGCTTGTTGTTTGTCAATAAAATAGCCTTCGGGTGTTTCATCCAGGTAGAAAAATTTTTCGAGTCTGATCAGGGCAGGTAAAGAAACGATGCTGCGGTTGCGTTTCCTGAACATGAGGCCCTGAGCGATGAGCATGCGTTGCAAATCAGAGATCAGGTCGTATTGTGGTAAATCCCTCACCCTGATGGTGTAGCAATGTGAACCATCTGTAAATTGAATTTCCCCAAATACAGCATCAAATGAAAAAGGTGATTGTGATTGAACTGCCTGAATGGCCAGGGTCACAGGCCAATAAGTGGCATTGCCCTCCAGCATCAGGTAAAGATACAGGGGTTTATCACCCGTTTGTTCGTTGTAGTAACCTGCAAAGGGTGAAACCGATTCCAAAACACAGCTGTCGCGTAGCAGCAATTGGTTTTCGATACAGGTCAGGGATTCTTCTTTCAGCAGTCCGCCAAACCTTTCAAGCTTATAACCGTTCATGACTTTTTTTTAATTTAGTTGGCCCTAAAATACAACATTTGCAGGCGTTTGGCAAGATTATTTTATTTGCTAAACATTGAAATATTTGCATATTTGCAAGGAATTAATAAAGAAACACTTCACTTTAAAACTTAACGTTATGATCGGATTTTCACTCGATGACCGCCAGCTGGCCATCCGCAAAAAGTACTACGAATTCGTACAGGAATACGTTGTTCCAAACAAATTAAAGTATGATCAATTGGCCGAATTTCCCTGGGAAATTGTGAAAGTGGCTTATGACAAGGGGATTATGAATGGTCCAATGCCCCAAAAGTTTGGCGGAAGCGACTACTCCATACTGGACGGTGCACTGGCATCGGAGGAGCTGGGTGCCGGTTGTATTGGAATTGGGATCTCCATTGATGCGAATACGCTCGCATTAACACCCCTTTATCTGGCAGCCAACGAGGAGCAACAAAAGCGATTTTTCGGCCATATCAACGAAATTAAAGGGGTAGCGGCTTATGCCCTCACCGAACCCAATGCTGGTTCTGATGTGGCAGGAATCAAATCAACCGCCATCAAGCATGGTGATAAATATATCCTTAATGGTCATAAACGATTCATTACCAATGCTGAAGCTTCTAGTTTCATCACAGTATTTGCTCTAACCAATCCGGATAAAGGTGCCCGGAGCCTCACCGCTTTTGTGGTTCCTACTGACAGTCCGGGTGTTGAGATCAAACCTCGCCTTCAGAAAATGGGTCAGAAGGCATCCGTTCAAAATGAAATTTTGTTCCATGATGTCGAAATTCCTGAAGCAAACCGTCTGGGTGACGAGGGCACAGGTTTCCTCATTGCCATGAAAACGTTTGACAGAACCCGCACGGGTGTTGCGGCCCTGAGCGTAGGCAATGCACGTGCCGCTTACGAAACTGCCTTGCATTGGGCTAAAAATCGCATTCAGTTTGGAGCACCCATTACGGCCAATCAAGGTGTTAGCTTTATGCTTGCAGATATGGCAACCGAGGTTGAAGCAGCAAGGTTGATGACCTGGCACGCTGCCTGGGCCTATGACAATGGCCTCAAATCAGCTGGAAAATTATCAGCCATGGCCAAGATGATGGCTTCCGATCTGGGAATGAAAATTACAACCGATGCAGTGCAGGTGATGGGTGGTGACGGCTATAGTTTCGACTTTGGCGTGGAAAAAATGATGCGCGATGCCAAGCTTTGTCAAATTTACGAAGGCACCAATCAGGTGCAGCGGGTGGTCATCTCGAAAAGTATCCTAAAATAATTCAAAGCAATCAAAAAAAAGAGGTTGGCAATTGGCCAACCTCTTTTTTTTTTGATTGTATCAGAAACAATACCTGTTTTCCTCAATCAGTTTATCAGCAATTTGCCTGCGCGACTCTTTCACATTCACAAACGGAATCTGACAGAGTTTTCGCAATGCATCCACCATTTGCGATTGCTTTTGTTCTTCGGCAAAGGAAACCACAGCGTCGGTGCCGGCCTTCATTACAAGGGCAACTGCTTCGTGGGTCAACACGTCCAGAATGTCGCAATAGATCATATTAGCTTCTGCGCCCGAAAGTTGTTCTTTTTTCTTAACGCGCAGTGCGGTGGCCTCGAGTGCGTACACCTGCATCAACATGTCAGATAGGTTCATCATCACCTCTTCTTCTTCTGCCAGCTTTCTGCCAAAGGCGTCGCTGATGGCAGGAATGAGCATCAAGATGGCTTTTTTAAGATTTCTGACGATGGACAGTTTTGCATCAAAATAGGGGAGACCTTCCACCTGTTCGGGCTGGGGTGCATCAGCAGCAGCACGTGCAGTGGTAAAAAGGTCAAACTCGTTTTTCATTCCTCTTTTCAACAGCGTGTCGATGGCCAGCAGGCGGTTGATCTCGTTTGTACCTTCAAAGATCCTGTTGATACGAGAATCTCTGTATGCCCGGTCGACAGGTGTTTCGCTCGAGAAGCCCATTCCGCCATAAATCTGAACAGCTTCATCTACCACAAAATCGAGTGCCTCAGAACCATAAACCTTCATTAATGCACATTCGATGGCATAGTCAGCTACACCCTCGATGTTAGCCTTGCCGTGTTCAATGCCTTCAGATTTCATGCGGTAAATGTTGTCCTGAATATCTTTGCTCGCCCTGTAAACAGCTGACTCAGTGGCAAATGTTCTCACAACTTGTTGTGCCAGTTTATGTTTGATTGCACCAAATTCAGCAATGGCTTTTCCAAACTGCTTTCTTTCGTTAGCATAATTCACGGAATGTAAAATAGCTCGTTTTGCACCGCCAATAACAGTTGCACCAAGTTTTATACGACCCAGGTGCAGGATGTTCAAAGCTATGCGGAAGCCTTCACCCCGTTTACCGAGCATATTTTCCACTGGAACCTTCACATCATTGTAAAAGATTTGCCGGGTTGATGATCCTTTGATGCCCATCTTTTTTTCTTCAGGATTCATGGTGACACCTTCCCAGGCACGTTCCACGATAAATGCACTCAGCACCCTGTCGTTATCCACCTTTGCAAACACCGTTTGCACATCGGCAAATCCGCCATTGGTGATCCACATTTTCTGACCATTCAGGATGTAGTGCTTTCCATCTTCAGACAAAACGGCTTTGGTACGGCCTGAGTTGGCATCGCTGCCTGCACCAGGTTCGGTTAGGCAATAGGCAGCCATCAATTCACCGGAGGCCAGCCTGGGAATGTATTTTGCCTTTTGAGCCTCGTTGCCATAATACAAAATAGGCAAGGTACCAATTCCGGTGTGGGCCATGATGGCAACACTGTAAGAATAACCGGAGCCGAGGGCTTCGTTGGCTTTCATAATGGATAAAAATGATTGCTCGAAGCCACCATATTCTTCTGGTACGGATAAACCCAGTAAACCAAGTCCACCGGCGCTTTTGAGCAAACTTGCCATCAGGCCGTCTTCCTGTTTGTCAATCCTGTCGAGATTCGGGAACACTTCATTGTTGAGGAAGTCGTGGCAGGTTTCTGCAATCATTTTGGTTTCTTCGTCAAACTCTTCCGGAATAAATACATCGGCAATATCCACCGATTTCACGAGGAATTCTCCTCCTTTTAGTACAGCATGGTTTTGCATAAAGTATCTGTGTTAGGTTGGCAAACTTACTATATTTCCCTCAAAGCCCCAGCAAGTTGCCATCTACAGCCCCAATTTAGAAAGATTACAAAAAAAGCCTGCATGGTTAAGATGCAGGCTTCTAATTACTTACTCAATCGTTTAACCATTGGTTTCTTGCATTTCAGCTTTGATTACCTGAATGGTGATTTCCGATTTTTCCTTATCAAAATCCATGTTTATTTGATCGCCGTGGTGCAGCTTGGTTCGGATGATTTCTTCGGCCAGCGCATCTTCCACATACTTTTGAATGGCACGTTTGAGTGGTCTGGCACCAAATTGTTCATCCCATCCTTTTTCGACAAGAAAATCTTTCGCGTCCTCAGTAAGTTGCAGAGTGTAACCCATTTCTGCAATGCGCTTGTACAGGTGACTCAATTCGATATCGATGATTTTGTGAATATCTTCACGAACCAAAGAGTCAAAAATCACCACATCATCAATGCGGTTGAGAAATTCGGGTGCAAAAGCCTTGCGCAGCGCACCTTCGATCACACCCTGCGAGTAGCTTGATTTTGCAGCTTGTTTGGCGCCAGTGCTAAAGCCCACACCTTGCCCGAAATCTTTCAGCTGGCGCGATCCGATGTTGGAGGTGAGGATGACAATCGTATTCTTAAAATCGACCCTGCGACCCAAACTATCAGTTAACACGCCATCGTCGAGCACCTGCAGGAGCAGATGAAAGACATCCGGATGCGCCTTTTCAATTTCGTCTAGCAGTACTATTGAATATGGTTTACGCCGCACCTTTTCGGTAAGCTGACCACCCTCTTCATAACCGACATAACCAGGAGGCGCACCAACAAGGCGCGAAACTGCGAATTTTTCCATGTATTCACTCATGTCGATACGCACAAGTGCCTCCTCGGTATCGAACATGTATTTTGCCAGCACTTTTGCAAGGTAGGTCTTTCCGACACCTGTTGGACCGAGGAAAATAAACGTTCCAATGGGTTTGTTGGGATCTTTAAGACCAGCCCGGTTGCGCCGAATAGCCTTTACCACTTTTTTAATGGCCTCATTTTGACCAATCACTGCACCTTCAAGATCTTGTTCCATATGCAGCAGTCTGTCGCTTTCGTTTTGAGCGATGCGTTGCACAGGGATGCCCGTCATCATGGCAACTACCTCAGCCACATTGTCTTCGGTCACTGTTTCGCGATGAATCTTGCTTTCTTCTTCCCAACGCCTTTTAGCTTTTTCAAGGGCATCGGCCAGCTTGCGCTCATTGTCGCGAAACATGGCGGCTTCTTCAAATTTTTGGATTTGAATGGCTTTGTTCTTTTTGGCGCGGGTATCTTCAATCTGACTTTCGAGGTTGATGATTTCCACCGGCACGTGGATGTTGCTGATATGCACCCTTGCACCGGCTTCGTCGAGCGCATCGATAGCTTTGTCAGGTAAATAACGGTCTGACATATACCTGTTTGTCAGCTTCACGCATGCTTCTATGGCCTCGGGTGTATATTTCACCAGGTGGTGGTCCTCATATTTTTCTTTGATATTGTTGAGTATCTCCACTGTTTCATCAGCTGAAGTGGGGTCAACCAATATTTTTTGAAAGCGCCTTTCGAGAGCACCATCTTTTTCAATATACTGACGGTATTCGTCAAGGGTTGTGGCGCCAATGCACTGCAGCTCTCCCCGTGCAAGGGCGGGCTTAAACATGTTGGAGGCATCCAGCGATCCGCTTGCATTCCCGGCACCCACAATTGTATGAATCTCATCGATGAAAAGGATCACGTCGGGATTCTTTTCAATTTCGTTGAGCACAGCTTTCATGCGTTCTTCAAACTGGCCACGGTATTTTGTGCCGGCCACCAGCGAAGCAATGTCAAGCATGATGATGCGCTTGTTGAACAATGCCCGCGAAACTTTTCGCTGAACAATACGCAATGCCAGACCTTCGGCAATGGCCGACTTTCCAACGCCCGGTTCACCAATCAGGATTGGGTTGTTTTTCTTGCGGCGGCTCAGAATCTGCGCCACCCGTTCGAGTTCTTTTTCACGGCCAACGATGGGGTCGAGTCTGTTTTCTTCAGCTGCCCTTGTCAGGTCGCGGCCGAAATTGTCAAGCACCGGTGTTTTGGATTTGGGGTCAGCAGGTTTTTTAACCGGATTATTGCTTCCGCGTGTTTCTTCGTCATCGTCAGATGATTCACTCGGAAATTCTGCTTTCGGGTTGTTTATCTGAGGCTCTTCACCCGAGGTCATGAACATCAGCTCATTTTTGTAGGTTGTTAAATCAATTCCTTGTGCTTCGAGTTTTTGAGTAACAAGGTTGTTTTTGTCCCTTAAAATGGCAATCATCAGGTGTTCGGTGTGGATGGTGTCGGAATTGAGTTCCTTTGCAGCAATATAAGTAAACTTCAGTGCACGCTCAGTTTGTTTCATGAGCGGAATGTTTCCTGCAGCAGTGGCTACTGGCTCCGGATTGCGAATGGCATTCTCAATCTTTCTTCTGAAATCGTCAATGTTCACTCCAAGATACTTCAGAATTTGAATTGCCTTGCCCTCGCCATCCCGCACCATGCCCAAAAAGAGGTGCTCCAGACCAATATAATTGTTTCCAAGGCGCAAAGCTTCTTCATGACTGTAAGTCAGAATGTCTTTCACCTGTGGAGAAAATTTCGCGTCCATATGCTTCTGTTATGTGATTCAAATTTTGTCAAAGTCAAAAGTAAGAACAAAAATCAGTCCAACTTTGTTCGCATGACAAAAAGTATCAACATAAGTTTGTTAATGCCCGTTATTGGAGAGTTGTGACATGTGGCAGGTGCGGGCAGACTTGATTGACCATGACCTTTTCAATGTTAATAATTAAGGTGCAGAACGCAATTCGGAGGCAATTTTTACCTATTTTTGCACGCTTGTAAGAAATCAGAGTATAACACGATTATTGAATGGAAGAAGTATTTGAAGGTGAGAAGATTATAAAGGTAAACATCGAAAACCAGATGAAATCGGCCTACATTGATTATTCAATGTCGGTGATTGTTTCGCGCGCGCTGCCAGATGTGCGTGATGGGTTGAAACCTGTTCACCGCAGGGTGTTGTACGGTATGCTCGAACTGGGAGTGCTCTCCAACAGGGCCTATAAAAAATCAGCCAGAATCGTAGGGGAGGTGCTTGGCAAGTATCACCCGCATGGCGACACATCTGTTTACGATGCCATGGTGCGCATGGCACAGGAATGGTCGCTGCGCTATCCCCTTGTCGACGGGCAGGGAAACTTTGGCTCCATCGATGGTGACAGCCCTGCCGCTATGCGTTATACCGAAGCCAGGCTGCGGAAAATAGCAGAGGAGATGCTTGCCGACATTGATAAAGATACTGTCGACTTTCAGCTCAATTTTGATGATTCACTCACCGAACCAACCGTTTTACCTGCTCTGATACCAAATTTGCTGGTGAACGGTGCCAGTGGCATCGCTGTGGGAATGGCCACCAACATGCCGCCTCACAACCTCACCGAAGTTGTTGATGGTATTGTGGCCTATATCGACGACCGTGACATTACCGTTGAAGGCCTGATGAAATACATCACAGCTCCCGACTTCCCAACAGGCGGTATCATATACGGTTACGAAGGTGTTCGCGAGGCTTTTGAAACAGGTCGTGGCCGCATCGTAATGCGGGGAGAAGCTGTTTTTGAGGAACATTCGGGAAGAGACTGGATCATCGTCACCTCCATACCATATATGGTGAACAAAGCTGACATGATTAAAAAAACAGCAGATCTGGTTAACGATAAAAAACTCGAAGGTATTTCAGATATCAGGGATGAATCTGACCGCAACGGCATGCGCATCGTCTATGAACTCAAAAAAGACGCCATCCCCAACATAGTCCTCAACAAATTGTATCAGATGACGGCGCTGCAAACCAGCTTCAGCGTGAACAATGTAGCGCTTGTTAATGGCCGTCCGCGAACACTGAATCTAAAAGACCTGATCCACTACTTCGTCGAACACAGGCACGAAGTGGTGGTTCGCCGCACCAAATACGACCTGTCTGAAGCACAGAAAAGGGCTCATATTCTCGAAGGTTTGATCATCGCGCTTGACAACATCGATGCTGTGATTGAACTTATCCGCAGGTCGAAAAATCCGGAAGAAGCCAAGGCTGGCTTGATGGAGAATTTCCAACTATCAGATATACAAGCAAAAGCCATTCTTGAGATGCGCCTTCAGCGCCTCACCGGTCTGGAAATCCAAAAGATTAAGGAAGAGTATGAGGAAATTCAGAAGATGATTGCCAACTACCTGGAAATACTTGGTAATGAGCGTCTCAGGTATGAAATCATCAAGAATGAAATGTTGGCGGTGAAAGATAAATACGGAGACCAAAAACGGTCAACCGTTGTGTTCTCGGCAGACGATTTCAAGATAGAAGATACCATCGCTGATGAAGCAGTTGTTGTGACCATTTCACATCTGGGCTATATCAAACGTACCGCTTTAAGCGAATATCGCCGTCAGTCGCGTGGGGGAATTGGTGCCAAAGGTTCGGAAGCAAGGGACGAAGATTTTATCGAACACCTCTTTATTGCCACCAACCACAACTATATGCTCTTCTTTACTGAGCAAGGCAAATGTTTCTGGATGAGGGTATTCGAGATTCCCGAAGGAACCAAAACCAGCAAAGGAAGGGCCATCCAGAATATGATCAACATTGATGCCGAAGATAAGGTGAAAGCCTATATCAATGTGTTGAATCTCAAAGACGAAAGCTACATAGAGAACAACTATATTATTCTCTGCTCCAAAAAAGGGATTATTAAGAAAACCAGCCTGGAGGCCTATTCTCGTCCGCGACAAAGTGGCATCAACGCCATCACAATTCGCGAAGGCGATGAATTGCTCGAAGCACGTCTCACCAATGGCAACAATGAAGTGATCATGGCATTGCGGTCGGGGAGGGCTATCCGCTTCAACGAGAGCACTGTCAGACCGATGGGACGAAATGCCTCAGGTGTGCGCGGTATCACTCTGGCAAGCGAAAATGATGAGGTTGTTGGAATGATATGTGTTGAAAATGAGGAACATAACATTCTTGTTGTTTCAGAAAAGGGCTATGGAAAACGTTCGGACCTCAACGACTACCGCGTCACAAACAGGGGTGGTAAAGGCGTGAAAACGCTTAACATCACTGAAAAAACAGGCGATCTGATTGCCATCAAGGAAGTGACAGATAACGACGACCTGATGATCATCAACAAATCGGGTATCATTATTCGAATTGCCGTTGAATCGCTCAGGGTGATGGGAAGAGCAACCCAAGGAGTACGGCTCATCAACCTCAGGGCCAATGATGAGATCGCTGCAGTGGCTAAAGTAACTGTAGATGAAGAAGATGAAGCACTCAAAGATGGACTCTTATCAGCTGATAATCAAGAGTTAAGCGAAGATATCGAGGCAGCAGGGGAGGACAATTAGCAAATTGGCATGAAATATGTTAACCTTCACAAACATAATAATTTGAAAAGTATGAAAAAAGTTTTTTTGATGCTTGCCATCATTGTTGCAGCAGGCTCATTATTCGGACAGACGAAAGAGCGCACAAGTGCTTACATGTTCAATAAAAACGGACAATATGACAAAGCCCGTGAAGCCATCGACAAAGCCATAGTTCATGAAAAAACGATCAATGATCCCAAAACATGGATGTACCGTGGCATCATTTATTTGAACATCGTGTTTTCCGAACAGTATTCAAGCCTTGATCCTCAAGCACTTGAAAAGAGTCTTGAGTCCTTTAAAAAGGTAATGGAACTCGATCCGGAAGACAAGACTAAACAGGGTGATGAGATTAAACCCCGTATTGATGCGATTGGACAGCAATATTTTGCCGAAGGAGTTGAGAAATTTAATGCCGCAAGTGCATCGACGAACACTGAGGAGTTCAAAAGCGCTGCAAAAGACTTTGTTAAAGCTTATGATGTGGCCCAGTTGAATAAAAAGGTGGATACACTCGCGCTGCTGAATGCCGGTCTTGCCTCACTGAGGGGTGAAAGCTACAACGAAGCCATTGGTTTTTACAACAATCTGCTTGAAATTGGTTTCAACGAACCAGATGTATATCGCAGTCTTGCAGCCTCTTATCGTGGTCTGCAAAACAATGAAAAAATGCTTGAAGCACTTAACAAAGGCAGACAACTTTATCCCACAGATGCCGGTCTGATGCTCGAAGAAATTAATGCTTATCTGGCGATGGGTCAGGGAGCTAAGGTTGTTAACGATCTGATTAAGCTCACCGAAAGCGATCCCACTAATTATTCAATATTCTTTGTATTGGGAACCATTTATGGTGACGAAACCAATGCTGAAATGTATGATATGGCCAAGGCCGTTTCATATTATGAAAGTGCCATAGCACTCAAAGCTGATTACTATGATGCAGTTTATAACCTTGGCGCGCTTTACATCAACGAATCGAATAAACTACAGGTGAAAGCAAACGACCTGCCATTGACTGAAACAAAGGAGTATGACAGGATTACGGAGGAGGCCAATGTACTGATCAGAAAAGCATTGCCATACCTTGAAAAATCGAACGAACTTCAGCCTGACAATCAAGAAACCATTCAGGTGTTGAAATCGATCTATACACGCTTTAAAATGGACGAGCAACTGAAGAAGCTCGGACAGTAAGGGCTCATTTGAAGGTTTATATGCACAGCTCCTCCGGAAACGGGGGAGCTGTTTGTTTTTATGGATTGTTTATTTGCTATTTAACATAATATTAATTATCGGAAATATATTTTACAAACTATTGGAGCTTAATGGCTTAATAAAATGGATTCTGGTTCATTTCTTTTTGTATGGGGAAAACAACTTGTTGAACTTGTCAAGTTTCGGTACGATCACAAACTGACAATACGGCTGGTTTGGGTTATCGCGGTAGTAATTTTGGTGGTATTCTTCGGCTTTATAAAACGACTGGAATGCCGTGATCTCTGTTACGATCGGTTTATCCCAGATTTGAGCATCATTCAATTCCTGTTTGAGTTTTTCTGCAACAGCCTTTTGCTTTTCTGTGTGGTAGAAAATGGCTGAGCGGTATTGTGTACCCACATCTGCTCCCTGACGGTTCAGCGTGGTTGGGTCGTGGGTTTTCCAAAAAATCTCCAGAATAGTCTCAAGAGCAACCACCTCGGGATCAAAACTTACCTGAACAACCTCTGCATGACCGGTTAACCCACTGCTTACTTCCCTGTAGGTCGGATTTGCAATTTTTCCACCTGAGTAGCCCGATTCCACTTTGATAACACCATTAACCTGCTGGAAAACAGCCTCTACACACCAAAAGCATCCAGCTCCCAGCGTAATTGTCTCTGTATTTTGTGCCATTGTATGCATCATTGAAACAAGTGAAATTGTGGTAAAAAATAATTTTCTCATGGTATTTTTGATGTTAAACATTCGATCCCATCTTTTGTTGAAACGGCAAATTGAATTTATTACCTTTGTACCATCGCAACCAATTACGAAACAGATTTTTAATTTTAAACACATATACTCATGGAAATCACAGGAAAAGTTGTAAATCTTGGACAAAAAGCCACAGGTGAAGGTCGTAATGGCCTGTGGGTCAAGCAGGAACTCATCATCGAGACGGATGAACAGTATCCAAAAAAGGTTTGTCTCATGTGTTGGGGTGAACGTGCCGACGAAGCAAAGGCCTTTAGCCCCGGTGAGCGCATCAAGGCTTTTATCAATGTCGAATCGCGTGAATACAATGGCAAATGGTTTACTGATGTGAAAGTTTGGAAATTTGAAAAAGACGGTCAGTCTGCACCGCCACCCGCAGCTACTCCGGCAAGCCACAGCATGAACGAAGAGGCTCCACCGGCTTCATTCGACGACGACCTCCCCTTCTAAAACTTCCTTCTTGAACGCAAGAACCCCTGCCCTTTTGGCTGCTTTGGGTGCAAATCTCATATATGCCCTTAACTATCTGATAGCTAAGGGCATTATGCCTGATTTCCTTGAACCCAGGGCCATTATTTTCCTTCGTGTTTCAGGTGCCACGATGCTTTTCTGGCTATTTTCGAGGATTCACGGCACAGAGCCGGTTGAAAATGGCGACCTGAAAAAGATGGCCATAGCGTCTTTTTTCGGTGTAACAATCAACCAGATTCTGTTTTTTGAAGGCCTTAACTTGAGCACCCCCATCAATGCATCAATCATCATGGTGGCAGTTCCTATCGCCGTAATGGCTTTTTCGAGCCTATTTCGGACAGAAAATCTAACCGTTACGAAATTTTTTGGCATCATACTAGGTACAATGGGCGCAACCATGCTCATTTTAACCAAAGGCAGTTTTGTTTTGAGCAGTTCCACTGCCCTTGGAAATCTGCTGATCGTAATCAATGCCACTTCCTATGCCTTGTATTTGGTTTTAATCAAACCCATGATGTTGAAATACAAAGCCTTAACAGTGATGAAATGGGTGTTTTTGTTTGGAAGTTTCACTGCACTCCCCATTACGGCACCTGCTGCATATCATGCACAATGGCAGTTGATACCATGGAATATTTGGTTATCCGTGATGTATGTGATCCTTTTCACCACGGTCATGGCATACTTTCTGAACAATTTCTCGCTCAAACGGATTAGTCCGGCCACGAACAGTGCTTTCATTTATCTGCAACCTTTTTTTACGACGGTGATCTCCATCTTGTTAGGAAAAGATTTTTTACAGGCCCACATGCTTCTTCCTGCTTTTCTAATTTTTTCTGGTGTCTTTCTGGTAAGTTTTTTGCCGGTTTCCACAAAAAGAAACTTGAAGCAGTTGTAACTTTGCACCAAAATTAGCATAGATGAAAGCAGTGCTTTTTGGATACAACGGAATGGTTGGTAGTAATTTATTCAAATTATTGTTGGAAAATCCCTTGATCGATTCTGTGGCAACAGCCGGTCGCAGCGATTTAACGTCTCAAAATCCGAAACACCGGCATTACAAAACTGATTTTTCTGATTTGAATGAGCTGGCACACATCTTCTCTGCTGATGTGGTGTTTTGTTGCCTTGGAACAACCATTGCAAAGGCTGGAAGCCAGGATAATTTTCGAAAAGTAGATTACCATTATCCACTTGAGATCAGTAAGATAGCATCCAAATCACAGGTAAAAAAGCTGATCATCGTTTCGAGTGTTGGTGCTGATGCGGGTTCTTCCAATTTCTATCTCAAAACCAAAGGCGAAATGGAAGAGGCCGTCAGGCAACAAATGATTCCGCAAATCAGCTTCATGCAACCTGGATTGTTGCTGGGCAGACGGCAGGAATTCAGATTTGGAGAGCGTTTGGCTGTATTGATTTTTCCTCTCTTTAATCCCCTGTTGGTGGGTAAACTGGCTAAATACAAGGCTGTCAGGGCATTGGATGTAGCTGCTGCTATGTTGCAGATTGCCTTGCAGGACGATCCTGCATCAAATTGTAACTCATTGCAAATAAATGTTTTAGCGAATAATTACTTCAAAAGAATCTCCCCATGACAAACCCACTTTTTCCAAACATCGGTCCCGATCGCTTTTTTCTAATGGCAGGACCTTGTGTGGTAGAAAACGAAACCATGCCCCTCGAAATCGCTGACCATTTGATGGAACTAACAAACTCGCTTGGCATTCCGTTCATTTTCAAGGCCTCTTACAAAAAAGCTAACCGATCACGGCTCGATTCATTTTCGGGTATTGGTGATGAAAAGGCTTTGAAGATATTGGGCAAGGTTCGTCAACAGTTTGGCATTCCTGTGGTTACTGACATTCATGATGTGCGCGAGGCTGAAATGGCAGCAGAATATGTGGATGTGCTTCAAATACCAGCCTTTTTGTGCCGGCAAACAGAATTGCTTGTTGCAGCAGCCAAAACAGGAAAGGTAATCAACATAAAGAAAGGACAATTTCTTTCGGGACAGGCCATGAAGTTTGCAGTTGATAAGGTTGTTTCTTCAGGAAATCAGTCTGTTATGCTGACGGAGCGAGGAAACTCGTTTGGCTATAGCGACCTGGTGGTTGATTTTCGCAATATAGCATTCATGCAGGAATTTGGTTTTCCTGTGGTTGTTGATGTAACGCATTCGTTGCAACAGCCCAATCAGGCTTCAGGTGTCACCGGTGGGCAGCCTGCTTTGATCGGACTCATTTCCAGGGCTGGAATTGCGGCAGGGGCTGACGGCATTTTCATGGAAACTCACCCCACACCCGAAACTGCCTTATCTGATGGTGCGAACATGCTTCCGCTAAAACTTGCCAAACCACTGCTCGAACAGCTCGTACGGCTCAAAGCAGCCATTGCTTGAGAACTCAGCCTACTTCTGGAATACGCCTTTTCTTTTTCCTTTTGCGGTACCACATCACAAAGCCCGATATGAATATAAGCGTGGTGAGCATGCCCAAAAGCGGGATCACCAAAATGTAGAATGGCCCCAGGATTCCCTGAAAGATGCGGGCAGTATGCAGTTCAAGTGCCACATTCCACAGAGGTAAGGGCGAATGGCGAAGTAATTCGGGCATTGGCACACCGGCATTCAAAAGTCCTTTGTCGTAATCAAAAATGTAATTCATTGAGCCTGTATGCACCATGCCACTAATCAGGTATTCACCAATCGGACTGCCCGCTGTTGAAATAGGTGCAGGCTCATTACCTGTCAAATAATCAACCACATAACCGGTATGTGGGTTCCACAAAAACAAACCATTGAAGCTGCCAATCAGATACGTCTCCGCTCCTGCCGCTTCGAATACGTTGATTCCCATTACCGAGATGGGTGGAAGTTGATTCATTCGTCTGGGCTTACCATTGAAATCTTTATCTGCCAGATAGATGCCATCGTTTGTTCCAATCATCCATTTCCCTTCTGTTGTGTTCCATACGATGTTTCTCAACCTGTCGGACCAGGGGTTAGGATCGTTGAGAATGGTAAAAGGTATCTTTGCAACACGTGCCTGGGCAATGGCGATCAGCAGCGGAGGTCTCAAAAACATGCCGGTAATCACATTTACGAGTAAAAATGCACCGAGCCAAACGCCGAGGCGGTTATGCCATTGAGCCGAAAACCTGACAGTTTTTCCGAGACGTCTTTTTGCTGGCTGCTGCTGCTTCAGTTTTCGGATCAGTTTGGGAAAGAAAAAATAGATATATCCTGTTAAACTGAGTAAAATTAATACGATGGCCAGGATGTCAACCAATAGCTTTCCAGCAAAACCCCAGAGCTCACCGCTGTGCAGAACCCATAACGTGCGAAACAAACCTGCTTTTCCATCTTCATCATCAGCCGGGGGAATTGTGATTTGGGTAAACGTATCGGAATCATCGGGCGATGCAAACAGATACACATGCGAACGGTCCAGCACCCAGAGGCTGTCGTTTTTAAGCACCATGTCGCTCAATCGCGGATCATGAGTCTCTAATGGTATTTGTTTCCATTGCTTTAACCGTTTTTTTAACACATACAGGCCAGATTGGGTCGCAGCAAAAATGGTTTTATTACGGGTTTGCACCATCCGCATGGTCCTGACGTTATCCATGCCTTTTGGAAACCCTTCCATTTTGCTGGTGAAATTTTGAAACATGGAATCCGTTTCCCAAATACCTATGTTTCCGTATATGAATAACTTATTGCTATCTAATTGAATCGCTGATCGAATTGATGCATTGTTCCAGTTTTTAAGATGGTAGGCCTTTGGCAGCCACATTCGGTTGACAGAAAAACGGCTGATCAGTTGCCTGTGGTTGAGCAAAATGCCGGATAAAGCCCACAAGATCAACAGCAACCCCAGAAATAGGGAAAACCATTTATGCATCCACCTCATGCTTCCAACCTTAATAACCTATTCCGGCTGATTTAACATGAGAAGGATCGAAAGCATGGCAAGGCGTGACGGCATATACCATTCCACAGAATGGGCAATGCGTTTCGTAGCAATCCATCTCAAAATCTGTTTGACAATTTTCGCAGGTCATGGGCAGCGGCATCGGCATATAATGTTGATCGAAACCCATTTGTCTTACTTTATTCACTACCATTTGTCCGTTCTCAAAGCTCCCTGAGCAACCTTCGTGTGACATATTAATCTTATGTTTTATAGTTATTTATAAATGCTACCTTAAGTGATTGTTTATAATAATTCAGCACACAGTCGTTCCCCACTTCTGAGCATGCTGCGCAGCTGCTGGGTTTTTCTGTCTGCTATTTCGAGTTCGTGCAACATGGCCTTTTCCTCGTCCGAGGTTTGAATAATCTTAAAAATTCCACCATTTTTAATAACGATGCGTTGGCTTGCCATGAGGGCCAGTATCGGATCGTGGGTGGCCATCAAAACAATTTTTTCTTCTCCGGTGAGCAGTTCAAGGGCTTTTTTTCTGTCGATGCCGGCATTTTCAATTTCGTCGATCAGCACAACCGGGCTGGAGCTGAGCATGGCAGTATCGGCAATCATGAGCGCGCGCGATTGACCGCCGCTGAGTGATGTGATGGGAGTGCTGGCTGTAAACTTTTCACCGGCCAACTCGTTGGCTGCAGCAATAATTTTTTCGATGATGAATTCCGAATTGGCGATCATGCGGCTCGCGGCATGTAGTTCTAAAAATTCATGGACGGTAAGATCCATCACAAAGTTCATATTTTGAGACAGTTGTGCTACAAGTTTGTGGCCTGATGCAAAGCGCCAATCGCTTGAGGGAGGCGCATCGTTGATCAATACAGCCCGTCTGGTAGGTGTGTCGGATTGTGCAACCCACTCAATATCAGCAAGCAAGCGACTTTTTCCCGAACCGGTTGGTCCAACAATGCTGGTGATGGTGCTGGCTTCGAAATGGAGGATGTCGAATGTTTCCCTGATACCGGATTTGTCAAAACCGGGTAATATGGTCAACCTTTGCACGCGCTGTGTGCTCACACCAGAAAAAGCCTCCATCTGGTCGATGAACTCATCCAATTGATCAATGAAATGTCCACTGTCAAATGCTTGATCCTCATGTTTTTGTTCGTCGGCATCCATCAGCAGCTGCTGCAATGTTTGATCCTCACTCTGGATGATCCCTTCGGGAAGTTGTTGAAAAAACGATTTCAAAAAGGGATATTTTGCCATTAACGCGCGAGGCGACGAAAGCAGAAGTGATTCTTTTCTACGCATGATCTTTGCCCTCCAGATTAATCTTTCTTACGTTGCCCATTTGATACGATTCACCAATACGCGTTTCGCCCAGGCAATACGAGCAAAGTGCCGATGGCATGGAAAAACGCAGTTTTTTTCCTTTCAATCCGTCTAACTGCCGCGTCTCATCGTGCAACAATGTGCTCAGTTCATATGTTCCCTGACCTGTTAACCCATTGATATGCATCACGATGGCGGTTGGATTCACCGCATGAACCCGTGCTGCAAAAACCTCCCGCTCGGCTTGTGAAACTATATCTCCTTTGGTAATGACGATGATGTCGGCCATACGCAGCATCGGGCCAATTTTTTTGGGTGTATTGATTCCACTGAGGTTGTCAATCACGCAAACCGCCTTGATGTCTTTGATATAGGGCGAACATCTGTTGCAAAGCCCCGCGCTTTCGGATACAAGCAGGTCGAATTTTTCTGATACGCCCCAATCCACCACCGCCTCGATATTTGATACAAAGTAATGGTCAGGACATAACTGCCCTGACAGACCTTTTTTCACAGGGATGCCGGCTTTGTTATAGGCCAGGTCGTCGTCGGTATGCAGGCAGTCGAATTTTACCGCACCCACTTTCAAGCCTCTTTGCATGAGGCTTTCCATCGTTTTGATGATAACTGAGGTTTTGCCCGAGGATGGAGGACCGGAAACCGTTATTAAATTCATAGTTTAGTTAATTATTCTAAAATGCTACTATTGAATAACTTATTACACTCGTCGAATCGCTGATTTAAATTGTTACCGTTGATAAAATCCCAGCCTAACCACATGAAACGGGTATTTTCGGGCAAGCGATTGTCCACTTCAGGATGCAAGGAAGGAAATAAGCCCTGATGCGAAAGGATCTCGCCAACAGCCTTGCTGCCAATGAAATCTGCAACTTTATTCTGTAATTCGGAAGATGCGCGCTTTCCAACCACAAAAATTGGACTGATGATCGCCCCGTCTTCCGGCCAAACTGCTGTCATTGCACTCCCCTCCTTTACCATTTTTGTGAAAAAGTTTGGCATGATGGTCACAGCCGGTTTGTTTTCCTTTTGTCTTTCCGATTTCACCATTTGTGCAGGGTGCATACTTTGCAACATATTGCGGCCCATAGCCGAAACGGCCTCCGGCCCATAAGTTTTGTGAAGTGTAAGCAAGATGGCATTAAACAGGTCGAAATCCGAAACAGGCAGGCTCACTGAGCGTGCATAAACTGGGTCGAGCAAATCTTTCCAACTGCGTGGTACCGGCCTGTTGCCAAGCATGTTCGTATTCACCAGAAAAACAGCAGGCACAACTGCAATCATGCCATAGCGCTGCTGCTGGTCTGACAATTGTAGGACATCGTCATGAAATGCAGCATTAATCCTGGGCCAGCTGATGGGGTTTGTCAATTCTTCCGAACGGATGAAACGCCTGAAGTAGGCATCCTCAAAAAAGATGTCGAAGCCTGCTGAAACGTACAAATCGTCGAGATCCGCGATTTCTTTTGCTGCAAGCACCTCCTCTTTGATCCAATCCAATCCCATGGAGGCCGACTTGAGCGCTGTAACCACTTCATGACCTTCTGCGCGCAATTCGTTCAGGTAGTTATCGAGCTGCTCCTGCAACGGAATTCGCACGGGACATGGAAGCAAACCCTTTAACTTTAAAATGTCGCGATTGATGATTGAAGCATCTTCCACGCTGCCTTCGATGGCATGATTGAGCAAGGCCTCAAAGGAATCGTAGTCCAACTGCCTCATAGCCAAAGCAATGTCTAGTTGCAAGGCTTTGCCGAATGTGCTTCGCTTGGTTTCGTCGTTCACCTGGCTAAAGCCCTGCTTTACAAAAACAGCTTTGGTTTGTGGATATCGCTCTGTGATATCATACAAGGTCCATTCTGGTTCAAAATAGCGCATATATCAAATTTTGATGCAAAATTACAACATTTCGGTATTATATTACCTATTATCTTGTTTTCATATTATTCTAAATAAAAGTGTTTGTTAATGAAACACATAGGTATATAATTTAGAAAATGCCATCCTTTCGTGGGTTATTGTTCTCACGATAGGCAAGGCAATCATGCTGTTTTTTTTCGAATTCATTCCACATTTCGTTTGGTCTGCATCCCACATTATTCTGTACTTTTGCAGCGAAATTCCAATAGGGGTGCCTAAGTCCGCATTGCGGACAACATTACAGGCTGAGATCATACCCTTTGAACCTGATCCGGGTAATGCCGGCGAAGGGAAAAAGAGAAAATCCTTTCCTCTATTGATTTATCGGTGATAAAAAATCTTTAAATCAATGTGTTATGATTAAAAAAATTTTATGGTTTGTCCCATTGTTAATGGGAGCTTTGGCGGTTAGCGGGCAACACAGGATCACTGGCAAAGTGGTTGATGCATTTTCGGGCGAAGTGTTGCCGGGAGCACATATCACGCTTGAGCCTGCAGGCAGGCATGTTGTGTCAAACGATTTTGGAGGCTTCCAATTTGCTCAGCTGAAAGATGGTATTCACAAGCTACGCGTGTCTTATGTTGGATTCAAGGCCTCCGAAATGCGTCTTTTGATCAAACAGGATACCAGCCTTACGATTCAACTTCAGCAGGAAAATATTTTAAGTGATGAAGTGGTGGTGCAAGCAAGCAGGGTGAGCAAGGAAACACCTTTTATATACAGCATTGTGGAGGGTGATCAAATTGCGAAAATAAATAAGGGGATGGATCTGCCTTACCTTGTTCAGCAATCGCCTTCGGTGGTGGTTGGTTCCGATGCGGGAGCTGGCGTGGGATATACTTCACTGAGAATCAGAGGAACAGACCTGACCCGTATCAATGTTACGCTAAATGGCGTTCCGGTGAATGATCCTGAATCGCATGGTGTCTTTTTTGTGAACCTTCCTGATCTGGCCTCATCGGTCGATAACATCCAGATTCAGCGAGGTGTAGGAACCTCCACCAATGGTGCCGCTGCATTCGGGGCCAGCATCAACATCAAAACCCGCGAACGTGCTGAGGCGCCATATGGCAGCTGGAGCAGTTCGGCCGGTGCGTTTAATACCTGGAAGAATACCGTGGCATTTGGAACCGGTTCCGGAAAACAAGGCTTTTCGCTGGATGGCAGACTGAGCGACATCCGCTCCGATGGCTTTGTTGACCGCGGATGGTCGCGCCTGAAATCGTTTTACCTCGCCGGAAGCTGGGCGAATGATAAAACAATGATAAAAATACTGACTACAGGCGGAAAAGAGCAAACCTACCAGGCTTGGTATGGCATCCCAAAAGACAGTTTGACCACCAACAGAACCTATAATCCCGCAGGTGAAATGTTAGGCATAAATGGCCAAATAACAGGCTATTACGACAATCAAACTGACAACTATCAGCAAGACTATTACCAACTGCATCTCGCTCGTGTGATCAACCAGCAAACAACGCTCACTGCATCGGCCTTTCTCACAAAAGGTGCCGGTTATTACGAAAGCTATAAAAACAATGAAGATTTTGCTGATTATGGGTTTAGTTCTGTCATTACAGGTAATGACACCATCAGCTCCAGCAATCTTGTGCAGCAAAAATGGCTCGATAACCGGTTTTATGGAGGACAGCTCAACCTGAATCATGATGGAAAAAAACATGAAGCATTTTTCGGGCTGGGTTGGAATCAATACATGGGCGATCATTTTGGATACATCGTTCAGGCGGATGTATTTCCACAGGACGCCCTGAAAAGACCCTGGTATTTGAATACCGGTAAAAAGACCGATTTTCACATGTTTGCAAAGGTATTGTGGAAAGTTCTTCCAAAAGTATCTGTTTTTGGAGATTTGCAATACCGGCATATAGCGTATCAAATTGAAGGAAACCACGACGATCTGGCTGACATTACCCAGCAACACAGCTTTGGTTTTGTTAACCCAAAATTGGGATTAACATACAATATATCAGACAGATCGAGGATCTTTTTGAGTGCCGCTGTTTCAAACAGGGAACCAAACCGCTCAGTTTACCGTGATGCAGATCCAGGTCAGGTGATTAAGGCTGAAAAATTGCTCGATTTTGAACTCGGAACCAGATATGCTGCACCAAAAGTGCAACTCGAATCAAACATCTATTATATGGTGTATAAAGATCAATTGGTACTCACGGGAAAGATAAACAATGTTGGTGCAGCAATCATGACGAATGTACCGGATAGTTACAGGCTTGGCTGGGAAACCGCCTTTGCATGGGAAACAGACTATCGTTTTGTGATTACCGGTAATATGACATTGAGCATGAACAAAATAAAAAACTTTACAGAGTATGTTGACAATTGGAATTATTGGGATGACCCTGAAAATCAGCCTTATCAGTATGAATTCCAATACAAAACCACCAATATCAGCTTCTCCCCTGCCCTTACGGCAGCGATTGGCTTTCAATGGACTCCATTTGAAAATGCGAACGTAATGTATCAGTCCAACTTTGTTAGCAGGCAGTATATCGACAATACGAGCAACACAGATCGCAGCCTCGACCCCTATCATACTGCCAGCATCAACCTCGGCTATGATGTGCACAATGTTGTTTTTCCCAAACTTCAACTTGGTTTGCAGCTGAACAATGTGTTTGATGCGGCATACGAAACCAATGCATGGGTTTACCGGTATTTTTACAATCAACAGGCCGGCCAGATGGATGGATATTTTCCTCAGGCTGGATTTCATTGGATGATTCAAGTGATAGCAGGTTTTTAAGTTACGTTTTAAAACGCTTATCCTGAGCTGATTAACGGCTCAGGATTTTTTTATCAGAATTTAAGCATTTAATTACTTGTATTCTAAAATAATGTATTTTTGCGGGGTTAAATCAACTTATTATGAAAAGAAAACCTACACTTAAGTTTTTGATCGCTATGACAGCGATGGCTTTGATGCCCTGGAACCATTTAATGGCACAATTTTCACTGGGTGCTGAGCTACGACCACGTGCTGAATACAGGCATGGGTTTAAGACCCTTTCAGCCGATGATGCAAAGGCTGCATTTCAGGTGTCGCAACGCACACGTTTGAAAGCAGGTTATACAGTTAAAGGCCTGAAGTTTGGGATCACCTTGCAGGATATAAGGTTGTGGGGCGAAACGCCGCAGCTGACGGCGACATCTAACCGCACAATGCTCCATGAAGGCTGGGCTGAATTGGCACTGGGAGCGAAGGCCGCACTGAAAATTGGCCGTCAGGAACTCGTATATGACGACGCCAGAATTCTTGGCAATGTGGATTGGGCGCAGCAGGCTCGCGCACACGATTTGTTGCTGTTCAAATATGAAAACACTTTCAAGCTGCATGCCGGTGCTGCATTTAATCAGGCATCCGACCTGCTTTTTGGTACAACCTACGAAATGACAACAAATTACAAAACCATGCAGTTTGTTTGGCTGAACAAAAAGTTTGATGCCTTTGGTGCAAGTGTTCTGTTTTTAAACAACGGCATGGAATATAAATACACCGAAAACAGCGTGGATAAGTACAAGACAGTATTCAGTCAAACCTTTGGCACCCACCTTGAGTATGCTGCCAAATCGCTGAAACTGGCGGGCAATGCCTATTATTCCACGGGAAAGGATGCAGCCGACCGTGATTTGTCAGCCTACAATCTAATGCTGACTGCCGACCTGAACCTGACCAAAAATGTAACGACCGTGTTAGGATATGAGCTATTGTCGGGCACAAGCCAAAAAACCATGGCCACAGATGCGGATTACATCAACAACAGCTTCAATCCGTTCTTTGGAACAAATCACAAGTTCAATGGCTTCATGGACTATTTCTTTGTGGGAAACCACCTGAACACTGTGGGTTTGAGCGACTTTTTTGCTTCCGTATCTGCCAAACATAAAAGCACGAATCTTCAGCTGACAGGACATTTCTTCAGTGCTGCCAACGATGTGCTTGCAGCCAACTCAACAACTGAAATCATGAAGAAATACCTGGGAACGGAAATCGACCTGACAGTGACCTACAAAGTGAATGAAATGACGAGTTTTACGGCAGGCTATTCTCAGATGTTTGGCACTGAAACCATGCAAAAACTCAAAGGTGGCAACTATAAAAACACCAACAATTGGGCATGGTTGATGCTTACATTTAAACCAACATTTTTACCATAACGATCACACACCATCAATCATGAATACATTTGAACATGCAGTCGTTTTCAGGTTTGAAGAGCAAATTGTCACAGCTCCTTCGGGCATTGTAAGCCGTCAAGTGATGAAAAGTGAAAAAGGCAACATCAGTCTATTTGCCTTTTCAAAAGGCGAAAGTTTGTCGGAGCACACGGCCCCTTTCGATGCATTGGTGCAAGTGGTAGAAGGAAAGGCACTTGTAAAAATAAATGGAACAGGCCACGAAGTGAGCTGCGGTGAGAGCATCATCATGCCGGCCAATATTTCACATGCGTTGGATGCGATTGAACCATTCAAAATGATATTAACCATGATCAAGGCTTGATTTTGGTTACAATGTGATGCTATTTTTGCACAAAGTGCAGAAATGACAACCAGGTCAGGTTTTGGTTTGGCCCTCAGTGGTGGCGGAGCACGTGCAATCGTGCATGCAGGTTTGCTCGCTGCTCTGGATGAGGCCAAGCTAAAACCTGACATCATTTCCGGGGCAAGCATGGGCGCCATTATTGGGGCACTCTATGCCGATGGCATGCCACCAAAGGAAATGCTCAAGGCCATGATCAAGCCCGAATTAACCAATCTGCCTGCATGGATTGGCCGTCGTGGTGGCATTGGGTCGCTAGTTGTGTTGCGTGAGCATTTGTCAAAACAATTAAAAGCCACCACATTCGAACAGCTTCAGCTTCAGTTGGTTATTTCTGTGACCAATCTGAATACAGGCTATAATGAATTGATTAATAGCGGTTTATTGATTGATTGGGTGGTTGCTTCAGCCTCTATCCCGATTGTTTTTCAGCCTGTCGAAATTGCCGGAAGCTATTATGTTGATGGAGGACTAACAAACAACCTGCCCATTCAAGCCATTGAGGCGCCTGGCAGGAAAATTATTGCATTTGAGTCGAACCACCTCGACAAGGTGGAAACACCTTTTACTTCGATTAAATCGGTGTTCGAGCGATCGCTCTTTCTGGCAGTCCAAAATACAATTACAGAGCAAACACGTCATTGTGCATTAAAGATCGATGTGCCAGAGGTGAGACGATATGGTATTTTCGATTTTAGCAAAGCAACAGAAATATATCAGATCGGTTATGATGCTGGAAAATTGCATATCAATTCTATTGAGCAGTTGCTTGGCGAGGGATAAAAAGCACGTCAGTGCGTGTCATCCCGGTTAACAAAAAATGACTTAAATTCGCAGGTGTTAATGCGCATACCAACTAAAAACTAAGATACCCATGTCGTTCAATCCCGATCACTTTTTATTTATTTCATCTGTATTGTTGCTAATCAGCGTGTTAGCTGGACGGACATCGCACAAATATGGTGTACCCACATTACTGCTTTTCATCGGCATTGGCATGATGGCCGGTTCTGAGGGTATAGGGGGCCTGGAGTTTGACAGTCCGGCAATAACCCAATTCATTGGGGTGGTGGCATTGAACTTTATCTTGTTTTCGGGTGGTCTTGACACGGATTGGACTTCGATCAAGCCAGTTTTACGTAAAGGACTTACATTGAGTACTTTAGGTGTGTTTTTGACTGCCAGTGCCGTTGGCATTTTCGTTTGGTGGCTGACAGACTTTACCATTTATGAAAGCTTGCTTTTAGGCTCCATTGTTTCCTCAACCGATGCTGCGGCCGTTTTTTCGATCCTTCGCTCAAAGAATATTTCGCTCAAACACAACCTGAGGCCTGCCCTCGAGTTGGAAAGTGGCAGCAACGACCCGATGGCTTATGTGCTGATGATCAGTTTTCTGGGTTTAGTCGTCAATCAGGATCAGGAACTGATGACCTTGCTTCCACTCTTTGCAGCGCAAATGGTAATTGGTACGGTTTTGGGCATTGCATTCGGAAGGCTGAGTAAATGGTTAATTAACAATATGAAACTTGGTTTCGAAGGTTTGTACCCTGTATTGGTCATCACCATGATGTTGCTCACCTTTTCGGCAACACAGGTGTTGCATGGAAATGGCTTCCTGGCTGTTTATCTCACCGCAGTTTATCTTGGCAATCAATACTTTATGCATAAAAAGACGGTATTGAAAGTTTTTGATGGCCTGGCATGGCTCATGCAAATAGTCTTGTTTCTAACCCTTGGTTTGCTTGTTTTTCCATCGCAGGTGGTTCGGGTGATGGATCTGGGAATACTCATCTCTTTATTTTTAATTTTCGTGGCCCGACCCCTGAGCGTGTTTATCAGCATGAGTTTTTTCAGGATGGGGTGGCGCGAAAAAGCATTCATGTCGTGGGTTGGATTGCGTGGCGCTGTGCCGATCGTTTTTGCTACCTATCCCCTGCTAGCCGGAATTAATCAATCAGGACTGATTTTTAACATTGTTTTCTTCATTTCGATCACTTCTGTTTTGATTCAGGGAACGAGCTTGTCGTTGATAGCCAAAATCTTAAAGCTGAATGACACAGATGTTGAAGCGGGGCCTTATCCACTTGATGCATTTTTGGAAGAACCCAAAAACGCCATGCTTCAGGAACTGGTGTTAACAGACAATCATCATGTTTCAGGAAAGAAAATCATTGAGCTCTCTTTTCCAAAGAATGCAATCATAGCCATGATTCAGCGGAAAGGACAGTATCTGACACCCAATGGTGCCACAAGGCTTGAAACCGGTGATAAATTGTTCATCCTTTCACCGAATGCCAAAGGCGTTGAGGAAGTGATGCGTTGCCTTCGTGTCGAAAACAAAGTTGTGACAGATCAATCAGCCTAGAGGGTCAAATCGTTGTTGGCCTTTTCGAGCACTGCAGCCGTTTGCTGCGACATAAAGGCTTTCATTTTGTGACGGACTTCCAGATCGGAACAGCCAATGATTCTGGCGGCCAACAGTCCTGCATTCGCTGCACCATTGATAGCCACTGTTGCCACAGGAATCCCTTTGGGCATTTGAACGATGGAAAGGAGTGAATCAATGCCAGCCACTGAATTTGATGACTTTACAGGTACACCAATCACAGGAAGGGGTGTGAGGCTGGCTACCATGCCGGGCAGATGGGCAGCACCCCCTGCACCCGCAATGATGACAAGAATGCCGCGTGATGCAGCCTCTTTGGCAAACGACACCATGTATTCTGGTGTACGGTGAGCCGATACCACCTTGATTTCGTGTGGAATACCAAATTCATTGAGTTTCTCAGCTGCTTCACGCATCACAGGCAGGTCCGAATCGGAACCCATGATGATGCTCACTTGGGGTTGTACGTTTTTCATAAACTTGATGGTTATCAGGATTCAACTTTCAGGGTATTGAGCACAACGTATGCCTTGTTCAGGGCATCTTCTGGGCTGTCGGCCAAAACGGTGGCATGACCCATTTTTCGAAATGGCCGGGTTAATTTTTTACCATAGATGTGCAATTTAACACCTTCCATCTGCAGCACCTCGTTCAAACCTTTATACACTGATGGACCAACGAAACCCTCACTTCCGAGGATGTTGACCATGGCAGCAGGCATCTTCAAACGTGTTGAGCCAGGGTGATAGCCAAAGATGGCTCTTAGATGTTGCTCATACTGAGATGTATAGGCACTTTCGATGGTATGATGGCCACTGTTGTGGGGACGCGGGGCAACTTCGTTGATGAGCAAATTGCCCTGTGCATCGATAAAAAACTCAACAGCAAGCAATCCAACGATGCCCAATGCCTGTGCCGTTTGAATGGCGAGTTGAATGGCTTTTTCGGCCAGCTTATCTGGAATTCGTGCGGGTGAGAGCAACGACTCCACCAGGTTGGCCATCGGGTTGAAAACCATTTCAACTGCAGGATAGGCAGCTATTTCGCCTTGTTGGTTGCGCGAAACAATCACAGCAATTTCGAGCGCATCGGCAATAAAATCCTCTACGAGCGATGGTGATTTGAACAGCAGTGCCAGGTCTTCCTGACGCTTCACAACAAGCACACCCTGACCGTCGTAGCCGGCCAATCTGGTTTTTTGAACAAATGGAAGTTTGAGCTTTCCTTCAGCGACAGCCTGCCTGATTTCTTCATCATGCTCAAAGAGGCTGAATGGCGCGGTGGGTAGCTGGTGCTCGTGATAGAATGTTTTCTGCAGGCCTTTGTCACGGATGATGCGCAGGCACGAAGGTTGCGGAAACACTGGAATTCCTGCTGATTCGAGCGCCTCGGCAGCTTCGATGTTGACTCCCTCAATCTCAATCGTTACCAGGTCCAGGTGTCGGGCAAAAGCCATCACCGTATCATAATCACGAAAGCTTCCATGGGTGAAAGAGGTTGCAATGCCTGCTGCCGCAGCTTCGGGGTCGGGGTCGAGCACATATGTGGCTATATCCCATGTGCTGGCAGCCTGACAAAGCATTTTGCCCAGCTGGCCGCCCCCCAGGATTCCAAGTTTAAAATCAGAGCTGATGGTTTGCTTCATGAACAATCAATTGCGATCATGGGGCAAAGGTACCCATTTTTAAACAATGGTGCTCATGAGGTTCAACAGCATGCGGAGCAAAAATGGAAAAATATCAACTAGCTGGTGGTCAACGAAATCAATCTGGCATCTACGCTCTTCAGCAAATTCAGCTTGCGCTCCATCTCCTGCATTTTTTCGAGCTCACCAGTGAGTTCAAGAAACAACAAACCAGATTCTGAGCAATTTTCGAGCACATCGTCGTGCAATCCCAGGCGTGTTTTGATAAAACAGCCCCATCCCGTGAGAACTTTCTGAACCTTTTCTGCAGCTTCCTGCCGCGATCCGATGAGGATCAGCATTACATGTCGTGTCATGGTTTTAATTGTTAAATTATTAACAAAGATAAACCAATTCAGCAACATGCAAGCGTCAGGGCAATGTTTTTCCAACTTTCAAAATAACACCTTTGTTTTGTTTGCCGTCGATGGCAATGGGTATTTGTTGTTCAAATCTGACGTGCCTGATAAACTCATCCTCATACACAGCTTCATGTTCGTCGAGGTATTTCAAATCGTACAATCCATCATTGATGAAGGGATTGATGGTGAAATAGCCGACGCCAAAGGAGGTAAGGTTTTGAAAAAAATGTGTTCCCTGGCTGGGATCGATGCGGTAGTTTTCGAGGCCCGACTCGATGATGACCCTTGCAGCGGAAATTTGGGGCCATTTAACGGGTATGCCAAGCCAGGGGTCGCTCGAGCCCCACCTGCCAGGGCCGACCAGCACATAGCTCTTGTTCTCTTTCAAAAACAGCTCGTTGAGACTACCCACGCATTCAGCAATTTCGCGGGTTCGGGCTGCGTCGAATGATTGGGGTTTCACATACACAAAATCGCGCACATCATTGATGATGCCATTTCCAAGCGTATGTTCGGCCCTGATGATCATATGTTCATTTGGGAGGCAGTCGAGATTCAGCTCAATGGTTTCGTCGATGTTGACAATGGGCCGAATCTGCAGCACATAAAACATCTTTTGAACACCTGCAGGTTTGTTCAGCTCGATGGCAAATTCAATTTCGATGGGTTTTCCCATTTCCTTTTGACCTGTTTCGAGCACCAATTGCAGGATCTCGGCCATGGGAAAAGTATTGTATTTCAAGATATTGGAAAATGTAACCAAGCGTTTACCATCTTCATGATAACCATCGCGCAAGATGTTTGACTGATAGTCGTAGGTGGAGCAAACCAGTTTCATGACACCGTCTTTTTCGGCCTCACTGATGCGCAGTTGAAGCAAATTTGCCGATTCATCCGGGGTGATTTTGAAACTATCGGGATCGAGGTTGAGCGCATAAAACACTTTTTGCGTTTCGCGCAGCGCAAGGTCAGGCTGGGAAGTTTGCAACACCTTTTGAGGAAATTTTGGCGAGAAACGCAGTGTTTGACCACCATCCACAATGTGTTTTCCCAAACCCAGTGCGATGTTGGCAATGCCATCTTCCGGTTTTTCGGGTCCGATGGGATAGAAATTAATCGATCGGGCAACACCACTGCAAGCAGGATAATACCTTGTTCCATAGTTCTTTCCGCAAACTTCCTGCAATACGATGGCCATTTTTTCCTCGTCAATCACGTTCTTTGTTGCCATCATATACGCTTTACTGTCTTTGTAGAAAGCACTTGCATATACACTTTTAATGGCGTTGCCAAGCAGCTTGATCATGGTGCGTTCGTCGTTTTCGACGATAGGGATCATGTAGGTGCTGTAAATTCCAGCAAATGGTTGATAGTGTGAGTCTTCCAGAAGACTTGATGAACGAACGGCCAGAGGGTTCCGGATCACGGAGATGAGCGTATACAGGTCTTCATGAATACGAAAAGGCAACCTGGCCTCGATGAAATGGCGGAGGATCTCATCATCGCTCAACTCGTCGGACAAGGCAATGGGATACAAATTGTTTTCCTCCATGAAGTCGTCGAAAATATCAGTGCACAGCACCACGGTGCGGGGGATGCCAATGGTGATGCCTTCGAAACGGTCGTAGAGTCGGTTGCGTTTGATAAGCGAATCGAGGAAAGCCAGGCCACGCGCCTTCCCTCCAATCGAACCCTGTCCGATGCGTGTAAAAGAAAGGTATTCATCAAAACTTTCGCGGTTGAATTCGGCAATCACGCCGCGGGCCTTGTTGAGCCTGAAGGTGCCGATGGCATCGAAAACGAATCGCTTGATGTCGTCGCAATCGTTAAAATCTTCGGGAGAGAACATCTTAAACAAGTCGGCAAGCGGAAACAAAGCCCTTGCTCTCAACCACTTGGAAAGGTGATTGCGTTCGATATGATATTGCAGCGATTCGTTGGGTACCTGGAAAATCTTTTCCTGCATGGTTTTTAAGTCTCCGGCGCGCAAAACTTCCATGCCTGTGGCGGGATCTTTGAAAACGAAATCGCCGAAGGCAAAATATTCCCTGATAAATCTCCGGAGCTCAATGGAGAGCGACTTTGAATTTTTATTGATAAAACCAACTTTAATTTCTTTCGCTATTTCCTCATTGGCATCGTCTGACGACTGCAGGAGCAGCGGCATGTATTTGTCATTTTTTTTAACCACCTGGCATAGACGGATTCCTGCAAACGGGTCGGTTTTTCCCTCACGCTCATAAGAAATGTCGCTGATGATGCCCAGCAGGTTGCCTTTATATTTTTTGTAAAAACCAATCGCCTCTTCATAATTGGTGGCCAGTAAAATTTTGGGCCTGCCTCGCATGCGCAGTGTTTTTTGGTGCTCGTTGAGGCCTTCTGTCATGAATGCCTTCGACTGCTTAAAAATGATTTTGTAGATGTTTGGCAAATAGCTGGAATAGAAACGTACGGAATCTTCGACCAGGATAATGCACTGAACACCAATGTCCACAATATCGTGTTCGGCATTCATTTTGTCTTCAATCAGCTTGATGATGGCCAGCAAGATGTCGGCATTACCCAGCCAGTTGAACACATAATCAACCGACTGCAGCTCTTTGCGATCGATTTTTAAACTCAGTTCGCGCGACAAGGGGGCCAAAACCACGATGGGGATATCGTTGTGCTTTTGCTTGATGCGTTCGGCAAGTTCATAGGTTTGTTTTTCCTGGGAGCTGAGCATAATAATCACCAGATCAATAGACTCCTCACCGAGGGCTTTCATTGTTTCCTCGGCTGTGCTTACCAGGATAAATGTTGGCGGATAGCGCAGGTTGAGCGATACATATTCATTGAAAATTTGTTCGTCAATACGGCCATCCTCCTCAAGCATGAAGGCATCATAAACACTGCTCACCAGGAGCACATGATAGATGCGCTTTTTCATCAAGCTGATAAAAGGCGTATCGTTGAAGAGGTGTGTTTTCTTGTGAAAATCGAATCGGGCTGGTACCATATCGTGTGCGCATTCCGGGTTGTGATGTGCAAAGATAAAACTTAGCTTTAATCTGCAAGTTGGTTCGATCATTCCCGTTAATTTCAAACAGAATACAGCCCCCCCCCGCACGACTGAAAGGAATTGCCATCCGGCTCCACCACATGGGTTGGAAGGCAAATTAATGAAGCAAGTCCTGAGCTGTAAAAAATTTATTTACAATCACTTGCATCAGCATTATTTATGGTGTACCTTTATACCTCAAACCAAATGAAATGAAAACCGAGCATGGTGAAGAAACAGAGGCCATCGACGACCTGACAGAAGCATGTAAACCCTTTATTGAAGCTGCCCGCAACATGATCTGGGCTGTTGATCAAAATTATTGCCTCATTTTTAGCAACCAAAGTTTTATAGATCACACACGCAATGGACTTGGAAAGGTGTTTAACAAAGGGGATAATTTATTGCGTGACCTTGACGAATCCCTTACCTCAATCTGGAAGTTAAGCTATGATCGGGTGTTGCATGAGGGTGCCGCCATCACCGTTGAGATTCCGCTTCATAATCAGGAATTTGAATATGTACAGGCGTTCGATTTTTCACCGGTGATGCTCGAAAAGCAGCCGAACCCATCAGGTGTTTTGGTTATTAGCCATGATATCAGTGGATTAAAAAATGAAATTAAAAAAAGTGAGGTTGAACGAACAAAACACCGGTCATTTCTGGAGCAAACCGAAGAAATGCTGTATTTGCATGATATATTGGGAAACATTTTGGAAGTAAATGAGGCGGCTTTGCGAAAAACGGGCTATTCACGGGACGAATTGATTCATATGACGGTGTTTGACATCGATCCGATCGCAAGGGAACGCGGTGACCAAACAAATATTTGGGAAAAGTTGAGAACAGATATTCCGGTTTGTTTTGAAACCCAACATCTGAAAAAAGACAAAACCAGTTTTCCAGTTCAGGTGAAGGCTTTTATGATTCAAATGGAATCGGAAAATTATGTGATGGCGCTGGTAAACGACTGGAGCATCAGGAAAGAGTTGGAAGATAGCCTGAATTCAATGAGTGATTTTACCAAAAAACTATGAAACGCCATGAGCGATGGTTTTTTGGTGATTGATTCGTCAGGATGCCATATCAGCGTGAATGATGCGTTTTGCCAGATGACGGGGTTTTCAGCCGGGGAGCTTGTTGGCAACGGTCCTCCCCACCCCTATTGGCCTGAGGAGGAGTATTCCCACATTCAAACGGCATTCGAAGCTACTATGCGAAAGGAGCACGTAAACGCATCACTGATTTTCAAGAAGAAAAATGGAAAGCGGTTTCCTGTATTGGTGAGTGCCTTTCCGGTTTTTGACAAAGACGGACAGGTTGAAAGTTATGCAGCGACCATCAAAGACCTTTCGGATCAACTCGATATGGAGGATACCATCAGAAAGAATAACGCCAAATACAAAACACTCTTCGAGAACCTGAATCAGGGAGTTGTTTACCAAAGGGCTGATGGAAAAATTGTTGACGTAAATGATGCCGCATTAATGATGCTCGGGCTAAACCGTGATCAGTTTTTAGGCAAAGATTCATACGATCCCAGGTGGAAAGTGATCAATGAGCAATATGAAATTTTAGCCCCCGAGTGTCATCCTTCGATGAAAGCGCTCAAAACGGGAAAAAAAATTATTGGAGAAACAATAGGCATTTATGTTCCGGAAAAACGAGGCTATAACTGGTTGATTGTAAATGCTGTTCCAATATTCCATGAAAACACCGAGCTGCCAGATGAAGTTTTCGTTACTTTTGAGGACATCACAGCACGAAAAAAAGCAGAAGAAGCCTTGCTTGAAAGTGAGGCCGAACTGCGTGAAATAAACAGCACCAAAGACAAATTTTTCTCCATCATTGCCCACGACCTGCGTAATCCCTTCAACAGCATTTTGGGATTGAGCGAAATACTTGTTGAGCAGATTGCAGAGAAGGATTATGATGATCTGGATAAAATAGGCCATTACATCTTCGATTCTTCCAAAAAAGCCATGGATCTGCTGATGAACCTTTTAACCTGGGCGCGGTCAAAAACCGGCAAAATCGAGTACCAGCCTACGTATCTTCAGGCCGAAACACTCTTCGGTGAGTCGATAGAAACCGTGCGTGCGGTGGCGGAGGCCAAAGGTGTGCAGGTGGAGATGGAGCATTTTGGAGCAAAGCTTGTTTATGCTGACAAAGAGATGATTTCCACGGTGTTGCGAAACCTTATCTCAAACGCAATCAAATTTTCATATGCAGGATCAAAGGTGGTCTTATCTACTAAATATTTACAGTCAGAGGTTTTGATCGCAGTCAAAGACGAGGGTGTTGGCATGAACGAAGACATGATAAATAGCTTGTTCCGCATTGATTCAGCACAAACACAAGCTGGCACAAACAGGGAAAAAGGCACTGGCTTGGGTTTGATCTTATGCAAGGAGTTTATTGACAGGCATAAAGGAAAGATTTGGGTGGAAAGCAGTATCGGAAAAGGAACAACGGTCTTTTTCACCTTGCCGGCAGAATAGGCATTTGCCTACTTTTGTGCGGGTGAATGAACCGCTGCATATGCAATTTTCTGATGTTACAAATTATGGGCTTTGGTTAATGCGCACCTTACCCTACGCCATTCCGCTCCGGCGGCAAGCAAAAAAAATTATAGCAAGTGTGCCCAAGCTTCCCGAAGCCCCAGATCGTCGGGGTATTGTGGGCATGCATCAGGGCGAAGTGTTTGATGTGATATTTTTGGGCGAAAGCACCATGGCCGGTGTTGGAGCTTCCTCACACGAAGCGGGATTCGCAGGTGCTTTTTCCACTGCATTATCTGAATCTTTGCATCAAAAAGTGCGTTGGTCGGTGTATGCACGCAGTGGATACACCCTCAAAAAAACAAATCAAAAACTGCTCCCGCTCATCACCGAAAAAACGTGCCACCTTGTCGTGATAGGTATTGGGGCCAACGATGCCTTTGCGATGATCAGTCCCATGGAATGGGAACAACAACTGAAGCAATTTGTTTTCGAAATTGGAAAAAGGTTTGAAAAAACCCCCATCCTATTTGCCAACATGCCGCCATTGCACGAGTTTCCGGCATTTACACCTTTGATGCGAAAGATTGGTCACAATCGCATCATGCTGATGTCTAAACAATTAAGACGATTTATCGACAAATTTCCGCATGTTTTTTTTAACGATCAACAAATCTCGATGCGCGAATTTTTGCAGGCAGGTGAAGTGGCAGGATATGCCGATGGCATCCATCCCAACGAGGCAGCTTATCAGGCATGGGCCCGGCATATGGTTGACTTTTTACTTGAACAAAACATCAAATTTTCGACGCAACACCAGGCTCATTGTCAGCAAGATGTTGATGAGAGATTTGATTTAACCTAAAATTAACAATTATCAAAAAAAAATAGTTTGCACATGTAAAAAAATGTATTTTTGTGTAGATGTTTTAAAACAATTATTTACCAAATTTCAGTCCTATGAAAAAATTTACTTTCTTTCTCTTCATGATGTTTGCAGCAAGTTATTTGATGGCACAACAAACCATCGAAGACTTCGAAAGCATTAAGATGAACCTGTTTGCACAAGGCACAACCGGTACACTTGATGTTGTTGCTAATCCAGACCCCACTGGTATCAACACTTCCGGCTTTGTTGCAAAAATGGTGCGTGCAAAGGATGGCGATCCATGGCAAGGCTGGTATGCCACCTTACCAACTCCGGTGAACATGGATGCCAACAAGTATGTACACGTTAAAGTTTGGAAACCCCGCATCAGTCCTGTTGCCTTTAAATTTGAAAAAGACGGTGGTAACTCAGGCGATGTTTTTTCCATGAATCCTCAAACCCTTGTAAATCAATGGGAAGAATTGGTGTTCGATTACAGCACCGTAGCTGCAGTTACGGGTGAATACGTAAAAATCGTATTGTTGCCAGATTTTGAAAGCCCGCTGACGCTCACCGAAGACATCACACTCTATTTCGATGATCTTTATGTGAACAATGATCCGGCAGTTGGAAGTGCTCCTGTTTCGGTTATTGAAAACTATGAGATCATTCCAACCAACCTGCTCGCTGGTGGTGCTGAAGATTTGAGCTTCTTCGAACTCATCTCGAACCCTGACAAGAGTGGCATCAACATCAGCGACAAGGTGTTGAAATTCCACCGTGACAAAGATGGTGTGCCATGGGGTGGTTTCTGGTCATCAATTCCAGTTCCTGCTGACGTTACGGACAACAAATATGTTCACATGAAATTGTGGAAACCACGCGTTAGTCCCGTGAAATTCAAACTCGAAGGTGGCGCTGCCGGTACACTCGAAATTGCTTCGATGAACGAGCAAACCGTAACAAATGGCTGGGAAGATTTCGTTTTCGACTATACCTCGAAAACGGGCACCTACCCCATCATTGCCGTTTTGCCCGACTTCAGCGATCCGGTGAACCTGACCGAAGACATCGACCTCTACATCGATGATATCATCGTGAACAACGATCCCAATCCAATCGTGCCTTCTGTTCAGATCTTCAATGTTGATATGTCAGAAGCAGGCCTCGAAGCCGGACAAAAAGTATGGTTGTCTGGCGCTCTGGGTGGCGTTCATGGCACATGGATGGAACCTGGAACCAATCCAGCCAACGAAATGACCGACCCTGACGGCGATCATATCTACAGCATTACTGTTGGTGTACCGAATGGCGTGATTGCCTTCAAATTCTTCAAAGGTGAAGGTTGGAACAGTGGCGACCCGGTTGGCGACAGGACCTACACTGTTGCAGGTTCGTTTAACCTGTCTTACAAATGGGGTGTTCAGGGCTATCTGAATGTGCCTCAGGTGAATGAAAAAGCAAGCATCAAAATGTATCCAAACCCAGTGAAAGACGAACTGAAACTTGATTTGAACTTTGATGCAAGCCGCGTTGTAATCAGCTCACTGTTGGGTGAAACTGTTGTTGACCGCGTTTTGGACAGCAAAACTTCTACCATCAGCACCGTTGATCTCCGCAATGGCGTTTACTTTGTAACTGTTACTTCGGTTGATGGCAAAACCATCACTCAAAAACTGATTAAGGAATAATTAGTCCTGTCATTTATAAAAAAGCCTCCGGTTTTTCCGGGGGCTTTTTTTTATCCAGGCCCGCAACCAAAAGGTGGAACAGCTTTTGCTACCTTTGCGCCTCATTTAAATAAACGCGTTACAATGTCGAACGACCGCTCTAAGGTAGTAATTGGTTCAGCAGCTGTGGGCTTTTCGGCCATCTTATGGGGCTTCGATGGCGTTGTGCTAACCCCCCAACTATACCGGCTTAATGTAGCCTATGTGGTTTTTATCCTGCACCTGGTTCCATTTCTGATCATGAACCTGTTTCTCTTTCGCGAATACAGGCATTTAAAAAACATGACGCGCAGTCAGTTGGTTTATTTTCTGCTGGTGAGTCTTTTTGGTGGTGCAGTGGGTACACTGGCAATTGTGAAAGCACTGTTTCTGCTTAATTTCAATCATTTATCCATTGTGGTATTGTTGCAGAAACTGCAGCCGGTGTTTGCCATTGTTTTGGCTTATTTTTTATTGCGCGAACCCCTCCGCAAGCACTTCATGCTGTGGGCCTTACTTGCGCTGCTGAGTGGTTATTTTCTAACATTTGGTTGGTCGCTGCCCGATTTACAAACTGGCGACAACACACTTCATGCCGCGATGCTGGCCCTTCTTGCAGCATTCTCGTTTGGCAGTTCGACAGTGTTTAGCAAAAAGGTTGTTTCAAACTTTCATTTTGTGACATCCACATTTTACCGATACGGATTTACAACCCTCATCATGTTGTTTTTGATGTTGATAATTGGTGACTTCAGTTATTTTGCAGCCACTACAACTGTTGAATGGATGTACATCCTCCTCATTGGACTCACCACCGGCTCAGGTGCTATTTTCCTTTATTACTACGGTTTACGAAATGTAAAAGCCATGATGGCCACCATCAGTGAGCTACTGTTTCCTGTTTCCGCAGTTTTATTTGACTATTTGATCAACGGCAGCGTGCTTGGTCCAGTTCAGTGGCTTGCAGCAGCCGTGATGGTGTTTTCTATCATTCAGCTCAACCGAAGACCAGACAAGGCCTAAGACCCATTGCAAGTCCATCCAACTCATTTAAAAACAGTATTTTAACAGGTTTGGTAACAACATTCTACCAATAAACCAAACAACCCGAAAAATGGAAAAGTGCCTGCATACCCATTTTGTCAGCAACAGCGATTTGCGCAGCAGTTGCGATTTTATCCCCGAACATTTCGAACAACAAATGTATGTGTATGAAGTAGTTCGCATCATTGAAGGACGTCCCTTGTTTTTTATGGAGCACTACCAAAGGTTGAACAACAGCTGTAGCCTCTCAGGCTATGAAGCTCCGTCATACAAGTCCTTGAAAAGCAAGCTCAGGGCACTCATCGAATCCAACCAGGTTGCTGATGGCAATGTGAAGATCATAGTTGCCCCCAAAACCGATGAAATACGCTACCATCAGGCCATGTGGTTTATTCCACATTTTTACCCCGATGCAGCAATGTATCGTGATGGTGTTGAAGTTGCGGTTGCCGAGCTTAAGCGTGCCACCCCAGCCATCAAACAGATTGCCGGCAACTTTCGGCAAGTTGCCAACAAAATGATGCAGACAGAAAAAGTGTTCGAAGTTTTGATGACCACCGATGGAGTGGTGACCGAAGGCAGTCGTTCAAACGTGTTTTTCATTTCGGGGAGCACCATTTACACCGCACCTGACACATTGGTTTTGAGTGGAATAACGAGGGAGAAAGTGCTCGAAGGATGCAAAAGACTGGGAATTGAGTGTCAAATGAGCCGGGTTAAAGTTGATGACCTGCGGTTTATGGATGCAGCTTTTCTTTGCGGAACATCACCAGGATTGCTTGCCATCAACAGCATTAAAGGCGGGATGAAATATCAAACAAAACACCACATCATTCAAAAGTTGTCGGACGATTATGAGCAGCAGCGAAATAATGACCTTGCGTGTTTTCAATGGTAAAAATCCTACTTTTGTCCGAAACAAAAATCCATGAAAGTCAGGCGTCTCATTTTCTTGCTATTTCTTTTCCTCCTGATAGATCAGCATCCCATCGGGGCACAGGTGGCAACCATCAACAACTTTTGTATGGACGAACAGGAGTTCAGGCTTGCCCGACATATCAACAATTTTCGTTCAAACCAGGGATTGCCTTCAATACCCCTTTCGCGTTCGTTGAGTTATGTGGCCAAACTGCATGTTTACGATTTGCAGTTGAACCGGCACGACACCAGTATTTGCAATGCCCACAGCTGGTCGAACAAGGGAAAGTGGACAGCATGTTGCTACAACAATTATGTACCCAAAAATGAATGTATGTGGGACAAACCCAAAGAGCTGACGCCATACATTTACAGGGGATATGAATTGGTTTTCAGCGAGGAGGGCATCATTGATGCCGACAGTGCGTTCGAACTGCTGCGTACCACACCGGAAGCCGCAAATATGATCCTCAGCCGAAATGATCACAGCGATAAAAACTGGCTTGCAATGGGTGTTGGCATCAACGAAAATTATGTTTCAATATGGTTCGGGCAACGAAAAGATGCCATGGAACCTCCATCGGGATGTAATGAAAAATCACTTAATCAGGAGTCGAGCATGGTTGTGAGCAACAAGGCAGGGAAATATCACCTCATCTATGGGAGTTTCATAAATAAATCAGATGCAGCTGAGGCAATTAAAAGGTATAAAAACAGCGGATTTCCGCAAGCCGGAATCCTGCAGAAAGATGGCAAGTTCAGGGTTTCGATTGAACAGTTTACCAGCCTGAGCGAGGCCATGAAAGCCAAAGAGCGCCTTCACGACCGTTATCCTGAGGCATGGATATACAAGGAGTAAACCCCATGGGCAAAGGATTGCGCCCTCTTGTTGAAAAATTGTATTTTCGCCACCGACACCTTGACGAATGAAAAATAACTCACGATGAACAAAATCTACAACTACCTTATTATTTTTATTTCATTTCTTTTGCAAATGAGCGCACAGGCTCAGGTTGCAGTTTTTAACCCGGCTGAATTCGAAAAAAACGAAGGAATCATGATGGTATGGGACTATCAACCTTCGCGCGATACGGTAGTTGCCAACATTGCACGCATTGCACAGCAATCCGGCAAAGTATGGATCGTTTACTATCCTGGTCAGGCACCCTACGACACCACAGCCATTCGTTCGTTTCTTTACGAGATGGGGGCCACATCCGAGCACTTGTATTTTATACCCGCCTACACTGAGACCTTATGGATCAGGGACTTTGGTCCTATGACCCTATACGGAAATTTTGGGCAGGGAAATGAACGCTTTGTTTACGACATGGGTTATGCCGCGTATAACCGCCCGAAAGATGATTCGATTCCTGCGCAAATTGCACATTTATGGAACTGGCAAAAGCGCGACCTTGAACTCCAGATTGAAGGTGGAAACCTGATTTTTGACGGGCTCACAAGGGGCTTTGCCACCACACGCGTGCACGATCAAAATCCCGGGTATTCACCTTCAATGATCCGTAACATTCTGATTGATAAGTTCAATCAAATGGATTTCACCTTTTTGCAACCACTCGAAAATAGCGGAGGAGGCATTTGGCGACACATCGACATGTTTATGAAAGTGCTTGACTATGAAACGATAATGGTTTCCTCCTATCCGGATTACCTACCTGATTACCAAACGATTGAAAACAATGTGATGCAATTGCAAAGTCTGAGCAACCATTTTGGGAAGCCATACAATATCATTCGCATTCCGGCACCTCCCAAAGCTGATGGCACTTATGCAAATACGCTGGATGATGAAATGCGAACCTATACCAATTCACTGATTATCAATAACACAGTTATTGTCCCAACCTACAACCAACCTGATTTTGATGCACAAGCCCTTCAAATTTACAGCGATGCCATGCCTGGCTATAAAATCATTCCGGTAGATGCAAGGCAGCTTACCATATTGGGGGGGGCCATCCATTGCATTACAAAAGAAATACCTTCGACCCATTTCATGCGCATCATACATCGTAAAGTAGTTGGTTTACAAAGCTATACACCAGAAATGTACATCTACAGTAATTGCGAATCAAATACAGGCATTCAGGGAATGTGGCTTTATTACAAGGTAAACGATCAGGAAAACTATAGCCGTGTGCCTGTCTATATGGCTTGTCCTCAAAACATTGGCATAATCGAAGGGCTTCAACCCGGCGACAAAGTTTCTTATTACCTTGAAGGCGTGTCGGTGCAGGACACCATGACCTATCCGGGTGGTGCACCGGCAGCTAATTTCACTTTTTGGTT
>CAZBMR010000003.1:93700-111954 GCA_964492695.1 uncultured Lentimicrobiaceae bacterium
AGGACACCATGACCTATCCGGGTGGTGCACCGGCAGCTAATTTCACTTTTTGGTTCGATGGCACCGTAAGCACACCCAGTTTGGATGCAAAAGAAACATCGATGCATCTGCTCGTTGATGCAGCAAACCACACCTTTGTGATTGCTGGTGAAAAACTGCCTGACGAAGGAATACTGTCGGTTTACAACCTTTCGGGTAGTTTGGTTCACACGCAATTGGCCCGAAAAGGCGAACGTTTGCATATTGATTTACCCAATGCCATCTACGTGGCAACGTATGAGGGTCAGAATCTGAAATTCTCGGCCAGGCTCCCCATTCTTCGGTAAACAGACCCATTCAAGACGCTTTCATGCTTCAGCAGTTGTCATTGAGCAATTATACCTTTCCACCCGTATCAGCGTCTGATGAGGAAGGTTTGCTGGCATTTGGAGGCGATCTCCGCCCTGGCCGATTGCTCGAAGCTTACCGCCATGGAATCTTTCCATGGTACACAGACTTTTCACCCATCCTGTGGTGGTCGCCCGATCCACGATTAATGCTCAAACCATCAGAGATATACATCTCAAAATCAATGCGTAAAGTGTTCAGAGAGAACCAGTTCAGTTTTTCATTTGATCATTGTTTCAAAGATGTGATGCTGGCATGCGCCAGTACCTTTCGTGCCGGGCAGGAAGGTACATGGATTACAAGGGACATGCTGAAAGCCTATATAAAACTGCATGAGATGGGTTATGCCCATTCGCTGGAAGTGTGGGACAGCACGCATCAGCTCGTAGGTGGACTATATGGATTGGCTATCGGGAAGGCATTTTTTGGCGAATCGATGTTTCATCACCGTTCGAATGCCTCCAAAGCTGCAATGATCATGCTGGCACGTTACCTGGAGCAAAATGATTTTCATCTAATTGATGCACAACAAGATACTGAACATATGAGAAGTCTGGGAGCCTACACAGTCATGCGAAGTCAATTTTTGGAATGGCTGGACAAGGCTGTGAAAATACCGGCCCGGGCTGAAAAATGGAATAATGAGCGCCTTATCTTTGCAGGATAAACAATTGAACAAAGCGATGGATAACGAAAAGAACAAGTCCCATGTGGAATGGATGCACGAAGCAGTATTGCTTGCTGCGGAAAACCTTCAAACGCTTAAAGGAGGGCCTTTTGGAGCAGTGGTGGTGAAAGATGGAAAGATTGTTGGCAAGGGTTCAAACAGTGTGACATCACTCAACGACCCTACAGCCCACGCAGAGGTAATGGCCATCAGGGATGCTTGCCGTAATCTGCAGACATTTCAACTCGAAGGCTGTATCATTTATTCTTCCTGCGAACCATGCCCTATGTGTTTGGGAGCCATTTACTGGGCACGGCCAGCCGGTTTGTATTATGCTGCCGACCGTGCCGATGCGGCCAAAGCCGGTTTCGACGATTCCTACATCTACGATCAGCTTCCATTGCCCGCGCATGCGCGCGACTTGCCTGCATTTCAGCTCGATCCCACCGAGGCCGTTGAGGTTTTCAATAAATGGAACAATATGGAGGTGAAAACACCCTATTAAAAAGAAGATGCCACAATCAGACCAAATTCAGCAGATGGCCCGGCTGCTATTGAAAAGCCGCAACACAGTGGCTTTTACAGGAGCAGGCATCTCGGCTGAAAGTGGGATTCCACCCTTTCGGGGAGCTGGGGGCATATGGAACAATTACGATCCCAATCTACTCGAGTTGAACCATTTCCTTCAACATTCAGCCACCACTTGGCCCATGATTAAAACCCTTTTTTACGATGTTTTTCGTGGTAAACAACCAAATGTGGCGCATCAGATTTTGGCAAAGTGGGAGCAATCGCATCAGCTTTCGGCGATTATCACGCAAAACATCGATCATTTGCATCAACAGGCAGGCTCAAGGCATGTTATTGATTTTCATGGCAATGCACATCGTCTCATTTGTTTAAACTGCAGATGGACTGGCATGATCACAGCTGAATCGCTTGAAAAACTTCCCCCCTGCTGTCCGGAATGCGGTAAAGTGTTAAAGCCTGACTTTGTTTTTTTTGGTGAGGGTATTCCCACCCGGGCATATGATGATGCGATTGCGGCCGTTTCAAAAGCCGAACTGCTGCTTGTTATCGGCACTTCAGGAGAAGTTAGTCCAGCCAACATGCTTCCGGGCCTTGCAAAGAGCTCCGGGGCTTACATTCTGGAAATCAACGCCGAACCTTCTCACTACACAGCTTCGGTGAGCAACACTTTTATTCAGGGAAAGGCTGGAGCCATTTTACCTTTGCTTGACAATGCCATTTATAAATTAAAAAATGCACCTGCATGAAAAACACCTTTTTACTGCTTATAGCAGTTTTACATGGCTTTTGGCTGGAAGCACAAACCACGCCGCAGCAACTTGAAAAACTAAATGCCTATTATGAGCAAGCATTAGCCGATTGGAATGTTCCCGGCATGGCGATAGCCATTGTACGCGCTGACACCGTGCTCTTTTCCAGAGGCTATGGTGTGATTGACATACATACGGCTCAGCCCGTTGACGAAAACACGCTTTTTGCCGTAGCCAGCAACACCAAGGCTTTCACGGCCACAGCTTTGGCAATGTGTGCCGACGAGGGCTTGCTGAAGTTCAGCGATCAGGTTCAGAAGCACCTACCGTGGTTTAAGTTATACGACCCCTATGTGAGCAGTCAGATGACCATTGCCGACCTGCTTTCGCACCGGTCGGGGCTAAAAACCTTCTCGGGCGATCTGATTTGGTACGGAAGCAATTACAGCCGTGAGGAGGTGATTCGCAGGGCAGCTTTTCTCAAACCTGCGCATGGTTTCAGGGCTCAGTTTGGATATTCAAACCTCATGTATCTCACTGCCGGTGAAATCATTCCGCGGGTTACTGGGATCAGCTGGGATGATTTTGTGGAGGAGCGCATTTTGCAACCATTGGGAATGCATCGATCGGTGCTTCATGTGCGCGACCTGGCAAAGCGCGATAATGTGGCGCAACCACACACCTATGTGGATGGCAAACTGCGTGTCATTCCCTGGCTTGATTGGGACAATATCGGACCTGCCGGTTCGCTCATCTCCTCAGCCAAAGAAATGGGAAAATGGATACAGTTTCAACTCAGAAACGGCATTCAAGGCACCGATACACTCGTTTCGCCTGATTTAATGCATGTTCTGCAAAGTCCATTCACAATCAATTCGGTCAGCCAGTCGTCTTCCAGACTTTTCCCGACAACACATTTCAAAGCCTACGGTTTGGGCTGGAGTTTGATGGATTACCGGGGCAGAAAAATTGTTTCGCACAATGGCGGATATGATGGCATGATTTCGCAAACACTGTTCATTCCTGAAGAAAACATTGGATTTGTTATACTCACAAACAGCCTATCGTCGCTTTATTACCCATTGATGTACAAGACGTTGGATGTTCTTTTAGGGGCTTCGGATGATAAAGACTGGAGCAGTCAGGTGCTGGCCATGGTCAGGGATGGTGAAGCGCAGGCCGCCATAGAGGTTCAAAAAGCCGAGGCAAGTCGTGATAAAAACACGCGTCCCTCTCATCTCATGGAAGCCTACACAGGCATGTACAACAGTCCCATCTACGATTCGGTGGAGGTGCGCATGGAGGATGGAAAACTGTATCTTGCCATGCTTCATACCCCTGATTTTCAAGGTAGTTTAACACACTGGCAACACGACACCTACAAGCTTGAATTTCCAGCTGCCCCATCACTTCCTGCAGGGTTTGTTACGTTTTTTACAAACCGTGGTGGCAAGGTTGACAAGATGGAGATCTTCATCGACAATCCCGATTTTGATTTTACAGAGCTTGAGTTAACCAAATAATTTGAACGCCCGGGAAATAAACAAAACGGCGGAAGCACCTGATGTGTTTCCGCCGTTTTTTTATAGATGGCAAGAATGCACTTAGAGACCCATTGGTTTTTATTCCTTGATCCAGGCAACAACCTCATCATCAAAAGGATCGGTGCGGGGGCTGATCACTTTCTGCAGTTTTCCATCTGTTCCTATCAGGTATTTCTGAAAGTTCCAGCTCACCGAAGAATCCTCCACCCCATTCAACTCTTTCGACGTAAGCCATTGATACAAAGGATGCATATCATCTCCCTTCACCGATATTTTTGACATCATTGGGAAACTAACACCATATTCCGAGGAACAAAACGCCTTGATTTGTTCGTTGGTGCCAGGTTCCTGACTCAGAAAGTTATTGGCAGGAAATCCGATAATCACAAAGTTCTCGCCACCGTAGGTTTCGTAAAGCTTTTCGAGTTTGGCATATTGAGGTGTTAAACCGCATTTGGAGGCAGTGTTTACGACCATCACTTTTTTACCTTTGAGCGAAGACAAGGCAAAATCCTTGCCATCGATGTCTTTCACAACAAAGTCGTAGAATTTGGATTGCGCGTGCATGTTTACCATGGTCAAAATGAATAAGGAAAGCAATAGGAGTTTTTTCATCGTTTAAATAGTATTAGAACATGGTATAAACACCATTGCAAGGCTTTTGTTTGAGCTGCGGTGAATGAAAATTTTTGACCTATCCCCAAAAACCCTTAACAAGGCCACCGTCGTGAGAGATGGTTTGACCAGTGACAAAGCGCGACAAAGGTGAGAGCAGCCAACAAGCCAGCACGGCCATTTCGTCGGCCTCACCCATGCGACCGACAGGGATTTGCTGTTCGAACCTCTGACGGGCCTCATCGGCAGTGATTCCTTCGTTTAGTGCCTTGCGGTCGAACAGCCGTTGCATGGCGGCAGTATTATGATATCCGGGCGCCAACACATTGGCAGTGATGTTGTTGCGCGCCAAATCACCGGCCATACTTTTAACAAAGCCCACCACAGCGGGTCGCAAGGCGTTGCTGAGCACCAGGTTTTCAACCGGTTGCTTCACCGAAACACTCTCAATATAAACCAGTCTTCCGTATCCCTGCTGCAAGAGTGTGGGCAGTAGTTTTTGTGTAAATTCCACTTTCCAGCGCAGCAACATGCGATAGGCTTCGTCCCATTCAGACAATGCGGTATCTGCGAATGCTTTTGCAGGTGGTCCGGCCGCATTCACTACCACGCCATCAATCTGGCGTCCCGCACATTGTTTCAGCACCAATTCCTGAACCTCAGGTTTGCTGATGTCGCCTGCAACGAACTCAAGCTGAGCAGGATATTGTGCTGCGAAAGCCTCCATAACCGATTTTGTGCGTGCGACACCGAGAACAAAAGCTCCTTCTGACATGAGCTGCGTGGCAATGGCGCGGCCAAAACCACTGCCGGCGCCGGTGACAATAAAAAAGTGGTCTTTCAGTTTTAAATTCATACCAATTACATTTTGCACAACAAAGATAAGCGGCTTTCCATGATGAATTCCGATAACGCCACTTTCCATCAAAACAAATAATTCTCCGGAAAAGTTGACAGTGGTCAACAAGCAGTCACCTAACTTTGTGAATAAATATCACAACCCATGAATATCACATTTAAGGAAGCAGATACATCGGACCTGAACACAATCAGAGACATCTACAACGCATACATCCTTCAATCCACGGCAACATTTCACACCGAAGAAGTGAACATCAGCGAGCTTTATGAGTTCATTTACCTGCATCATCCCCGCTATGCTTCATTTATCATTTTATGGGACGACGAAGTTGCAGGTTATTGCTTTCTCACGCACCACAAAAAAAGGCAAGCCTACAACCGTACAGCAGAAATATCGGTTTACCTGAAACCTGATTTCGTGGGAAAAGGAATCGGCAAGCTGGCCCTCAGGCATTTGGAAACTGCTGCCATCAAAGCTGGCATTAAAAACCTGATAGCGGTTATTTCCGGAGATAATACACACAGCATCAGTCTGTTCGAAAAATCAGGCTATGTGCATTGTGCAAGATTTAAAAACGTTGGCGAAAAATTTGGTAAAATTCTGGATGTTGTTGCCCTTCAGAAAGAAATTGATTAGTCACAACGCGCTATACGTCAAGCTGATACCAGTTCTTTTGCTGAGCAAGGTCTTCTGATGAGAGAGAAAACGTCAAACGCCACAAAACGATGCTCAACCCTATTTCGGCTCAGAAAGTGAAAGATGTGCACGGCCATGGTTTCTATGAATAGCAGATGGCGTGTCAGCTGAGGATCAATTCAACCAGGGCCGTGCATTTGCAAAAAGCCTGGGATGAATTTAACGCACGTCAGCGCCTGAACTTATTTTCACAAAGCTTGCATTTTTCTGATTGCCGGCAGATTTGACGAGGATGGTGTACATACCCGATTGCAATTCAGACACATCGATGCTTTCGCCAGCTGCATAATTATGAACAATCTTCACAATTTTTCCACTGGAATCCAGAATATCCAGTTCTGCCACTTCTTCACCAGGAAGCAGTTCGATCACAAGCTTGGACCGGACGGGATTAGGTAAAACACGAAATGTTGATCTTGCAGTTTTTTCGTCGGTTGATACAGTTGCACTGATTTCGATGTCAGTAAGATACAAGGGATTACCATAGCCACTATAGGTTTCAAAAGCCAACAGCACATTGTCTTTTCCGGCCCAGTTATCAATGTTGATTACCTTGCAGGCTGAACCCCACCCTGCCCCGCACCAGTCTTCACGCACCATTGGGATGAATCCGTCGGTTTGTTCGTGTGTGGCAAAGTTTCCTGTGCCGTTTTCAGCATCGGCAAGGATGCGTGTCCAGCTTTGTCCGCAGTCATCTGATATCAGCACGATGAGCGAATCTGAAATCTGTGGAATTCGTTTCGCGTGTGCATGTTTGAAGCCCAGCATGATGTTGCTGAAGTTTGAAAGGTCGAGCGGTGGTGTTATCAGGCGGTCGCGTTCGCCTATGGCAAAGTAGTTCAGGAAATCGAGGCGGGCAGCCATGTTCGTTTCCGTCAAACCTTCAACTTCAACCAGGTCCCAGGTGTTTTTGTGGTCGGGATTGACAATTTTCCACTGGTTGTCAGCAAAACCGTTTACATTAAAACGTTCAATCAAAGGCACTTCCATTCCACCAGCCCTCACCATGTTGAAAATGGTTTGAGAAGCACTGCCATTGAGATTGGTGGCGGTAAGCGTAACTGAGTAATCGTTGGTTTCTTCAAAAACAAGCTGCGGATTTTGCGAAAATTGATCGGTACCATTGACAAAGGTCACGGTGGACGGGTTAAACTCCCATTCCCACGAAACAGGCATGTATTGGGTAGCATCGGTAAAAGTGACCACCTCAGAAGTACATACAAGGGATTTGTCGGCAGTAAAACTAACTTCGGGCAATAAGGTGCTGCTGACGGTTATATAGTCTTCGAGCAGATAGGTATTAGTTCCGTAATCATTTGTTATGGTGAGGCTTACATCAAAACTTCCGCTTGTGGGATAGGTAATGCCACTGGGGTTCTGAGCTGTTGAGGTGGCAGGTTCGGCGCCTTCGAAAGTCCATGACCAGGTTTGAGGAACACCCACGCTCAGATCAGTAAATTGAATGTCTTCGCCCACTGGAATCAGCGTGGCATTGGCCTGAAAATTGGCTTGGGGTGCAAAGGGAATACGCACATAGGCCCACCATGTCCCCCATCGATCACCGCCTGAGGACAGCTCAGCGTACTCCTGTAATACCCAAAAATCGACACCATTCACCGGGTCGAGCATGGTGGCAGTGTAATCGCCCCAACGGTTTCGGCCACCGCCGAAGGTTTTGTAATAGGGTGCCAGACCATCTTTGTATTGATACGGGGCACGGGTAAGATTCAAAGGGTCTTCATGCGAACGATAAGAATAGCCGGCCGCTGCATATTGTTGGCTGGAAAAGATGCCATGGCCGATCATCATATCCTCAAACTGGTTAACAGCCACAGTAGCAAAGGCGTACGACATTACTCCTGTAGGATCGTCAACACGTCCGCGCTGAATGATGCCACCTTCAGGTGTCAGATTCCACCATTGCACAGAAGTGCGTGTGGGGTTTCCTGCAGGCAAAAACACATGGTGAACAGCCCAAATTTTTCCGTTACGGAAAATCACATTTTCCATGCGGTGATCCACTGCATTGATAAGTTGATCAGAACCAAGCTGAGGAAGAAAATCTCCGCTTCCTCCAACATTGCCCGACCAGGTTTGGTTGGTTCCAATCTGTCCAACAAGGCTGAACTGCGGGTTGTTCAGCTCGCCCTGAATTTTAAAAAGCGTTATATAGCCCATACCGCCCTGGTTGCCATTGGCTGCGGCTACCAGGTAAATATTTTCTTCATTTGCATCATAGGTGATGGACGGCACGAGCGTAAAGCCCTGTGTGGTAGCAAAACGTGTAAAGCCTGGAGCTTCATCGCCATTATACATGGCTTGTTTGTCGAACACATAAACTGTGCGGTAGTTGCCATTGCCAAACATATTGCCTGAAACAACAATCCACTTGCTGTTGAAACCCATGCTTGGGTAATCGAACCACACTTCGTTCTGCGTGTCTGCAAGATATGAATAAAGGTACCAGTCACCTGTGGGATCGGAATTGGCCGAAACTCCCATGTAGATGCGCGAATCGCCAGGCGTACTGCCGGCGCAGGTTACAAATATCCAACGGTCGTCCTCAAAGTCATACAAAATTTTAGGATCGAAGGTGTTTCCGCCCGGGAGGCTGTTCCAAAACAAGCCCAGCGACAGTGTTTCGAGGTTGTTCCCAACACGATCCTGAATGCGTACCTCCGTGTTGAGCGTAACCATCAGGTGCTCAGGACCTGGCGCTCCATTTACGTCAGGAGGAATGGAGTTTCCTGAATCGTATAATCCTTCAAAAGTGGTGTCGGGCAGCGGTGCGGTTCCCTGTAAACGATAGACCGGTGTTTCAGTTAAGATCTCCTGTGCTGTAACATCATCCGGATTGATCGTGAACTCCGGACTGTATAGTTCAGGATTTGGTTTTTTTAGTCCTTCATTGTACAACACCCTGTAAGTGCTGTCTTCGGCCTTCATCTGAAGCAGGCTGCGTTTGCTAAAGGCCTCAGCTTTGCCTTGATAAACAGCTTGTTTCTGGGCATGAAGCGAAATGCTTGCTGAAATTGTGAGTAAAAATAAAGTGGTAAAAATGTGTTTCATGCTTGTAGTTAAATAAGGTAGGAGCAAAAGTAAAACAATGTTGTGAATGAGCCAAATAGCCATATTGATAAAGCAGCTTGCAAGGAACACGCAAGCGCTTAAAATTGTTCAGGGCGCAATGCTCATTACCCCGAAAAAAAACAGGAAGCAAGCGGCTTCCTGTTTAATAAGCTATTAAAGATGATTGCTTTTAGCGATTCAGGATTATTTTTTTGGTCAAACTTCCCATACCGGAAGGTTGAACAAAATACACGCCTGCAGGCAAAGTACCTACCGAAAGCTTCATATTTGATTGACCAATAGGTTGCGATTGGATCAGTCTGCCTGTGATGTCTCTGATTTCAAGATGCAGGCCGGCCAATTCGGGGCTGGTTTGCACGAATATGACATCTTGTGCAGGATTGGGATATACAATCAACGGATCGGCATGAGAACCTACAACAGGAATTTGCGTAACTGCGCTTACAGCCACATTGTCAAGGTAGAGGTTGTTGCCGTATTGATTGAAGGTTTCAAACCTGATCTTTATCCCTTTCATCGAACTCCAGGCTGAGAGGTCAATCACCTGGCAATCTGCACCATAGTCACCAGCATAGCACCAATCGGCATCATTCGCAGGTTCGAATGATGCTACAGTTGGCAAAGCCGTTTCAAAGCTGCCCTGTCCGTCAGGACCATTGGCATAGACCCGTTCCCAACTGCTGCCACAATCGGACGAGATGCTTACGATGAGGCTGTCAACTTGTGCATAACGTTGGGCGTAGGCGTAATTAAAAGTAAGTGAGATTTGATTGAAACCTGTAAAATCCATTGGAGGGCTCTCGAGGTAGTCGCGCTGATTGAAATTGGTGTAGTTGAAAAAGTTCATCCATGCACTGTTGTTCCCGTCTGCCAATGTTTTCACAGCCCATGATTTTCCATTGTCAGGGTTCTCGACATTCCAACCTGATGGCACAAGGCCTTCACTGTCGAACGATTCGGTGAATGGCAATGGATTTCCTCCAACATTAATCATGGCTTGTTTCAACAATGTTGCTGGGCCATTGGCATTGGAGGCTGTGAGTCTTATATCGTAATTGCCATATTCATTGAATTGAATGACAGGGTTTTGCGAAAGATTACTAGTGCCTTCAAGGTAAGTCACTGTGGAGGGCGTGATGTCCCAAATCCACATATCAGGGCAGTGGTCGCTTTGGTCGGTGAACGACACCGTCATGCCGGGGCATCCAGTTGTGGCTGAGGCTTGAAACTGAATGGCAGGCACTGCTGCTTCGCCCACATGGATGCAATCGGTCCATGTGAAGGTGTGTGTGCCGGCAGGATTGGTCACGGTAAGGCTCACATCATACACTCCGGGATTGGGATATGAAATGCCTTCGGGATGCTGTGATGTACTGGTTGCGGGAATCCCTCCCTCGAAGCTCCATTCAAAGGTGTAGGGGGTACCTGCCGAACGGTCGTAGAAATTGACGAGGCAACCGGCTGAAATACTGTCGTCTTCTACGATAAAGTTTGCTGTCGGACTGCTGTAGTAAGGCGTCACACCCCACAGTCCGCGGCCATAAGTAGCAGCACGCAACAAATCGCCTGCTGGTCCGGTTTCATCGTAGTACAGTTCAAGCTCAGTCACTTTTACACTTGCTGGAAGTCCTTCGCTAAACAGCATCCATTCTGTCATGGAAGCATCGCGGTAAAACACTCCAATGTCAGTTCCCAGATAAAGCCCTTCCTGACTATTTTTGTAGTATGCAATACTATTAATATGAATATCAGAAAGATTTGAAGTCAGTTCAGTCCAATTCAACCCATTGTCCGTTGATTTGAAGATACGTGTTTGTTGCGCAATATACACCACATGCTCATTCGTGGGATGGGTTTCGATGGCTGTGATAGTTGAACTTGAAGGCAAATCACTCGTGCGGTTTGTCCACAGCACTGTTTGCGCTTTTACATGATCGGTATAATAGAGCTTGTTTCCGGCAGAAACGTATAAAATATTGGTGTTGGCCCTCGACTGTGCCATTTGTTCGAGGTTGTTGTTTCCAAAAGAACTCAGTTTCTGCCATTGCACACTGCCTGCATTCGCTGCTTTGATATTGGTGCTTCGCCACACATTTTTATATCCGATGAACATGATGTTTCCATCCTTGTGATCAATCAGATAGGGTGTCACCCATCCACCTGCCTCGGTGATGCCATTGGTTCCCTCACCGGCTATGGAAGCGCCTCCACCATTGTTGAAATGACGTTCGATGGCACCATAATATACGCTTGAGTAGCTATACCTGTGGTCGGTGGGATCATAGCTACACTCCATGCCGTCGCCTCCGCCTACTGCATTCCATGTGCTTTCGTTCATCACCGAGCTTCCGTTGTCCTGATAACCGTTGATAACGAAATTTGCCTTGGTTTGACTTTGTCCAATCTTATAGGCCTGACTGATTACCAGTCCGTTGGAAATTTCTGTCCAGTTGACACCCCCATTGGCTGTCCAATAAAAACCGCCATCGTTTCCAACATAAAGTCGGTTATTCAACGGGTGGTATTCAAGCACATGCAGGTCGGCATGCACTGACTGAACCCCACAACCGCCGTACCAGTGGCTGCGGATGGTCCACGACCATCCGCCGTCTGTTGAGCGAAAACTGTTGACGCCGCCCGCAATGATGTTGTCTGCATTCAGCGGATCAACTGCAATGTCGAGGTCGTACCAGGCTTGCCCGCCGCTTCCGCCATTGCAATCCCATGCCATGATATTGGGTGAAGTGGCACGTTCCTGAAAGCTCATCCCCTTGTCATCCGACCGATAGATGGCTTTGTAGGCATCGGAGGTAGTCACCAGGCAATACACCACATCGGGAGAAGCGGGCGAAACGCCGATCACTGTCCTGGCACCGCCTGAGAGTCCATTTGTGATTTGCGTAAAGGTCAAACCGTTGTCTTGTGAGCGGTAAAAGTTTGCGCCTGAGGCTGCATAAATAATTTGATGGTCGGTGGGATGGTAAACCACTTCCTTAAAGTTTCCAGTCTTGATGCGCGTCCAGGTGGCACCTGCGTCATTGCTGCGGTATAGTCCATTGCTGGCTGCAGCAAGCATCACCAATGGGTCAACGGCATCCTGCACCAGTCGTCCAACCGTGGCATTTCCCATTCCAACATTCCATGGCTCCCAGTTGAGGCCTTCGTCAACGCTGCGCCAGACGCCCATTCCGGGTGCATCGCCCGCATCGCGGTCTCCTGTTCCTATGAACATCAGCGAAGGATTAGTGCGGTCGGCTAAAATTGCTGAAACACCCAGGGTAGGCAGATGATCGGTTAAAACCTGCCAGCTCGATCCATGGTCGGTGCTCTTCCACAACCCACCGGCTGGCGCACCTATGTATAAGACATTTGGATCGAGGGGATCAAAACCAATGGCATTGATGCGACCCAAGCCCCGATAGCCGTTGTAACCAGAGGGGACTGTAAATGGGCCCAGGGCGGTCCATTCGTTTTGTGGGTTGCGCATCGTTTTATTCTGGCTGATGAATCGGTTGTAGGCTTTCAGTTCACGGTCGGATGCCGGCCTTTTGCCTTGTGCATTAACACGTTGTTGCATCATGTATTCCCAGCGTTTAAAGGGTTTGAAGCCACTTCCGCGCGTAATCTCCCGGTCTTTCCAATAGGTATTGAAAGCGCTTTGTGTTGCAAAAAAGTCAGCGTTTTCGTCTTGCATCATTTCCACCCAATAGGGATATGAAGCAGTGTCGGAAACCTGAGCCATCAAGGTGCTTCCAGCAAAAAGCAGTAAGCTTAGAAAGAGGTGGAGCAGCGTAATTTTTTTCATGAATTGAAATGATTGATAAATAAACTTGTAACAACAACAAATGTGTAACAAAACTTGCAGGAATACTTTATTAATCAGTTTGTTGTCAGAATAATAAAGTTTTCGGCCGTCAAAAATACGAACAAAGACAAAGCAGCCGGGTGATGTGTGCGTATAATTCAACGCAATAAGGAAGGCAGGCTAGTTAAAAGTTTTTTACCTTTGGCCGCCATTTACATAAGCCTCTTTGGTTGGTTCATTGTGATTGGCAGCAACATAACACACACCTAAACAAAGCGCACTAAATGTCAAAATTTCAAAACGTAGTAATCACTGGAACAGGAAGTTATATTCCTCCCAGAATTGTGAGTAATGAAGATTTTACACAACAGGTTTTTTTTGAAAAAGATCAAAGCCAGATCAACAGTCCGGGCGAAGAGGTAACACGTAAGTTTAAGGATATCACCGGCATTTACGAACGCAGATGGGTGGACAACAACCTGAATAATTCTGACATTGCATCGCTGGCCTCAAGCGAGGCGATCCGCAGCAGTGGCATTGATCCCGAAACAATTGATCAAATCATTGTAGCCCACAACTTTGGAAATGTCATGCGCGACAGCATTCAAACAGATATTTTGCCCAGCATTGCATCGCGTGTAAAAAATCATCTTGGCATCAAAAACCCTGCTTGCATTCCCTACGACATCATTTTCGGTTGTCCGGGTTGGGTGCAAGGGATGATCCAGGCCAATGCATTTCTCAGGTCTGGCATGGCAAGGCGCTGTTTGGTAATTGGCAGCGAGACACTTAGCCGCGTCGTGGATGCTTATGATCGCGATACGATGATTTTCAGCGATGGTGCCGGTGCTGCCATTGTTGAATTGCTGGAAGAGGATGAGCCCCGTGGTCTTCTCTCCTACTCCTTTGCGTCTCACACCGGCGAAGAGGTAGGATATCTTTATTTTGGGCAGTCGAACTCCCCGGAGAGTGATCCTAATATTAAGTATATCAAAATGTTAGGACGCAAAATATATGAGTATTCGCTCAAGGAAGTGCCTCTTGCCATGAAGCTGGCACTCGACAGATCGGGCCTGGAGGTGGCAGATATCAAGAAAATATTAATTCATCAGGCCAACGAAAAGATGGATGAGGCCATCGTTCAGCGCTTCTACCGCCAATACCAAATGAAGGTCAACACCGCTGAACTCATGCCGATGAACATTCAAACACTGGGCAACAGTTCGGTTGCTACTGTGCCAACTTTGTATGATATGATTCTGAAAAACAAACTGCCAAATCATCAAATATATCGGGGCGACTTATTGTTGTTTGCATCAGTAGGTGCAGGCATGAACATTAATGCATTCGTTTACAGGCAATAACTGCAGCATGAAGAAAAAAGTGTTGGTTCTTGGAGCCTCCGACAATCCGGCAAGATTTTCATACAAAGCTGTAAAGTTGTTGTTGGCACACGGTCATGAAGTGGTTGCGGTGGGAAGCCGTGCCAGACCAGATTTTGATGTTCCTATTCTTACTACCATCCCTGCAGATGCCAGCTTCGACACCATTACGCTCTATATCAATCCCATGCTGCAGAAGTCGTATGAGCGGGAGCTGATTAGCCTGAAGCCCGGGCGTATCATTTTTAATCCAGGAACCGAAAATCCTGATTTAGGCAAACTTGCACAACAAAATGGTATTGAAACCGTTGATGACTGTACGCTGGTGATGTTGAACAGCGGAACTTTTTAACGCACATTTATTTGTCATGCTAAAAAAAATGATGAATCCGATACGCGCCCTGTTTCAGTTTTCTCGTCAGAAGCTCCTTTTAATACATGGTATTTTGACGATGTTGCTGGTCCCTTTTGCAGCAGATGCACAGCCCGACTGCACCATCAGCTGCGCGCAACTTATGCCTGTTTGTGTAGGAAACACCGTGACACTCACTGCAGTGCAAGCACCAAACCTGGTTTATCAATGGTCGGTCGATGGTTCATCCACCTCGGTGATCACATTCGAAGCGCTGACAAATCAAAGCATCACACTCACCGTAACCGATACCATCAATCAACTGAGCTGCACGAGTTTACCATTTGAGGTTCAGGTTCACCCAGCCGTCGAGATCAACTTTGAGCAAATGCAGCTCACTTGCACCAATGGCGACAATGACAATGGAAATACGGCGATGGTGAGGGCCATTGCTACCGGACAAACTGCTCCCTACACCTACAATTGGAACGTCCGGCCGATACAAATTGCACCCGGCGACCCCTCACTTGCTATTGGGCTTAAAGCCCATCTCTGGTACCATATTTTGGTCACCGACCAATTCAATTGCCTTACTGCTGACTCCTTTTTCACGCGTGCTTATCCCAACCCGGTGATCGAAATCATCAGCACACCTGACACAGCCTTCATTCAAAAACCTTATGTCACATTCGAGTTTACCAATAAGTCTGTCGATACTGTACAGGTGATCAATCAGTATTGGGAGATGGGCGACGAAAGTCCGCGTGTTGACATGGCAGCTCCCATGCACACCTACACCGAGGTGGGAGATTATACGGCGGCGCTCACCGTTTTTAATCAGCAGGGATGCGACACCGTTTATTTCAAAGAAGTGAAGATACTTCCCATCAGGTTAAGCATTCCAAACATCATCACACCCAATGGCGACGGCATCAACGATGTGCTTATCATCACCGAGGGGTCAGCCGAAGATGACGAAGACCTTAAAACTGTTGCAGCTGGTGATGGCATCAGGCCATTGTCAGCCTATTACAAAAAAACGGCACTCACCATCTTCAACAGACAAGGTCGCATCCTGTATGAATCGTCTGACTACAACAATGACTGGGGAGGCGATGGATTGAGCGATGGTGTTTACTTCTATGTGCTTAAATGCGAGGGCTTTAAAAGCAATGAGGTGTATAAAGGCAGCATCACCATCTTTGGAAGCGGAAATTAAACAAGGCCCGGCATAAGCTAATTTTATTATTTTTGTCGGGGTATTTTTTAATCAAATCCGATCACACAGGTGATCAACACAAATCCGTTGATGGTTGTCATGAGACTTCTCAATAAAATTTTAATCACAATCTTTTTATCAACATTCGTTCTTATAGCTTGTGAATCAAGCGAAAAGCGTCCAACATCACTTGTCAATAACCCCAAATCAGCCACGGGTTCCGGTCAGGCCAGTGTAGCCCGCATAAGCTTCAACAAAACAGAACATGATTTTGGCCGACTGATTCAGGGTGAGAAAGTGATCCATATTTTCCGTTTTACCAATACTGGCGATGCCGATCTTCTCATCAGTTCGGTGAGTGCCAGTTGTGGCTGCACAGCCAGTAAATACACCAAAGAAACCATTGCACCGGGCAATGAAGGACAAATAGAAGTAACTTTTGATTCTTCCGGGCAAAAGGGAGTTCAAAATAAAACCATTACCGTGCTCTGCAACGGACAGCCCCAAACAACCGTATTGCGACTCAAAGCACAGGTTTCCACACCGCTATCCTATTAAACATTATCAAATATGAATTATCTAAACATTTTATTGATGGCACCTCCGGCCGAAGGACAAGAAGCCGGTGGTCTTTTATCCTTTTTACCCCTTGTGTTAATCATGGTGGTATTCTATTTCTTTTTTATCCGTCCGCAGATGAAAAAAGCCAAGGAACAACGCAAATTCCGGGAAGCACTCAAGAAAGGCGATAAGGTGGTTACAATTGGTGGTATTCACGGAAAGATTGCCAACATCAACGACAATACGGTTACGCTGGAAGTAGATACCAATACACGTCTCGAGATCGAAAAAAGTGCCATCCTCTCCGATGCCACACAGGTTGGCATGACCAAGTAATGCTTAAATTTCACCCGTGACTGAATCCGTCACGGGTGATTTTTTTTTATATGAAACAGCCAAAACAACTCATTGCAGCCGAAATCCGGCCGAAGAAAAGGAGGCTTAGGGCGTTTTTATTTTTCCTGAGCATCTCAACCATATTGTGGCTGTTCGTAAAACTTGCTGACACCTATTCCATTTCTGTCCCAATAAACTTGAAGCTTACCGACCCTCCCCATGGATATTTTGTACCGGATCAACAATTATATCAGGTGCTCAATGCAACCGTAACAGCCAATGGATACAACCTCTTGTTTTTCTACAGCAGTGCGTTCGAGAAAAATCACATCCAGCTACCGCTCAATCAGTTAAGCTTACGAAAACAGAATCAGACTACATTTTATCTTACAAGCGGGACCCTTCGGCGTTATCTTTCTTCGGTGCTCAACCTCGACGAAAACAATATCCAACTTACCGAGGGTGATGTTTTTTTCACGCTTGAGCCGGTGGGGTCAAAAAAAGTGCCCATTAAAGCACGCTATGAACTCGATTTCAGAAATCAGTATTTCCTTTACGGAAAAGTGAAACTCAAGCCGGACAGCGTGGAAGTGTCGGCACCCCAAAGCCTGCTTGATACATTGCGGGCTGTTGAAACGATGGTCGTTCGGGGAAAAGACATTTACACCAGTTTTAACCAGGAGGTGATGCTGCAATACGATGCTGCACGAATGCAGATTGATCAGAGCCTTGTTTCGGCCCACTTTCAGGTAGAACAATATACCGAACGCACTGCGACTGTAAAAATCAGTAAAGCTTCAGGACTGAAAATAAAGCTCTTTCCAGCAATTACGAAGGTTGTTTTTCTGGTTGCCCTCAAAGATTATGAAGCCATCTCGTCAGATCGTTTTTATATTGAAGTGGACAGTGCAGGACTTGCGGCACAAAACAGATTTTTGGCATTGAGGCTGCTCGATCAACCTGAAAACATCGTAGTTACACGTCTCGAGCCGGAGCAAGTGGAATACCTGCTGATAAAATGAGCCTGAAAGTAGCCATCACCGGCAATATGGGCAGCGGTAAAACAACCGTATGCGAAAAGTTTCAGAAACTTGGCGCGGCTGTTTTTAATGCTGACGTACAAGCAAAGGGATTATATACTGAAGCAATGGTGCGTGAGGCAATCATTAAACAATTTGGCAGTTGCATGTACAATGCTGATGACCAACTGAATAAGGAACAACTTGCCCAACGAATATTTAGTGATCCGCATGCCTTGCAATGGATCGAGCATTTAATCCATCCGCTTGTCAGACAAAAATACCTCGAATGGCATGCGCAGCAGCCCTTACCCTATACCCTTTACGAAGCAGCCATTCTGTTTGAGAAAGGCATGGAGCAGCAATTCGACAAGTTGATCTATGTGTTTGCGCCAGCATGGTTACGAGTTGAACGGCTTAAAAAACGGGACAATGCCAC
>CAZBMR010000003.1:112054-122563 GCA_964492695.1 uncultured Lentimicrobiaceae bacterium
GGCATAAGGTTTAGCGGTGATTTTTTCGGTACAGTTCTTGATGCATTGTGTTGGGAATCTATTGTTTTTATGAAAATTAGCTGTTAAATGAATCAATTTTTACACCGCAGAATCTTCCGATTTTCAGTGTTTTTGAGTGGTATATTAGCCATTCAAATGATTTTCAGCAATTTAACAAGTGCCCAAACCATATCTTACCGGAATACAGCCTTTTCCGTACATTCCAAAATTTGGAATGGAACACCCACAGGAGCGCGTGCCATCCGTATGGATTATCACAAGCTTGTTGAATTTAACAGTCGTGATCGGGCGGCCTCGGCGGTGGATTATCATCCCGATACGGTTGTAGTTTATTCTGTAGAAAATTATCCCAAGCGTTATACTCATTTCTATTCCACTGAAGGTGAGCTTCTTATCCAACTTGTAAAATCGCTTGAAAATAGCATTTGGGTCAACCACCTGATGCACAACTACACTTACAACAGCAATGGCTTGGTGCTCACCGCCATCACCCAACTGGCTGTTAACGGAAGCTGGAACAATTTTGAAAAACGTATCTATACCTATATCAACAATAAGGTTGAAACCGAAACTGTGCAACATTGGAATTCCGGAAGCTGGCAAAATTTCAGCCGCGTGAGCCATAGTTTCGATTTAAGCAGCAATGTGGTTGCAAGCCTCATGGAATTGTGGAATGGAAATAGCTGGGAGAATAATTATTTTGAGTTGTTTGTTTATGACACACAAAACAGGCTTCTGAATGCCACCGGACAGGATTGGAACGGTCTGAGCTGGCAAAATGATTATTATCTCGAACAAACCTACAACACGCTTGGGTTGCTTTCGGTCATCACCTATAAAATATGGGATTCCGGGGCTTGGGCGAATGCTTATATGGAAGAATTTACTTACAACGATCAGGCCCAGTTAATTCAATACATGAGCAAGTATTGGCTGGGAAGTGGCTGGATTTTTGCAGACAAATATACCTACACCTATAATTCCATTGGATTCCCGGAAACAGTGCTTGGAATGGAATGGGAAGTTAATCAGTGGGTTAATAAAGAAAAAGCATTCTTTACAAACAACAACTTTGGAGGTATTGAATCAGCACTCTACGAAATTTGGGAAGCAGGCGCATGGACGAACGATGCGCTGGATAACTGTGTTTATGATGCCATCGGAAACGCGGTATCTTGCGAGCACTTTGCATGGAACGGCAATACCTGGCAGCAAAACGAAGATTCACCGCTCGAACTGAGCTATTCCAATGGAACCTCAGCAATCAGGTTCAGTGGCTATATGGCTACAGCCAACTACACATCCACACTCGTTGGTGAGAACAGCACGCAGGAAAATGCCAATGTTTTGCTTTACCCAAACCCTGCATCAGATCATGTGCGCCTGACCTTTTCGGGTATGAAGAGTGCCAGGGTCATGCTTAAAGTGTTTAGCGCGCACGGGCAGCTTTTGCAGCATGATGTGGCCGCAACAGATGGCATGTTTGAACTGGATATCCAAAACCTGCCCACTGGAATCTACCTGATTGAAATTGCTGAGGGCAAAAGGCTTATACGAAACAAATTTATAAAACAATAAATTTCTAAATCGATAATAAATACATCACAAATAATTCATGCTATGAAACAAAAGTTACACTCCTATCGCATTGCATTGCTCCTGGTGCTCGTGCTCGCAGCCACGGCTGCAAAGGCACAGCCTTTTGTTGAAGTGCTTCAGCCAACCACCGGCGATGTATGGATACTCAACCAGCAACACCTCATTTCGTGGAACACCAATTTTACTCAACCTGTTAAAATTGAGCTGATTGACTACACCATTCCTGCTAGTCCGGTCACAACCACCATTGTGGCTTCGACACAAAATTCAACTTACAGCTGGCTTATTACTGACGCTACCTTTACTACTGGCACAGCATACAAGATCAAAGTAAGCAGCACTGTAAACAGTTCTTTCGCTGATGAAAGCGAAACATTTACAATAGCAGCCTCAGCACCAGGTACTTACGTAACTCTTGAACAGCCCAATACCAGTGGCATCAACTGGCTCACAGGCGGCGAATACGTGATTTCGTGGGTGAGTGATTTGACAGGCACCTTTAAAATCGATTTGCTGGATTACAACAACGGCGGACCTATTGTCACAAATATTGCCATGGCAGCCAGCCCTTCCACCTATTACTGGACCATTCCGGGAACGGTAGAAGATGGTACGATGTATAAAATTAAGGTGACCAGCAACAGCGATCCCTCAAAAAGCTATACCAGCGACCAATATTTTACCATCACAGAAACGCCGGCTGGTGCTACTGTTGAAGTGCTTCAACCGTCCGATGCGGGCATCAGTATTGTAAGGGGAAACCCTTACCTTATCTCCTGGATTGATGATATTCCAGAACCCGTTGATCTTGAATTGTATAGCATTGTGCCTTTTACTGTTGGTGCAGACGATGCCGACAATTATGGCGGCGTTTGGGCAGATGGCGACAACGAAGGTGATGGTTTTGGCGCCTGGGACATCACAACCGGAACAGATGGCAGCGGTGGTGTTGCAACGGCATTTATTGGCGATCCTTCCCTGTCGGACATCGTGGGTATGGACAACCCCTCTTTTGGTATATTGGCCCACGGTGCAACTGTTGACGAGGCCAACTTTGTGCATGCCGACCGACAACTGAATGAGCCACTAGGGATTGGTGATGCACTCTCTTTCAATTGGGCTTTCAAATACGCAACTGGCGACCTGCTTGGAAATAAAGGTATTGTGCTTTACTCCGGTGGCATTGGTGGAACTGAAGAAATTGTGATCAATACCACAGGCGGATCCATTATCATCACCATTAACGGTGTTCCCATGTTTAACAACAGCGGGACAAATGCAATGGATCTTAGTTTTGAGCTGATCGACGAAACTACGCTGCGCGTGACCGGAACAGGAAGAGACGGTGTCGAAACCTACTCAAATGATTTTACCATCACTGCCGCACCCGATGCCATCAGATTTTATATCGAAGGCCAATTGTCAACCAACGCCATCTACAGGGTGTTGTATTTTGATAATTTTACCATTACAAGCCACGACATGGACATCGCCACTGCTGTTGTAGGATCAACCTATGTATGGGATGTTCCGGGCAGTCTTTCATTGTTGGCGAACAATTACAAGATCATTGTTAAAGATGCCACTGAAACGATCACCGACGAAAGCGACAATTATTTCTCCATTGTCAGCAATCAGGATGGTGCTGCCATCACCGTGGAACAACCCAACATTACGGGAACAAAGCTTGTACGCGGAACATCAACACTCATCTCGTGGGTTGACAACGTAGCTGGTCCTGTTGATATTTATCTCTATCCAGGCGCAACCCAGCTGGCCAACGATGTGGTTGGAAGCACCTGGGTGTGGGCCATTCCGGGCGGGCAAGCTTTGGCTTCGAATTATTACATCCGTGTGCAGGCTGCCAACGATGCCTCTATTTATGATAATGGTGAAACCTTCGAAATTGTAGCTTATCCTACCAGTGGTACCCTCGAAGTGCTGCAGCCCTCGCTGTCAGGCATCAAGTGGCTCAGAAATTCATCATATCTTATCAGCTGGACCTCCGACTTTGCTACTGGCCCTGTGAACATCGACCTGTACAAGGGCGGTGTGTTCCATGCAGCCCTCGCTTCAAACTATGAAGGTTCAACCTGGGTTTGGGATATTCCTGCACTTACATATGCATTGGCAAACGACTACACCATCGTGGTATCTGCTTTTGGCGGAAGTGTCAGCGATGAGAGTAACTTCGCATTTGAGCTTGCCGACACACCCGGTGGGTCGATTGAAGTGTTACAACCAAATGGTGGAGAATATTTGTACACAAACCAGGGTTATTTCATCTCCTGGATCGACGATGTGCCAGAACCTGTGAAAATCATCCTGATCGATGATTTCAATTCAACGACAACAACACTTGCAACCAATGTGGTTGGCTCAACATGGGTTTGGGATGTTCCGGGTGGACAAGCACAACATGGACAATATAAAATCCGCATCGAGAGCATTTATTCATCAGGCATTTTTGATGAAAGTGATAATTATTTCAACATTTCCGCACTGCCGCTGAATTTCTCCACCTACCCCAATCCTGTGAAGGATAAAGTGACTGTGAAATTCGACGAAAAATTGACGGGAGAAGTGGTGGTGACCATCGGCGACCGCATGAACAATCAAATGATGCAGACAGTTGCTGATGCCGGCTCCGTAAGCGAACTGAGCATCTCAACAGCAGCTTTGCCGAATGGCGTTTATTTCCTCAGCATCACCTCAGGGAACAGCAGAAGCGTGCAAAAACTAGTTGTACAACATTAAAATTCAACCTTATAATAAGAAAGCCCGGTATTTGCCGGGCTTTTTTTTATTTGGCCGGCATCTTGATTTGAGGTCAGGCTGCATGGCTGTCACGCCAAACCAGTTTGATCAACTTTTTTTCCGAGGTCTTTTTGGATGCGTCATATACTGCATTACCTGAAAATTCGTTCTTTTGCTGTCTTCAATCAAACAAATAAACATGACCATGACAACGGAACTTACCCTTGGAATCGGCACGCGCGTGAAACATCCGCAGTATGGAAAAGGTGTTGTGATTCAAGCATATACCGATTCATATGAAATCACATTTCTGGATTACGGAACCAAAACCATTCTCAAATCATTTACAGGCCTCGAAGTGCTTGATTTTGTCAGCAGTGAAACCGACTTGCTGAGCTTTGAAAAAGTTGAACGCATCTTCACACGTATCATCCGAAAGTTTTCGGATGTGCAAGAGGTTGTGCACATGGGCAGCCGCTGGAAAGGCGGGATGATGGTGCTCCAACCGGCTGATAAAAGCCTCAAAGCCAAAGAAGTGCCCATCGAAACATTTTTTCATAAAATCGTGATGGTGCGCGACCGGCTTCGCGTGATGGAGCAACGCATCAATGCGTCTAAACTCTCCGACGATGAGAAGGTTGAACTGCAACAATACATCACCCGTATCTATGGTAGCCTTACCACCTTTAATGTGCTTTTTGCAGAAAAAGATGATTACTTTGTGGGTGATTCAAAAGGTTAAATGGCTGTTTTTTGATTTACAAAAAAAACCGGCCATATGAGCCGGTTTTTTTTATTTCCGTTTTTCATTATTTCAAAACAACCGTAATCAGGCTTGTGGCGCGCTGTAAGACACCATCCAGTTGATGCCAAACTTATCGGTAAACGACCCGAAATAGTCGCCCCAAAAAACGTCTGACAGCGGCATGGTAATGCTTCCCCCGTTTGACAGTCCGGAGAATAAACGATCCGCATCCTCTCTGGATTCTGCAGCCATGTAGATGCTAAAGTTGTTTCCGGCAACAAAGCTGCCGGCGTAATCATCACCGGTGTCGCTGCCCATCAGGATGGTTTCTGCACTGATGGGCAGACCGATATGCATGATCTGGTTTTTCATTGCATCACTCAAAGGTGGCATCCCTTCCTGCGGTGGCATCTCGCCAAAGCGACCGAGGTATGAAAATTCGCCGCCAATCACCGATTTGTAAAAGTTGAAAGCCTCTTCGCAATTTCCGTTGAAATTGAGGTAGATGTTAATTGTTCTCATGGAATTTATTATTGAAAAATAATTTATAAGTCACCTTTTGGGGCTTTCGATTTCACAAAAAATGCCACCACTGCCGATGTGACGAGTCCCATCACAATTGCCCCGATCACGCTCTGCTTCATATAGTTTGATAAACTAAAATATGCTTCGGCTTCTTCTCTGGTTTTGTGGTATCCTGTTTGAAGGCTGTACTCAATCACATTGGGAAAATATTCAGGTGTGATCCAAACCGAAGTAATCCATTGCGTGAGCGGTGAGAATACCATGACAATCAGGGAGATTACCACGCCAGACATAAAGCCCTGCAGGTAAGTCATTTGCCCGCCAAAATAGTGCTGCTTTTTGTCTCTGAGCGCAAACACATAGAGGGCAATTGCAGGAATGGCAAACAAATTCGTTAAATACATGTGTTTATCAATGTGCGTGCTGTGCAGACCGCTCAGCTTTTCGAGCACCATCCATAGCAACGACATGGCGATGAAAATCAACGCCCATTTGATCTCGATTGCATACTTTTTCATGTGTAAAAAAATTAAATGAAACATCAATGTGCTACCAGCCCAGTGGTAATCTGCGGGCAATTTGCAACATTTTTTATTTCCAGTTATCGTAATCAAGTAATTAAAGCCTTGTTTATGATAAATTTAACAATTGGCGAATCAACATGGAAAATGTTGCGCATTTATTTTTGAATCTGTAAAATCAAAGATCCAATTCACGACAACATGGTGCATTCCATCCCCGGGAGAATGTTTGAAAGTCCATGAGGCAGCAGGTTTTTCAAATCTGAGCAAATGAGCAATGCCAAAAAAAAATAAATCTGTTGGCATGAAACACTTTGCTCCTAATTTTGCGTTTAAATTCATGACATGGCAATGATTTTGCGCAGCCATGCCTGTCAGCCTACTTAACAGCATAACGTGTCAATATGGACCAACACGCACCTCATCCTGCGGATAACCAACTGAAATACAGGCTTACCCTTGTCCTGGTCATGCTTTTATACCAGCATATCCTACATGCCCAGGTGAATGAACGGCATTTTCTGACGATGGGCCGCATTGCCCTGTCGGAGGATCGCAACACCGAGGCCATACGCAATTTCAACACTGTGATACAATCGCGACCCGACCATTTTGAAGCCTGGTTTTTTCGCGGCATTGCCAAGTTCAACCTGAGCGATTACAATGGTTCGCTGGCTGACTTTTCGGAAACCATCCGGCTTCATCCATTGTATGCGAGGGCATACCACTACCGTGGCATCGTAAACGACAGAATGGCCAATTATTATGATGCCCGCAGCGATTTCAACAAGGCGCTTGAAATTGACCCCTACAATGCCGACCTCTATGTGGCCGCAGGTGCCACAGATATGCACCTCGACAACTTTGAAAAAGCGATACGAAACTACGATATGGCCTTGCTCATTGAGCCACAATATGCGCCAGCCTGGCTCAACAGGGGGATTGCACGTTTGCTTCTTAGCGATACCACTGCTGCAATGGCTGATTTTGACAAAGCCGTGAAGCACGACCACTTTAATATTGAAGCCTGGATGCGTCGCGGTGTATTGCGCTCCGAAACGGGCGATTATTCAGGTGCTTTGGCCGACCTGAACGAGGCTGAACGACTGGATGCCGACAATCCTGCCGTCTATTTTCAGCGGGCGCATGTGCACCTGCGACACGGCGATACACTGGCTGCACTCAATGACTTTGAGGCAGTGAACGTGCGCGACAACCGCAACGCGCTCACATACTATAACCGTGCACTCATCCACTCCATGCGTAACGAACTGCCCGAGGCAAAGGTGCTCTATGAAGAAGTTGTAAAAATCAACCCCGAGAACATTTACAGCCATTTCAACCTGGGTGTTGTCAACTACCAACTCAAAGACTATGTCTCATCCGAAAGCAATTTTAGTAATGCCCTCGCGCTTTTTCCTGGCTTTGTGGGAGCATGGGTCAACAGGTCGTTGGTTCGAAAGGCTTTGAACGACAAACAGGGCGCTCAAGCAGACTACGACCACGCCATGGGTTTGATTCAAGCCGTGAACCAGGATGGCGAAGATCCTGCCAAACTTTTCAGTAAATATGCCGACAGCACCTATTTTAGCCGCATTATGGCCCTGGATGCCGACTTTGTGAGCGGCAATGTGGCAGGAACACGCCCCCAGTTCCGCAATATCGACATCCAACCATTTGCCATGTTTGTGGTGAGCTTTGAACGGTATCAAAAGACCAGCGATCAGGAAAAAGCCCCAAAGAGGCGCACCGATTTGATGGTGAACCAGTTGAATGCACAGCTCGATCCCTCACTTAAGCTCGAGTATGTAAATCAGACGCAGCTTCAAGCCGCCATGGAAACACAAGCAGAACAGCCACGTCAAATCCCACCCGGAATGTCCTATGCCATCGACCAGTTTCTGCATGGTGTTTTGGAGCAAAGCCGCGACAACCAAACACGCAGCCTGACGCATTATGGCAATATCCCCGACAACGACAGTTTGGCTGGCCTTTCGAGGCTCAACGAAGCAGTGGCCCTGTATGAAAAAGAAATTAGCCGGACCATGGATGAGCGCTATGTGGCTGCAGTAACCATCCAACAGGGCCGGCCAGTGCAACAAAAAACGCCGGGCGATACGCAGGAAAAACTCGACCTGGAAAAAGCCATTGAGGCAGCATCACTGGCCAGAAAGCTTGATGACAAAAATGCCTTTGCCTGCTTCAATCATGCCTACCTCTTGCTTCAAAATGGCGCATTTCATCCGGCAATCGACGCCTTTTCAGATGCCATCGCCCGCGATCCCGGCATGGGCGAAGCCTGGTATAACCGTGCCTTAACACTTCTCTACCTCAATGAAAACCAACTGGCATGTACCGACCTCTCAAAGGCAGGTGAAAACGGCATCAGCGAAGCCTATGCCGTGATGTATAAATACTGTAAAAAGCCTGATTAAATTTCGATAAAACTGACAGTACGTGCTAAGGCTTGTACCTTAACGGGTAATTTTTTGGTTTATGTTCATCTAGAGGCACTTACCCCCTTAATACTTTGAGGGATTGGCCACTGGATTCTGATTTCCAGATGCTTTCGTCAGCGTTCAGGAATCAAAACGCCTTCATTAACATAAAGTGTCTTCTTTGAAGGCAGTCAAACACCTGTTGGCTAAACAATGAATTCACCTACGAATGCTGAATGACGTCTTTGAAAGATAGGTATTTATGTGTACTTTTGTAAAATCCTGCATGACGCGGGCGAAATAATAGCAAATAATTCATTATGAGTTACATAGCTTTTTCAAAAACACAGCTCATCAACCTTGAGTTTGCCCTTTCGCACGAATTGGTAAGGTCGAACCGATCAGGAGCATACTCTGCCACCACCATTGCCAGTTGCAACACCCGCAAATCGCATGGTTTGCTTGTTGTGCCGCAGCCCTGGCTCGACCACAACAACCACATTTTACTGTCGGCACTCGATGAGACGGTGATTCAGCACGATGAGGAGTTTAACTTTGGTGTGCGCATGTATCCGAACGGGGCTTATAACCCAAAGGGTCACAAATATTTACGTGAGTTTACCGGCGAGCCGATACCAAAGATCACCTACCGTGTGGGTGGTGTTGTATTGAGCAAAGAGTTGCTTTTTGCCGAAAATGAAGCCCGTGTATTGATTCGTTATACACTCGAAGACGCCCATTCGGAAACCATCTTACGGTTGAAGCCTTTTCTGGCTTTCAGAAATGTGCATCAGCTCACCCGGGCCAACATTGATGCGAATACCAAATTTGAAAGTGCAGCAAACGGGGTGTCGTGGCAACTCTACCATGGCTATTCCCGTCTGTATTTTCAAACAAGCAAACCGAGTGCTTATACCCATATCCCCGACTGGTATTACAATGTGGAATACCTGCGCGAGAAGGAAGCCGGACTGCCGGCACAGGAAGACCTGCTTTCGCCCGGCTTCTTTGAGCTTCCCATCAAAAAAGGCGAAAGCATCATCGTAGCTGCCGGAATCGAGGAGACGAAAGTAGATGGATTGAAAAGGGTTTTCAGTTCGGAGATTAAAAAGCGTACGCCCCGCAACAATTACGAGAACTGCCTGATCAATGCTTCGGAGCAGTTTTTGGTAAAATCAAAGAATAAAACCGAGCTGATGGCCGGTTTTCCATGGTTTGGCACCTGGGGACGCGACACTTTTATTGCCTTGCCGGGCATCACACTCAGCCGCAATGATGAAGCCAGTTTCAAGAGCGTGCTCGAAACGATGACGGGATTGATGAAGGGGCCATTGTTTCCAAACATCGGCCGCGACAACAAAACCGATTATGCAGCCGTGGATTCGCCCCTTTGGTTTTTCTGGTGTTTGCAGGAATATGCAGCCTACAAAAAAGACAGCTCCGACATCTGGAAGCGCTATGGCAAAACGATGGTCAGCATCCTGGAAGGCTTCAGGCAAGGCACCGATTACAATATCCGCATGGATGACAATGGCTTGATTTATGCCGGTGGAACCGGCCTGGCCCTCACATGGATGGATGTGTTCAACAACGGCAAACCAGTCACTGCCCGCTCGGGTTATGCCGTTGAGGTGAATGCCCTGTGGTACAATGCTGTGCAGTTTGCACTTGAGTTGGCTCAACAGGCAGGTGATGCTGATTTTGTCGCCCGTTGGCAAGATATACCTGCACTAACTGCAGCTTCTTTTAAGGAAACATTCACCACGCCCGAAAAAAGCTGGCTTGCCGATCATGTGTTTGAAGGCAAAGCCGACTGGACCGTACGTCCGAACATGCTTTTTGCAGCCTCCCTGCCATGGTCGCCCATTGATGAAGAAATGCAAAACAGTGTATTGAAAAAAAT
>CAZBMR010000003.1:122663-128203 GCA_964492695.1 uncultured Lentimicrobiaceae bacterium
ACCGTTTCGGAGATATATGACGGCGATCCGCCACACGATCCCAAAGGAGCTGTGTCGCAAGCCTGGAGCGTGGCGGCACTCATACAAATGAAAGCATTGATTGAGCAGACAAAAAAATAAACCATAACAATACTTAATCCAATCAAAATGAAGGTATTAATGTTCGGATGGGAGTTTCCGCCACACATCACCGGCGGTTTGGGTACGGCCTGTTTTGGCATGACCAAGGGTCTGGTGAAGCATGACGTGGAAATACTTTTCGTGGTGCCCAAAGCCTATGGCGACGAGAGCGAAGAAGCTGTGCGCATTGTCAATGCCAGCGATGTTTCTGTTGACCTCGACAAGGAAGAAAGCAAAACCTACTGGGAACGTGTGCAATACATGGAGATTGGCTCAAACATTATTCCATACGTGGGCCCCGAACAGTTCGAAATCCTGCAGGAAGAGCAGAAAAAAGTGACGGAGTCGTTTGTAAGCCCTGTTTTCAGTCAGAAGTATGAATTTTCAGGGAAATATGGCAATAACCTGATGGAGGAAGTGGCCCGCTATGCGCTTGTTGGTTCAAGCATCGCCACCAAATACGATTTCGACATCATTCATGCCCACGACTGGCTCACCTATAGCGCGGGGGTGGCTGCCAAGGAAACAACCGGCAAGCCCCTGGTGGTACACATGCATGCCACTGAGTTTGACCGCACGGGTGAAAACGTGAACACCGATGTGTATGCCATCGAGAAAAGGGGCATGGAGATGGCCGACAAGGTGATCACCGTGAGCAACTTAACCCGTAAGATTGTGATTGAAAAATACGGCATCGATCCGCGAAAGGTGGTCACCGTACACAACGCTGTGGAGCCGGTTGACAAATCGGAAATGCAGCTGCCAGAGAAACAGGTGAAAGAAAAGGTGGTGACCTTTTTAGGCAGGATTACCTTTCAGAAGGGCCCCGAATATTTTGTGGAAGCTGCCCGTAAAGTGCTGGCCCGCGACAACAACGTTCGATTTGTGATGGCCGGCACCGGCGATTTGATGAACAAAATGGTGCAGCGTGTGGCACAGCTGCGCATCGGCCATAAGTTCCATTTCACAGGATTTCTCAAGGGTGACGATGTGGACAAAATGTTTGCCATGTCGGATGTGTTTGTGATGCCGAGCATCTCCGAGCCCTTCGGCATTGTGCCACTGGAGGCCATGCGCAGCAATGTGCCGGTGGTCATTTCCAAGCAGTCGGGAGTTGCCGAGGTGCTGAAGCATGCCCTCAAGGTTGACTTCTGGGATGTGGACGGATTGGCCGATGCCATTTATGGACTTTGCCATTACGACGCACTTTCACAGACCTTTATCACGCATGGCAAGGAAGAGGTTGACAACCTCAAATGGGAGCATGCCGCCAAAAACATCAAAAAAGTGTACGACTCCGTTTTGCAATAAAAATTAAAGAAATAAATCATCATCAGGGATAAACATCAAGGCTATGAAATCAGTTTGCTTTTACTTTCAGGTACACCAGCCCTTCCGACTGAGAACCTACCGTTTTTTCGACATAGGCAAAAACCATTATTACTATGACGAATACTTCAACCGGATGATCATGCGGCGCATCGCCGAGAAGTGCTACCTGCCGATGAATGCCATTTTGATGGAGCACATCAAAGAGTTTGGTGCGCAGTTTAAGGTGGCTTTTTCCATCACCGGCATTGCCATCGAACAGATGGAGCTGTATGCGCCTGAGGTATTGGAGAGTTTCAAGAAACTGGTGGCAACGGGCAATGTGGAACTGCTGGCCGAAACTTATTCGCATTCGCTGAGCTCGCTCAAAAACCCTGAGGAGTTTCGCAATCAGGTGGCAGCACACAGCAAGAAAATTGAAGAAGTGTTTGGACAAAAGCCCGTGAGCTTCCGCAATACCGAGCTGATCTATTCCGATCAGGTGGGTGCACAGGTGGCTGAAATGGGCTATAAAGTGATGCTCACCGAAGGCGCCAAGCACGTGCTGGGCTGGAAAAGTCCGAACTATATGTATGCCAACGCCATCAACCCAAAGCTGAAAGTGCTGGTGAGGAATTTCCGCCTGAGCGATGACATTGCCTTCCGTTTCGGGCAGCAGAGTTGGGCCGAGTGGCCACTCACCGCTGATAAATTTGCTGGTTGGCTCAATGCCGTGAACCCCAAAGAGGAAGTAGTAAATGTGTTTCTCGACTATGAAACCTTTGGCGAACACCAGTGGGCCGCTACGGGCATCTTCGATTTCATGAAATCGCTGCCTCAGGCCATCCTCAGCAAAACAAAGTTTAAGTTTGCCACACCTGCCGAGCTGGCCGATGAGTTGCAGCCTGTTTCGGCCATCCACGTCCCCTACCCCATTTCCTGGGCCGACGAGGAACGCGACCTTACAGCATGGCTGGGCAACCATTTGCAGGACGAATCCTTCGACAGGCTGTATGAGCTGGCGTCCAAAGCGGCAAACAGCGATGACGAAAGCATTCGCCGCGACTGGTCGTACCTGCAGTCGTCAGACCACTTCTATTATATGTGCACCAAGTGGTTTTCCGATGGCGATGTGCACAAATATTTCACGCATTATCCGTCCCCTTACGAAGCTTACATCAATTATATGAATGTGCTGGCCGATTTTGCCATCAGGGCAAATGAATCCACATCGGGCACACGCGAGGTGGTGGAAGAAATTCTCGCTTCAGGCGCCAAAATTGGTGCTGAAATCGGTAAAGCCGTGAAACAGGAGTGGCAAAAAACGACCGACAGCCTTCAGAAACGCATCAAGAAAGAAACACAGAAGATTGAACCACAGCTCGATGCCCTGATTGACATGACCGACAAAAAGGTAAAGGAGGTGATCAAGGATCTGGAAGCCGAAGACCTGGTGGCAGCACTCGAGGATGCCCGGCAGGAGTTGGTTGACAAGGTACTGCCCAACCTTTCGAAGGCCACGCGTAAAAAATATGATGCGCTGAAAGCTGAAACAGTGAAAGTGAGCAAGGCACAATCCAAAAAAGTGCGCCAGCTCATCGAAGAGAAGATGAAAGACCTCCTGAACTAATTTGACAAGCCTAAATTTCTCATTTTTAATCATCTCCCACCCTCTTTTGAAGAGGTAGCGGGAGCTTACGTTTTTGTTTTATGATTATGAAAACACACTACAAAACACCCGAATATCTGTTTGAAATCAGCTGGGAAGTATGCAACATGGTAGGCGGCATCTATACCGTTCTGTCCACCAAAGCCAAGCTGCAGCGCGAGGTATTCGGAGATAACTACATCACCATCGGTCCGGACGTGTGGAAAGAAACCCACAAGAACCCCTATTTCATTGAGGACACCACACTTTTTGCCGAATGGCGGCAACAATCGGCCCTCAAAGGCCTGAAGTTCAGGGTGGGACGCTGGAACACCGAAGGGAATCCCATTGCCATACTCATCGACTTTACGCCGCTTTTCCCTGAAAAAGATGATATATTGGCCCGCCTGTGGGAAACCTATCAGCTCGATTCGATTCATGGTGGTTGGGATTATGTGGAACCTCTGTTGTTTGGCTACGCTGCCGGAAAGGTAATCGAGAGCTTTTACAAGTATTTTTTAGTTGGGTACGATGCGGTGTTGGCGCATTTTCACGAGTGGATGACGGGCTCGGGCATTCTCTACCTCAAAAAACACAGTCCGCAGATTGCCACAGCATTTACTACCCACGCCACCTATATGGGCCGGTCAATTTCAGGCAACAACCTTGCGTTGTACCGCGACCTGGAAACCTTCGACCCGGCTGTGATGGCCCGACGACTCAACATCACTGCACCACAATCGCTCGAAGGCCTTGCTGCCCGCGAGGCCGACATTTTTACCACTGTGAGCGGCATCACCGCCAACGAGTGCAGGCAGTTTTTGGGCCGACAACCCGAAGTGCTCACCATCAATGGTTTCGACCCGCGTATTGTGGGCGAGCGTGATGCCCTTCCGGCTAAAAGGGCTATCGCACGGGAAAAACTACTCAAAGTGGCTTCGGTGCTGTGTGGCAGTGCATTGCCCGATGACACCCTTTTTGTGATAAGCAGTGGCCGCTATGAGTTTAAAAACAAAGGTATTGATGTGTTTATCGACGCTTTGGCCGAGCTGAATAAAGATAAAAGCCTGACAAGAGAAGTGGTTGGTGTGGTGGCCGTTCCAGCCAACAGCGCAGGGCCCAACAAAGCTTTGCGCGATTGCCTTGCCAATCCCGATTGCCAGGAGGTTGTGCCACAATCGTTTATGACACACTTTTTGCACGACGCCGCCAATGATGCCGTGCTCAGCAAAATACAGCAGCTGGGCTTGAACAACGGCAGTGATAGCAAAGTGAAGATTGTTTTTGTGCCGGTGTACCTCAAAGGCGAAGATGGCATTTTCGACCTCACCTACTACCAGCTCCTCACCGGCTTCGATCTTTCTGTTTTTCCATCTTATTATGAACCATGGGGTTACACCCCGCTGGAAAGCATCGCTTTTGGCATCCCAACCATGACCACCAGCCTTGCAGGTTTTGGCATCTGGGTGAAAGAAGCCGGGCTCGCCGGAAAATCCGTAATCGTTTTAGATCGTCAGGAAGACAATTATCAGCAGGTTGTGACGCAACTGGCCGAAAATATCCGCAACTTTGCCACATTCGGTGAAAAAGTGCTTGCCGAATGGAAGGCCGATTGTTTGTCCATTGCCGAAAAAGCCTGGTGGAGCGAACTGATCGTCAACTATCAGCAGGCATGGCACCTGGCTCTTGGCAAGCTCGAAAGCCGTACCGAAGCCATTGAACTCAAAAGATTAACTGACACATTGAGACCTATGAACCTCGATAAGCAAGACCAACCTACCTGGAAAAAGATACTGTTCCAGCCCGTTTACACCAAAGAGCTGAGCAAGCTTCACCGGCTGGCACAAAACCTGTGGTGGTCGTGGAACGACGATGCCATCGCCCTGTTTGAGTCGCTCGACCCCGAAGCCTGGCAGGCCGTTGAACACAACCCCATCCACCTGATGGAAGGCCTGTCCATCAAGCAGATGGAAGCCATCGAAAATGATGCAGCTTTTGTGAGCCGCATCAACAAGGTGTACGACCGCTTCAATGCCTATATGGCTGGAGCCTCAGACAACCCCGACCGTATTGCCTATTTCAGCATGGAATACGGTCTTCACAAAAGCCTTAAAATTTATTCAGGAGGTCTCGGCATTCTGGCCGGCGACTACCTGAAAGAAGCCAGCGACTCTGCCGTGAACCTGGTGGGCATTGGGCTGCTCTACCGCTATGGCTATTTTCAGCAGGACATTTCGCTCTATGGCGATCAGGTGGCTGAATACATCCCCCAAAAATTTACGCACCTGCCACTCGAACCCGTGCGTGACAGCAATGGCGAATGGATAACCATCAGTGTGGCTTTGCCCGGACGCACTTTGATTGCCAAGGCGTGGAAAGTATCGGTGGGCCGTGTGCCGCTCTATCTGCTGGACACCGACATCGAAGAAAACGAGTTCAACGACCGCAGCATCACCCATCAGCT
>CAZBMR010000003.1:128303-129364 GCA_964492695.1 uncultured Lentimicrobiaceae bacterium
CGGCTGCACATTGGCTGGGACGACTTTGTGAACCTCGGCAGGTTTAAACCCAACGATGCCGGCGAAAAATTCTCGATGAGCGTGCTGGCCACCAACCTCAGTCAGCAGGTGAATGGCGTGAGCAAAATCCACGGCAGGGTATCGCGCGAAATGTTTCAGCCACTCTATCCCGGCTATTTTGCCAACGAACTGCATGTGGGCTTTGTGACCAACGGGGTGCACTATCCCACCTGGACCGACAGCGCCGTGAAAGAACTCTATCATCAAACGCTGGAAGCAGGCTTTGAATCAGACCAGTCGAACGCCGCCAAATGGAAACCCATACAGGATGTGCCCGCCGAAAAAATCTGGGCCATCCGCACGCAACTTAAGGAAGAGCTGATAGCCTACCTCAAATACAGGGTGAAACAAGACCTGACCAAAAGGCAGGAAAGCCCTAAAATCATCCTCAAAACCATCGAAGCACTCAACAGCAAGGCGCTGGTGATTGGCTTTGCACGCCGTTTTGCAACCTACAAGCGCGCCCACCTGCTATTTACCAACCTCGAGCGTTTGGCAAAAATTGTGAACAGGCCCGACAGGCAGGTGCTGTTTGTGTTTGCCGGAAAAGCCCATCCCAACGACAAGGCCGGTCAGGATTTGATTAAGCAGATCATCGATGTTTCAAAGATGCCGGAGTTTATCGGTAAGGTGATCTTTGTGGAAAATTATGACATGGACCTGGGTAAAAAGCTCACAAGCAGCTGCGACATCTGGCTGAACACCCCTACCCGACCACTCGAAGCATCGGGTACAAGCGGCGAAAAAGCCGTGATGAATGGCGTGCTCAACTTCTCGGTGCTCGACGGCTGGTGGGCCGAGGGCTATAAGCCCAATGCCGGCTGGGCCATACAGGAAAAACGCACCTATGCCAACCAACAGTTTCAGGATGAGCTGGATGCCGAAACGATCTATACGCTGCTCGAATCGGAAATTGTGCCGGCCTATTTCGACCGCAACGCCGCCGATGTGCCAGAAAAATGGGTGGGATTCATCAAAAACAACATCTCGGGCATTGCACC
>CAZBMR010000004.1:0-72361 GCA_964492695.1 uncultured Lentimicrobiaceae bacterium
CCTTTTACTTTTGAACTTCATTCGATGTGGCTGAGCTACTGAGATTTATCTATTAGAAAAGCAAAAATATTAAAAAAGCGAATCACTCCAACCAGCAATCACAATATTGACACACATATCTCATAAACAGCAACTTGACAAGAAGGAATGACTGCAGGCGTTTCAGTTAACACATATTATTGTTAGACTATTAACAATTAAAAAACAAACACCGCAAAAAAAGTTTTCAACAATGCAACCCTATTAAAAATTTTATTTAATTGATAATCAATTTTATACAAAATAGAAATGAAATTTACTCAGGGGATAAATGTTGATTTAGGGTTGATTGAATAAGGTATTCTCTATATTTGCCCGGGATTAAAGAAAAAGTAATCAAATCTTTACAGCATTGGAAAAAATCAAAATCACTGAAATTAATGGAATTCAGCTGTATAACAGCTTTATTGCAGGCGCTCAGCGTATTTTCGAAAACCAGCAACTCCTCAACAAAATCAACGTCTTCCCTGTTGCAGATGCCGACACCGGCACCAATCTGGCAAGCACCATGCGCAGCATTGTTAACGCAGCCCAGCCCCAGGCCAATTTAAAGCTCACGGCTGTTGCCCTTGCCGATGCTGCCCTCACGGGGGCCAGGGGAAACTCAGGCATCATCTTTGCGCAATTTCTTTATGGCTTCAGCAACGAGATCAAGGAAGAAGCCACGCTTTCGGCCAGCGCATTCGCCGAATATATGAAGAATGCCGTGAAGTATGCTTACGAAGCCATTGCCAACCCCATGGAAGGCACCATGATTTCTGTCATCAAAGATTGGGCAGAGTACATTTATCAGCTGAAAGACCACATCGAAGATTTTCTGAAAATGCTGGTCAACGGTCTGATCAAAGCCATGGAATCGCTCAATAGTACCACCACCAAAATGGCCGTGCTTTCAAAAGCCGGGGTTGTGGATGCAGGTGCCAAAGGTTTTGTTGTCTTTTTGGAGGGCATGCTCGATTACTTTAAAAACGGGCAGGAAACAGTGGTTATCAATGCCGACAGCATTCAGATTGAGGAGGCCAACGATGCCATCGGACACGACGACATCACGTTTCGCTATTGCACCGAGGCCATGATCAGTGGTCATGACATGAAACGGCAGGATTTCGCACGACTGATGGAGAAATTCGGCGACTCTATGGTTATTGCCGGCTCGCCCACCAAGATGCGCATACACATTCACACCGATGAACCCTGGAATCTGTTTCAGGAAATAGCCCCATTGGGAACCATCACCTATAAAAAGGTGGATGACATGGTGATGCAAAACGAGATTGCATCCAACCGTAAATATCCCATTGGTTTATTAACCGACTCCACTTGCGATATTCCGGCAGCATTGCTCGAAAAGCATCAGATTTATGTGGCACCCCTCACAGTTCACTTTGGTGAAGAGTTTTTCATCGACCGCATCACCATTCAGCCTGATCAGTTTTTCAAGAAACTGGAATCCAGCACTGTTCATCCCACTTCGGCACAACCTACCTTCACCGACTTTGTGAACCGCTACAATTATCTTTCCACCCATTTCGATTCGGTGATTGGCATTCACATCTCCTCGGGCATGAGCGGCACATGGCAAAACAGCCTCAATGCGGCCCGCAAAGCAATGGAGGAATCAAAGAAAAAAATATCAGTTGTCGACAGCAAACGCCTCTCAAGTGGTCTGGGCCTGGTTGTTTTGCGCGCAGCTGAAGCCATTGAAAAGGGATTTTCGCACGATGAAATTGTTGAACAGATGAGTAGCTGGACCGAGAAATCGAAAATCCTTGTCACCTCCAAATCCATGAAGTTCATGGTGCGCAGTGGTCGTGTGAGTAAATCAAAAGGATTGATTGGCAAGATCTTTGGCATCAAGCCGATTGTTCAGGTTTTAAACCACGGAAAAACGGAAGTGTTTGGAAAGCCACTCACTGAAAAAGCAAGCATGAAAATGGTGATGAACGAAATGCGCCAATTCATTGCAGACAAGCCAGTTTGGGGATATGCCCTCACCCATTCGGCAAATGAAGAAGGCGCACAATGGTATGCCGGTCAGATGGAAGCCCTCACTGGCAAAAAACCTGTTTTCATCAACCAGGCATCGCCCGTACTGGCTGCCAATGTTGGCCTTGGCGTTGTGGCACTTTCGGTTTTGCTGGAATAGCAAGAATCGTTAACTCATTCAAAAGCAGGCTAGATGCCTGCTTTTTTTATTCATTCTAAATTCGCAGCGCATTCTTGCCCTTCAGGGTGGTTTCGCTACTTTTGCCAAAAATCTCTGTTTAAGCCTGTAAACTGCAAAACATTCATGATCACAAAACAGCTCACCCATCCCCGAAGCATTGTGGTAGTCGGCGGATCAAACGACATCAGCAAGCCTGGAGGAAAAGTTTTGAAAAACATATTGGATGGCGGCTTTACAGGCACCATCTCGGTGATCAATCCCAAAGAAAACCTGGTGCAAGGCATTGCCAGTTTTTCAACACCTGATGATATTCCCGAAAGCGATCTGGCTGTGATCGCCATTGCAGCCAAGTATGTTCCGGAAGTGGTGGATCAACTGGCTTTGAAAAAAAACACCCGGGCCTTTATCATCCTTTCGGCAGGTTTCAGCGAAGAAAGCCATGAAGGTAAAATGCTGGAAGATAGAATCGTGCAAACCGTAAATGCCGTTGGCGGATCGTTGATCGGCCCCAACTGCGTGGGCATTCTCACACCGCAGCACCACAGCATTTTCACCTATCCCATTCCCACACTGAATCCCAAAGGATGCGACTTTATTTCAGGTTCGGGGGCCACAGCTTGCTTCATCATGGAGGCCGGCATCCCCAAAGGTCTCACTTTTGCCAATGTGTATTCGGTTGGCAACTCAGCACAGATGGGTATCGAAGAGATTCTCCAACACATGGACGAAACGTTTGATCCGGAACACGATTCACACGTGAAGCTCCTGTATTTGGAAACCATCACAAAGCCTCAATTGTTGCTAAAACACGCCAGCTCGCTCATTCGCAAAGGATGCCGCATTGCAGCCATCAAGGCGGGCAGCAGCGAGGCAGGCAGCAGGGCAGCATCGTCGCACACAGGCGCGCTGGCCAGCCCCGACCAGGCAGTGGATGCACTTTTTCGCAAGGCAGGCATCGTCAGGTGCTACGGGCGCGAAGACCTCATCTCCGTGGCTTCGCTGTTCATGCATCCCGAACTCACGGGCAAAAACATAGCCATTATCACCCATGCCGGCGGTCCGGCCGTGATGCTCACCGATGCACTCTCAAATGGTGGCATGAATGTGCCACGCTTGCAGGGCGCAGTTGCAGATCGGCTGAAAGAAAAACTTTTTGCAGGCTCATCGGTTGCCAATCCCATCGATTTTTTAGCCACCGGAACAGCAGAACAGCTGGGATTCATCATCGATGCTGTTGAAAGTGATTTTGATGAGATCGATGGCATGGTGGTCATCTTCGGAACACCGGGCCTCTCAAGCATCTTTGACGTGTATGCGTTGCTCGATCAAAAGATGAAAGTGTGCAAAAAACCCATTTATCCTGTTTTGCCCTCGATACTCACGGCAGCTGAAGAAGTGAAATTTTTTCTTTCGGAGGGGCGCATCAATTTTCCTGACGAAGCCATACTCGGCAACGCCATTTCACGTGTTTACCACACGCCTGAACCGCAGCAAATAAAGCCTTGCGACTTCACAGCACAACATGAAATCATCCGAAACGTGATTGATCAGGCCCAGGATGGATACCTTGCACCGCAACAGGTGCAGGCGTTGCTGGATGCCGCCGGCATAGTCAGAGCCGGCGAGGCCATCGCCACCACCTCAGCCATGGCTGCAAGAGAAGCCGAAAAGCTTGGCTTTCCGGTTGTGATGAAAGTGGTTGGTCCCGTTCATAAGTCCGACGTGGGAGGCGTTGTGCTCAACGTTCAAAACACCGGGCAGGTGATTGAGACCTTCGAACGGATGATTCAAATCAAAGACACCACGGCGGTGCTCATTCAGCCAATGCTTTCAGGTTTGGAACTGTTTGCAGGCATCAAAAAGGAAGGCGCTTACGGACATATGCTGCTGGCCGGTATGGGTGGCATTTATATTGAGGTGTTCAAGGATGTGGCCTCAGAGCTGGTTCCTGTGGATCGGGATGGCGCGCACGCCATGCTTCGACGGCTCAGAAGCTATGCAATGATGGAAGGTGTTCGCGGACAGAAAGGTATTAATATTGAGGCATTTGCGATTGTTATTGAACGACTTTCACAATTGATCGGGCTTGCGCCGGAAATTGCCGAGCTCGACCTCAACCCGCTGCTTGCGACCCACGAAAAGCTGGTTGCCGTTGATGCACGCGTGAAAATCGAAAAACACCTGGCATGAAAAAAAACGACCTGACGGTATTGCTCGCATTGGCCGCTGTTGCAGCAGCCTTTGTCCTGTCGGAAGATCTGCTGCCGCTTTACAATCGCCTCAACAGCGAGCACGGCATGGTGATGAGTTTTGTGAAGTTTGCACTGTTGGCCACTTTTGGCGAAGCGCTCGCACTACGCATACGAAGCGGGCAATACAACCAGCCGGGTTTTGGATTGCTGCCACGCGCCATTGTTTGGGGGTTGCTGGGCATAACCATTAAAATGGCCTTTGTGATTTTTGCTACTGGTGTACCTGTATTCCTGCAATATCTGGGAATGAAAGATGCAACTGAATTGATTGCACAGGATTTCTCGGCCGGCAAGCTGTTTGTTGCATTTTGCATCAGTTTGGGCATGAACACAATTTATGCCCCCGTTATGATGACACTGCACAAAGTTACCGATACACACATCCTCGCACAGGGCGGCAGTCTGCGTGCCTTGATGAAGCCGGTTCCGGTGAAACACATTCTGCAGACGATGGACTGGCAAAGAATGTGGGGATTCGTTTTTATGAAGACCATTCCCTTTTTTTGGATTCCGGCGCACACCATCACTTTTTTATTGCCACAAAATATGCAAGTGTTGTTTGCAGCCCTGCTGGGTGTTGCACTGGGGGTTTTGCTGAGCCTACGCAAAGCTTAAAGCCTCACAATCAATACCATAAATCAATTTGTGCACCATCCTTACCCCCTATAATCATTCTAAATAAGCGAAATATCGCAAACGTTTGCGCCAGCTTGCGGCATTTTGATATATTTGTGCAAACGCTAACAATGGAGATTGTAAATGTCAAATCTTTCACTGTGAGCCAAATAAGTACTTTATGAAAAATACACCCATAGATTATTCAATTGTTCAACAAAAAATTCAGGAAAGCAACCTCACCAAGGTTGGCAGGGCATCGATCAGGGAGATTAAAAAATTGGTAGATCAAATTGAAAAGGCGAGTGGGAAAAAGTTCATCCGCATGGAGATGGGCATTCCCGGTCTGCCACCGGCACACGAAGGTGTTGAAGGTCAGATTGCTGCATTAAGAGAAGGAGTGGCTGCCATTTATCCCGACATTCATGGGATCCCCGAGTTAAAACAAGAGATTGCCCGCTTTGTAAAACTATTTATGAACATCGATGTCAGCCCCGAAGGCTGTCTGCCAACCGTTGGAAGCATGCAAGGGGGATTTGCCAGTTTCCTGACGCTGAGCCGCATTTGTGAAAAACGTAACACAACCCTTTTCATCGACCCCGGTTTTCCAGTGCATAAACAACAGCACCGCGTGCTCAACCTTCCCTTTGAAAGCTTCGATGTGTATGATTTCAGGGGTGACAAGCTGTATGACAAACTGAAATCGTACCTCGACAAAGGACATATCCACTCCATGCTCTACAGCAACCCAAACAATCCTTCGTGGATCTGCTTCACTGAGAAAGAGTTGAAAATCATTGGCGACCTGGCCAATGAATATGACATTGTCATTATGGAAGACCTGGCATATTTTGGCATGGACTTCAGGCAGGATTTCAGCAAACCCGGGCAACCTCCTTATCAGCCGTCGGTTGCGAACTATACAAACAAATATATCTTGTTTATCTCCAGCTCAAAAGCATTCAGCTATGCCGGAGAGCGAATTGGCATGATGGTGATCAGCGATGCCATGTACCAAACCCGCTACCCTGACCTGAAGCGTTTCTATCCAAACGATCAGTTTGGATATACCATGATTTACGGCACGCTTTATCCATTGAGCTCCGGCACCTCGCATTCGGCACAACATGGCCTGACAGCCATTCTGAAGGCCGCCAATGAAGGCAGGTTCAACTTTGTAGAGACAGTGAAGATATACGGGCAAAAAGCTGCGGTGATGAAAAAACTATTCACTGACAATGGGTTTAGCATTGTGTATGACAAAGACGAAGACCAACCCATTGCCGATGGCTTTTATTTTACCTATTCCTATCCGGGTTTCACAGGTGTTGAGCTGCTCGAAGAAATGTTGTACTACGGAATCAGCGCCATCTCGCTGGATATCACCGGAAGCGAACGCCACGAAGGCATACGTGCCTGCACCTCGCTCATTCAGACTGAACAGTTTGGTGATTTGGAAAAACGCCTCAAGCAGTTTAACGAAGACCATCCCACAGCCTGAACCTGATGCCCAATAATAGCATTGCGCCGATTGAATACTGCTTACAGAAAACAGCATGGGCAGAATTATTTAAAACTATTATAAATAGCATATATTCAAGCAAATAGGAAGCAAATCGGAACGGCACAAGCAGCCAAATCCGTAAATTTGCACCTTAATAAAATTTAAAAAAAAGAAAGATATGGCTAAAGTCAAAGGTGCCATTGTGGTGGACGAAGCAAAGTGCAAAGGTTGTGGCGTTTGCCTGCCTGCATGCCCCACTTCGGTCATTGCCCTGGCAAAAGAAGTCAATGGAAAAGGGTATCATTATGCATATATGGAGCAGCCTGACGAGTGTATCGGTTGCTCCAATTGTGCCATTGTTTGTCCCGATGGTGTAATCACAGTATATAAACTGAAACTCTGACAAGGGTGAAGCAAAAATTTTGAAGATTATGGGAGAATTAAAACTGATGAAAGGAAATGAAGCATTGGCAGAGGCAGCCATTCGCGCTGGTGCCGATGCGTATTTTGGCTATCCCATCACACCACAGTCGGAAGTGATTGAATACCTGATGGCCGAAAAGCCCTGGGAACGCACAGGCATGGTGGTGTTGCAAGCCGAAAGCGAGGTGGCAGCCATCAACATGGTATATGGCGCTGCCGGTGCCGGTAAAAAAGTAATGACCTCTTCTTCCTCGCCGGGCATCAGCCTCAAGCAGGAAGGTTTGTCATACATTGCCGGCTCGGAATTGCCCTGTGTGTATGCCAATGTGGTTCGTGGCGGACCGGGGCTTGGAACCATCCAACCCTCACAGGCCGACTATTTTCAAAGCACCAAGGGAGGAGGGCACGGCGACTACCGTCAAATCGTTCTCGCGCCTGCCTCTGTTCAGGAAATGGCTGATTTTGTGAAACTTGGATTTGAATTGGCATTCAAATATCGCATCGCAGTGCTAATCTTGTCCGACGGCGTGATTGGTCAGATGATGGAAAAGGTGGAGCTTTTTGATCCAATTCCCCGCATGACGGATGAAGAAATCATTGAGAAATATCCCTGGGCAACAACTGGTAAAAAGCATGGCACCGAACGCCGTATTATCACCTCGCTCGACCTCGATTCGCACAAGATGGAAGAACATAACCATCACCTGCAGGAAAAATACCGTATGATTGCAGAAAACGAGGTGCGCTACGAAATGATTGATTGCGACGATGCGGAATACATCTTTGTAGCCTATGGCTCATCGGCCCGCATCGCCCAAAAAGCCGTACAGCTGGCTCGTGCTAAGGGCATCAAGGCAGGGCTTTTCAGGCTGATTACCTTGTTCCCATTCCCGGGTAAAGAAATGGCAGCCCTGTGCAAAAAAGGTGTAAAAGGCTGGCTTGCCGTTGAAATGAGCGCCGGACAAATGGTGGAAGACGTGATGCTCTCGGTGAAAGGTTGTGCAAAAGTGGCCCATTTCGGTCGCTATGGCGGCATCGTTCACTCCCCGGAAGAAGTTTTACATGCGATGGAAGAAAAAATCATAGGAGAATAGGCTATGTCAACAGTAACACTCGAAGATATCATTAAACCAGAAAACCTGGTTTACAAGAAAACCGATCTCATGACCGACAAGTCGCTGAGCTATTGTCCGGGATGTGGTCATGGCACCGCCCACCGCATCACCATGGAGGTGATCGAAGAGCTTGGATTGGAAGAAAATACGATAGGTGTGGCACCCGTAGGTTGCTCAGTACTGGCCTATGAGTTCATGAATATTGATATGACGCAGGCAGCACATGGTCGTGCACCTGCAGTGGCAACAGGCATCAAACGCGTTTGGCCCGGCAAAATCGTATTTACTTATCAGGGCGACGGCGACCTGGCTGCCATTGGCACAGCCGAAACCATCCATGCCTGCAACAGGGGAGAAAAGATTGTAATCATTTTTGTGAACAATGGCATTTATGGCATGACCGGCGGACAAATGGCACCCACCACCCTGCCGGGCATGAAATCATCCACTTCACCCTACGGACGAGAAGTAGAAATGATGGGCAATCCCCTCAAAATAACAGAGCTAATCGCACAACTTCCCGGCACCTACTTCGTTTCGCGGCAAGCGGTTCACACACCAGCTGCAGTTCGCAGGGCCAAAAAAGCCATTAAAAAGGCTTTCGAAAACCAACGCGACAACAAGCCAGGCTTGTCGTTCGTGGAAATCGTCTCCAACTGCAACAGCGGATGGAAAATGACCCCCACCGATGCCAACCAGTGGATGGAAGAACATATGTTCCCATTTTATCCACTTGGCGACATTAAGATGGACGGGCAATTGTTGAAATGATCTATTTAACCTAACAATCAGGAACAATGACAGAAGAAATAATCATTGCAGGCTTTGGTGGCCAGGGCGTGCTTTCGATGGGTAAGATATTGGCCTACAGCGGCATTATGCAAGATCAGGAGGTGAGCTGGATGCCATCTTATGGACCTGAGATGCGCGGTGGAACAGCCAATGTGGTGGTGATCGTGAGCGACGAACGCATCAGTTCGCCGGTACTAACCGTTTTCGATACCGCAATCATCCTCAACCAGCAATCCATGGATAAATTCGAAAAATCGGTCAAGCCAGGCGGCGTGCTCATCTACGATCCCAATGGCATCACCCATCACCCGATGCGCAAAGACATTCAAATTTATCAGATTGAAGGGGCGCGTTTGGCAGCAGAAATGGGTAATACCAAGATTTTCAACATGATTGTACTGGGAGCATACCTGAAAGTGAAGCCGGTGGTTCAAATTGAAAATGTAATAAAGGGATTGAAAAAATCACTGCCAGAACGCTATCACAAGCTCATACCAATGAATGAGGATGCGTTGAATACAGGCATGAAACACGTGATGCTTGCAAATTAATTGACGTGTTAGCCAAAACCTCAAAAAGCCGCCGGCCTTGCAGCACGACGGCTTTTTTTGTTCTTTTGCCCAATGAATGAAGCCTTGCACCATTACCTTGAACAAAAATTTGCTCGCTACAATCAGCCCGATTTCATCGAAAACGACCCTATCTGCATTCCACACCAGTTTAGCAAAAAGGAAGACATTGAAATTGCAGGCTTTATTGCAGCCCTGCTGGCATGGGGCCAACGCAAGACCATCGTAAGCAAAAGCAAACAGCTGATGAACATGATGGGCAACAGTCCTCACGAATTTCTGCTGAATGCTACACAAAACGACTTCAAACCAATGTTGCATTTCAAACACCGCACTTTCAACGGCGAAGATTGCATCACCTTGTTGCAGGCACTGGCAAACCTATACCAGCATCATGGTGGGCTTGAGACCACATTCACAGAGGGCTTTTCCAGTGGTGGAGCATACGAAGGTATTGAGCTGACGGCAAAGAGACTGCTCCAATTTCCACACCTGCCTCATTTCGGGAAGCACCTTGCAAGGCCATCATCAGGCTCAGCAGCCAAGCGCATCAATATGTTTCTGAGGTGGATGGTCAGGCGCGATGCTGCGGGTGTTGACTTTGGCTTGTGGAAAGGCATCAGCCCATCGCAATTGGTTTGCCCGCTCGATGTTCATTCGGGTAAGGTGGCCAGATGGCTTGGACTTTTGCAACGCAGGCAAAACGACTGGAGAGCAGCGACCGAACTCACATCTGCCCTCTGCCTTTTTGATCGGGACGATCCTGTTAAATATGATTTCGCACTTTTTGGAAGTGGAATTGCAAATGATTGGCTGGAATAAATGAAGCATGAAGCCCGCTTAACTCAACCCATCAAATTATCAATCTCATTTGTGTAAATTTGGCGACAAATCCAACTTCGATATGTCTGAGAACCGCTTGAAAGATTTAAAGCAAAAATGGTATATCATTATCTTTCAACATGATACACGCAAGGGTCGGTTGTTTGACCTGGTATTGATTTGGTTGATTTTAATCAGTGCAATGGTGGTGCTTATTGAAAGCTCCAGCATGTATGATCAAAAATACCATGGTTGGTTGTTGACAACAGAATGGATCATCACCCTGATATTTACAGCAGAATACATCGCCCGAATTTGGGTCTACCCGAACAGAAAACAGTATGTACTTAGTTTTTACGGGGTCATCGATTTGTTGTCGATCATTCCCACCTACCTGAGTTTGATCATTGCTGGAAGTCAGGCATTGATCATGATTCGGTTGTTACGAATATTGAGAATTTTCAGGGTTTTGAAACTTACCGGATTCATGCGTGCGGGTATGTTTCTTGTTTCTGCCTTGCGCAATTCACGTGAGAAAATTACGGTGTTTTTCGGCGCTGTGCTCATCCTTGTCAGCATCGTTGGCACAATCATGTACCTTGTTGAAGGGCCAGAATCAGGCTTCACGAGCATTCCCCTTTCAATTTATTGGGCCATCGTCACCATCACTACAGTGGGATATGGCGACATAAGCCCCGGCACAGCCTTTGGGCAGTTTATCGCATCGGTGCTCATGCTGACAGGTTATGCCATCATTGCTGTTCCAACCGGTATCCTCACATCAGAAATTGCAACGAGTAGCAAAAACAAACCAAAAGCACACATGCACAGGTGCAAGGCTTGCGGATATGGGCTGCTGCCCCGGGAAGCAAACTATTGCTCGCACTGCGGCACCTCGCTCCACCATGAATTGCCGCAAGCATCTGAAAAAACCAAAGATATTGAACAATAAAATCATCAACATCATGAACCAACAAACACGATTTAGCGAAGCCATCAAGCAAGGCTACACATTTAAGGGACCAAGCATTGTATTGGGGGGAGCGGTATTTCAGGGAGAAGCCATCGAAGGACTGCAGGTGCAGGCGCCTTTGAAAATGCTTAACCGCCATGGCCTGATTGCAGGCGCAACAGGCAGCGGCAAAACAAAAACGCTTCAAGTGCTGGCCGAAAGGCTTTCGGATCAGGGTGTTGCAGTGCTCATGATGGACATCAAAGGCGATCTGAGCGGCATTTCGCAGCCCGGCAACCCACATCCCAAAATCGAAGACAGGCAGCAAAAAATTGGCATCCCATGGCAGGCTACCGCCTATCCAGTTGAACTACTTTCGATCTCTGATGAACCCGGCGTGCGCATGCGTGCCACCATCAGCGAGTTTGGGCCGGTCTTGCTGAGCAAAATCCTCGACCTCAACGAAACCCAACAAGGTATGGTGGCTTTGGCCTTTAAATACTGCGATGATAAAAACCTGCCACTGCTCGATATCAAGGACTTCCGCGCCGTGATGCAACACATTTCGGGCGAGGCCAAAGCAGAGGTTCAACAAAAATATGGACTTGTCAGCACGGCCACCATCGGAACCATCATGCGAAAATTGCTTGAACTCGAGCAACAAGGAGCTTCGGTTTTCTTTGGAGAAAGAAGCTTTGATGTAGAAGACTTTCTGCGCCTGAGCGATGACGGACGCGGTGTGATTCACCTGCTGCGGTTGACCGACCTGCAGAGCAAACCCAAGCTTTTTTCTACGTTTATGTTGTGCCTCCTGGCCGAAATCTACGAAAAATATCCAGAGCGCGGCGATGTGGAACAACCTGAGCTGGTGATATTTATTGACGAAGCTCACCTGATTTTCAAAGAGGCAAGCAAAGCACTGCTCGACCAAATCGAAGCCATTGTCAAACTCATCCGATCAAAAGGCGTGGGCATTTTCTTTTGTACACAAAACCCGGCAGATGTGCCGGATGCCGTGCTGAGTCAACTGGGCTTCAAGATTCAGCATGCATTGCGCGCATTCACAGCCAAAGACCGGAAAGAGATCAAACAAGTGGCCGAGAATTACCCATCGACCGATTTCTATCAGGTTGAAGAACTGCTCACATCGGTTGGCATCGGCGAAGCCATTGTGACCATGCTTAACGAGAAAGGGATTCCTACCCCATTGGTTCACTGTTTGTTGCAAGCACCACGTTCGAGAATGGATGTGATCACTGAGCAAGAAATGCAAAAACTTTTACGCAGCAGCCAGCTGATTCCCAAATACAACGAAGAAACCGACCGTGAGAGTGCGTTTGAAATGCTGCAACGCAAATTGACTGTTGAAGAACCGTCCGATTGGGAAACATCAAAACCTGTGCGAACGAGCGGACGCAGCAAAGCAGAAGAAAGCACCTTCGAGACGGTGATGAAAAGCCCTGTTACGAACACGATCATCCGCGAAGTTGCACGTGGCTTGCTGGGAATTTTATTACCAACAGCCAAACGTCGCCGATAGTCCGGCCAGAATCATTCCGGCTTTAAAAACATAGTCGGCGACATATGAAGCGGCTCAGATTGCCGTTATTAAGTGTATTTTTGCCGAAACTTTTGCTGTCTGATGCAGGGAATACCATTCAAAACAGGCCAAACAGGCTTGATCATTTTTGTTTTAACACTCTTGTCATGGCTCGAAATACGGGCACAGGACAGCATCACTCCTGCTCCACCGCCAACAACGGTGAAAGTGAAGATCGACAGTACACAGGTTCGCTTTTTCAACCTCACTTTCGACAGCCTCTTCCTGGGATACTACCACTATCTCGACACCAATCTGTTGCTGATGAGCCGCTTCGACCCCCTCAGCCAACAATCACAGCTGATGCAAACCCTTAGCAATGCCGGACTGGCCCACCAGGCCATGGACTACAAACCTGTCTTTCATGGCGGGTTTGACATGAACCGACATGCGTACAGCGCCTACCTGTTCGACAGAAGCAAAACCTCCTTTACCGATCCAACCGCAGCCATCACTGAAATTAATTACATGATGGGATCGAAAAAAGAACAGCAGCTCACAGTGCTATTTGGCCGTCAGGTTGCACCCCGTCTGTATGTTGGGATGGATTTTCAGCTTATCGATTCGAAAGGCCCCTACAAAAACAGTGGCACCAGCAATACAAACGCCTATTTTACTGCACGATACAACACCAAAAACCAACGCTACGGGGTTTTAGCCTACTACCTTAATAACAAAATCAATGCAGCAGAAAATGGGGGCATTACTGCAGATAGTGTTTTTGAGAAAAATCTGGAGTTCGACCGAAGGGTGATCGGCGTGAATCTTGAAACAGCCAAAAACAAATATAAACTCTCGGGATTCGGTTTTGAGCACTATTTTATCTTGCTGCCTGAGCGAAAACAAACCACCGACAGCACCACCGAACAACGCAGGTTTCAACTTGGCCGTCTCACCCATCAGTTTGAATACCAACGCAATCAGTCAATCTACTCCGAAACACAACCCCTTGCCGCCTTTTATCAGCCATTTGATCCGGTGCTTGATTCGGCCAAAACATACGACAGCACCTATCAGGAAGTGATACGCAATAAGTTTTATTGGAGCAGTCTGGGCTACAAAAAACATGAAAAAAATGTGCCCTTTCACCTTTATGGCGGTGTTGAACTCAACATGTCGAGCTTTAGCGACAGCACTTTCAAAAAACGACTGTGGCAAGTGAATCCATTTGGCGGCATCAACATATCCCTGTTCAGGTCGTTCTATGTCAATGGAACTGCCAGACTGATCACCGGATCGGAATCTTCGGGCGATTTGGAGCTTTTTGGCCGTGTGAAACAATATCTTGGCACTGAAAGCCGAAACCTTGGAAACCTTTTTTTCAGCGCACGTTTGATCAACCAAAGTCCCTCATGGTTTTTCGAACGATACCAGTCAAACCACTTCCGATGGCACCAGCAATGGGGCAAATCAACCTATCTTACGCTCGCAGGAGGCTATCAGCTGAAGGGATTTCATGCAGGGATTGATTTCAACCTACTCGACAAACACATCTTTCTGAATTCGGATGCACGACCGCAGCAGATAAGCGGCAGCATCAGCGTGATGAAGGTTTACACCAACCTTCACCTGAAACCCGGCAAATTTGACTTGCTCGCCAACCTGAGTTATCAGGTGAGCGACAACGACAGCATCATCAGCTTGCCGGCAATCTCTGGCAGAATCAGGCTTGCCTTCAGCCAGGTGCTGATCAGGGATGTGGCTGTATTGCAGCCTGGTGTGGAAGCCATGTGGTTTTCGGAATATTATGCCGATGCATGGATGCCTGCACTTGGCGCATTTTATACGCAGCGGGAAAAGAAAATAGGAAACTATCCTTTCGTGGATGTTTACCTGGCACTCAAGGTAAAGCGGGCAAGAATATATGTTCAATACGCCAATCTGTTTGGATTAGCTGGCCAATATAATTATTACACCACGCCCCACTATCCGATGCGAGATGCCCGCTTTTATTTTGGGGTAAGCTGGCGTTTTTATCAATGACAATAATTCTAATGCCCTGTTCCTGAAGGCATCAAAAAGCGTTCGCCTTTGTCTTCAATAATTCTTGCCTTAAATGCTTCGTCATAACCAGGGTGTTTGGGCGATGCAGGGTAGCCCCATGGATTGCGCAAAAACTGTCCGTCTTTCTCCTGTTTCACATTTCCATCCATGTACTTCACCAGCAAGAAACCAAAAAGCTGTTGCCATTTTTCGAGGGTTTGGCCGGCTTTGGCTGTGCTGAACTCGGTAAGATAGGCACGCGCCGCCTCGGGATTCACATTATAACGCAGCAGTGCCTCCTGGTCGGTCCGCACCACTTCCTGAGCAAAGCTATTTTCCAGTTCAGCCTGTGCCTTGCGCACATCAGGCATCACGCGATCATAAAACAGATAGGCCAGATGGGCAACGCGTGTAAAAACCCAAAATGCGGCATCTTCCTTGTAGGTGAGGATATCTCCATACCCGACACCCCACTTTTCCGGCACCCCTGTAATTCCTGTGTAGAAAGGCACATACACCGTTGATCCTGCATCATCGACTCCAAACCAAAAAATGCCGCCAATGGCATTGGGCAGCCACGAGCGCATCTGCGCAATAAACGAAAAACCGGTCTGCTGGGTCACCGTAACACGTTCGTGAAAATATTCCTTATCCTGATATTTCCACGTCAGTGGCCTCCAACGATAAGGCAAACCAAACGGACCAGCACCTGCATCCAGCGCCATATCGAGCTCGGTTCCCTGAAGGTGGTCGCGCTTGAACGACATCAAATCCTGGGGCGTCAGTTTGCGGTTCGGTTTCACAAAAAGCGGCATGCGTGTGGTATTCACGTTGCCGGTGGCATAGTCCCAATAATCTTTCATACCATCAGCCACATGGTTAAACATGCTCCAAACCCTCAATTCGCAAAAACGCAATGCATCGAAACTGACAGGCGCATACGCATCGCAAAAGCTAAATGGTGTTTCACCCTTTTTGTAATAGCCTTGTGCAATGGCAAAATCAATCACATCATGCGCATAAATACATTGAATTTCTGGCAGCAGCAATTTATCCCATTGTTTACTGTTGATGCTTATTTTACCATCAGCCAGCTGAAAGGTGGTGATGCGTGATTGATTGGCATGTGCAGAAACATACCCATCGGGGATACGCATGGCCACCCACACAGCGCCACGGTTGCGATTGATCTGCTTTCCCTTTTTCTTATCGAACTGCATATCAACACCTTTTCCTACAATCTCCATGATCCACACCTCGTTGGGATCGCCAATCGAAAACGACTCACCTGAGCTGGCATATCCGTGCTGTTCAACGAGTTGGGCAATCACCTGAATGGCTTCGCGTGCCGTGCGCGAACGCTGCAACGCCACAAACATCAGGTAAGCATAATCCATCACACCTGTGCTGTCGACCAGTTCGGGCCGGCCACCAAAGGTAGTCTCGCCCATCGACACCTGAAACTCGTTCATGAAACCCAATGTTTGATAGGTATGGGCCACCTGTGGTATCTGTCCGAGCGGTTTGGCAGTGCTGCGGTCGAAAATTGTCAGCATGCTCCCCTCCGGCCAGTCGGCAGCCGCACTAAAATACAACTCACCATAGCGTATGTGTGAATCGGCTGCATAGCTCACCATGGTTGATCCATCGGCTGAAGCTCCTTTCGAAACCAGATAGTTGGTACACGCATCAACATATACCGGGGTCGAGAACAATAAATAAACCGCTAAAAATTTCAAAAGTGTTTTCATAAATTCAAGTTTTGGCATCTTTTTGTGTCAGGCAGCTAATGTAAAGAATATCTGAACTGCAACTGCGGTCAATCAGTTTGCGGCTGCAATTGCACCGGCAACAACAGTTTATTGGAACAAATGGACATATCGAAATCCGGCCCTGTGAGGATGATTCATAAAAAAACCAAAATCGAAACCAAAAAGTGTTTTTACTTGTTGATTGAGCACAAAACACGATTGAACAAAATGTTTAACATGAAACTTGGCGAAACCGCCACCACCAACAAATTGCTATTGGTCATCATCATTCCTCTGATGTTTTATTTGCTTAAAGTTTTCGACTTTATATTCGCCCCTTTGATGCTTGCTTTTTTCATTACGCTGCTTTTCATGCCAATGATCCGTTGGCTAAGCCGTAAGGGGATGCATCGGATACCAGCCATCAGCCTCATTATGGGCATCGTTGTTGCCGGCATCGGAGGCCTCGTTTTCCTGATCAAGCTTAGTGGGAAAGAAATGATAGAAGGAAAAGAAAAGCTCTATCAGCTGCTCGATGAAAAGGTGGGGCAGCAGCTCATACCCATCGCAAAACAAATGGGTCTTGAATCTAATACATCTGAAAGCCCCATTCAGAGCGTATTATTCAGCGACGAGGTCCGCAGCCTTCTGTTGGGAAGTTTTGGCGAAACGCTGGTGCTCGTGCAGCATACGGCGAGTTTGGTGCTGATGACTTTGTTTTTTTTGGTTTTATTGTTGGCCGGTTCGCTCAATATGGAAACCATCCTTGGTCAAACTTTATTCAACAATAAAATTCGGTCGGTGCGTACCTATATGGTGATTGAAAAAAGCATCGCGCGCTTTTTAATTGTCAAGTTCGTGGTGAGCTTTCTCACAGGTCTGGGTTTTAGCATCGTAGCCTGGGTGTCGGGACTAAGTTTTCCGGTGTTTTGGGGACTGCTGGCTTTTGTGCTCAACTTTGTGCAAATGATAGGATCGATTGTTTCAACCGTGCTGGCGGTACTTTTCGCCTACATCGAAGTTGATCAAACCGAAACGGTGCTGATGCTTGCCGTTGCATTCACCTTTGTTCAAGTGATCTTTGGTTCGGTGATTGAGCCCATATTCATGGGTAAATCATTCAGAATAAACATTATAGCCATTCTTATTATGTTGATGTTCTGGGGATACCTCTGGGGCATTCCAGGCATGATTGTTTCGATACCTATGACGGTGCTTATAAAAACACTGCTGGAACAATTTGAAGGAACACAGAAAATCGCAAAGCTGATGGCTTGACCTATGTATGGTCAGGGTCAGCCACCGATGGTAAAATTTGCTAACATAAGCTTGTTTATCAAATGGTTAATCTCGATCATTTGGCGTAAAAAAAAGCACACTTTCCCATGATTATTTATTAGTTTTGCGCCCCGAAAAGGAGCTATCTGATTCGGCCCGGAGAAGTTTATTATTATTCATGTTTAACATCCTGAACGACTTATGAGAAAATGGCGTGTTGAAGACTCTGCTGAGCTTTACAATATCAATGGTTGGGGCATCAATTATTTTTCAATCAACGAAAAGGGCAATGTCATTGTGACACCAAAAAAAAATGCTGCAGCGGTTGATATGAAAGAACTCCTCGACGAATTGATGCTCCGAGATGTATCAACACCAGTACTTGTGCGATTTCCGGATATCCTTGACAGTCGCATCGAGCTCATGGATACCTGTTTCAAGGCAGCTGCTGCCGAGTACGAATTCAAGGGACAAAACTTCATTGTGTATCCCATCAAGGTAAACCAGATGCGTCCGGTAGTTGAGGAGATTGTCAGCCATGGAAAAAAGTTTAACATAGGCCTGGAAGCCGGCAGCAAGCCTGAATTGCACACCGTTTTGGCCATCAACACTGACAATGACTCATTGATTATTTGCAATGGCTACAAGGACGAAAGCTATATTGAGCTGGCCTTGCTGGCGCAAAAAATGGGGCGCACCATTTTTATTGTGGTTGAAAAAATGAATGAGCTAAAACTCATTTTCAAAGTTGCCAAACGTTTGAAAGTGAAACCAAACATTGGCATTCGCATCAAGCTGGCCAGCTCAGGAAGTGGAAAATGGGAAGATTCGGGAGGTGATGTGAGCAAGTTTGGACTCACCTCGAGCGAGTTGCTCGAAGCACTTGATTTTCTCGAACGCAATAACCTGAAAGAAAGCCTTCGTCTTGTTCACTTCCACATTGGAAGTCAGGTGAATAAGATTCGACGGATCAAAATTGCCTTGCGTGAAGCAGCACAATTTTATGTACAGATTTATAAAATGGGATTTCACCTTCAGTTTGTTGATGTAGGTGGCGGACTGGGTGTGGACTACGATGGCACCCGCTCTGCAAACAGCGGAAGCAGTGTGAACTACAGCATTCAGGAATACGTGAACGATGCCACATTTGCCATGGTCGATGCCAGCGACAAAAACGAAATTCCTCATCCCAATATCATCACCGAATCGGGACGCTCGCTCACCGCACACCACTCTGTACTTGTTTTTGAGGTGTTGGAATATGCCAGCCTTTCAACCTGGGACGATGATGAAGAGGTGAAGGAGGACGATCACGAGCTGTTGCATGAGCTATACAGTGCCTGGGAAAACCTCAATCAAACCAAAATGCTTGAAACCTGGCACGACACACAACAAATCCGCGAAGAAGCACTCGACATGTTTAGCCTGGGGCTGCTCGATCTTAAAACCCGTGCGCAAATCGAACGCCTGTTTTGGTCGATCGCTCGCGAAATACATCAAATGGCCACCGAAATGAAAAGGCCACCCGAGGAATTTTTAAATCTGCCTAAATTACTTTCCGACAAGTATTTCTGCAACTTTTCCCTCTTCCAGTCGCTGCCCGATAGCTGGGCCATTGATCAAATATTCCCCATCATCCCCATTCACCGGCTGGATGAGAAGCCCGACCGTTATGCCACCCTGCAAGACATCACCTGCGACTCGGATGGAAAAATTGACAACTTCATCTCTACCCGGAATTTTTCACATCACCTCCCCGTTCATTCACTGAAAGGAAAAGAACCTTATTACATCGGTGTGTTTTTAACAGGCGCCTATCAGGAAATCCTGGGCGATTTGCACAACCTCTTTGGCGATACGAATGCAGTGCACGTGTCGGTTGACCACAAAGGCTATTACATTGATCAGGTGATTGACGGAGAAACAGTGGCCGAGGTGCTCGACTATGTTCAATACAACTCTAAAAAACTCGTGCGCACTGTTGAAACCTGGGTGATGACCTCTGTAAAACAGGGAAAAATTACTGCCGAAGAAGGGAAGGAATTTTTATCGATCTATAGATCAGGTCTATACGGCTACACTTATTTGGAATAAACCCTTGCATCTGTTTTACTGGCTGAAAGGCAGAAGCTGACGCCGTTCAGCCAAAAAAACTTATGTGTCTTTGGAGGTCATCGGTTTTTACTCAGAAAACCCGCCTCATCTGCTGCCAGTCGAGGTAATACAACAATTTGATACTAAAACTGTTGCCCATGGGCGAGTTGAACGTTTGTTCAAGGTTGCGGAAATAATCATCATGCATTTCATTGCCAGCGACTTGCTGATAAACGGCATTTTTCCATACCAGCAGCAACTCGCTTCCAGGGGCAAAATTCCACCTGTACACCATGTCGATGTTAAAGGTGTTCACTGCAAAGCTGTGGTCGGTGTGATGCTCCACCGGTTCCAAATTTGCATCTTCCAGCAGACGAAAGTAGCGGTCGTAGCCAACCAGCAGCCAGTAATGCCTCATTTCGAGGTTCATACCCGACTTTGGTCCAAAGGCATAACCGAGGTCGATCGAGGAGATCACATTCCTGACATCGCGACCCCCAAAAATAACCTCATTGATACCATTGGTTGATTCGTGGGTAGCAAAGCCCCTGTCGTTGATCGTGTAATCATACAACACCTTTGCGATGAGCAGGATGTGTTCCTGAATCCGCCAGCGTGGCGACAGCTCAACATACCAGTTGAAATATTTCCATTCGGGGTACTGCCTGATGCCAAACCTGTAGTCGGCCAAAATGGTTTTCCGGTAATCGGGCGAACCCCAAAATCCAATGTTATAACTCCAGGGTTTTTGCCAATACCGTCCCGGACTGCGGGCTTCGAAAAAATCAAGTCTTCCAGTGGGATAGAAATTGAAGTAGCCGCCAAGGGTGTACTGCGCCACAGTGGTGAGCCTGGTTCTAGCACCCAACTCTAACATACTGAATTTAAAAGGCTTATATTGATAGTAGGGATTGATGTAAAATTCATTGTACCACCTGAGCACCTTTCCTCTCGGCTCATACCGATTGTATTCGGCCTCCAAATTCACCACCATTTCGTTGGGATTTTTCAAATAGCCCATATCGTTGGGATTGTACGAATCGGTAGTGAGCGTCACACCGGCAGATGGTTTGAATTTTCCGTCAATTTTACCGTAATACAACTGCATTCTTTCGCCCAGTCTGGTTTCCTGGCCTTTTTGGTAATGCTGACTCATATTGAACTGCGCATAAAGCTGTCTGCTTCCTTTTGAGTTGCGCAGCGAAACTTCGGCTCCGGAAACATTTACCATGCTGTTGCTATCAGGACGTGCCACATTTGTATTGAAAAAACTCAGCTGCGAATGATGCGCCAGTGATTGTTCCAGCACGATCATGTTGTAGTTTGTCCATGGCTCGGTGCGCAGACGTTCTGTTTTGCCGATCGTCATCACCTCGGCCCAGGTGTTTGCCGTCACTGCATTAAAAACACCCACTCCAAGTCCACCTGCGGTTTTTCCCGAGAGCTTGGCTGCATTGATGAGCTGCACTGTTTCAGGATTGGAAAGGATAAGCGAATCAGGATAATTGCTATTTATGTTCGACCATGCCCGGGGTTTTGCTCCTATGCGCCTGGTATAAAACACATTACCTTTGTTAAACAACTCTGTGCCTTCGGTAAAGAAAGGTCGTTTTTCGTCATAATACACTTCGAAAGGTGTCAATGAATAAACGAGTTCGTCCGACTCCACCTGGCCAAAATCAGGGATAAGTGTCAGGTCCAGCGTGAAACTCTCATTCAGTCCCCATTTAACATCCATGCCATAGTTGTATCCCTGCGACCATTTGCCGGTGCCGCTGAAATGGCTGGCAGTTGCCGACAAATAAGGTGTAAAACTCAGTCGCAATGGGGGTTGGATGGGTTCGCCAATTGTAAGCAAACCCATTTGGGTGGTCATCCCTTTTTTATTCACATCAACCCAGTTCCAACTGTCGTACTCTCTTTTTCGCTGCACACTCCTGAAAAAGTTGATTCCCCATTGCTGAACCGCTCTCTCGGGGAACCGAAGTGCCGCATAGGGAAGGGCCATTTCCACCTGCCAGCCATCGTTGGTGAGCTGAACACCCGATTTCCAAACGGCATCCCAACTGTCGTCCTCGTCATCATCTTCGTTGTTGAATTTCATGTCGGACTGCACACCACGAGCCGTAACTGTAAAGGCCAGCGCATTCAATCCGTCGTTGTAGGGATCGATCATCACTCCGAAATAATCTGCCAGACCAGTATTATCTCTTTCGTGCAATTCAAGCGACAGGCTGTCGGGATGGGGATCGTGAATGCGTGCGGCAACATAGATGGCCTCATCGTCATAGCCAACAAGCACAGTGGTTTCGAAGCTGGCCGCCCGTCCATTAAAGGGTTCATACTGACAGAAGCCCTGCGCTGGCCCAGCCAATGACCAGTCAGCTTCGTGAAGAAATCCATCCACAACAGGCCGCGCGCCAAAGCGATGGGCATTCACCTGCTTTCGCTCTTGCGCGTTTGCAGCATACCCCTGAAGAAGGGACACATAAATAATCGCCAAAATAACCTGCCCGAATCGCATATATTATTGATTGAAACAAAGGTATTTGATTTTACAAGAGCCACAAAGCACAGTCAGTTAACGGTTTCTGCAATCCATGAAACGTGACGGGGTTTCCTGAGCGGAACCGCTATTCGATATATAATACTATTTATCAATTACTTACCAATATCAAATAAACCTTGAAAGCTATGATAAACATTGCTGAAAAATGAAAAATAACTTGATTTCCTGTCGCATTCGATGGAATCATTATTTTTGTGGCACATACCACCCATTCAAATGACGAACTACGAACGCTTTTGCAGTCCGGGAAAAAAGATAGCTGTACTGATTGACCCAGATAAACCTTCTGACAAAGAAATTCTTTTCCTTGCTGATGAAGCAGACCGTGTTGGAGTAGATTTTTTATTTGTTGGAGGCTCACTTCTTACCAACAATGGGTTAAACAACTGTATCAGACTCATCAAGAGCAAAACCAACATTCCGGTTGTTTTGTTTCCAGGCAACACTCATCAGCTCAGCAATTTAGCTGATAGTTTTCTGTTTCTTTCGCTCATCTCGGGGCGTAACCCCGACATGTTGATCGGAACCCATGTGATTGCAGCACCCTATTTAAAACTCAGTGGTTTAGAGGTGCTCAGCACGGGTTATATGCTGATCGAAAGCGGAAGACCAACCACCGTCAGCTATATGAGCAACAGCTACCCCATTCCCTCCGACAAAAACGACATTGCCATGTGCACGGCCATGGCAGGCGAAATGCTTGGAATGAAACTCATCTTTATGGATGCCGGATCAGGCGCGCTCAACACCGTTCCCGACCTCATGATAAGGGCCGTGAAAGAAAGCATCAATGTGCCACTGATCGTTGGTGGTGGCATCAAGACACCCGAAATGGCCATCTCGAAACTGGAAGCTGGTGCCGATGTGGTGGTGATAGGCAACACACTTGAAAAAAATCCATCACTGCTTTCCGAATTTGTACAGGCTGTTCATGCGGTTGAATAGACAGCCTTTTAACCACCCTGGCTTGATTTTCATAACCTTAAACTGAATCAGCCGGGCACTGATACATTTTCACCCTATCATTGCCATGAAAATAATTATCGTATCAACATGAAAAAATTTCTCTCCCTCCTTGCAGCATCGCTGCTAACCACAATTTTTTTATTGGCACAGGACAAAGTGTTTACACCACAGGATGTAGTTGGCATGAACCCGGCGCTTTATGCTAAAAATTTACAGCAACTGCAATGGATGAGAAGCTCAGACACTTATTCATGGGTGGACAACAACAACGTGATCGCCGTTAAAGCGGGATCATCCGATACACTCACACCGCTGAGCCTCAGCACACTCAACCGGGAGCTGCTCTCTTTGAAGGAAGATACCCTCAGGCGTCTGCCCCCTTTGCAGTGGAAATCAGACACCCAAGCCATTTTTTGGATTAAAAACACTTTATACAGCATTAAAAGTGCCCCCATTCAACTCACAAAAATAACTTCATTGCCCGATGAGGCCGAAAATATTGAACTTGCAGCAAACAGCATGAAGGTGGCATACACCCTCAAAGGAAATGTGTATGTATTCGACGGCAATGTCCACCAGCAAGTTACAGACAATCCGGAGGGTGTGGTGAGCGGACAAACTGTGCACCGCAATGAATTTGGCATTGAAAAAGGACTCTTTTGGTCGCCCGACGAAAGCATGCTTGCTTTTTACCGCATGGATCAAAGCATGGTGACCGATTATCCGCTGGTTGACATTGCGCAGCGCATGGCCGCCGTTAAATGGGAAAAATATCCGATGGCTGGAACAAAGAGCCATCATGTAACCATTGGTGTGTATGCCCTGGCTGACAAGCTTACACGATTCCTGCAAACCGGAGAGCCTGCTGAACAATACCTTACGGCAGTGACCTGGCAACCCGACAGCAAAGCCATTTTCACCGCCATTCTCAACAGGGAACAAAACCATATGTCCTTAAAATCATACGACAGTCAGACCGGTGCCGGGTTAAGAACAGTTTTTGAGGAAAAGGATGAAAAATATGTTGAACCCCAACATCCTCTGTTTTTTCTTCCAGGCTCGAACAACCTTTTCATCTGGATGAGCGAACGTGATGGTTTCAGGCATATGTACCTTTATCAAACAGATGGCACGCTGATTAGTCAACTAACGAGTGGCACGTGGGAGGTGACTGATTTGCTCGCCTTCGACCCAAAGGGAACAAAGGCTTTTTACCAATCAACCCAACAAAGTCCGCTCCAGCTGAATACCTGGGAAATCGACATCAAAACACGCAAAACCAGACTTTTAACACCCGAAAACGGGACACACCGAAGCATGATCAGTCCGAGCGGAAAATACATGCTCGACAGCTATAGCAGCGCCAGCACACCAAGAAAAATTCAACTGATTCAGCTGAACAAACTCGTGAGCAAAACCTTGCTTGATGCCCCAAACCCACTCGAGGCCTATGCCCTGGGCAAAACAAGCATCATCGGGTTGAATGCCGTGGACGGTACCCCGCTTTTTGGCCGCATCATTCTGCCTGTCAACTTCGATGCTGAAAAAAAATATCCTGTCATCGTGTATGTTTATGGCGGACCACACGCGCAACTCATCACCGACAGCTGGCTTTGGGGGGCAGGCCTTTACCTCAACTACCTGAGTCAAAAAGGGTATATTGTTTTCACACTCGACAACCGTGGTTCAGATCACCGGGGGCAAAAATTTGAGCAGGCCATACACAGGCAAGTAGGTAAAGCTGAGATGGAGGACCAAATGACAGGTATTGCTTATTTGAAAACACTGCCCTATGTGGATGCAAACCGCATTGGAGTGGATGGCTGGAGCTATGGCGGTTTCATGAGCATTAATCTGAAACTCACACATCCTGAGGTGTTTAAAGTGGCCACAGCAGGCGGTCCGGTGATCGACTGGAAGTATTATGAAATAATGTACGGGGAACGGTACATGGATCAGCCCGAAGAGAATCCGGATGGATATGCCGCTTCAAACCTGATTTTGAAAGCCCCGCAGCTTGAAGGAAAGCTGCTGATTATGCACGGGGATATGGATCCGGTGGTGCTTTGGCAAAACAGCCTCAGTTTTCTGAAAGCTTGCGTCGATGCTGGAAAGCAAGTTGATTATTTTGTTTATCCCGGTCACGAACATAATGTGCGGGGCAAAGACCGTGCCCATCTCATTCAAAAAATAACGACTTATTTTGACGAAAACCTTTGATGAGGCAGAAAACAACATGCCTTAAACACACTCAAAGGGAAGCTGAAACATTCAAACTTTTTTTGAATTTGTATGTAATTTTTATAATTTTGAACGAAACTTTTTAACCATTTTGTTCGTTTAAGCGTGCCTTATCAGCCAATTTGAAGAAAGAAAATTTCTTAATTTTGGAATTCATTCCTTGTTTGAAATTAATTCTTGTTTTAATATTTATGTAACCAATTGTTAATTAGTGGTTTAATATTGTGGCCTGCTTATTGATTTTGAATTGGCATGCAAATACAGTATTATTATTCGATGCCCGCAATGCAAAAAAACACCTCCGCAAAAACCAACACTTCCACCCGGCAGCCTATTCATGTTCTGGTGGTTGATGATCTGCGTGTGAATTTTCTTTTGGTGAAGGCAATGCTGGGCAAATTGAACCCCGTGATTGATTACTGCGATAGCGGCGCCAAAGCCATTGAACACATACGCAGCGGCCGAAAAACAGATGTGGTGCTGATGGATTTTAACATGCCTGGCATGGACGGAAAGGAAGCCACCGAGCACATCAAGGTCATCAGGCCCAATCTGCCTGTGATCTCACTCAGCACTTTCACTGATAGTCCGGCTTTTGACAAAGAAGAAGCTTTATACGACGGCTACCTCACCAAACCCATTCAGGCCGACCTGCTGATCGACGAGATCTACAAACACCTCGGCATCGAACCCTAGCCGTGGATTGCTGCTTCAAACCACGCATCTTTCGACAACACTTATTTCATCAATTATTGTATATTTGCTCCTGTGTACACTAACACGGGAGCCGGATGTTCAAAACTGCAATATGGTTTTTTCTGACAGGGATTCTTCTGCTTCATGTTTCTATCCTGCAGGTCCGCGCAGAAACACCTCAAAAAGTTGATAGCCTCGAGCGATTGCTACCGGTGCGGGAAGGCATAGAAAAAGCTTTGCTCTACATAGATTTGGTTGCAAGCATCAGAAACATCGACCCCGCCCAAGGCATCAACTACGCCAAAGAAGCACTTAAACTTCCTGAATTTCAAAACAATGCATTGCTCAGGGCGCAACTCATCAACGAACAGGGCGTTTGCTACCGCAAACTAAACATCCCCGAAAAAGCCCTGGAGCTCCACCTGCAATCGCTTAAACTGTTCGAAGACAAGCACGACAGCACCGGAATTGCCTTCACCCTGGCAAACATTGGCAATGTGTATCACCTGCTTGGCAATGTTGAAAAAGCACTCGACAACCATTTTCGCTCTTTGTATCTCAAGGAATTTTTAAAAGACGAGCCACAAATTGCCTACTCACAAAATGCCATTGGCATGGTGCATCTCGACATGAAAGACTACCGGCGCGCACTTGATTTTTTTATCAGCGCAATGGCTATCCAAAAAAAATACGGGCAGAAACTTGAATTAGCCAACATCTATGCCAATATTGGCAAAGTAATGACAGGCATGGAACGCTATTCGGATGCTGATGAATACCTTCGCAAAGCCCTCGACGTATATACCAGCACAGGAAACGAATACGGACAAAGCACCATCCTCAACCAGATTGCATGGCTTCTGCATCTGCAAAACAATGATGATCAGGCCCTGCAGTACCTCAAACAAGCAGAAGCCATCGCACTCAAACTGCAAAACAACGCGGTGCTTCACTACTGTTTTAAACTTCAGAAAGACATCTACAAGGGCCGAAACGACTTTGAAAAGGCACTGTATTATTCCGAACAAACCTCACGCATGCGCGACAGCCTGTTTTCCGAGCGCAGGGCATATGAGCTTACCGAACTTCAGGTGCGATACGAAACAAGCCGGGTGGATGCAGAAAATGAAATTTTAAAACTTCAGCTCGAACAAAACAGCTACAAGTTCAGGTACATCCTCACCGGGAGCATCGCGCTGATTTTGCTCACAATTATGGCTTTCGTTTTTAACCGACTCAGAATCAAACAGCAACACTCCAGAAAGCTCGAAGTGATCAATCAGGAATTGGAACAGCGTGTGGCCGATCGAACAAAAGAACTTCACAACGAAATCATCGAAAAGCAACATGCCTACAACAGCCTCAAGCAAAATCAGGAACACCTCAAAGGCATTTATGATACATCGCCCTTCGGAATCGCAGTAACGGATCAGGATGGTAAAATCATCCATACCAATCAGAGACTTTCGGAATCCACATCCATCCCCGCCATTGAGTTTACTGACAGCACCTGGCTACGCCACATCATCAGCGAAGACCGAAAGACGGTTGAATCGTTCTGGCAGAATGCCCACAAATATCAGGGAGCCCTCTCCGACCTGAGCTTCAGACTGAGGGATACCAAAAAAATTCGCTGGATCAGAATGAAAGGCGCTCCCATGCGCGACGAGGGTGTTTTTCTCGGACTGGTTGTGGTAATGGAAAACATCACCGAATCGAAAAATTTTGAACAAGACCTCATCAAGGCTAAAAACAAGGCTGAAGAATCAGACCTGCTCAAATCGGCTTTTCTCGCCAATATGTCGCACGAAATCCGAACCCCTATGAATGCCATACTTGGCTTTTCCGATTTGCTTGCAACAGACGATTATTCCAACGATGAGAAACGCGAATTCGTCGAAATGATCCGTTCGAGCGGCAAACTGCTCCTCAACCTGATCAACGACATCATCGACATTTCCAAGATTGAAGCCGGGGAGCTGAAAATCCAGCATACATCATTCAAGCTGAGTCCTGTGCTCGACGAACTGTTTCATACATTCCGTCAACAACTTGATCAGAATGGGAAAAATCAGGTAAAACTTATACAACACGGCCGTGAGGCAGCATTAAAGTTTGAAATAACTACTGACAAACTCAGGCTGGTGCAAATACTCACTAACCTGTTAAGCAATGCATCAAAGTTTACCGAAAAAGGTCAGATAGAGTTTGGCGTTATACATATTGGCGAACACTACCAGTTTTTTGTAAAAGATACGGGCATTGGCATTCCCGAATCCAAACTCGATGTGATTTTCGAGAGGTTCAGACAAGCCGACGACTCGCACACGCGCGTTTTTGGAGGAACAGGACTGGGCCTTGCCATTACAAAAAATCTTACGCAACTGCTCGGCGGATCAATATGGGTTGAATCTGTCGAAGGAAAAGGATCGGCTTTTTACTTCACCCTTCCCGCGCCCTACGACCTTGGAATGACCAACAAAGCCTACCCCGACCTGAGTAAAAAAACAATCCTCGTGGCAGAAGATGTCGACATCAATTTTAGTCTCATCAATGGCATGCTAAGAAACACCCATGCAAAAGTGTTTCACGCCGGAAACGGCATGATTGCAGTTGACATGGCCATCGAGCTTCAGCCCGACCTTATCCTGATGGACATCCAAATGCCTGAAAAAGATGGTATTCATGCCTTAAAGGAAATAAAAAAACACAAGCCTCAAAGCAAAATTGTGGCAATCACCGCTTTTGCACTGTCCGACGAGGGAGAAAAGTACATCCGCATGGGCTTCGACTCCTACCTGAGCAAGCCCCTTGGCATGGAAAAGCTCATCGAACTTGTCAGCCTTTTTCTTCTAAACTAAGCCTTCTCAGTCCACATCATGACAATGACCACTACAACACATATCATGCAAACAAGAATCAAAACCCACAACGCCATCAGCAAAACTCAGCATTTTTCACAATTCATACTCATGGTGTTTTTCGGTGTTTTTGCCACATCGATACAGGCACAATTGTTTGTTGAGATTCCTAAATCGGGAACTCCCATGGTGAATGCGGATGCAGCCTGGATCATGTCGCAAAACAAGTTACATCCCCTCGCAGCCGGGCAACTTGCTGGCACAAACAACACCATCAGAACCGTTTTTCATCAGCAACGAAGCTTCAACAGCTTTGTATCAAAAGCAACCGCCTTGCCTGATATCGCACTCGGCGGAATGGATGTGGGTGATATAAACAACGATGGCCGCGAAGATGTGGTGATCACCGGGGCAAGCAACGGGGGTAAACTGCAATCAGGAGTTTATTTTCAACAGGCGAATGGCACCTTTAGCCGCAGCCAGCTCGTTGTGCCCGCCCTCACCGATGGCTCTGTCCAACTGGGCGATTACGACAAAGACGGCGACCTTGATGTGCTGATCACCGGGCTTGATTGCGACAACCATCTGAAAACGCTGGTGCTTCGAAACGACAAAGATAAACTCACTGATATTCAAGCTAATTTACCAGGTGTTCGGTTTGGAAAAGCCATTTGGGCCGATTTCTCGAACAATGGCAAACTGGACATTGTCATTACAGGTAAATCAGCTGAAGGTTTGATAACCAGGTTGTTTATTCAGAAAAATGATCAATTCAGTGGTTCACGTGCTCATTTTACACCTTTATACCACAGCGATGCGGTGAGTGCCGATTTTAATGGCGATGGCTACGCCGACCTCATGATTGCAGGACAAAACAAAGACGGAAACCCCGTGACGAGGTATTACATCAATAATAAAAATCATCAGTTTGCCGAAGGAAACAGAGGTGGTATCCGTCAGCTGATGAATGCCAGCCTCGATGCTGGTGATTTTGACGGCGACGGCTTTGTGGATGTGGTGATCACAGGCGAAAGCCTTGAGCGGCCTTACACCATCGTGCTCAAAAACATCTCTGGCAAAGGCTTCAAGGATGTCATGGCAGGATTGCCCGGCTTGAGCAACGGCACTGCACGCTGGGGCGATTTTGACAACGATGGCGACCTCGACCTCTACATTGCCGGAGTGGATGTTTGCTTCAATTTCATTGGCAGTGTTTATCGCTGCAACCTCAATCCAGCCCGCAGAACTGAAGAAGAGCCCATGCTCCTGAGCACCTACGATATGACAAAGGGTCCGAAGTACTATTTTGTGTTCTCATCTTGCTACTGCGACCCCGAAAACACCGGCACCAAAGCATATCATGGATTTGTATCGAATATTCATCAGGAGAAAAAAGACTTCGACCTTAATTACGAATTTAACCACCTGCTCATCACACAATATCCAGGCTGGAACAGGGCCGACCGCGGACACCGCACCTCCAACGCCTTTGTAAGCGTGGCAGATGCAGAGCAGGGACGCAAAACAGTGATAGCCAGCTATCTGCAAGACAACTATACCGTTCATTACCTGAATTGGTGAGTCTGTTTTGTGGATGAATGTCCATATAAACCTTATTGCCATGAAACTTGAAACCAATCCACAACTCTCACTTGCACGAGAGTTTGTTCAAAACACCAACACCCACATCTTTCTCACCGGCAAGGCCGGCACAGGAAAGACAACCTTTTTGCGACAGCTTAAAGATTTCACCTCCAAACGTTTTGTGGTGCTGGCCCCTACTGGGGTAGCCGCCATGAATGCCGGCGGACAAACCATTCACAGCTTTTTTCAGCTGCCCTTCGGACCACAATTGCCCGGATCGCTCGAAATGATTTACAACAACGACAGCCGGAACCCATCCACTGTGGCAGCACGCTACCAAAAGTTCAACCGCGAAAAGATCAACATCATTCGCAGCCTCGACTTGTTAGTGATAGATGAAATCAGCATGGTGAGGGCCGACCTGCTTGATGCGGTTGATGCCGTTTTGCGCCGCTACCGAAACAGGTGGATTCCCTTTGGAGGCCTGCAATTGCTTATGATAGGCGACCTGCATCAACTTGCCCCCATCGCCAAGGAAGAGGAATGGGAAATGCTCCGCCAGGTGTATCCAACCGTTTATTTCTTTAGCAGCCAGGCCCTGCAAAAAACCTCATACGTCAGCATCGAGCTCAAAAAGGTATTCCGGCAAAGCGACATTCATTTTATCAACCTGCTCAACAAAGTCAGATCGTCCGATCCTGACGAGGCTACCATTCACGAACTGAACAAGCGCTATCTTCCCGAAATATTCGAAAACGAGCCCGAAGGCTACATCACGCTCACCACCCATAATCACCAGGCACAAAGCATCAACCAAACGCGACTCGACAGCCTCGAATCACCCACCATCACCTTTAAGGCATCCATCAAGGGCGACTTCCCAGATTACCTCTACCCGACCAATCCGGAGCTGGAACTCAAAACAGGCGCACAAGTGATGTTTGTTAAAAATGATCCCAATCCACAAAAACTATATTTTAACGGAAAAATTGGTCGGATAACAGCAATTGATAAAAGCCAGCACACCGTTACGGTTCAATGCGACAATGATTACGAAGCCATCACAACAGGCGCCATCGAGTGGCAAAACAACCGTTACAAACTCAACGAAACCACCAAAGAAATTGAGGAAGAAACCATTGGAACCTTTACTCAGATTCCGCTCAAGCTGGCCTGGGCCATCACCATCCACAAAAGCCAGGGACTTACATTCGACAAAGCCATCATTGATGCAAAAGCCGCCTTTGCACATGGACAAGTGTATGTGGCACTTAGCCGCTGCACAAGCCTGGAGGGTATGATATTCCGATCAAAGATACCCTTAACCGCCATCAAAAGCAATCAAACAGTGAACAGCTTTATGATGGAGGTTGAAACCAACACACCAACCGAAAGCACCCTGGCCGATGCAAAACACAGCTTCCAAATCCAACTAGTGAAAGAACTCTTTGATTTTGCACCCGCTCAGCGACGCATCAAAGCCATGATGCGCCTCCTGCATGAACATGCCACTGTGCTTGGCGATGCACTTCACAAAAAATACCACGAAAACAACGAAACACTCAGCAGTTCACTGATCAGTGTTAGCACCAAATTTATGGCACAGGTGGATCAACTTTGCCTTCAGCAGCCCGACATTGAATTGAATGAACCACTGCAACAACGCATCATCAAAGCCTGCGAATATTTTGAGCCACGTTTCAAAACAGTAATGGAGAACCTGGACATTGAAATTGAGACCGACAATAAAGAACTGAAAAAACAACTACAAGAAACCTTCAGCCGGATGATGATCGACATGGAATTGCAGCATGCCTGCCTGAACCATTGCCGTAAAGGATTCAAGATCAGCGACTACCTGAGCGCAAGGGCGACGGCTGCTGCATCATCAACCGAACGCAAATTTAAATCCAGGGAAAAACCCAAAACAACAGCGGGCAAATCCGACAAATTATACGAACTGCTCAAAAACTGGCGAAACGAAACTGCAGAACTGGAAGCGCTTGACGTATATGAGGTGCTGCCAATCCGCTCAATGAAAGAGATTGCTGCCTCACCGCCACTCAACATGAAGGCACTGCAAAAAATCAAAGGACTTGGCAAGGTGCGCATTGCCAAATATGGCATGGCTTTGCTGCAATTGATTGACGAATACCTTCAACAAAACAATAAGGGTCTTACGGTTGATTTGAGTCCGCCACAGGAAACTCCCCCGCCACCGTCCAAACCTGTCAGCCATGCAGTTACCTTTGAGCTCTACCGTGAAGGCATGCCCATCGAAGAGATTGCTGCCCAGCGTGGATTTGCCCTCTCAACCATTTATTCTCACTTGTCGCACTATGTTGAGATGGGCGAACTGCCTGCCGATGAACTTGTGCCTACAGAAAAAATGGCCACAATCACAGAATATTTCCTCGAAACTGACGACGCCCATCTTGGTCGCGCACGCGAGGTGCTTGGCCCTGATTACACCTACCATGAACTTCGAATCGTGCTCAGCCACCTCCTTTTCACCAAACAAATATCACCTCCTGCTAAAGAGGAATCCAAAGCAAACACATGAAAACCAGACCGGTACAAACTGGCAATAAAAAAAAAGACGATCCATATTTGATCGTCTTTTTTTCTGGGTCGGGGTGACTGGATTCGAACCAGCGGCCTCTTCGTCCCGAACGAAGCGCGCTACCGGGCTGCGCTACACCCCGTTTTTATTTCGGACTGCAAAAATAAGCAATTAGACGAAATTCCAAAGAAATGATCAGAATTATATCGAAGGATCAAATCGATATCGATCAGATAAGTTTCCTTCAATATAAGGCAAGCATGTAGCAACCAGTTCATTTATTGGCCACTATCCCAATCAGGCAATGGTTTACCAAATTCAATATTTTTGCCATATGAATATAAACATGTTAATCAGGCTGAGGCTCATTCAATCATTTCGATTGGCAAGCGCATTGGGTTTGCCCCGTCTGCTCATCCTGATTGCAATACTTATTGGCTTTATCGCATTGATATTCGCGAAAACAAGGCTGGAATCAGAGGCAATGATCACGCTGTTGCTTTCGCTGGCAATACTCTTTCTTTTGCATCAATCACGTGCAGATCAACATTTTGTAGTTCAAAACCACATCCACCCGTGGAGGTGGTTTTTACCGGAATACGTATTGCTACTGTCACCGGTCTGGGTCAGCATATTGTTGCACAGGCATTTTGCAGTGTTGCTGTTATTAGGATTGCTCTGGCCCATAAGTCATTACAGAGCTTCTATCCACACAAAGCAGAAACCGATCATCCGCTCACGTCTGATCCATTGGATTCCATCAGGGTCTTTTGAATGGAAGGCAGGCATCAGGCGCACCTACTACCTCTTTATATTCATATGGGTTGCAGGCCTGGCCGTTGCACCAAATTTAGTGTTATTGCCCCTTTCCATGATGATTGAAGCCATCCTGGTAGTCAGCTTTTATGAGCGAAATGAGTCACTTCCAATGCTTACAAGTTACGAACTAACTGCCAATCAACTTATTAAACAAAAGATAGAACACAATGCACGCATGTTTGGTTTGTTGATGCTTCCACACACACTCATTTATATGGTGTTTCATCCCAACTTCTGGTTTGTGACACCGTTGCTGCTTTTGTTGCTCATACTGATACAAAGCTATGCCATCGTGGTAAAATACACATTCTACGACCCGCAGTCAGGCTCACCGGCCAACAGTTTTTTCCAATCGCTGGGTGCTGTTGCCATTATTGTACCGATGCTCTTACCGCTCATCCTCCTGTTAGGTATCCGATTCTATTTCAAATCTTTACAAAACCTGCACCCACTTCTCGATGATTAAACTGGAGAAAATAAATTTTGCCTGGCAAAAAGACAATATGCTTTTCAATGAATTGTCGCTGACACTTCAGGCAGGCGAGATACATGGCATTGCCGGCTTGAACGGCGCAGGCAAAACAAGTTTGCTCAACATCATTGCCGGATATCAGAAACCCAACAGCGGACACCTTACCTACCATGGAAATAAAATCTCACGCCATCAGATTGCATTTCTCGAAACAGAAAACTTCTTTTATACCTATATCACCGGTCGTGAATACCTCCAGCTCTTCAAAAACAATCAATTCGACAACGATCTGTGGAACAATCTTTTCGCGCTCCCGCTTGACGGGCTGATCGAACACTACTCCACCGGCATGAAGAAAAAACTTGCCATCATGGCCTGCATCAAACAAGATAAACCCATCATGATTCTCGACGAACCTTTCAATGGGCTCGACCTCGAAAGCAGCCGCATGCTGCACAACTTATTACTTAAAATTCGCCCAAACAAAACCATTCTCATCACTTCGCACATCCTCGAATCACTCACCAATCTCTGCGATCATATCCATTACATCGAGCAGGGCAAGCTCATTTTGAGCAGACCAAAAAAAGATTTTGACACCATTGAGATGCACATTTTTCAATCGCTTGAAGAAAAGCATCAAGCCTTGCTCAATCAACTCATTCCTTGACCAGAATTCATTTGCACAAAAACGAATCGTCAGCCCACCACACTGCCAAAAATGGGATATGCTCCTTTGCAGGCCACTTACGGCATTCACGAAACCTGTCTCAACCCCTGCATTTTTGTGCTGGCAGCCAGAAGCAGGGCATCGGCATCGCCTCCGCTAAATCTGATGTATTCGTAGGCGATCAGCTCAGCCGGAAGGTCGTCCATTGCCTGCTCCCAGTAAAGACCATTCAGGTAAACCGCAAATTCATCCATTCTTACATTTTCTTCTTCCATTGTCAAAAACCCATTTAAACAGATCATCACACAATTATTTTTCCCGTGCGCACATAGGGTACCACTTCGTTGGTCAACACCGCCTTTGACTTTTCCAGTCCTCCTGCCCTGCCAATGGCATCGCGACCAAAACGCCTTCTGATGCGGTCCATGGCCTGATAAAGACTGGCCATCTCGGGTGTGTCTTCAAACATATTCAGCTGCTGCGACCCTCCCACCAACTCACTGAAGCGCACCCCTATCAAACGGATAAGCATCCTGCGCTGATACAACTTTTCAAAAAGAGCAAACACCGTATCAAGCAAAAGATGATCAAAAGCAGTGTAGGGAATGTGTTTCTGCTGGCTATGGGTGTCGAAATTGGCATAGCGAATTTTCACCGTCACACAGCCCGTCAGCTTTTCCTTCGTACGCATCTCAAAAGCGAGTTTTTCTACCATCGCCGAAAGCATCTGACGCATCAGCACCACATCGGTGGTATCCTGCTCAAAAGTATGCTCACTGCTCACCGACTTTTGCTCGGTGTAGGGCTGCACAGGCGTTGGATCGATACCATTGGCCTTGCGCCAGATCACCAGGCCGTTTTTGCCCATCACCTGTTCCATCATCAGCGGTGGCACCTGCCTGAGCATGCCAATGGTGGCCACACCCATCGAGCGCAACAGCCTGTAGCCCGCCTCACCAACCATAGGAATCTTGCGGATGGAGAGAGGGTCGAGGAAATGATTCACCTCTGTTTGCAACACCTGCAGCTCCCCATTGGGTTTGGCCTGACCAGTGGCAATTTTCGAAACAGTTTTGTTGGCCGACAAACCAAAAGAGATCGGCAGGCCCGTTTCGCGGATAATGCGTTCGCGCAACTCATGTGTCCATTTATAACATCCAAAAAAGCGGTCCATCCCTGTCAGATCAAGGTAATGCTCATCAATCGAAGTCTTTTCATAGAGCGGTGCACGATCGGCAATCACCTCCGTCACCAGCCTCGAATAGCGGCTATAGAGCTCCATATCGCCCCTGATATAAACCGCCTGACTGCAAAGCTGCCTTGCCATGCGCATCGGCATGGCCGAATGTACCCCAAAACGCCGCGCCTCATAACTGCAACTGGCCACCACTCCCCGGTCAGAAATCCCACCAATAATCACCGGCTTGCCCACAAGCAAAGGGTTCATCAACCGCTCCACCGACACATAAAAAGTGTCGAGATCCATATGTACAATCGTCCTTCCTTCCATCCTTTGTATCCCCGCCTCCCCCAGCAAAACAAATAAAATGTGTACAACTGCCAGGAGATTTTTTTGCTTAATAACTTGACATTCGATTCAAATGTTATATCTTTGACGTGTTTTTAATCATTTTTGACGACGTTAAATTAATCATTTTAAAAATAAATGCAAGTATTTTCTCAGTTTTTTTTTTCGAGGCCAGCACTGGTACTACACTCAAAAAACACCCATAGCCGAAAATAACCACAGCTGGCCAAGGTTGAAAAATCAAAAAAAATGCACCATATGACCCACTTCAGCAACAACATCAGATTTCTGCGCAAACGACGCGGCCGCACACAAGACGATCTGGCATTTGCGCTCAATATGAAACGCTCTACCCTGAGCGGCTACGAAAACCAGATTGCCCAGCCCGGCATCGAAACGCTGGTTGATTTTTCAAAATACTTCAACATTGCCATCGACACCCTTATCAAAGTGGACCTCTCTGCTTTGAGCGAAAGCCAGCTCAACCAGCTCGAAAGGGGCTACGATGTGTTTATACGCGGCAGCGAACTGCGTGTGCTGACCACCACAGTTGACAGCCAAAACAACGAAAACATCGAACTGGTCGAAGAAAAAGCCAAAGCAGGCTACACCACCGGTTTTTCCGATCCCGAATACATCCGTGTGCTCCCCGCCTTCCACCTGCCCTTCCTGTCGGGAAACAAAAAATACCGCAGCTTCCAGATCAGTGGCGATTCCATGCTGCCCATCCCCGATAAATCATACGTCACAGGCGAATATGTTGTTGACTGGAACTTCATCCGCAGTCATCAGCCTTACATCATTCTCACCCGCGACGAGGGCATCGTGTTTAAAATCGTAGAAAATAAACTCAAGGAAGAAGGCTTGCTAAGCCTGCACTCCCTCAACCCGCTTTATGAAACCTACGACCTTCCAATTGGCGAGATCAGGGAAGTGTGGAAGTTTGTGCACTACATCAGCTCCGAAATGCCCGAGCCCAACCGCGAACGCGACAACATCACCGAAACCGTGAAACAACTCCAACGGCAAGTGCAAGCCATTCAGATGAAACTGAACTTATGAACCAATCCTAACATGCCTTTATGTTGCTGAATATCTACTTGTAATAAAATTACAAACAACGAAAAAGCACAACACACATCCCATTGAAGCGGGTAAAGCACTTTTAACAAACATCCCTTTGCACAATGTGATTGCCCGCACCGAACAACAGTTTCCCAATCGTTTTGCCAACAATCGTTCCGCTTTGAAATAATTGTTTTGCCGTTGGAATCTCGGACAAAAGAATTATTTTTATCACGTTCTTAACCTCAAAAAACAAATTCATGATTCCAAAAATTTCTACCCTCGGTGGCTATATATTTGAATATCAGAAAAGTGTAACAAATCCCACCGGCTTTTGGTCGAACATTGCCGACAGTTTCTACTGGCGCAAGAAATGGGACAACACCCTTGAGTGGGACTTCGGCAAGGGGCATGTGCGTTGGTATGATGGGGCAAAACTCAATATCACTGAAAACATCTTCGAACGCCACCTCTTTTTTCGCGGCCATCAGCCAGCCATCATCTGGGAAGCCAACGATCCGGCCGAAGCAGCACGCACACTCACTTATCAGGAGCTTTACCGGGAGGTTCAGAAATTTGCCAACGTACTCATCGCATCCGGCATCAAAAAGGGCGACCGGGTAGCCATTTATATGCCCATGGTACCCGAACTTGTTGTGGCCATGCTTGCCTGCGCGCGCATCGGGGCAATCCATTCGGTCATCTTTGCCGGTTTCTCAGCCCAGTCACTGAGCGAACGACTGCAGGATGCAGGCGCAAAACTACTCATCACAGCCGATGGTGGTTTTCGCGGAAACAAAACCATCCCCGTTAAGCAAATTGCCGATGAAGCCATGAATGCCTGCAATTGCGTGAGTAAAGCCATCGTTTTGCAACGCACCAAAGAAAATATTGCCATGCGTGAAGGCCGTGATTTTTGGTGGCACGAGCTCATGCAAAACAGCCCAACCGATTGCCCCGCCACGGTGATGGATGCCGAAGACCCGCTTTTTATCCTCTACACCAGCGGCTCAACCGGCAAACCCAAAGGCCTTGTGCACACAACGGCCGGATATATGGTTTATACTGCCTATACTTTCCGCAATATTTTTCAATATGGCGATGGCGACATTTATTTCTGCTCGGCCGACATCGGATGGATTACAGGCCATAGCTACCTCGTTTATGGTCCTTTGCTTGCTGGTGCCACTTCGCTCATGTTCGAAGGTGTTCCTACCTGGCCTGATGCGGGCAGATTCTGGGACATTGTTGACAAGCACCATGTTAATCAGTTCTATACCGCCCCTACTGCCATTCGTTCGCTGATGGCACTGGGCATGGAATGGCTCAAAAACAAAGACCTCAGCTCGCTCAAAGTGCTTGGCACGGTGGGCGAACCCATCAACGAAGCCGCCTGGCACTGGTATCATGACCATATTGGTAAAAACCGCTGCCCCATTGTTGACACCTGGTGGCAAACCGAAACAGGCGGCATCATGATCAGTCCCTATGCAGGCATCACACCAACCAAGCCTTCGTATGCCACAATGCCTGTGATGGGCATTCAACCCGTGGTGGTCGATCCAAATGGGAAACACCTGCTCGGCAACAGCATCGAGGGCAATCTTTGTATTGGTTTTCCCTGGCCAGGAATGGCACGCACCATTTGGGGAGACCACGAAAGGTTTATCAGAACCTATTTCAGCACCTATCCCGGCCTGTATTTTACCGGCGATGGCGTAAAACGCGACGAAGACGGTTATTACCGCATTCTGGGCCGTGTGGATGATGTGATCAACGTTTCAGGACACCGACTGGGGACTGCCGAAATTGAGAATGCCATCAACGAACACCCCTTGGTTGACGAATCAGCCGTAGTTGGTTTTCCGCACCCCATCAAAGGACAAGGCATTTATGCCTTTGTGGTTTGTCCGCAGTTCAGCACGGGGGGCGAAGAGGGAATTCGGAATTCTATTTTGATGGCTGTTTCCAATATGATCGGACCATTTGCAAAACCTGATAAAGTTCAGATCGTTAACGGATTACCAAAAACAAGGTCAGGTAAAATCATGCGACGTATCTTGATGAAAATCGCGGATGGGAAAACATCCGACTTTGGAGACACAAGCACCCTACTCGATCCGGACATCGTGAACGAAATAGTTGCTGGCGCGCAGAAAATTTAATTTTTTATCTGAACATATAGGAAAAACGAATACTGATGCGGTTGTAATTGGTAAACGTCCTTCGTTTGTTAAAATCCTGAAACCAGTATTGATAGCTATCATACGACAATTGTTGATGATGATATCCCACGCTGAGTAGAATTGCATCTCTCTGGCCTCGTGGAAAAAGCAAACCCAATTCGGGCGAAATCATCACACCACCGTATGTTCTGGCATCATCAAAAGGATAATAGTCCGAAAGGTCTTCTGCAGATTCAAGCGGGATGCCATATCCCAGCTTTAATGATGCGAAAGGGATGATATCGTGCCTGCGCAGGAGGTATTTCACATCGGCAAAAAGAGGCATCACACTCCATTGGTAGTACTCATAACCAATCCCGATGCCGGTATAAACCCTTGGATGAAAATAATATCCATTTACCACCGTGAATGATGGCACCGGAATGCGATCGCTTTGCCCTTCGCCCAAAAGGAGCGAAACAGAGCTGATGTTGAAATATCCGTGTTTTTTATAGTCAGTAAAACTTTTTTTTCTCCAATCAACGATTGTATCAAGTTCGCCAAACGAAATGATTCTGATGCCACAATTATTTTCAACACTCAGCTTTTGAACGCTGTCAATCAGTGTGACCTTTCCAAAAATTGTTTCTCCCGTTTTGAGGATAACCGCCTTATCATGTTTAGCCTGTCCATGTGCTGACACAAAAAAAACAAGCAATAACACCACCATTGACAGCCTGTAAAAAGCTGACTTACCTGCTAATTGACCGATGGCAGAAGGTTGCTGTAGCTTCATACTACCAGAGCGAAACCTGATTTAATTTCCACAACTTGCTCAGGTGTTTGCGCAGGTTGTGCTGCTTGCCAAGGCGGTTGTTCCAGGCCATCGGCTGATTTCCCATCAAGTTACGCAAAGGCGAAAGTTGCCACAAAGCACCCTCAGTAGCACTGCTTTGGCGTTTTACTTTTTTCCAGAATAAGAGTTTCATAGCTTGAAAAGTTTTAACTGTTGCCCCCGGACAAGCCGGAGGCAACAGTCCGGACTTAAGTCCGTTGATATGTAAAAATGGTTAGTGAGTGTTTCATTGTCTCAAGGATTCGTGCTTAGCTGTAGTTGACTTAACAGCCGGAGGTTTGTTGGATCCGTATAATCATATTGATAAAGTCCATCGGCACCAATCATCATCAGCACACCATTCACCGGAATGACGTCGTAACTGTGAATATTGGGGAAGTGTGCCAGCTGATGCTGCAAGATCTCCTGAGGATCAGTCACATCAAAAACTTTCAGCCCTGCCTCTCCATCACATATAAAAAGGGTATTGCCGTCTATTCCAAGACCATGCGGATTGAAGAATGGATACGACTTCACAAGGTAGGGATGTTGGACAGACGAAATATCAACCACATCAAGCTGATTGGTCATATTGTTGCACGCATTCCCCGAGCGCAGGGTCACATACGCATACTGACCGGAAACGACCACTGGGTCACATGACGTAATATGCTCAAAAACTGACACATACTCTGGTGTTGCGGGGTTGGCCAGGTCGTAAACGAGCATGCCAGTGGTTGTACCCAGAAAGAGCTTCCCTTCGAATGGATAAATGGTTTCCACGTTGCGGTTCAGCTCAAGCGCGTTGCCCAGCGCAATTCCCGGGGTTTGGCTGATATTGATCACCTTGAGTTGGGTGTTATGAACGGCATACATATAGCCATCGATGATGGTGAAACGCGCCATGGATCCTGCAACTCCCGTTGTCTGGCCAATGAGGCTCACATCGGCAGAACCAACCATGGGAGCACCCCTGTCGTTCAACGCAAGCATTTCACCTTTTGATCCAAAATTGCCCCTCTCAACCACTTCAGTAACTTCTTTCTTTTCCCAACTTACCACCACACCTTTGCTAAAATCAAGACCATAAACTGGATAAACTTCGTCAGGCGTAGGGATTACATTCGGGAAAACTCCTTCAATACGGTCAATTTCAACGGTTTGCTGTGGGTTGCTGATGTCAATGGCAACAAGATCGATGTAGCTATCGGCATACAACACATTTCCCCTGATGGCAATATCAACGTTTCCGGGTATTTCTATAAAGGCAATTTTAACAGGGTTGGCAGGATTGCTGTTATCAACCACATGCACTCCCTGCTGATTTTCGTTGATAAACAGGTAGTTATTATAAAAGTAGATCTTTCCTGGCGCCACCATCTCTTTGGGTGAAGTTTGTTTTACAGCAGCCCTGAAGTCTTCAAAGGTCATGTAAACAGGCACATTGGCCATGTAGGTAATTTCTTCAAACACCCTGTCGCGGCATCCGGTTAGACCTACGCCAACAAAAAGTACAATTGTCAGAAAAACGGAAATTTTAAGAAAGGGTTTCATACCTCAGGCAAATTTCACCAAAGACGCATGAAACCTGCAAACCGTTGCACTGTATTGTTAAAAATTAACACGTACACCTGTTTGAAAAACAGGCCAGGTCATTTTAGCTGATCTCATGTTGAACGGTTGCGTACTGTTCAGGTAAAAAATCTGCATGCCAGCCTCACCATAAACACTAAAATTACCATACAGCGTTAGATCTGCACCAAGTGTTGTAAGCGTGGAAAACTGAAAGCCGGGAATGGGCATTCCATAGTGATCCGACTGAGACAGCCGGTTGTTCTCGTAATAGTTTGATTTGTTTATCGCCCGTATTCCTTTTTCAAGTACCACCGACTGAGACAGATATGATTTCAATATTTTATTCTGAAGGACATCCCATCTCACACCAAGCGGAATGCCCAGATAATACAATGTGCGGAAATATTTATTATAATTGTTATCAACGCTTACCGTTTTACTCACCACACTCAATGAGGTATAGCTAATTCCGGTTTCGAGGAAGAAACGCTTGCCAACCTGATAACTTACTTTTGCGCCCAGTGTGAGGGGTGGCTGAACATCGGTGCGTTCTATTTCTTCGTAGAAAGAGGTTTCGTAAGCCATTTCCGACTGAAATGCATCATTACGGTAGCGCACATTGCTGTTTTCGTAGAGCAATTCGTTGGCCGAGACCGAGCCGCCCGGCACGCTGCCATAGGCAAAAGCCAGGTTCAGACGATTGGTGCTGCGACTATCTTTAATTTTTTTAAGCTCCAGCTCCTCGTCCATTAACCGTTGAAGCATTTTTGCAGCCAAAATGGATTTAGCTCTTTTTTCCTCCACATCCGTCGCTCCCGATGGCCCGGCCGTTTCTTCAACCTCATGATTGGCAAGCAATTGAGCTTCTGACTCAAACTGTTTTGGGTCTTGTTCTGCATCTTTCGGGCTTAGCGGCTGTTCGTGCAGATTGTTGATATGGCTCGAACTTGCATCATCCTTTGTTTGGCGCAACGACAGTGATTGTGCCAGTTGGGATGCATTGTGATTATTCGATAATCCGGGCGCAGTATTTTCAGTGTAGGCATGAGCGCCGGGCTGAGAATACTTTTCTGACTGAACGACTGATGGTTGGCCAAAAGGCTGAGGAAGGGTGTACGGCTCAGAAACAAATCTCCAAAGGGGGATCAACGAAACCAATAAAATGGCGGCAATGGATGCAGCATACACAATCATCTTTTTGCGCTTTCTAAAGCGCAATCCGTATCTTACCCCTTCCCAAACCTGCACCGGTGGATCCTTTTGAAGGTTGTGCAATGCCTCGGAGAAGAGTTCTTTCAGCTCGTCGTTATGCATTTCCATCTTTTGGTTCTTTTTGCGTAATACGGTGTTGCAACCATTGTCTGGCTCTGGAGTACTGCGATTTTGAGGTTCCTTCGCTGATGTGCAGCAATTCTCCAATTTCCTGATGGGTGTATCCTTCGATGGCATACAAATTGAAAACGGTTCGAAAACCCACAGGCAATGTTTGAACAAGATGCAATAAATCATCAGCATTCATTCTGTCAGTAACTTGTGCTGCATCCGATGCCAGATTTGCCATTTGTTCCACCTCAAGGCTTCTTTTAAAGATATCCGTTTTTCGCAGTTTTTCCAATGCTGTGTTAACAATAATTCGTCTAACCCATCCTTCGAGCGATCCTTCGCCCCTGAACTTGTCAAGATGCGTAAACACCCTGATAAATCCTTCCTGAAGGTAATCCTGTGCAGTGCTTTCATCTTTTGCATAGCGCAAACAAACGCCATACATTTTGGATGCAAACAGATCGTAAAGCTGCTTTTGCGCCTTCCGATCGCCTTTCAAACAAGCACTTAACAGTTGTTTTTCATCCATTCAACCGAAGAAAACAACTACCTTCTGCAAGCAAATCAGACGCCATGAACGGATAAAAAGTTGCACGGTTTGTCATGACTTTTTTTTCATCGGTAGTAATGGGTTTATCTTAAAAACACAGCAAGCCACCAGATGATGGCCCGATCAGTTGCAAAAATAGCAATTTAAGTTTTCATGTGTGGGGTGAGCTAATTAACAAAAAAAGAGGGTTTCCCCTCTTTCTTTTTTAGTTTAAAAAGCGAAAATCTATAGTTGCGGGCCTGCTGCCACAAGGCGTTTTCCCTCTTCAGTATCGGTATATTTCTCAAAATTCTCAACGAACATCCTGGCCAATTCGTTGGCTTTGCGATCGAATTCAGCCGGATCGGCATAGGTGTTTCGTGTAAACAGGATGTTTGAATCGACGCCTTTCAGCTCTGTAGGAACTTCAAGCTTAAAGCGCGGGGTGATACGTGTAGGTGCATCTTCAATGCTGCCGTCGAGAATGGCATCGATGATGGCACGTGTTGCTTTAATCGAGATACGTTTCCCTGTTCCGTTCCAACCGGTGTTTACAAGGTAGGCCTTTGCACCAACGGCTTCCATACGTTTCACCAGTTCAACAGCATATTTGGTTGGATGCAGGGCCAAAAATGCGTTTCCAAAGCAAGCTGAAAAGGTGGGTTGAGGAGAGGTGACACCCCTCTCTGTTCCGGCAAGTTTGGCTGTAAATCCTGAAAGAAAATGATATTTGGTTTGATCGCTGCTGAGTTTGGCAACAGGCGGAAGTACACCAAAAGCATCGGCCGTCAGAAAAATGACTTTGGTTGCGTGGCCTCCTTTGGAAACTGGTTTTACAATATTGTCAATGTGGTAGATCGGATAAGAAACGCGTGTATTTTCGGTTTTGGCCTTGCTGTCGAAATCGATCGAGCCATCTTCCCTCACCACCAGGTTCTCCAGCAGTGCATCGCGCTTGATGGCATGAAAAATGTCGGGTTCGTTTTCTTCGCTCAGGTTGATGCACTTGGCGTAGCATCCTCCTTCAAAATTGAATACCCCGTCATCGTCCCAACCATGTTCATCATCTCCGATGAGCATGCGTTTTGGATCGGCTGAAAGCGTTGTTTTGCCAGTGCCTGATAAGCCAAAAAAGATAGCCACATCGCCATCTTTACCCATATTTGCCGAGCAATGCATTGATGCAATGCCCTTTAGCGGAAGGTAGTAGTTCATCATGGTGAAAATACCCTTTTTCATTTCGCCACCATACCAGCTTCCGCCAATGAGCGACATGCGCTCTTTCAGGTTGAAAACCACAAAGTTTTCAGAATTCATGCCCATTTCCTTCCAATGTGGGTTGATCGTCTTGGAAGCATTGAGCACCACAAAATCAGGCACAAAATTGGCCAGCTCGGTTTCTGTAGGCCTGATGAACATATTTTTTACAAAATGCGCCTGCCAGGCTACTTCCACTACAAAACGAACCTTTAAACGGGTGTCGGGATTTGCACCTGCATAGGCATCCATGATGTAAAGGTTCTTTTCACTAAGTTGATCGGCAGCAATTTTTTTTAGTTGATTCCATTTTTCAGGTTCAAGCGGCCGGTTGTCATTTTTTCCCTGCGTTGACCACCATACGGTATCTTTTGATACTTCGTCAAATACAATGTATTTGTCCTTGGGTGAGCGGCCAGTGAAAACGCCTGTATCCACTGAGACGGCTCCGGTATTGGTAACAATACCCTTTTCAAAGCCTTCGAGACCGGGAGCGGTTTCGTGCTGATAAAGTTCTTCGTATGAAATATTGTGAAATATCTTTTTGGCATTGCTGATGCCATACTGTGCCAGTTCTTGCCTGAGCACGTTTTCGTCCTTAAACATTGTTCAGTTTTTAGATTATACTTCGATGGTTTGATAAAGGCGCAAAATTAGCAAATCAAACGAATGCACAAACGTTTGCGGAAATAAATTCAGCTAGTGAAATATGTAAATATGTATCCCCTGTGCATGTGCTTGTCTGGCCAAAAAAAAGTCCGGCTTCGACCGGACTTTTTTTATTCATTAATCTTTAATTTACACGGCTAATCTTTTCGATCCACCTGGTTGTATTTGTTTGAATAATAACAAAATAAACACCTTTCGTCAAACCATCCACTGCCAGATCGATGGAGGTTTCGCCCTGATACGCTTGCTTGATTCTTTCCTTACCCTGCATATCAACCACCGTAATATGCAATACAGGCTCAGCAGACATAAGCCTGATGGATGAAGCGTTTGATGGATTGGGGATGATTTTTATGCTTGGCGCATTGGATTCATCCAAACCCACGGTTGAGAAACAGGAAATATCGGCAGCCCATCCGGGTTGAGTAACAGAGCCATCAGAGTAGAACTGAAACGTGAGTCCTTTGCCTCCATTATTGGCGATAATCGTGCCAGGCGAATCTGTTCCACACCAGGTTCCAAGCAATGGTGCACTGGTATTTAGTCCGTTGTATATGCGCAAGCCATCATAATTACAACTTGATTGGGCTTCCAGATCAAACATTGTAAACACAACCTTTGTTAATGCCTCCTCTGTGTCAGGAACAATGGTCATGGTAATTTGCTGGTTGTTGCTATAATTTCCTGTTGGTCCGCCCGGATCGAAGAAAGTTCCTTCGCAGGTGGTGAAGGTTCCGCTTGTCATGATGTACATGGCCGAAACCTTGATCAAATCGGTCTTGGTCACGGTGCTGCTTTGCCCGTTGCTGTTCGTAACAGTGAGCTGAACGTCAAACTCTCCCGATTCGGGATAGGTGATGTTTGTGGGATTCATCAAAGTGGATGTAGCAGGCACAGCGCCTTCAAATTGCCACAAATAAGAAACAATATTTTGTCCGTACGAATTGTTAAAAAAGTTCACCTGACTGCCTTTGGGTATCTCGTAGGCACTGGCTGTAAAATCAGCGATAATTGCACCAGGAACCAATTGGACATCTAGTTCAACTTTTTGTTTGTCGGCAATGGTGAGGTTGTGGATGGTTTTTGGGTAGTAACCCTCTGCTGTGAAAGTGAGGTCATATGTACCGGCTTTGATTGGCCGTGAATAAAAGCCATCAGGCAAGCGTGATTCAACATGTGAGCTATCTAAATCATGCCCCAGAATTTCAATTTTGGCCATGATTGGCTCACCTGTCAGGGTGTCGGTCACGATGCCATGAAAGCCATAGGTGGCCTGCTTCAGATAATTCAGTAGGGAGCGTTTGTTGTAGTTCCAAAAATTGGGCAATTGGGAAGCGGGAGGAAGTTTGGTTTCAGAAATCTCGAGCGTTAACTCACGGCACTGCTCAAAAAAGTTCATATAGTCTTGTCTGCCACCATCGATGGTGTACCAGGCATATCCATTGGTTATTCCATTGTTCAGGTCGGTCAGATAACCGGCAGGTGCGTGAAGGTGCACTGTATCAGCATATTCACGACAAATGAGCACCCACCAGTTGTCGTCGGCATGGAGGCGCGACCAGGTATCCCACGGATAGTTCAGTACTTCTGCACCACCATGGAAATTTACAGACATGGAGAAGTTGCGTTGAGCGCCAAAGTTCATGAAATGAACTGTTTCAGGCTGCCAGGCATTGCCATCAGGGTGCGGACCATCCTCAGGATCAGGATAATTGCGATTAAGGTCAACATTGTTCATATTGCCCCTTCGCGCACCATTCACCGTATTGTTACCACCGAAGTAAGTTCCGTCGGGGTTGGCATTTGGATTGATCCATATATCGAGGTTGTCAACGATGGCAGTGGCTTCAGTATCGGTTCCATAATTTTGAAGGAGATAATCTATCAATCTGAGCATCAACACGTAACCCGTAATCTCATCTCCATGGATGCTGGATGTATAAAGGAACTCAGGCTTACCTTCGGTTGTTCCGTTGTTGATGCGCACAGCCAACAACTGCCTTCCGCTGGCAAGGGTGCCGATGTTGTGCAAACTGCACAGATTTGGATAGTTAGCAGCAAATTGCTCCATCATGGCCACATAGGCGGGATAGGTTGGATAGGTATCCCAGTCCTTCTGATTTTTGGCATCGGCCACATCCATCATGGGTTGTCCGGGAAACGCCATCGAAGGAGGTGTCAGCAGTTCAGGCTTATAACCGGCTTTCAAAAGGGTGACATACTGCAATGGGTTGGCATAGGCGATCAACTTTCCTTCTTTCCACTCATCCACCGAAACCATTTTATTGATGGCTTCGAGTGCTTTGGGGTCGTCAACCCGCAAACTAAAATAAAATTCTTGTCGCTGAGCCTGAAGCAATTCAAGTTCTTTTTGAGATTGTGCCGTCAACTGACCGGTAAGGACTACCAGCAGCATGAGCCACAAGCTTTTGTAAAACATACGCATTTCGAAATAATTATTGGTTAAACAAAGTCAATTCCTCTTTAATTTGAGCAAAGAGCGATGTGCTGACGGCAGTTAGCGGAAGACGCACCACATTTTGACACAGACCCATCAGGCTCATCATGGCTTTCACGCCTGCAGGATTTCCCTCGGCAAATAGCAGGGTAAAAAGCTTTAACATTCTGTATTGCAGCATCTTTGCGTTTTCAATATCAGCTTGCATGGTCGAGCGAACCATATCGGAAAAAGCACGTGTAAATGCATTAGCGGCCACCGAGATCACGCCTTCGGCGCCAACAGCAATGAGCGGCATGGTGATGCTATCGTCGCCAGAAATCACATGAAAATGTTTTGGTTTTTCAGCAATAATCTGCATGATTTGATTGATATCGCCCGATGCTTCTTTCACCGCAACAATGTTTTCGTGGCGATGCGCCAGTTTAAGTGTGGTTTCGGCTTTCAGATTTACAGAAGTGCGTCCCGGCACATTGTATAAAATGACTGGCAACTTGCTGGCTTGTGCAATGGCATCGAAATGGGCCATCAAACCATCCTGACCAGGTTTATTGTAATAAGGTGTCACTGAAAGAATGCCCGAAATGCCATCAAAACTTTCTGATTTCAGTTGCCTGACCACCTCGCCGGTATGATTTCCTCCAACACCTTTCACAACAGGCACACGACCATTCGCAGCTTTAAGGATCGTTTCGACCACTTTGTGTTTTTCGCTTTGATCCAAAACCGGAGCTTCACTCGTTGTACCGAGCGCAACGATGTATTCTACACCTCCCCTGATAACATGATCAACGATTTTCTCAAGAGATTTATAATCAACCGTATAGTCCGTGCTAAAGGGAGTGATCAGGGCTACGCCTGTGCCGGTAAAAGGTTTCATAGTGGAAATATTCGTCTAAAAATTTGCGGATTTATCGTATCAAGGTTTTCCTGCCAGGGCATCGAGGTACATCTGACATTGCAACATGTAGTCTTTAAAGTCGGGTGTCTCGCGGGCATAAATAGAAACAGGATAAAGTGCCTTGCAATTTCCAACGGGCGATCCTATTTTGATGCCTGCCCTAATCACACCAGAAAGGGCATGCAGGTAGAGCTGATTGTGTTCATCAGCATTGATCAGCAGATCGAACGTATTGTTTCTGAGCAGATTTTGAAGCGCCGGGAGCGGTTTTCCCCAAAAAGTGAAACTTCTTTTCGAAACCTTGAGAACTCCATTATGGAATTGATGCTCCATCTTTTTCTCATTCGTAAACTGCACAAATGCAAGCAGTTTAAGGTGCACAAAATGCTGCCTGGCCCACTGATATCGCCGGATGGTTTCCGTGTTGTCGGAACTAACCAGCACGATCAGTGACTGAACATCGCTGAATGCTTTGAGCTGCGTTTGGGCATTGTTTGCAGCAAACTGGCAAATGGTGCGGTTTAAAAAATAGGGCAAAGCCATGGCGAAACACTTTATTGCACTTTGAGGCCGTAAAATTAGTGGTTTTAACGATCAAGAGCGTACTAAATTATCGATACTTGCCATTTTCGCAAAAATATAGCTGCCGGCTTTGTGCATCATATGGAATGAATGTTCAAATGCTTTACTTTGCAGTCAAATTCGCAACTTTTGAAAATAACAGTTTTAGGCAGCGGAACCTCACAAGGCGTTCCGGTAATTGCTTGTCCGTGTGATGTTTGCAGCTCAGGCGACAGGCGAGATAAACGGCTTCGCTCTTCGATTTTGGTGGAGACCGGAAACACCACAGTGGTGGTGGATGCCGGCCCGGATTTCAGGCAACAAATGTTAAGGGCAGGCGTAAAGCATGTGGATGCCATTTTAATAACCCATACACACAAAGACCACATTGCCGGCCTCGACGATGTACGCTCATTCAACTACCTGAGTGGCAAGGCTATGACAATTTATGCCTGTCAGCGTGATCAGGATGAGCTTCGGCAGGAATTCAGGTATGCCTTTTCCGAGAATCCTTATCCGGGTGTTCCGGAGTTTGACTTGCGCGACCTTAGCACCCATGACTTCATGGTGGGTGACATTCATATTCAGCCAGTGGAGCTTATACACATGAAACTGAAGGTTTTTGGCTTCCGCTTCGGAGATTTCGCTTATCTTACAGATGTAAATTTCGTGCCTGCCGAGAGCATGAACAAGCTAAGGGGCATTCAAACCCTGATGATTGACGCGCTGCGTAAACAGCCACACCCGTCCCACTTCAACCTCAATCAAGCCATCGACATCAGCAGGCAACTCAATGCCCCTGCAACCTGGTTTACACATATCAGCCACCTGATGGGAAAGCATGCGCAAGTAGAGCGCGAATTGCCCGACGGGATGCACCTGGCCTACGACGGTTTACAGCTAAACATCTGATTGCTTCTGAGTTGGATCTTTGCTGTTCTGGCCCAACTCCTGCAGCACCTTGTTCACCTCCAACTCGGTTGACACAAGTTTCTCCTTGCAAATTTTGATAAGTTCCGAAGCTGTTTGCACCTTCTGCGCAAGCAGGTCAACACTAATCTCTCCATTCTCCAATTCGTTCACCAATAGTTGTAGCTGCTCAAAAGCTTCAGAATAAGTAAGTTTTGCTTCCATATCGTCTCTTTTTATTCAATATTTTGATTGTTTACTACTGATTCAACCACCCCATCAAATAACTGTGTCTGTAGCACATCGCCTGCCCTCACAGCAGTAGCCGATGTGAGCAGTTTGCCATTGTGCATGGTGATGCTGAAGCCCCTTTTCAGAAGTTTTTCTGGGCGCATGAGCTCAGCCAAACGCTCAAGGTTTTCAACGGCAGTTCTTTGAGTTTGAATCACCTCAGCGGAGGCGTGTTGAATGAGGTGCTGTGTCAATGCAAGCTTCAGGCTGGCATCATTCACCGCACCCACCACGCCTGCGCGAAACGAATCTTCCACTTGTTGAATCCGGTTTGCAGCTTGATGCACATTGGCATGCGCCAGCAAGCGCATCACAGCAGCCATATCACCAAGACGGTTTTGTTGCAGGGCAACGGCACCTGAAACAGCTTTCGAAAGCTTGAGACTCATCATGTGAAGCATTTGCCGTTCGCGGTTCAACAAGGCACTTTGCCCCCCGATGATGTCAACAGTGCGCATCAGTTGTGCTTCATATTGTTGAAAATAGCCAAGCAGGGTATTTGCAAGATTTGTTGGGGTGATCGACTGGGTGTGCGCAACCATTTCCGAAACGGTGGTATTGGTTGCATGGCCGATGCCTGTGAAAACCGGAAGGGGAAACAGGCAAATGGCCTTTGCCAGTGAATAATCATTGAAAGCAGCCAGACCAACCTCGCCACCTCCACCCCTGATGATGGCAACCACATCAAAATGATGTGCCACGTTTTGAATTCTTTGCAGCTGATAAACAATTTGTTGCGCAGCCTTCTCTCCCTGAAGCAGCGAAGGAAACAACATATATTCTATCTTATAATTTCCAGCAGCACCACTCAACACCTGCTCAAAATCAACAAATCCCTTGCTTGTCGAAACCGAAATCACCGCAACGCGCTTGGGAAGCATGGGCATCCTGACCCTTTTGTTTTTGTCATAGATACCCTCTGCTTTGAGTTTTTGGATGTTTTCAAGTTTTTCACGTTCCAGCTCCCCCATTAAATACACGGGATCAATATCCAGAATCTGCAAGCTCAAACCATAATTGGCGTCAAACAGCACCGCTGCCCTGAACAAAAGCTGAATACCATCGTGCAAAGGTTCGCCAGTCAATTGCCTGAAAAGGGCGTTGAGTCTCATAAAATCGCCAGCCCACAAAACGGCCCTCATTTGTGCAATCACCTTTCCGTCAGCCTTTTGAACGAGATCGGGATAGCAATGGCCGGAATGCTGATAAAGATTGAGTTTGTTCATCTCAGCCTTCACCCAGAAAGAAGTGGAATAGCGATTTTTCAATGTGCGACCAATGCTGTCGGCAACCTCCTTCAAACTAAACACTTGTCTGTCGCGAATCACATCCGGCATGCCAATCAAATTTATCCGGCTAAGATACACAATGGCGTAAAAAGTAATGAGAGGGCACAAAACGAAAACCAAAAATATCTATCTTGCACAATCAAAGCTCCTCACATGAATATCTTATTGATAAGCAGCAACCATGCGTTTACAGCGCAGTTTCAACCGCTTACCACGCTTCAGGATTTTCGGTTTGAAACCATCAACTCAGAAGTGGAAGGCGAGGTGATTCATTTGCTTTCAAGCAAAAACTTTGGTGCAGCCATCATCGACTTCACCTGTCAGCGAATCAGTTCGGTGATGGAACTCTTTGTTGGCAGGTTTCCGCATCTTCCTTTGATTGGCGCAGGCTTTGCACAGCAGGAACAGGACATGCTTGCGGCCATGGATTCCGGCCTTTGGGACTATCTGCTGCTCGACGGATTCAGCGCCAGCCTCGTCTATAAAACAGTGATGTCGAACCACAAAAGGATTGGCCTGATGAACCGCATCAGGTTGCTTGACAAAGAGATCAGCGAAGCCAGGGAATACAGCAACAGGCTTCTGGCCCGGATGAGTCACGAAATCCGTACACCCATGAACGCGGTAATTGGGATGGCTGAAATGCTCTACGACACAGAGTTGAACAGCAAACAGCGCTACTATATCGAAACAATCCACGAAAGCGGGACATTGCTGGTGGCGCTCTTTAACGATCTGTTGGACTACAGCAAGATAGAATCCGGAACGATCCGTATTCATGACAAACCCTTCAACCTGCGCGAAAGCATGCGCGAAAGCATTGTCAGCGTGATGGAATCAGCCCTCGAGAAACGCCTTGAGTTGCTTTACTATTTCGATCCCATGTTGCCCGATTTGTTTCATGGCGATGACCTTCGTCTGCGTCAGGTGGTGATGCACCTGCTCGAAAACGCCATAAAATTTACAAGCCATGGCTCGGTCAGGCTCGACGTTTCCAGTTGTAAAGGAGCTCACAACCAATGGCTTTGCCTCAAAGTGACGGATACCGGCGAAGGAATGCGCAGCGAGCAAATACCTTCGCTTTTCAAACCCTACGTGCAAGCATCGGTCGACAGCTCCACCAAACGCGGTGTAGGGCTGGGACTTACCATCTGCGACCACCTCGTTAAACGAATGAAAGGCTACATCGAGGTTCATTCAGAATCAGGAAAAGGTTCAACTTTCATCATCCGCATCCCCTACCACCCCGTGGAAAGTAGCCATGGTCTTAAACCCATCGCAGCGCTTCAAGGCAAAAAGGTGCTTTATCTCACCTCCGATGATGCACTCGATGAACTCATCAAGGCTTATCTGTCATTCAATGATATCATATTAGAAATTAAGCATATAGATCAGGAGTATCCCTCATTTTCGGATTGGCTGCCACACCATGACCTGTTGATTACCCATTTGCGCACCAATGTGAAAATCGACCTGCGTTTGATAGATGCCGTGCGCGAACGCAAGACCATTCCACATATTCTGATCAAAGACCGTGAAAAAATCAACGACAAGCCGATTGTTATCCGAAAAGACACTGTTATTATCCTTAAGCCATTGGATTACACTGAGTTGTTTGATGCAATGGAGGCAGCTTTACAAGGAAAGGCTGACGACCTGAATGCCATCGAAAGACAGTTGCCACTGGATGAACACATGGGTGAATATCACCCGCTCGATATCCTTGTGGCCGAAGACAATGCCATCAACCAGCGCATCATCATGAGTGTGCTCAACCGTTACGGCTATCAGGTGAAACTGGTTGAAAACGGCAAGGAAGCCATCGAATCGCTCGAACGCAGGGTGTATGATGTGGTTTTGATGGACATTCAGATGCCCGTGATGGATGGAATCACCGCTACCAAACTCATTCGCGAGCGGTTCAATCCCAAGCGCCAGCCCTTCATCGTTGCACTCACTGCCGATGCCTTGCAGCAGAGCAAAAGTGAATATTTGGATCAAGGTGTTGATGGCTTATTATACAAACCAGTGCAAACCAAAGCATTAATGCAATTACTCTCGGGCTGCAGACGGCTCGAGCGCAGCAAATGGTAGTTTATGATTGATCTAAAATCGACCTATATCAAACAAGCCTTAACACTGGCAACGCGTCACAAATGCGACACTCAGCTCAAGCTTTTTTTTTCGTTTCTTTGTAGGCTCAATCCGTAAGCCCCTATGACGCAAGAATCCATCCTGATACTTGACTTCGGATCGCAATATACGCAGCTGATTGCCAGGCGTATTCGTGAACTCAATGTGTATTGCGAAATTCATCCGTTCAATCACGTTCCTCCTATCGACAACCACATACGGGGTGTAATCCTGTCGGGAAGCCCTTATTCCGTTCGTGACGGGCTTTTGGCTGCACCAGATTTAACCGGCATCAGAGGCAGAATACCCTTGCTCGGCGTTTGCTATGGTGCCCAAATGCTTGCATGGGAAAATGGCGGGAATGTTGAGCCTTCGGCCATCCGTGAGTATGGACGCGCCAACTTGCAGTTTATTCACGAATCATGCCCATTGGTGCAATCCATGAGTATTGGCTCCCAGGTGTGGATGTCGCATGGCGACACCATTCTTGCGCTCCCTGAGGATTTTGAAGTGATTGCCAGCACACACGATGTGGCCGTTGGTGGTTTTCAGATCAAAAACGAGCCGACCTATGGCATTCAGTTTCACCCTGAAGTTTATCACTCCACCGAAGGCAAAACACTGCTTAAAAACTTTGTCGTGAATATTTGTGGCTGCCATCAGGAGTGGACACCCGATTCTTTTATCGAAACCACTGTGGCTGAGCTTCGCATGAAATTGGGCAACGACAAGGTAGTGCTTGGTCTGAGCGGCGGCGTAGATTCATCTGTGGCAGCCATGCTGCTTCACAAAGCCATAGGTAAGAATCTTTACTGCATTTTTGTTGACAACGGCCTGTTGCGCAAAAACGAGTTTGAGAAAGTGATCCATTCCTATCTCGACCTGGGGCTCAACGTGAAAGGCGTGGACAGCCGGCAACGATTTCTGGATGCCCTCCGCGGTGTGAGCGAACCCGAACAAAAACGGAAAATCATCGGCGGGACTTTCATCGAAGTGTTTGACGAAGAAGCGCATCACATTGAAGATGTGAAATGGTTAGCACAGGGAACCATTTATCCTGATGTCATTGAATCGGTATCTGTGAAAGGTCCTTCGGCCACCATCAAATCGCACCACAACGTGGGCGGCTTGCCAGATTATATGAAATTACGCATTGTGGAACCGCTCAACACGCTCTTTAAAGACGAAGTGCGCATTATCGGCCGCACACTGGGCCTGCCCTCGTTCATAATCGACAGGCATCCCTTCCCAGGCCCGGGACTGGGCATTCGGATCCTGGGAGAGATCACAGCTGAAAAAGTGCGAATTCTGCAGGATGTTGACGACATTTATATCGAAGGATTGCATCAGGCAGGCCTTTACGACCAGGTGTGGCAGGCCGGCGCCATTTTGTTGCCCATTCAGTCTGTTGGCGTGATGGGTGACGAGCGCACGTACGAAAATGTGGTAGCACTGCGGGCTGTCAACTCCACAGATGGGATGACAGCAGACTGGTCGCAACTGCCGTATGCATTTCTTGCAAAGGTATCAAACGACATCATTAATCGTGTGAAAGGCGTTAACAGGGTTGTTTATGACATCAGCTCAAAACCGCCTGCAACCATCGAATGGGAATAGCATTTCAATTTAAAACCTGATTGCATGAATTTGCAGAAGCTTTTTTGCGTTAAAATCATGGTCCTGTGCTTGCTGTTGCTGGTACCAACAGTCCATGGGATGGCTCAAACCGAAGTAGCTATTTCTCAGACCATCGACAGCTACAACGGGAAAAGCTATTACCTGCACAAAGTGGGTGCACAGCAAACGCTCTACAGCATCGCCAAAGCTTATGGAATCACCGTGGAAGGTCTCCTCATGGAGAATCCGGATGCCCGCAGGGGTTTGCGAACAAATCAGGTATTGCGCATCCCAACGGCCAAAACAGCGAGTGCCGAGAAACTTTCGCCCCCGCCCTCTTCCCACAAACAGCCTGAAGGTGAAGATTATGAATATGTCTATCATGTTGCCGGACGTTCAGAAAACTTCAAATACCTGGCCGAAGTTTACCTCATTCGCGAAACACTCATCCGTGAAGCAAATCCCGGCGTCAAAGAACCTTTCACCGAAGGCGACTATCTCCTGATTCCCATTTCGAAGAAGGAGAAAACAACCTATGAACCCGAAGGAAGATACCGTAGATCCACCTATGATCCCTACACCACAACCACTTCAACCACCTCCGGAACAGTTACAAAACGCAGTTTGCCGGCCGAAAAAAAAGTGGAAACAGTGTCACCTTTCGATTCGCCACTGCAGCCGGTGAGCCCACCTTCTCAGAAATCTTCTGTCGAACCAAGGCCTGAAGCAGCGTCGCATCCCGAAACCCCTGCTCTTTCAGACGTGCACATCGTCAAACCCGGCGAAACCATCTATAGCATTGCCAAAGCAAACAGCATCAACCAGGAAGCTTTGCTGGCCGCCAATCCGGGAATAGGCCAGAACCTGCGAACAGGCCAGGTTATCAGGCTACCTGAAACAAAGACGCTGACTGCCGAAACAACACCAACCGACACTCTTACCCAACATATTGTTAAAAAAGGTGAGACCATCTACAGGATTTCGCGCGAGTATGGCGTAAGCATTGCCGACCTGAAAAAGGCAAACCCGATGCTAAGCGAAACCATTGCCGTAGGCCAAAAAATTTTCATCCCTAAAAAAAAAATAACTGACAACTACCTGATTCATCAGGTAGCAGAACGAAAAAAAGCCAGCAGCCTTGCTGCTGATTATGGCTTGACGCATCAAGAGCTTCAGAAAGCGAATCCATCCATGGGAAAAGAAGTTTTTCCCAATCAAAGTATTAAAATCCCGATTGAGCGTCACACCGGTCTACAACCCTTACAGCCCGAGCCGGAAGCTGCACACACCAGCCAAACGGTAGCAACCATCGAAAGCAACATGGTCGCAGAACAGGAAACAGATTCAATCAACTGTGAGGCCGATCCGAAAAACGCATCAAGGGATTATCGCATTGCACTGCTTTTGCCACTCTATCTGGAAAAGGTTGAAACCTTAGCACAGCAAACACCTGACGACAACAATAACACCCCCTTGCGATTTCTGACATTTTACAAGGGATTCATGATGGCAGTCGATTCGATGACAAGAATGGAGCAGCTCAAAACCACCATAAAAGTGTACGACGTGGATCAATCGCCCGAAAAGACCGATCGCTGCCTGAAAGACCCATGGCTCGAAACAGCCGACCTGATCGTTGGCCCCTTTCATAGCCAGCCGTTCACAAGACTGGCTGAATATGCACGCGACCGGCACATTATGATCGTAAATCCGATGTCGCAAAGGAAAGAAATACTCGATCAAAATCCTTATGTGGTCAAGATCAAACCCAAACCTTCAGCACAATTGCAACAACTCGCCAGCATCATTGGCCAGAGATATCCCAATGCCAAAATTTTCATCTATCATTCGCACCTGACCAAATTTGCTGAAGACGCTAAAACATTGCAATCGCTGCTGCAAAACACACTCCCACAGGAGGTTTCCATCAGCAATGGGGAACTATCACGGCGACTGCGCCGAAACAGCGACCTGTCCTTCCAGGTAAACACCGAAGGCAAATGGTTAGATTTAAGCTACTTACAATTAAACGAGGGAGAAAGTACAAGCTTCTCAAACGACATCATCCTGCGCTCCTACGATCAGGATAGCCTGAGAACGTTTCGAAAAAATGGTTCGATGGCACGAGACAACATTGTCATTGCATTTGGCGATGACCGGGTTTTTGCCATGGAGTTCATGAACAAGCTCAACCAAATGGCAGAAAACATGCCCGTCAAATTTATTGGATTGCCCGACTGGACCGACTTTGATAACCTTTTCAACGAAATTCTCCAACGACTCGACACGCATTTTTCGAACGATGGCTTTATCGCTTATGACCAACCAGAAATCAGGGATTTCGTCGCACGATACAGACAGATGTGGCAAACCGAACCCGACAATTATGCCTTCTCCGGCTTCGACATTGCTGCTTATTTCCTCCAATACCTCCAAAAGGTAGGTGCCGGAAAACCACAATGCCTGCCTGCATACCCGGCATCATTGCTTCACACCCATTTTCATTTTCAAACGCCGGAAAAAGATTCAGGCACAGAAAATACCTATTGGGACTTCTACCGCTTTGAAAACTACACAACAACCCCACTACGCAATTCTTACTTTTATCCATGATATGGCCTAAAAAGCACTCGTATTTTGGCAGAAAGACAATCATTTGTTGCGCATACGTTTTATTTTTTACTGCCTGCAGCGATGGCGTTCAGAAAAATTACGACCAGAATGGCCAACTCGCATCAGCCCTTCGCTACGACTCAAATGGAAAACTTCACGGTAAATGCACCTGGTTTTATCCCGATGGCCATATGCAATTAGAAGCAACCTATTTGCATGGAATTGCAAACGGTCTTCAAATCAGATACCACGAAAACGGGATGCCACAAGAATCCACACGTTTTGAAAATGGGCTGAAAGACAGTATATCAACCTTTTTTAATATGCAAGGCCAGGTAACAATCAAAGAATCATGGTTGCGCGATACGCTTCACGGACCGTATGAAAGATGGTATGAAACCGGTGCGCTGGCCATTCAAGGAAACTACTTTAAAGGAATGATGGATGGTATTTGGCTTTTTTTCGATCAGGAAGGCACAATCATCGGCAAGGGCGATTTCAAGATGGGAAATGGTGTTCAAAAAATATTGCACCCAAACGGACAGCTGCACCGCAGCATTCCGTACCAACAAAACCTGAAACACGGTCGCGAAGAAATCTACACTCCGGATGGAAAACTTTTACAGACCATTCAATATCAAAATGGAATTCCTCAAAACGGGCCACTTCAAATCAGCCCTGCGAACTGATGCTCCGAACGCAACAAAAGCACATACCCGATAAGCAATGGCCGACCAACCAAAAATCCTGCTAAAGAAGGACAAAAAGGACAAATTGGTCGAGCTCACCGCCTGGCTGATACTGCTTTCACTAGTGGCTTTCACATGGTTTTCTTACCAGGCCCTTACGGAAACAGTAGCGATACATTTTGACATACACGGACATGCCGATGCCTTTGGAAACAAGAAGCATGTTTGGTTTGTTCTTGCAATTCCAACCCTTCTGACATGCCTGCTCTTTTGGATCAACCGATATCCGCATTTATTCAACTACCCGGTTAAAATTACGCCAGAAAACGCGTTCAGCCAGTATAGAAAAGCTACTAAGCTAATAAGATGGATGGCTGTTTCTTTGAACCTTGTTTTTACATTCATTCAATTCAACGTGGTCACTTCAGCCACCCAGGCAAACATTCAGGCACCCTGGCTTATTTACACGGTGGTGATTAGTGTTCCTTTTATCCCTTTGCTTGTCTATTTCATAGTCTCACTCAAAAACAAAACGTAAAAGATCTGATAAAGCGACACCAAAGAAAAAGCCACCCGGGAGGGTGGCCCAATTATGAAAAACAAACAAAACAAGTCAATTTTGATTAGAAATTTCCAAATACCATGCCAAATAAGTAAAATATTCTAAATCAATATTTTATGACTAATCATGAAAAAACATTTTGTGCTATTTTGGGATTTTATTTCTTGTTTTTGGAATTGATATAAACAATCACGAAAGCTTTAATCTATATATATATCATTATCAATTTATTACATATATTAGAAATTTATTGATCCTTCTTTATGATTTCAAACTTTTCTTCCGAATTTTGGAAAGACATTGAATCCACTCAGGTCCAAAGCTCATAAAGAACGTTAATTTTCCCAAGATGAGCCCAATCATGCCGATTCAATTTTCCAAAAAAATCTAATTTTGCGCATCAAATACTGCATTCCTTGAAAAGATTCATCTCAATCATTCTGCTGTTTACTGCCCTGTCGGTTCAGCTCAAAGCACAAACTACCGAAAATCAAATCCGGAACGACATCAACTTTCTGGCCTCACCAGCTTTGAAAGGGCGCTTCCCCGGCACGAACGAAGACACAAAAACAGTTGCATTTATTCAACAACGGCTGGAAGCCCTGGGGCTGAAACCATTGTTTAATCAGGGAATACAGGATTTCAATGTCGTTACATCTGTTGAAGCCGCCCCCGACAACATGTTATCAATCAACAATATACCAGCAGTTTACGGAACCGACTTCAGTCTTTTTTCATTCAGCGGCAACGAAAGTTTTGAGGCTGAGATTGTGTTTGCCGGTTTTGGCATGAAGATTTCTACCGACAGTCTTATCTGGAACGATTATGAGGGCCTCGATGTAAAAAATAAATGGGTATTGATTTTAAAAGGTGACCCTGAGCCAGCCAACAATAACAGCAAGTTTATTCCTTTTGCTGATGCACGCACAAAGGTCATGTTTGCAAAGGACCAGGGGGCGAAAGGGGTGATTTTTACGGGTGGCATTCAAAACAACAAGGCAGATGAACTTGTTCCCCTGCTGTTTGAGCGGGCGGTCATCAGCGCAGGCATCCCTGTGATAGATGTTAAAAGATCTTTTATGAATTCGCTGCTTGCCCAGAATCAATGCATCGACAGCCTCGAAGTGGCAGCTGCCCAGGGAAAGAAAATAGAAGCTGGCAAACTGCTTGCCAGTGCCAAGGTGGCGTTGATCCGCAACGAGGTGACTACCCACAACATCGCATATATGCTGGAGGGCAGTCATCCGGTTCTGAAAGATGAATACATCATCATCGGTGCCCATTACGACCATCTTGGAATGGGCGGACAGGGATCCGGTTCGCGCACACCCGACACACTCGCACCCCATGTTGGAGCCGACGACAACGCCTCCGGTGTGGCGATGGTGCTTGAGCTGGCACGGCGGTTTGCTGCGGATCGCGCTCCAAACCGCAGCTTGATATTTGCATTGTTCGGTGCTGAAGAAATGGGATTGTTGGGATCGGCCCATTTATCCAGAAATCTACCCGTCGCCAAGCAAAACATCGTTGCGATGTTGAATTACGACATGGTGGGAAGGCTCAACGAATCAAATGCGGTGGCAGTGGGTGGAACCGGAACGGCTGTTGAAACAGAAGCCCTGCTCAACAGCCTTGCAGAGGATTCACCATTGAAATTTTCCTATTCACCCGAAGGTTTCGGTGCTTCGGACCATGCATCTTTTTACGCCATCGACCTCCCTGTGATGTTCTTTTCAACCGGCGCACACAGCGACTATCATACACCTGCCGATACGCCGGATAAAATCAATTACCAGGGAATGAACCTTATTGCCGATCATGGTCAGCAACTCATCGCAAAACTTGCCAACCGCGATCAAAAACTTACATTCAGGGAAGCGGGTCCAAAAGAGCGCACCAGCGGCCGCAGGGGATTCAAGGTTGTTTTGGGCATCATGCCCGACTTCACCAGCACGGCCACCGACGGTCTGGGTGTTGGCGGCGTCACAAAAGGTGGACCAGCCGACCGGGCAGGCATGAAAAAAGGTGACAAAATCACAGGCTTAAACGGTATGCCTGTGGGCACAATCTACGATTACATGAATCGCCTGAAGCAATTGAAGCCAGGCCAACGTGTGAATGTAGATATTGTGAGAGCAGGCGAGCCCATGATCATGATTGTTGATTTATAAACAATTGCAACATTGACACCCCTTCAGGTTCTACCCTTCTCTGACCAGCTGATTGCCAAGTTTTTCAAATTCGGACTTGTGGGATTCTCCGGTTTGTTTGTTGATTTCGGCGTCACATATTTGTTAAAAGAGAAATTCAAGCTTCAAAAATACCTCAGCAATGCCCTGGGCATGGTCACTGCGGCAACCACAAACTACCTGCTCAACAGAATCTGGACTTTCGAGAGCAGCAATCCCAATATTGCACAGGAATACACTGATTTCATCCTGATATCTGTGATCGGACTTGGAATCAACACACTCATTCTTTGGCTGTTAATCAACCGGTTTAAAATGAATTTTTATATTGCAAAAGCCATTGCCATTACGGTGGTGATGTTGTGGAACTTTGTTGCAAACCTGCTGTTTACCTTTAAAGCCGTGGGTTAATCAAGTTTAAGCACAGCGAGGAAAGCCGACTGAGGGACTTCTACATTGCCCACCTGACGCATGCGTTTTTTACCTTTTTTCTGTTTTTCCAACAGTTTTCGTTTGCGGGATATGTCGCCACCATAGCATTTGGCGGTCACATCTTTTCGGAGTGCCTTCACGGTTTCGCGGGCAATGATTTTTGCGCCGATTGAAGCCTGAATGGCAATGTCAAACTGCTGACGCGGAATCAGTTCCTTAAGTTTTTCGCACATACGTCTGCCAAAGGAATAGGCATTGTCACGATGAATGAGTGTTGAAAGGGCATCGACAGGTTCACTGTTGAGCAAAATATCTAGCTTCACAAGGTTTGCCCTTTGATAGCCTGCAATGTGGTAATCAAAGGAAGCATAGCCCCTGGAGATAGATTTTAGTTTGTCGTAAAAGTCGAAAACAATTTCGCTGAGCGGCATCTCAAAAGTCACCTCCACGCGGTCGGAGGTGAGATAAACCTGATTTTTCATCACGCCCCGCTTTTCGATGCACAAAGTCATGATGTTGCCAAGGTATTCGGCTTTGGAAATAATTTGGGCAATGATATATGGCTCTTCGATGTAGTCGAGTTTTGTAACATCGGGTAATCCGCTCGGATTGTGCACTTCCAGCACATCGCCCGAGGTGGTATAGGCTTTAAACGAAACGTTGGGAACGGTGGTAATCACATCCATATCAAACTCCCTGTCGAGCCGTTCCTGAATGATTTCCATATGAAGCAAGCCGAGGAAGCCGCAACGGAAGCCAAAACCCAAAGCAACGGACGATTCAGGTTCAAAAACCAGTGACGCATCGTTGAGCTGCAATTTCTCGATGGATGCCCTCAATTCTTCATAATCATCCGCATCAACAGGATAAATACCGGCAAACACCATGGGTTTCACGTTTTCGAAACCTTCGATGGCTGTTGTGCTCTGCCTGGCCACATGGGTGATGGTGTCGCCCACTTTTACCTCACGGCTGGTTTTGATGCCCGAGATAATATAGCCCACATCGCCGGCGCTCATGGTTTGCCGCGGAATCTGTTTCAATTTAAGCACGCCAATTTCATCGGCATGGTATTCTTTTCCTGTTGCCATGAACTTCACATGATCGTTCACTGACAGGGTGCCATTCATGATGCGGAAGTATGCGATGATACCTCTGAATGAGTTAAAGACAGAGTCGAAAATAAGTGCCTGCAATGGTGCGTTCGGATCGCCTTTTGGCGCCGGAATCCGCCGGATGATCGCCTCAAGCACCTCAGGAATTCCAAAACCGGTTTTCGCACTCACACGGAGCACATCCTCCCGCTCGCAGCCAATCAAATCCACAATCTGATCTTCCACTTCATCGGGCATGGCGCTGTCCATATCTATTTTATTGAGCACCGGAATAATTTCCAAATCGTGGTTCAATGCCAGATAAAGGTTTGAAATTGTCTGAGCCTGAATGCCTTGTGTGGCATCTACCACGAGCAATGCACCCTCGCAGGCTGCGATCGATCGTGATACTTCATAAGAAAAATCAACATGGCCGGGCGTATCGATGAGGTTCAGCACATAATGCTGGTTCTCGAATTCGTATTCCATTTGAATGGCATGGCTCTTGATGGTAATGCCCCTTTCGCGTTCAAGGTCCATGCTATCGAGCACCTGATCTTTCTGTTCACGTTCGTTGAGTGTGTGGGTTTGTTGTAACAATCTGTCAGCCAGGGTACTCTTACCATGGTCAATATGGGCAATGATACAGAAATTGCGGGTATTTTTCATAGACTGCAAAGCTACAACATAAAGTGCAATGTTCGAAAGCGTGGTTGCAAAAAGTTAAACAGCTATGCCTCAATCACTTTAAGCATCAAAATGGTACAGCGATCAGTAATAATAACCTTCGTCGCGGCTTGCCATTTCCACCGGGTAATGCCCCTGATAGATGTTGCCCAACGTGCCGTCAATGGAAATAAAATCGCCAGTCAGAATGCGCAAGCCCTCGAGCTGACACCATTTGTTCTGCTCATCCACCAGCATGCGGCTGCAGTTTACAACACACGTTTTGCCAAGTCGAACGGCAGTGACAGCGGCATGTGATGTGGCACCTCCGCGGGCTGTGAGCAGTCCGTTGCAGGCAAAAATCATCCCAATGTCGTCGGGCACGGTATCCGGTCGGATCAGGATGATGTTGGTATCTGGATATTGCGCCCGAAGTGTTTCAATATCCGATTCGTCAAAAGCTGCCAGCCCATTCATGGCTCCTCCGCCAATGCCTATACCCCTTCCGATGAGTTTCATTTGATCGGGCGATTGCCTAAACACCAAAGCTTCCTGGCTCATATGCAAATCCTGATCGCGTGTTTGGAGGATAAAGAGTTTGTTCGGATCGTCAGATTCAAAGGTGAATTCGATTTCCTGAGGTGAATAGCCATGATTCTCGGTGAGATCGGAGGCCAGTTCGAACAAACGCTTATAGATGGCAGGGTAGTGCGTTTGAAGCGAAGGGCCTTCCAATCCTGCTTGTTTACGCTGTGTTTCGCTCACCGGCATTGGTTTCACAAGTCCGGCCACAATGTCCTCGCCCTGGCTTTGCGTTGTAAAATCGCCATAAAGGTGCACACCGGGCCGCCCACGCTTTGGATTTTGTGTAAAAACAACACCTGTTCCGCTGTTTGCATGGAGGTTGCCAAAAATCATCTGCTGAACGATTACGGCGGTTCCCCAGTTATCACTGATCTGGAGGTGACGGCGATACACATGCGCACGCTCTGACGACCAACTGTCGAACACAATGTTAATGGTTCTAACAAGCTGGCTGAAAAGATCTTGCTCCAAATCGACCTTGCCAGTAATAAGTACTTCGCGGTAGGATTGGGCGATATCGCGCATGGTTTCCGGCAAAAAATCAACTTTATTGTCAACCTTGTTTTTGACCTTATACTCCGAAATGATCCTGTCGAACACATCGCGCTCGATGCCATGAGCCATTCCCCAACTTTGCAGAAGCCGGCGGTAAGAATCCCACACAGCCCAGCTGCGGCCGCTCACCAAGGCATATTTTTCAACGATGGCCTGGTTGAGGCCCACATTCAGGATGGTATCCATGGCACCAGGCATGGATATGGCTGTTCCTGAGCGAACCGAAAGCAGGAGCGGGTTTGCAGCATCTCCAAATTTTTTCCCCGAAAGCCGCTCCATTCTGCTGATGTGGCGCCGGAGCAATTCGTGAAGCTCCTTCCGCAGTTCGGGCAATGCCATGATGGTGCTGTTTCGCCGGAAAACCTCCGAAGTGATGACAAAACCTGGTGGTACAGGAAAACCTTTGAGATAGAGGTTTTTTAGGTGATAGGCCTTACTTCCCAAAAACACCTGATTGTCCATTTTTGGCGTTCGTTCCTCCAATGGACTGATAACCAATTCATTATTATAAGTCATTATATCATTGATCAGACTTTTATCCAATTTATCAGACATGTTGCCCAACGAAAACAGAATGCGTGAAATGAAATTATCGAGCGGCTGAACCAGGAATGCCTCAGCGATCACATCGCGGTGAAACTCTTCAGATTTTTTTACGAGCAATTGGTTCAGTTCCTTCTCGCTAAGTTTCTGTGTGGGATCGAACAATTGAGGAACGACCACCTTGAGCGGGTATTCATACGACTTTAAAAAGTATTTGATGATAATGCGCCGTATGTCCTGCGCAATAAATTGGAAGATATTGATATACTGATCGAAAGAGAAACTCCGGGAGGTGAGGCTATAGCGCAGCATCTGCAGATTGGAGTTAAAGCTCTGGTTAGTGATACCATCGAGCTCGAGGCCCTCGCGAAAATAATCGAGGATCACATGAATTTCTTCGAGGGTCGTAGCCGAAATATAATCAAGGTTGATGTTTCCGACCACTTTTTCCATCAGCCGGGTGGCCACCTTTTCGAGTCGGAAAGTGAGTCCCAGCGCCTCGAATTTGTTTTCGCGATAAACACCATACATGCTCGGAATACCAATGGCGATGTGCCTTTTATGGTAAATATTTTCCCATCCCTCGCTTTCTTCGGGGTTGAATATGATTTTTCGGAGCTTGTCCATGAAGCCATAGATCAAGCGTAACGACCGCTTGAAGTCGTTGGTTTTAAGCGCCTTATCAAGTTTTTCTATTTCAGCCTCAGCAATAAACGGATAGCGTTGCAACAGTTGAATGATGTTTACCGACTCGAACGAATATTTTTCTCTGAGGTGTGCATACAGGCTGTGGATGTCGTGCAGACGCTCCATATCGCGCTGATTTTTGGTTTCGAGCTGCTGAAGCAACTGGTCGAAAGCAGGCTGCGAAAGCATGAGCAGTGCTTCGGGATCAGATTGATTTATTCGGCACATTTCGTTCACCATTTGGTGAACAGGCGCAAACCACTCACTTTGCTTGTCGATGGCTGAATACACATTCACCGGCAGCACTGGCCGAAGTTTATCAAGGTCGCCATCGTGCCAGAAGCGGAAGATTTTCAGGGTTAATCCAATGAGGGTATTGTTGCTTTCGGTGTGCACCTGCTTTCGAAGAAAGTGAACCAGTTTATCCTGCCGGCCCGAGATTTCGTCCATGGTGGTGGTCACTTTTCTGATCTCGCCCTCAGCCCCGATTTCGTTGAAATAAACAGGGAAGATGCGCGTGAGTTGTTTCACCTTCTTGTAATAAGGGCTGATGTTTGAGTTGAGCACCTTTGTAATTTCGCGCTGGAAGAGGTCGGTGTCGCTGATAAAGATGCCCCCCAGCCGCAGGTTCACAATCAAGGCGCTGAGCAACTTTTCCATGCCGGAATGCGATGATTCGATCAACTGCAACCACACCCTGATGTTTTTAATATGGTTGGCATTCACGCTGAGTTGCCAGTCTTCATCCACATAAACGGTTCCGGGGCTGATAAAACCGAAAGCAATCAGTTTTTTCTCGAAATGGTTGATCAGCTCCATGTGCTCGCTATGGTCAACATCAATCATCTTTAGACCCAATGTTTGTAAAAAATCGAGCACAGCCGAGGTATGCGTCAATTTCATTTCGTCGGCAAGACGAAAAATGAGGTCGATAAATGCCTGAAGTTCAGATTCATTCAATTCATCAACGGTTTGCCGGATGAGGCGATCGAGCGACCAGATGAGGCGTTCGGCAATCACGCGCATTCCTTCGAGGTGCAGCAGATAAAAAACAAACTGAAATTTGTGGATAAACTGTTCGAGCAAATCAACGGAGGCAGCAAACCGTTCGGCAATATCTTCGTAAACGGCCAGTTCGCCCGGAAACCCCTGCAAATCTGCTTTTTCGGCCAGCTGCTTGCGCAATTCGTCGAAATAGGCATTACCCAACTGGAGATTCAGGGCCTCCATTTCATTTTTGCCAAGATGAGGATGTTGATTGATCCACTGTCTGATGTCGGTTGAATTTTCCCAAAAATCGTAACAAGCCCGAAAAACCTTGATCGAAAGTTGACGCACCTTTGCGGCACAATAGGGATGTTGTGCGGCCTTGACGAGGTAGCGCGAAAAGTTTTTCGTTGAAAGCACAAAACATTTTCTGTTCGGTTCGAAATAATTATCAAGCAAGCCAATGGCGTTCGAAACCAACGGCAGATGACGTTCGTTGCCGTCAATCAGGAGCGAAACAAATTCGAGCAAAGTGCGGATGATCGAAAGCGTGAGCGGTTCGGCCAACTTTTCCGAAAGCAGTTTCCCCAGCATTTCCAGTGGGATCAGCAGTGCATCGTCAGGTATGCCATCTTTGGTGTAAAACCACCTGTCGGTAATCAGGATCTCGCGCAGCTCTTCCACCACAAATTTCCTGTTCGAAAGCGGGTGATGGTACTCCGTAATGCAATCGTTTGCGCGTTTTTTTAAACCAAAATAACCAGCAGACAATCCGATGAAGGAAAGGTGGTCTGGCGGAATGTAAATATCTCTGTATCTGGTTTCTGCGAGATTGGCTTCAAGCGCTTTTGAGATAAATTGTTCGCTCATTTTAACAATAATTTTGTAGTGATGTGGCGTGGTTTATCGTAATTTTGAAATGTAAATTTAGCGATTCACCAGAAGACTTCATTCGATTCGATAAACTTTTTAAAAAAGTAAACTATGTCAAAAATTAAAATTGCCATCAACGGTTTTGGCCGCATCGGCAGAAATGTGTTTAAAATTGCCGCAGAGCGCAGCAATTTTGAAATTGTAGGTATCAACGACCTCACCAGCACCAAGGTGTTGGCTCACTTGCTCAAATACGACTCCACGCAAGGACGTTTCAACGGCACTGTCAGCTATGACGAAAACTCCATCACTGTAAACGGAAATCGTGTTCCAGTTACAGCTGAGCGCAGCCCCATCAACATCAAATGGGCTGTAACCCCTGATGTTGTTGTTGAATCAACCGGTATTTTCCGTTCCAAGGAAAGCAGCAAGGGTGGCTATGGCGACCACCTGAAAAATGGCGCCAAAAAAGTGATCCTTTGTGTTCCATCGAAAGACCAGATCGATGCCACCATTGTGTTGGGTGTTAACGACAACGATCTGAAGGACAGCGATCAGTGTGTTTCAAACGCCAGCTGCACAACCAACTGCCTTGCCCCTGTTGCCAAAGTTCTCAACGATCGTTTTGGCATTGAAAGCGGCATGATGACCACCATCCACTCCTACACCAACGATCAGGTGATACTCGATGCACCGCACGAAGACCTGCGCCGTGCCCGCTCAGCAGCATTATCACAGATTCCCACCTCAACTGGTGCTGCCAAAGCCATCGGCCTTGTTATTCCTGAGCTGAGTGGCAAACTCGATGGCTTAGCCGTTCGCGTCCCCACACCCACCGGCTCGTTGGTCGACTTGGTTGTAAACCTTAAAACAGAAGCCACCAAAGCAGAAATCAATGCTGCCATGAAGGAAGCTGCCGAAGGTCCGATGAAAGGAATTCTGGAATATACTGAAGACGAAATCGTTTCAGTTGACATCATTCACAACCCACATTCATCCATCTTCGATGCCAAGTCAACGATGGTAATGGGAAAAACCGTGAAGATCCTTTCTTGGTATGACAATGAGTGGGGCTACTCAAACAGGGTGGTTGACCTTGCTGAAAGATTCAAACTCTAATGCAATTTTCTTTGAAGATAGAAAAAAGCCTCTCAAATGAGAGGCTTTTTTTGTATTGCATAATCACATAATAACAAATGTATTAAGTGTAAAACTGGGAGTATTTAATCAAGAAAAACACCGTCAAAAATTTCCGAAGCACAACCTGCGATGGTTGAATTAAAGATCAGACTTGCTGCCAATCGCATTAGGCATTTCCTGGGCAAGATTGATTGATTCGAGCAGCATTCGAAGTTCATGTTGCTTTTCATTAACGAGTGCTATGTATGCCTGCATGTTTTTCGATTCTACCGGTTTAGCCGGTGGAGACTCAACCGTAAGCGGATTGACTGGCTGACCGTTTTTAAAGAACCGGAAGTCGAGGTGCGGACCTGTTGACAAACCGGTACTGCCTACATAACCAATCAGGTCGCCCTGAGATACCCGAGATCCTTCGCGAATGCCAGGTGCAAACTTTTGAAGGTGCATATAAGCTGTGGTATATATACCGTTATGCTTGATATACAAAAAGTTACCAGCACCTCCACCCTGAAATCCTTTACGCGACACCGTACCATGCCCAATGGCATAAACCGGAGTTCCGGCCGGAGCGGCGTAATCAACACCATGATGAGGACGTGCATATTTCAGCACCGGATGAAACCTGCTGTTGCTGAAGTGGCTACTGATGCGGCTGTATTTTAACGGTGCTTTCAAAAAAGCCCGCTGCAAACTTTGGCCGGCCTCGTCGAAATAATCACCTTCACCATCCTGTTCAAAATAAAAGGCAAAATGATCCTTGCTGTTGTGATTAAACCGTGCTGACAAAATCCTGCCAACTCCTACCGGCTTGCCATCGATATACTTACGCTCGTAGAGCACCTCGAAACGGTCGTTTTTCTGAATACCAAAAAAGTCGATGCTCCATGCGTACACATCACTCATTTTAATGGCAAGATCAGCTTCGTATCCGTTTCCTATCATGGTATTCCAAAGGGACGAGGTAATGATGCCATGAGCCGATTCCACTTTGGTTTCAACGGGCTTCGATCCTTTGTAGGCATACAGGGAATCGCCCAAACTGTACACCACATAGTCGGCAGCGTTAATTTCGTAAACAAAATACAATGGCTTGCGAAGTGAGTCGTTGCCAAGCATCATGAAATAATTGTTTCCAGCTTTGATGCGTTTCACATCAAAAGTGCTGCGAAATTCCCGTGTGAGGTATTCAATCTTGGGATACTCCACATTGTATTGCATCAATATATCTGCAATAAACTGGTTTCTTCCGATAGTACGTTGAATAACTTCAAACGAATCTATTTGGATATCAAACAGATAGTTTGGTTCGGGAAGTACATTCTCTGCCACCGTAACCGCGCCCTGGTTGTTTCGGTCTAACAACGAGAAAAGGAGGGTTGTGGTGAAGACAATAAAAACAACAGCGGAAAAAAGGATCAGGTATTTCTTTTTCATTCAGATAGTGGTTTGGTTACAGCAATGCTGCAAACACATCAAACAAACAGCCTTGGGCAAAAGTAAGAAAAATAAATTAATAAACAGCCTTTTTTTGCTGTCGCAGAATTTTCATTAAAAAGGAGAATTCCCAACGGTCATCAGGAAAAAAATCAACTAAATCTGTTTCAGTGCAATGCTCCTGCCATGGTGCAATGCTTTTATATTCAGATCGATCACCTCTTTTCCCTTGGCAGCAAAAACGGTTTTAACAGCTTGCTCAATCGAGGCAGGTTTTAGCCCAAGCAAGGGAGCGGCTGCACCCAGCAGCACCATATTTGCAGCTTTCATGCTCCCACAATCCTTGGCCACGGCATCTGCATCGAGGGTGACATAATGGGGCTGCTTCCATATCTCCCTCAAGATGAGCTCGATATCCGGATAGTCGGGAATATTGTTAAATGGATTGATGCTGCTGACGATCCAGCCTGTTTTGTTGAGCATGGGCAAATACCGGAGCGATTCCATGGGTTCAACAGCAATAATAAGGTCGGCGCTGCCTTCGGGTATAAGATCGGAAGCGATGGGACTGGAGGCAATGCGCAGGTGAGACTGAACTGCGCCTCCCCTTTGGCTCATGCCATGCACTTCGGCTTGTTTCAGATGAAGACCTTCGGCCAGGGCGGCTGTGCCAATGCAGGCAGCGATGCTGAGAATACCCTGCCCGCCAACACCAGCAAGGATGATATCTTTTTTCATGGGATGTCGGTTTAAGATGGTTGTTGATTGATTTCGAGTTCTTTCATTTTGGCCTTTTGGCGCATTTTTCGA
>CAZBMR010000004.1:72461-83204 GCA_964492695.1 uncultured Lentimicrobiaceae bacterium
TGGTTGTTGATTGATTTCGAGTTCTTTCATTTTGGCCTTTTGGCGCATTTTTCGACCGAGGGTTTGAATGCACTCGCGTCGCGGGATGATCACCGAAACGCCCTGATAAGCCAGCTCTCGTTTGATCAGTTCCACATTTTCTTCGTGGTGTTTGCGCAAAGGCTTGATCACATGAATATGTTCTTCGCTGAGGCCCAATCCTTTACAAATATCCTCAACTTTTCCAAAGGCGGAAGAGGTTTGTCCGCCGGTCATCCCTGTTGTGGAGTTATCCAAAATGAGCACGGTGATGGGCGACTGGTTGTTGATGGCGTCGAGCAGACCGGTGATGCCCGAATGGGTAAATGTTGAATCGCCAATGGCAGCCACGGCCGGAACAAGTCCTGCATCGGCTGCGCCAATGGCCATGGTGATTGAGGCGCCCATGTCAACACAACTGTTGATCGACTCCAAAGGCTCGAGTGCGCTGAGGGTGTAGCAGCCAATGTCGCTGAAAACCCTTCCACGACCATATGCTTCGAGCGCCTCGTTGAGTGCCAGAAAGGCATCGTTGTGACCGCATCCATCGCACAACCTGGGAGGGCGGTTTTTTACCAGATCGGGTATATCGTTGCCACGTTCATGTTTCAAACCCAATGCGGAACCCACGATCACCGGATTCAGCTCTCCATCGCGCGGCAAGGTTCCGTCAAGACGGCCGCGGATGCGCTTGCCCTTATTGAGCATGCCCCTGAGTAACTCTTCGAGGATGGGATAGCCGTCTTCCAGAACGAGCAATTCGTTGCACGATTCATAAATTTCGTTTACCAAATCTAGCGGAACCGGATATTGTCCAATTTTCAGGAGTGGAAACGGAATGTTATGAGCATCAAAATTTTCGGCTAAATAATTGTATGCCAGACCACAGGCAATGATGCCAAGACTCCTGTCGGCCGGATGGTCTGTGAGCTTGTTGAATCCGGAAGCCAGCGCAGCCGCTTCAAATTGTTCCTGTTTGGTGAGCAGCTCGCGGTATTGCTTTCGGGCAATGGATGGCAAAAGGATAAACTGCCTGAGGTTGGACGGAAGCATAAGTTGGTTTTGAGGCCGGCTTTCTTTACGTTCTACCCCGGTGCGTGAATGTGCCAATCTGGTGGTGATGCGCAACAAAACCGGTATGCGCATTTCCTCTGACAGTTGAAATCCGTAGTGAACCATATCGTATGCTTCCTGCTGATTGCCCGGCTCAAGCACAGGTATCATGGCAAATTTCCCGTAAAACCTGCTATCTTGTTCATTTTGTGAGGAATGCATCGAAGGGTCGTCAGCCGAAACCACCAAAAGCCCACCATTTGCACCCGTGATGGCGGCATTGACAAAAGCATCGGCTGCAACATTTAAACCAACATGCTTCATGCATACCATGGCCCTTTTTCCTGCATACGACATGCCCAGGGCTGTTTCCATGGCTGTTTTTTCGTTGGCCGACCAAAGCGAGCGGATGCCCCTGGCCTGAGCCTCGCGTGAAGCCTGAACATATTCCATTATCTCGGTAGAAGGCGTGCCGGGATAGGCATAGATACCCGACATGCCGGCATCTATCGCGGCTTGGGCAATGGCCTCATCGCCAAGCAATAATAATTTTTCCATAGTCTTTGTTCTGATTGCGCGTTAGATTGATTTCATGGCACAAATGTACCATTCTGATCTCAACCCACAAACGATTGCGAAAAAACAGAATGAATCTAAACTACAAAAAAATTGCAATCAACTGTGGCTCACTCTATACCGTCAGACGAACAGCGATGAGGCAGTTTTCTCCAAAAAACAGCAGCATATTTTCTTCGAAGGCCCAATCAGTCTTCAGTCAGGTTTTCCCTCACCTCCCCAAGAAACTGATGCATGGCCTTTTCGTCGCGCTGCCCGGTAATGTCGATCAACCGGGCGAGCACTCCCTGAATGGCCTTGAGTTGCGGAACCGTGTATTTATTGAACAAGATTTCTGATAACAAATGATCGTCCTCCGACAACAAACCCCTTGCTATGGCCAGATGTCTGGCAAAGGTGGTGCCGGGTGCAGGCTGATGGAGCATGGTTCCGGCAAAAACCAGCGAAGAAGCAAAAGGCACGGACAATGAGTAGGCAATGGTTTGGTCGTGACCTTCGAAAGAGTACTCATGCAAATGAATACCCATTGCCGAAAAAAAGTGACGAAAGAAACGCTTGCCTTCATCGTACGATTCGTTGATGATGATGGCATGGTGGTCGGACAACTGATCGAGCCGGGCAAAAGTGGGACCAAACATCGGGTGCACCGAAACAAATGGTCGTTGCTGGTTTTCGTAATATTGTCTGATGCCATTCTTCACCGAGGCAATATCGGCCAAAATGCAATCAGGTTCGACATAAGGCTCAAGCATCTCGAACGCCTGTCGCGTGTTTTGCAGATTAGCTGCGTTGATCAGCATCTGGGGTTTAAATTCTGGAATTTCTTCCAACTTACTCAGCCTGATGGTGTTGAAAACAAACTTGAGCCGGCTTAACTCCACATCAAACACCGCCACCTCATGCTGAAGGCATAAGGCATCACTCAGCCATACCCCCATTTTTCCTGCTCCTGCAATTAAGATCCTCATGCCTTTTGTGTTTGATTCTGATTTTTGTTCATAATCATGCTTTGTTGCAGCACTGATTCTTCGTGGATCGACTCAAAAACCTTGCTGACAAACTCGCCATTCAGGCCTTTTCTCTCGGCTTTTTCATTACGGGTATTGATCACCTCGTTGTAGCGTCGCGACTGCAAAATCGTGATGTTGTTTTCGTGTTTGTAAAGCCCGATTTGCCTTGAAATTTCCATTCGGGCGCTGAGCAGCTCAATCAGTTGATTGTCAATTTCGTCGATGCGGAGGCGCAGGTCATCCAATCGTGTGCGTGGCACATTTACGATGTTGGCATTGCGATAAGTGATTGCCGAGAGGATGCGGTGCAGTTCGTCAGGATGAACCTGCTGTTCGGCGTCGCTCCAGGCATCATCGGGTTTGCAATGTGTTTCGATGATCAGCCCGTCGAAGTTAAGGTCCATGGCTTGCTGGCTCACCTCCTGAATCATGCTGCGTTTTCCGGTGATGTGGCTGGGGTCGGTGATGATGGGAATTTGCGGCATCCGACGCCGCAACTCCATCGGGATCATCCATTGCGGATGATTGCGGTATTCAGAAGGGGTGTAGGTGCTGAATCCGCGATGAATGGCGGCCAACTGCGTCACGCCTGCCCTGCTGATGCGTTCGATGGCACCAATCCACAAATTGATGTCGGGGTTTACGGGGTTTTTAATCAGCACAGGCATGTCAACCCCTTTCAATGCATCTGCAATTTCCTGCACGGCAAATGGGTTTGCAGTGGTACGCGCACCAACCCAAATCAGATCAAGGCCAAATTTCAATGCCTCGTACACATGCTGCGGGGTTGCAACTTCAGTGCCTACAAACATACCGGTTTCTTTTTTCACTTTTTGAAGCCAGGGCAAACCGGTGGTTCCAACGCCCTCGAATGCGCCCGGTCTGGTGCGCGGCTTCCATATACCTGCCCTGAACAGTTTGACACCATTTGCAGCCAGCATTCGGGCCGTGGTCAAAGTTTGCTGTTCGGTTTCAGCACTGCATGGTCCGGCAATGATGATTGGTTTTTTCATATCAAAACCATTTAACGCCCAAGGATTTACAACAATGTTTTTCATACGAATCTTATTTCTTTTGATTGAATTCTGCGAAGTGCTTCGGCAAAGACTGCATCGGGTGAGCAAAGCGAAATGCGGAGATAGTCATCACCTTTTGACCCGAAAATGAAACCAGGCGTGATGAAAACGGCTGAACGTAGCAGCAAGTCGTCGGCAATTGCACGAGCGCTGCCTCTTGACTGGCCTACCCTGCCCCAAACAAACAGGCCTACCTGATCGGGAGCGTATTGGCAGCCGAGTGCATCAAAAATGGCCAGTGCATGTGCCTTTCGGGATGCATAAACCGCATTCTGTGCATCATACCAGTCACGACCAAGCGAAAGGGCAACAACTGCAGCATCCTGCATGGGCAAAAACATGCCGGAATCCATATTGCTTTTCATCTTCAAAATCTCAGCAATGTATGCTGCATTGCCAGCCACCATGCCAATGCGCCAGCCAGGCATGTTGTGCGATTTGCTGAGCGAATTAAGCTCCAAAGCCACCTCACGGCTTCCTGAAACAGAAAGCATGCTCATGGGTTTTTTGTTGAGCACAAAGGCATAAGGATTGTCGTTGACTAGCAAGATGTGATGCCGCCTGGCAAAAGCCACCAAGGCTTCAAACAGTTCCATTGAGCCATTGGTTCCCGTTGGCATGTGGGGGTAGTTTATCCACATCAGCCTGACTTTTGACAGGTTTGATTTTTCAAGCTCTCTTAAATCAGGATAATAACCATTTGACGCATCCAAATCGTAATACACAGGATTTGCCCCCAGCATATTGGTGACTGCTGCATAGGCAGGATAGCCGGGATTGGGAATCAACACTTCGTCGCCGGGATTCAAAAAAGCCATCGAAATATGCATGATGCCTTCTTTCGATCCCATTAACGGTAGTATTTCATTCTCAGGATTTAAGTCAAGCTGAAAGAAATTTGCATACCAGTCAGAAAAAGCTTTTCGCAGAGCATCGGTACCCTTGTAGCTTTGATAGCCATGGTGGCCTGGCTGAAGCGCCGATCGATGCAAGGCTTCAACCACCTGAGGATGAGGCGGCAGATCGGGACTTCCAATTCCAAGGTTGATCACATCAATGCCTTCCTTTTGCATGCGCGCAATTTCCCTGAGTTTGACCGAGAAATAATACTCGTTCGTGTCTTTCGTTCGCTGTGCGGCTTGAATGAGTGCTGTCATAGTCAGATGAGCTGTTGGTTTGTTTCGGTTTGGGCTAATGTGCGGCGCTCGTGGGTTTGATACTCGCCCAATATTTCCAGTTGATGGCACAATGGCCTGATGGCACCGATGGCCGATTGATAGAGTTTTAAATCATTGAAAGTGAAATCAACATAAAACAAATACTCCCACTCCCTGCCCACTACCGGCAGCGATTGAATTTTAGTCAGGTTCAGGTTAAAATAGGAAAGCATGCTCAGTATCTTGGAGAGACTTCCTGATTCATGCGGAAGTGTGAACACCAGCGACGATTTGTCAACCTGCTGTATATCTGCGCTAAAATCGGGCCGGGAAGAATGGTCACCCACAATTAAAAAACGGGTAAAGTTGTGCGGATTGGTTTCGATGTTGGCAGCCAGGGTGTCGAGCCCATACATTTCGGCCGCAAGTGATGAGGCTATGGCTGCTCGATGGGGTATTTGCTGCTGACGAATGAGCCTGGCGCTGGCAGCGGTATCATCGCTTTCAACGAGGCGGATATGGGGGAAATCCGTAAAAAAAGCTTCGCATTGGGCCAGTGCCATCGGATGAGAATGGACTTCGGTTATCTGCATGAGGCTTTGTCCGGGCAAAGCCATCAGCTGGTGACTGATGCGCATTTTATACTCTCCCAGAATCTTTTTGCCTGACTGGCGCAACAAGGTATAGTTATAGAGCAAACTCCCGGCAAGGGTGTTTTCCATTGCCACAACCGCCAGACTATCAGGCTGTTCGCTCAGTTTTTGAAAAAGTTTGCGAAAGCTGTCGCACGGCTCAATGGCTGAACATGCTGCGCCAAAATAGCCCAGTGCTGCAATGTGGTGGTTCGACCCTTCTATTCCCTGAATGAGTATCTTCATATGCCTCTTTGTTTAAAAAAAAATCCTGCCTTGAGGGCAGGATTTCGTTTCGTTCTTTTCAGTTATATTATGATCAATCCTGCCTCGCTGATGGTGGTCCAAAATAAAAATAGAAAAAATAAAAAGTGTTGAAGCAGGTCATTTCTGATACATTCTGACGCGGTAAAAGTAGCTGCTTTTTCAAAAGCTCAGACATACAATGCAATAAAAAAATCACTATACATCTAAGTGATTGAATACATGATATTTAGAATTGACCAATAAAAAAAATAAGTGATGCAACGAGCCCATAATATCTTCACCAACCCACAGAATGACTAACTTTGTTGCAAACGAAACGCATGCATGCCATCAAAACATATTACGGACAATGTCCTTCGTGCCTGGCAGTGATGGAGGGCAAAATACAGGATATGCTGGGTGTAAATTGCACCGAGTTATATTCCGACGGAAAGATGTTGTGCGACGACTATCTTGAACCACAGCAGCTGGTTTGTTGCCCATCATGCAGTCACGTTTTTTGGTATAGCGAAGCTGCTGCATTGAAAACCAACAACATTGCAAAAGAGTCGGTTTATCCTTATAGTTCATGGTATCTTTTTGGCACCGACTCCAGCACTGTTGAGGGAAAAATTGCATTGATTCATCACCTCGAAAAATACCTCGTTTTGTTGCGTCCACTCTCAGTCACGCAAGAACTTCATTTGCGAAAACAAATTCTGTGGGCCTACAACGACCTGATAAGAGATCACGAAAAATTTGGTCTGAAGGCCTGGCTGAGCAACCGCATCTCCTTTCGCACCTGGCGGTTTGAACAGAGGCGTATCTCGGCTGAGCGCAATTTTTTCATGAGCCAAAAAAGCCGGTATCAAACAAATATCAAACGTTTGATCGAAATTCTGAGATCGTCGGGTGACAGAGATGGCGACAGGGTTTTCATTGCTGAACTTTACAGGCTCAAAGGCAATTTCGAAAAATCCATCGAGATCATTCAGGAACTCAGGCGCGACACCCACTATGCGCATGAGATTGGCAAGCGCGCCCGAAAAGGCGACCCCCTTGTCTTTCAGGTTGCCGGCTAGCTTGTGGTTATCATTTTTGTAAAGAAGCCTCGGCTGAGCGTACCAATTTACACTTAATAAATTGCTAATCTGATAGTTAATTCTTCAGGATAGCTTTGTTGGGGAGAGTTAATCTTCTCTGATGACAGAGAAACTGGAGATGGCAGCATCCACCTTGATCCGGATCTTTTGCGAAGCCGATTCATAGCCAGGTGTTTCGTAAAGCCCTTTTTCAATCTTATTGAAGCCGTTCAAATTTTTGCTCGACAACACGGTTGAACCGGTTACGCGACAGCCCACCGAAGCCGGCACACGAATTTCGATGGAAGTTGCCCCTGCCTCGATGCGTACATCGGTTTCGGGTTGTAAGGCCCCCAATTTCAGCTCAATGGAAGCTGCGCCGCCATCGATGTCAATGTTTCTGACCTTGTGATTGCTGAGGTCAAAGTCGAACTCAGCAGCACCGATATCGAAATTAAAGTCCCAAACCGGGGAGGTGTTCAGCATCAGGTTGAAGCGGTTTCCCTCATGGTTGCGCACTTTTATCTCACTATCCTGCTTTACCAGAATTTTCGCCTCCTGTCCGATTCGCTCCACTTTAAACTGAAACTGGTTTCCAAAGCCTTTATTCTCAGCGTAAATCAGTTCGCCCGTTGAACCTTTCATAGTGAACACGCCAGCTCCCGCCTCCATGGTGAGCAAAGCATTGGCAACCACACTGTCGTAAGGTTCGTTAAACGACTGATCGACGCGCTGATAGGTTTCTTCGTCTGCTTCCGCCTCGTCCTGTGAATGGGCATCATCGTCCCAATCCCACCTGTAGTGAAAGCCCTTGTGGGCAAAAGAGGCTTCGGTATTTTGCGAATACATCCAAACGCCACCGGCCAGCACCAGGACAGCCAACAGCAATTTGAGCCCATCTTTCACCGGCAAAATACTAACGCCCCATAAAATTATCAGAAATGGCCAAAGGCGTGCAAATGCCCACCAGTGAAAATCAAAAACACCCAGGCGGTCGAAAAGCAACAAGGTGCCAAGCCCCACCAAAAGGATTCCCCAAAAAATGTTAGACTGTTTCATGATCGGTCAGGATTTAAAGGAGGGTTTCAAAATCAATACACCAATTATAATCAGGATCACCGGCCAAAGGTCGTGCGCATCCACACCCGGCAGAAATGCCGCAAACAAAAAGAGCAATCCGGCACCTATCAGGGTGACTCCCAGCCACAACTGTGTTTGGCTGTTTCGTGCTGGTTCAACGGGAGGAACCGCTGTCTCAACAGTCGTTTCACCCATGGATTCTCCTGAATATGCTTCATAAACGGCTGGTGGCACGTATGGAGCTTCAGGAAGCACAATCCATAAAATGATGTAAACCAGAAGTCCGCTTCCTGCTCCGAAAAACAGCAGTAAAAATACCAATCTGACGATCACCGGATCGATGCGCAATCTTTCTCCAATCCCGCCACATACACCACCAATCACTTTATTGCGGCTGCGCCTTAAAGGCTCATATGTTTTTTCCATGATAGTATGATATTATAATTTTAGATTTCAGAGACAAAGACGCAAAGTTCATCAAATGGTTACAAAAAACAATGATTTTAACTGGATAATTTGCTTCGGCAACACACAACAAAAGCACAAACCCACCAAAACAATTGAGGATGGGGAAATACCGACCCCACCCGGTAACATGTAAAAAAACCAATAGATTCATTTACAATTTATTGAAATAAAAACATTACAAAAAAAGCCAAGGCCGAAAGAGATAACGTCAGGCTGAAACAACACCTCAGCTTCTGCTTATTTATAATGAATAAAAAATAAGCTTCGGAAACGATTGCAAAGGCCAGCTATCAAAGATTTGTTTATCTTTAGCCCTTTATTTATGCAAGCATCAACGTATGTAATTTTAAACATTTAAAGACTTTTTGAACATGACTAAAATCAAAGTTGCCAATCCGGTAGTGGAGCTTGATGGCGACGAAATGACAAGGGTGATCTGGAAGTTTATCAAAGAAAAACTCATCCTCCCCTATCTTGACATCGACATCAAATATTTTGACCTGGGAATGGAAAACCGCGATGCCACGCGCGATCAGGTGACCGTGGATGCCGCAAAAGCTATCAAGCAATACAATGTTGGTATCAAGTGCGCCACCATCACTCCCGACGAAAACAGGGTAAAAGAATTCAATCTGCACGAGATGTATAAATCGCCCAATGGCACCATTCGCAACATTCTGGATGGCACCGTTTTCCGCGAACCCATCATCATCAACAACATTCCCCGTTTGGTTCCAGGCTGGCAACACCCCATCGTGATTGGCCGCCATGCCTTCGGCGATCAATACCGTGCTACGGATTTCGTAACCAAGGGTAAAGGAAAGCTCACCATCACTTTTACCCCTGAAGAAGGAGGCGAAGTGCAACACTATGAAGTATATAACTTCAAAGGCGATGGCGTGGCACTTGCCATGTATAATACCGATGAATCCATCCGGGGTTTTGCATTTTCCTGCTTTAACATGGCCCTTTCGAAAGGGTGGCCGCTGTACCTGTCAACCAAGAACACCATTTTAAAGCGCTACGACGGACGGTTCAAAGACATTTTCGAAGAGGTTTATCAAGAGCATTTCTTCGAGCAATTTAAAGCAAAAGGCATTGTTTATGAACATCGTCTGATTGACGATATGGTGGCTTCTGCCCTTAAATGGAGCGGTAAATTTGTATGGGCTTGCAAAAATTATGATGGCGATGTGCAAAGCGATACCTTGGCACAGGGTTTTGGATCGCTTGGCCTGATGACTTCGGTGCTGATTACCCCCGATGGAAAAACAGTGGAAGCCGAAGCTGCCCATGGCACAGTGACGCGCCACTATCGCGAACATCAGAAAGGCAAACCCACCTCCACCAACCCCATTGCAAGCATTTTTGCATGGACAAGGGGTTTGGCACACCGCGGCAAACTTGATGGCAACGAAGCCCTCATCAATTTTGCACAAACGCTTGAATCAGTGTGTATTGCCACAGTTGAATCGGGCAAAATGACAAAAGACCTTGCCATGCTTATCCATGGAAACAACCTCAAAAGCGAACATTACCTTTATACAGAGGATTTTCTGGAAGCACTCGATCAGGAACTCAGCGCACGTTTGACAAATCAATAATTAAACAAAAAAACGTTATATGTCCAATCTTAAAAGCATTCTCAAAGAAAAAATTCACGACTGGCGTCCACGTACCAAAGCCCTGCTCGAGGAGCACGGCAATACGGTGATTGATAAAGTAACTGTTAGTCAGATTATTGGTGGTATGAGAGGCATTAAATGCCTTGTCACTGACATTTCGTATCTCGATCCAAAAGAAGGGATTCGCTACCGTGGCTATACGCTCAAGGAAGTTTTCGAGCTCCTGCCAAAACCCAAGAACAGCGAAATGCCATATGTTGAAGGCCTGCTTCACTTGTTGCTTACAGGCGATATGCCCACCGAAGCACAAGTGCACGACTTGGTGGATGAGTTTTCGCGCCGGCGCATCCTGCCCCGCTATGTTTACGAAGTGATCGACGCCTGGCCTTGCTGCAGCCACCCCATGGCTATGTTTTCGTCGGCCATCCTTGCCATGGCACGCGAGTCGTTTTTTGCAAAAAAATACAAAGCAGGCATCAACAAGATGGATTATTGGGAACCCATGTACGAAGATTCTTTGAACATGCTGGCCAAACTTCCCGAAATTGGCGCCTATATCTATGCCAAGCTTTATCGCGATGGCAAACGCATTGTAGGCAATCCCGATCTTGACTTTGGCGCCAACTTTGCACACATGATGGGCAAACCAAAGCCATATGATGATGTGTCGCGCATGCACTTTATCATTCATGCCGATCACGAAAGTGGAAACGTGAGTGC
>CAZBMR010000004.1:83304-109193 GCA_964492695.1 uncultured Lentimicrobiaceae bacterium
TGTCGCGCATGCACTTTATCATTCATGCCGATCACGAAAGTGGAAACGTGAGTGCTCACACCGCTCATTTGGTAGGCAGTTCATTGTCAGATATTTATCTTTCAACATCTGCTATGATCAATGGTCTGGCCGGCCCCTTGCACGGGTTGGCCAACCAGGAAGTGCTGCGCTGGCTGCAAGACCTGATGGATAAGATGGGTGGCGAAATCCCCACCGAAGACGAAATGCGTCAATATGTTTGGGATACCCTTCACAGTGGTCAGGTTATTCCTGGTTTCGGACATGCTGTTTTGCGCAAAACCGACCCCCGTTACATGGTTCAGCGCGAGTTCAGCCTGAAACACCTCGAGCACGACCCCATCTTCAAATATGTTGACCTATTATATAAGGTGGTTCCACCAATCCTGTTGGAGCAAGGTAAAGCCAAAAACCCATGGCCCAATGTGGATGCGCAGTCAGGTGTGATTCAATGGCACTATGGTGTAACAGAGTATGATTTTTATACTGTGCTCTTTGGCATTGGCAGGGCAATTGGAATCACAGCCAACCTGATCTGGGACAGGGCGTTGATGTATCCGTTGGAGCGACCAAAATCACTTACCACCGACATGCTGGAAGAAATGGTTGGCATCAAAGCCAAAAACCTAACCCACGATATGGCTGACGAGTAGCATTTGTTTGCTGATAAAAAAAAGCTGTCCGTTCGATGACGGGCAGCTTTTTTATTTTTTCGGATATCGGCTACCACATAAAAGTGATGCCTCTGCTGAAAGCAATTCTGCTTACAACGAACACCAAAGCTGTAAACACAATCAGGCCCCTCATAGGTCGGATGCGGCGGTTTTCATCTTCTTCAAACATCAGATCATCGGTATAGCGCGAACGCAGGAAAAAAATCAGCAACATTACGCCTAAGACCACCCAGCCATATTTCTCATTGAACATGTTTTTGGGATAGAAATACAAAAAAATCGTCAGTGAACCGATCAGGTAAGGCACGATGACCTGTGCTGTTATAAAGAAAGGTGCAATATTTTCGTTGTATTTTACAAAATAAGCATCAGACGAAATGGCCACCATGCGGGCCGCGTAAAGTGCCGTCATGAGTAAGCCAAAAAACCCGATGATCGAGATAATCATGCGGGGCGTATCGAGCAAATACATCCAGTTGAAAACATGGCCAATGCCTTCGGTGAGCAGATTACCAAGCAGCAGCCCGCCAAAAACGAAGTTACTGCTGTGCAGCACCATCCAAAAAAAGAACACCTTCACCGGAAGGGCTTCTCCGGTCAGGCTCATAAAAGCCAGTAATGAGAGCAAGCCAAAGATAAATGTGAGCAGGTAGCCCGACGAAAAAATTACAAAAACCGCATCGTGGGTCCACTGATATGGTTCGATATGAAAAAAATAGCTGGCATAATCGATCGTCACAGGATAGTCGAACATACCAGCGGTGAGAATAAAGGAAAGCTGATTCAGGTAAAAAATCAGCAAATAGGCAAGCACAAACGAAGCAAGTGAGTTGAAGGTGATGATCCAGAAATTCCTGCGCGTGAGTGAGTGCATACCAAAACTGAATTGGATTAAAAAAAACAGAACCTGCCGGTGCGCGACAGGTTCTGTATATTCGGTTATATTTCAGCCATTTGTTCAGAGTAAGCCTTGTTGTCGAGCTTTTCCTTAACCTCCTTAAAGGCCTGAATGGTATAGCGCACATCTTCGAGGGTATGTACTGCGGTCGGGATGAGCCTAAGTAATATAACTCCTTTAGGAACAACCGGATACGACACGATCGAACAGAAGATATTATAGTTTTCCCTGAGATCGAAGGTGATTTGGGTAGCTTCACCAACTGTTCCGTTCAGCATCACTGGCGTGACGGGCGACTCTGTATTGCCGATATCGAGGCCGGCTTCCTTGAGGCCACTTTGCAGGGCATTCACAATGTTCCAAAGCTTTTCGCGGTGCTCGGGCTGGGTGCGGATCATATCAAGGCGTTTGAGTGCACCCAACACCATGGGCATGGGCAATGATTTGGCAAATATCTGAGAACGCATATTGTACATCAGGTATTTAATCACCCGTTTTTCGCCGGCGATAAAGCCACCAATGCCGGCCATCGACTTGGCGAATGTGCCAAAATACAGATCCACATCTTTTTGAACACCGAAATGCTCATCTGTTCCTGCGCCCGTTGGTCCCATGGTGCCAAAACCATGCGCATCATCCACCAGCAGACGGAATGGATATTTTTCCTTTAAAGCCACAATGTCTTTGAGTTTTCCGAGGTCGCCCGACATGCCGTAAACACCCTCGGTGATAACGAGTATGCCACCGCCAGTTTCTTCGGTGAGGCGTTTGGCCCTTTTGAGTTGGGTTTCAAGGTTTTCGATGTTGTTGTGTGGATACACGAAACGTTTCCCAAAGTGCAGGCGCATCCCATCGATGATGCAAGCATGTGCTTCGGAGTCGTAAACGATTACATCCTTTCGATCGACCATCGAATTGATGACTGAAAGCATGCCCTGATAACCATAATTGAGCAGGTAGGCAGCTTCGCGACCAACAAAGGCAGCCAGTTCGCGCTCCAACTGTTCGTGGTAGTTGCTTTGACCCGACATCATGCGCGCCCCCATGGGATACGCCATACCAAACCGGGCAGCTGCATCAGCATCGGCTTTGCGCACATCGGGGTGGTTGGCAAGACCAAGGTAGTTGTTCAAACTCCACACCAGTCGCTCTTTGCCGCGAAAAATCATTCGGTTGCTGATGTCGCCCTCGAGCTTGGGGAACATGAAATAACCCTCAGTTTGATCAGCATACTGGCCAAGAGGCCCCATGTTTACTGTACATTTATTGAATACGTCCATAACAGAAAAATGTCATAAAATTTGAAGCAGCAAAAGTAATAAATGTATCCTGAAAACCACATGTGATCTTTCATGGCATTCACACACTTGTAGGTCCCGTGTTTTAACAATGCTTATAATAAAATCAGTTCCAGCACGTTTGGGGCAAACAAAAATGTGTAATTTTGCGCCATGATTAGAAAACCGCTATTTCCATTCATTTTCATCCTGCTTTTCGCCTTTGGTTCGTGCAGCAAATATCAAAAATTGCTGAAAAGCACTGACAACGACCTGAAGTATGAAACCGCCATGGACTATTACGAAAAGAAGGATTACACCCGATCACTTGAGCTTTTCGACCTGTTGCAGTCGGCCTACCGCGGAACGTCAAAAGGTGAAGAAATCAGCTACCGCATGGCCTATTGCTACTACAACCTGAAAGATTACACGGTGGCCAGCTTCTATTTCAAGAAACACGCTGAAACCTATCCCACTTCGGCAAGGGCAGAAGAATGCACCTTTATGAATGCCTATTGCTACTACCTCGACTCACCGCGCCCGAGCCTCGACCAATCAAATACCTATCTGGCTATCAAGGAGTTGCAAGCATTTGCCGACCAATACCCCAAAAGTAGCCGCATTGCCGAAAGCAATAAACTCATCGACGACCTGCGTGCCAAACTCGAAGAAAAAGATTTTAACGTGGCCCTGCTCTACCTTAAAATGATGGACTATCAGGCAGCCATTACCTCCTTTAAAAACCTGCTGAAGAAATATCCTGACACGGAAAGGGGCGAAGAAGTATTGCAAAATATGGTGGTGGCCAACTACGAATATGCCGAAAGAAGCATCACTGAGAAACAAAAAGAACGTTACGAAGCTGCCATTGAATCATATAATAACCTCAGGTTCCAATATCCCGAAAGTCCATACCTCGTTAGTTTGGAGCCCATTCACAATAAAGCCAGAAAAAAAATCGGACAATAATTTTTTCATTGCATATGGATTTCAAGAAAGTTAAAACAGAAAACACCGCTGTTACACGTCAGAAAGACCAGTTCTACAAAGGGACAGGCAATATTTATGAAACTGTTGCTATCCTTTCAAAAAGGGCAAATCAGATTTCGACCGAGATGAAAGAAGAGCTTGGAAAGAAAATTTCTGAGTTCAGCTCCTCGAGCGACAATCTGGAGGAAATTTTCGAAAACCGCGAACAGATTGAGCTCGCCAAATTTTACGAAAAACTGCCCAAACCCACACTGATTGCTGTACATGAATTTCTGAACGATCAAATTTATTACAGAAATCCCCATAAGGAAAACTCTGATTTCTAGTTCACATTTCGTTTCATGATACAGGGGAAGCACATCCTGCTGGGCATCACAGGCGGCATTGCAGCATACAAAATGCCCCTCCTGATCCGGCTTTTGAAAAAAGCCGGTGCGGATGTCAGGCTGGTGCTTACACCAGCTGCCAGGGATTTTGTAACCCCGCTTACACTTTCCACATTGTCAGGAAATCCGGTTTACTCCGGTTTTTTCGACAAGGAAACGGGCGTGTGGCACAGCCATGTTGACCTGGGTCTTTGGGCGGATTTAATGCTCATTGCACCGGCAACTGCCAACACCATGGCGAAGATGGCACACGGAATTGCAGATAACTACCTGCTTACCGTTTATCTGTCGGCACGCTGCCCGGTGATGATTGCACCGGCCATGGACCTGGATATGTATCAGCATCCCACAACGCAGCAAAACCTCAGGATTCTGCAATCCCGTGGACACCAGATCATCGCTCCCGGAGTGGGTGAGCTGGCAAGCGGCTTGTGTGGCGAAGGCCGCATGGAAGAGCCGCAAGCGATGTTCGAGCTCATTCGGCAGCATTTCTCGTCAGAGAAGCGCTTTGAGGGAAAAAAGGTGCTTATTTCTGCAGGGCCCACCTTCGAAGCCATTGATCCTGTGCGCTTTATTGGCAACCATAGCACGGGCAAGATGGGCATAGCGCTGGCACAAGCCTTTGCGGCGCAAGGCGCCGAAGTGCAGCTCGTGTTAGGCCCAACGAGCCAGCGTGTTTCACACCCCTCCATCACCGTTCATGCTGTTACGACGGCCGGCGAAATGCTTGACCAATGCCGGTTTCATTTTCAAAAGGCGGACATCGCTGTGATGAGTGCCGCAGTAGCCGACTACCGGCCAAAAAATCCTGCACATCAAAAAATCAAAAAAAGTGGTGAGAGCTGGTCGTTGGAACTCGAACAAACGCCCGACATTCTCAAAACGCTCGGAACGCTGAAAAAGCCATCGCAAAAGCTAGTTGGTTTTGCCCTTGAAACCGAAAACGGAGAAGCCAACGCCATCAAAAAACTGGAAACAAAAAACCTCGACCTCATTGTGCTGAACTTGCTTTCCGACCCGGGTGCAGGCTTCGGATACGACACCAACAAGGTGACCCTGATCGCCCGCAGTGGATGGAAGGAAGAAAGGCCCTTGCAGTCGAAAAACGAAACAGCTGCTGCCATTTTGGATGCCATTGCACGTGAAATGCAGTTGGACAAACAATAAGTAGGTACATGAAGCAGTTATTTGTCGCATCAATATACCCTGGGCTTATGAAAAAAATGCTGTTGTTCTTGCTGATTCTCCTTGCTGTGCGCACGAATTCAAAAGCCCAGGAATTTCTGGTCAACATCAGCGTGAATGCACCCACCATCGAAGGCACCGACCGACGCGTGTTTGAATCGCTGCAATCGGCCCTTTATGAATTCATGAACAACCGAAAATGGACCAACGCAAACATAACCAACCTCGAACGCATTGAATGCACCATGATGCTGACAGTGAGGGAACGTATGTCGTCAGACGAATTTAAAGGATCGCTCAACATTGTATTGCAGCGTCCTATCTACAAAACCTCATACAACTCGGTACAATTCAACTTTGTGGATGAAAACGTACAGTTCAGGTATTTGGAATCGCAACCCCTCGAATTTTCTGACAACTCATTCAGCAGCAACCTCACTGCCGTTTTCGCCTATTACGCTTATGTGATGCTTGGGCTCGATTTCGACAGTTTCTCACCCAATGGAGGCGATGCTTTTTACACAGCAGCCGAAAATATTGTCAACAGCGCTCAAAATGCCAACGAACGCGGATGGAAGGCCTTCGACGGCAACCGCAACCGCTACTGGCTTATCGAAAACCTGCGCAATCCCAGCTATCGGATGCTGCGACAGTTTTTCTATGAGTACCACAGACAGGGGCTCGACCTGATGGCAGACAACCAGGACGAAGGACGTGCCAACATTGCCACTGCCCTCACCTACCTGGAGCAAGCCAAGAAATCACGTTCCGATCTGTTTATCCTTCAGCTGATCGCTGATGCCAAACGTGATGAAATTATCAACATTTTCAGCAAAGGTAGTCCGCAGGAAAAAACCAAAGTGGCCAATATCATGCGTGAGGTTGATCCTGCCAACGCGAACAAGTACGAAAAAATCCTGTCCAATTAAGGTAACAGCCCAAGAATCTTTACTTTTGCAGCAAAGCCTGATTTATTTATGCTGCGCCGACTACGCATCACCAATTATGCACTGATTGACCACCTTGAAATTGAATTCAAGCCGGGTTTTACTGTGATCACCGGCGAAACCGGCGCGGGCAAATCCATTCTTTTGGGCGCATTGGGTCTTGTATTGGGCAGCCGGGCCGACACAGGCGTTTTACATGACAAAGATGTCAAATGTCAGGTGGAGGCCACCTTTGATGTCTCAGCACTCGGTTTGCAATCGTTTTTCAGGGAAAATGATGTGGATTACGAAGCGGAATGCATTTTAACGAGAGAAATTTCTTCCGCAGGAAAATCGCGGGCCTTTATCAACGATACGCCTGTGAATTTGATGCTGATGAAAGCACTCGGAGAATTCCTTGTGGATATCCACTCGCAGCACGATGCGCTTCATCTGGCTGACTCTGCCTTTCAGTTGCGCATTACCGACGGGCTTGCCAACAACGAATCGCAGCTCAGGGAATATGTGACAGTCTATCAAAAGTGGCAGCAGGTCAGATCCGAACTGGAGCAGCTCAAAATGCTTGCAAGTGAATCGGAAATTGAAGTCGAAATGATTCGTTTTCAGCTCGATGAGCTCGTAAAACTCAAGCTCAGCGCCGGTGAGTTTGAACAGCTGCAGCAACAGGCCGAAACGCTCAGCCATGCCGAGGAGATCAGGGCAGCTTTATATGCTGCCAATGAAGCACTCAACCGTGGCGAATCAAATGCCGTGCAGCTGCTCCGTGATGCTGGCTGGCAGCTTGCAAAAGCTGGCAGGTACGTACCCACGGTGAATAGTCTGAATGACAGACTCGAGGCCTTGCTTATTGAACTCAAAGACATTGCCAGGGAATCGGAAAGTACCGAACTCAAGGTGAATGTTGAGCCCGATGAGCTCGAACGCATCCTAACACGCATCTCGGTGATCCGGCAGCTCATGATGAAGCACCGTGTTTCAACGGCCGACGATTTGTTAACAGTTCGCAAACAACTGGAAATGAGGCTGGAAAAAATCGAAAACAAAGACTTGAGCATTGAGCAGCTTCAGCGATTGCTTACGCAGACACAAAAAAAACTGGAAGAAAAAGCCGAAGCACTCAGTCTTACACGGAAAAAAGCACTGCCCGAGATGGAGCGTGCCATCAGGCTGCTGCTAACCCAGTTAGGGATGCCCAATGCACGATTTGAGGCCCTACTGGAAAAACTTCCAACCTATGGTAACACCGGATTCGACAAGCTCACTTTTCTTTTTACGGCCAACAAGGGGGGCCGCCCCGACGACATAGCCAGGGTGGCTTCAGGCGGCGAACTCAGCCGGCTCATGCTCGCCATCAAAAGCCTGAGCTCAGGAAAGAAAAACATTCCAACCATCATTTTTGATGAAATTGATACCGGCGTTTCAGGAGAAATTGCTGCCCGCGTGGGCCGCATCATGGCTTCGATGGCCTTGCAAACCCAATTGATCGCCATCACCCACCTGCCTCAGATAGCCGGAAAAGCACAACAGCACCTGCTGGTTTACAAGCGCGATGATGAAAAACGCACACGCAGCCTGATCATCCAGCTGAACGAGCAGCAACGCATCGAAGAGATTGCCCGCATGCTGAGCGATGATGTGATTACACCGGCAGCACGCAACGCTGCTAAAGAACTCATGGGTGGTTTTTAGGCAGAATTGTTAATGCATTTCTGCACGTCATTACCGAATTTAATTCGTAATTCACTTGTTTTAAATCACTTACATTAAAATCTATATATGATTGTCTTTTTGTATCTTTGTCGCCGCACAACAACAATAGATCATTAATTCAACAAGACTATGGCATATCAATTGCTAAAAGGAAAAAGAGGAATCATTTTTGGGGCTTTGGACAACAAGTCCATCGCATGGAAGGTAGCAGAGCGTGCCTTTGAAGAAGGTGCAATTTTTACGCTCAGCAACACCCCCACTGCACTTCGTTTTGGCGAACTGGATGAGTTGGCTGCCAAATGCAACGCCACCGTGATTCCGGCTGATGCCACTTCAGTGGCCGACCTGACACAAGTTTTTGAGAAAAGTATGGAAGTGTTAGGTGGCAAGGTGGACTTTGTGTTGCACTCCATCGGCATGTCGCTCAACGTGCGCAAAAAACGTGTTTACAACGATCTGAATTATGAGTATCTCAATAAGACTCTGGATATCAGCGCTGTTTCATTCCATAAAATGCTTCAGGTGGCCTTCAAAATGGACGCCATCAACGAATGGGGTTCGGTGGTAGCCCTCTCCTATGTGGCCGCACAGCGCACCCTTTACGGCTACAACGACATGGCCGATGCCAAAGCCCTGCTCGAAAGCATTGCACGCAGCTTTGGATACATCTATGGTCGTGAGCGCAAAATCAGGGTGAATACCATTTCGCAGTCGCCCACCAAAACAACAGCAGGAAGTGGTGTGAAGGGCTTTGATGGTTTGATTGATTTCACGGAGCGCATGTCGCCACTGGGCAATGCCACAGCCGAAGAATGTGCAGATTATGCCATCACTTTGTTTTCTGACCTCACAAGGAAAGTGACGATGCAAAACCTCTTCCACGATGGAGGTTTCTCCAATATGGGTATGAGTTTGAAAGCCATGACCATGTATAACAAAAGCATCAACTGCGACTGCCCAACACCCGAAGACATCGAAGGGCTGGATTAGCGCACCGTGTCTGGTGCTAGCTCGATGAACACAGAAAGCAATTCATGCAGTGTGAAGGATGCGGGTTTATTTTTTTTTATGAAAGTCATCATTCTTTGAGTGTGTTGATTGACAACCACTGCAAAAGTTGGAGCACTAATTCACTAAATTAATGTTTATTAGTGCTTCAAATACGTATATTTGCGTGCATGAAAAGCTTCGGAAACAACCTACTTTTTATCATTGTTGCACTGACGTTTTCAGCAATGATTTACGGACAGGCCCAGCAAGTTGCCACGAATGATGTGGCGGACGATGCTACTTTTGCATTGCTGAAAAACGATCAGGAAAGAGCCACCTACCTCCTTCAGCGCACAGAATCCAGCTGGCCACAATCGCCTGTTTCAACGGCTGTTTTTGCCAGCAATGCCATTCGTTATGCTCGTCAGGCTCACGACACTGCGGCCATTGCAAGGGGGTTGTTCTATCTGGCAGCTTCTTATACCGAATACAACCTCACCAAAGCACAATCCTACCTGCTTGAGGCACAAAAGCTCAGCACTTCGGTCAGCGACCCTTTGCTGAACGATGCCATCAATAATAATTTGGGAATTCTATATCAGCGGGCAGGTGATCATAAAGCTGCTTTGGAGCTCTTTGAAACAATGCTCGACAAATATCGGGCTGCAAACGACGCTGGCGGCATGGCCATCTTGTATCACAATATGGCTATCAGCCAGTTCGATCTGAATAACAAGCAGCAAGCGAATGCCTATTATCAGCAAGCCTATCGGCTCAATCTGGAAATTGGGAACACAGAAAATGCGATCAGGAACATGATCAATCTGGCAGCTGTATACCAGGATCAGGGCGACACCAAAACCACCCTTGAATACTACCTCCAGGCAGATTCAATGGCACACGCTGCAAACATCGATAACCTGTTAAATGTGACCACGCTTAACCTCAGTCAATTTTATCAGGAAAAGAATAAGAACCTAAGCCTGCGTTATGCGAAAGAAGCCCTTGCATTGTCGAGGCAACAAATGAACCGCAACAGCGAAAAAATCGCACTTCAGGTTATTAGCCGTTATTTTGCCGATAATCAAGTCTGGGATTCTGCATTCAGCTATCATCAAGCACTTGCAGCTGTTTCTGACAGCATCAACAAATACGACGATCTTTACGCCATCCGCTTGTTGAAAACCGAAGCCGAACTTAATCATGCACTGCTCATTGAGACCATGAAGCATACAAATACCCAAAATTCCCTGGCAAATACACAGCAGATGTTTTGGATATACTTGCTTGCCAGCTTATTGCTGTTTGCATTGCTTGGAATTATTCTGTATGCGCTTCGGCATCGCTTGAGATTGGGCAACATCGAAAAGCTGAAATTGGTAACACACATTCAGTCCGTTGAGAACGATCTTTCCGACAAGAACAAGGAACTTGCCACCCATTTGCTGTATGCCCACAAAAAGAATGAAATGCTCTCGACCATCTCCGAAGACCTTAAAAAAATGAATCTGGAAGCGAACAGTAAAGATCTCAGCAACATCCATCAGCTCATAACAAAACTCCAAAAAAATTCGAAAGAAGAAATCTGGCCCGATTTTGAAAAGCGATTCAAGGAAATTCACGTGGATTTTTACAAAAACCTCACAACACGTTATCCTACGCTTACGCCCAACGAGATAAAGCTGTGTGCCTTTTTAAAGTTGAACCTGTCAAACAAGGAAATTTCAGCCATCACCTCCCAATCCACCGAAAGCATCAAAATTGCCCGCCATCGCCTGAGAGCCAAGTTGGGCTTAAACAGGAGCGATAATCTCGTAAATATCATCCACCAGATTTAACAGTGTCATTTCAGACTCCATTTCTTTTTTCCTGCCAATCAGAATTCTGAATCAGTCCAAAACTGAAAGCCTATCTGACAATGGTGTGATGCAGCCCCCTTGCACCAATTCTTCGACATACTAATGGCCTGGTAGTTGCTGAAGCCATGGTGACGGCTATTTGCTATATTGCTCATTATATAGTCGTTAGAGAATGCGATTAACCAATTGTAATAAAAAACATTCAGCATAAAAGTACTTAATAACTTTTTGTTCCCAGCTCATCATCGGTGATTACCCCTGTAATTATATAGATTTGCGCACTCAGATCGTGTGTGTTTCAGGCATCTGTTTTACTGATTGGTTAAAGTGCCAGCAAACAATAGCCGATCAAAGCAAACCTGATGCATTCAATTGCTTATGATTCATACTCAGGGCATGAATTAAGCATCGGAATCACATGTCGGTCACAACGAACATTATCAAAAAACCCATAAATTTTTGAATCACTTTAAACGCCAGGCTCTCATGTTCAAACATTTAAAAAACAATCACCTTCTGTCTTTTGTTGCAGGCATATTATTGGCCAGCACGCCACATCTTAGTCATGCACAGCAATGGCAGGAGAATCTGCCGCAGAAATCGGAAGCATATACGTTTTATGATTACCAAAAGGCCTTCAATGCGTATTGGGAACCTTTTCAGGTTGCCAGTGGCTACTATTTTGATGCAAACAATGTTAAGCACAAAGCACCGGGCTGGAAACAATTCAAACGCTGGGAATATTATTGGTCGAATCGGGTAGATCCTAAAACAGGAGCTTTCCCTGTAGTAAACAGGGTCGATTTATTGCGTGAACTTAATAAAGATATGGCTGCACAAGCCCGCGGCAAGAACAGCGGTAGCTGGACTTCACTAGGGCCGTCATCATCATCCGGAGGATATGCCGGATTGGGACGCATCAATGTGGTTGGATTCCGGACAGGCGATGCCAACACCTACTATGTTGGTACGCCCTCTGGTGGATTATGGAAAACCATCAACGACGGAGGAAGCTGGACACCGCTTACAGATAATACGCAAGCTATGGGCATCAGTGATATCATTGTGATAAATGGATCCAGCCATAGCAGCGACACCATATTCATTGGCACAGGAGATAAAAACGGTGGCAGTTTGGCTACACTCAACGGGCAACAGGCTGCCGATAACAATGGCGTTGGTGTGATGAAGTCGTATGATGGCGGAAGCAGCTGGAGCACAACCGGTTTAACCTTCAAAGCCAGTGAAGGAAACCGTGTGAGCAGAATGATGCTTGATCCCAAAAACAGCCGTGTGATGGTGGTTTCGGTGATTGGTATCTACAGCAATGTTGGTCAGGTGTATAAAAGCAGTGACAGGGGAAACACATTCACACAAGTTTCCAATAACCGTTTCATCGACATGGAATACAAGCCGGGCAGCAGCGACACGCTTTACGGCGCTACCATTGACGGACAAATCTGGACCTCGGTAAATGGTGGCCTTGCATGGAATCAAATCAACATCAATTTTGGCAACAAACGTGTTGAATTGGCAGTCACTCCTGCTGCCCCGCGTCGTGTATACGCCATCGTGAACGGAGAAAATGGACTGGGAAAAATCTGGCGAAGCAATGATGATGGCCAAACCTGGGCCACCTATTTTGACGGCGCCATCCCCGGACACAATTTGTTGGGCTACGAGTGCGGCGGCACAGATGCCAAAACGCAGGGAGATTACGACTTGTGTATAGCTGCCGATCCAACTGATCCTGACAAAGTGTATATTGGAGGGATAAACATTTGGAAATCAACCAATGGGGGATTAAACTGGAGCATCTCAACCCACTGGTCGAGCACCTGCACCAATACTGTGACCACCGTGCATGCCGATCAGCATTTTCTCGGTTTCAATCCAGCAACGGGGCATCTGTTTGCGGGAAATGACGGAGGGCTTTATCGAACCGAAAACCATGGAAGCAGCTGGTTGTGGAAAGGTGATGGTTTGGCCATTGGGCAGATTTATCGCCTCGGTTTATCAGACAACGATGCATCCCGCTACATCACAGGGCTTCAGGACAATGGTTCCAAATCAACCGACGCAAACAACTGGTCGGATCGCATTGGAGGAGATGGGATGGAGTGTATCATCGACCCCACCAACGACAATACACAATACTGCACCGGCCCCTCCGGCCAAATTTATAAAACTACCAACAACTGGGGGTCAAATACAGACATCACCCTGAACATTCCAGTAAACATAAACGGCGTATATAAAGGATCGTGGGTGACACCCTATGTTTTGCATCCCGGCAAAAATGATACCATCTATGTGGGATACAAAGATTTATGGAGATCAACCAATGGTGGTGCCAGCTTCAGTGCCATCAACAACTGGCCGCAAACGGTTAATCCAAACCCGCTTCAATCCATCGCCATTGCCGATTCGATGCCCAACCATATGTATGTTGCAGACAATGATTCGATTCACAAAACTGAAAATGGTGGTGCTTCCTGGGCACTTGTCACCTCCAACCTGCCGGTTGACAAATCATATATAACCTATATTGCCGTGCATCCAAAACATCCCGACACCGTTTGGGTAAGTATGGGCCAATACAACGAGCATGGTGTTTACCAAAGCTACAATGGAGGGACCAGCTGGACCAACATTTCGCTTGGCTTGCCGAATATTCCGGTGATGTCGGTTGTGCACTATCAAAGGAATGAGGACACCATTATCCTTTATGCAGCTACTGATGTTGGCGTGTATGTGAAATATGGTGCTGCAAACTGGGCGAGCTACAATGGCGGACTGCCCAATGTGGTTGTTTCTGAATTGGAAATTTATTACAGTGCTGCCAGCAAAACCAACGATAAGCTGCGTGCTGCTTCCTTTGGCCGCGGATTATGGGAATCGCCCATGGCAGACGCCACCACCAAACCCATACCCGATTTTACGGTTGATAACCAATACCCTTCAACTGGCGAAACAATTACATTAACTGACCTGTCAAGCGAGTTTCCGAATAAATGGAAATGGAAAATTTCACCCTCCACAGGCGTTGCTTTTGTAAACGGCACAGCTGACAATGTAACCAACCCACAGCTAACCTTCGCCAATCAGGGTAATTATGAAGTCAGACTTGTTGTAGAAAACATCTATGGGAAAGACAGTTTAACAAGAACAAACTACATTCACGTGACCAATCTTCCCGACAACTATTGCGCTGCCTCAGGCGGAAACCTTTACGGAGCCATTCGCGCTGTTGACATTGGGGCAATCAGTTATTTCAACGATTCGCCTTCAGCCTATAACAACCACAACCTCAGCACCTCTGTCACCAAAGGCAGCTCAGAACCGCTTACCATTAAACTCAACGTACAATCAACAGACGTGGAAATTGCTGCCTGGATCGACTGGAACAGGGATGGCAGTTTTACGGATGACGCAGAAAATGTATTCTGTGGTCGCATAACAAACCTGACTGAAGCTTCGGTCACAGAAAACATTGCTGTTCCTGCCTGGGCAGCGACGGGCAAAACCAAGCTGCGCATCCGAAGCAAATTCTATGGCAACGATTGTCCGGATGCCTGTGGCACAACTCCCAATGGCACTGTGGAAGATTTTATCCTGAACATCATCGATGGCACACCCACCGTTGCACCTGTAGCTGATTTTATTGCCGAAAACACAACCGCAGCAATGAATTCACCTTTGCGGTTTACCGACAAATCAACCAACCTGCCACAAACCTGGACCTGGTCGGTGACGCCTGCAACTTTTGCTTATACAGGAGGCACCACAGCCTCATCTCCCAATCCGGTGATCCTGTTCACGGCTTCGGGCCAATATACCATTGAACTGGCCGTTTCGAACACGCAAGGGGGCGACAACGAAACCAAGATCAATTATATTACAGTGAGCGGACAAGCTTCACATTGCCCTGCTGCCACTGCCAATGGCATCATTGATATCGGCAGGGTGCAGCTCAACACCCTCGACAATACCAGCAGCATGGCGGGTGCACCCTTTTACACCGACTACAGTGCAACGAAATCAACTTCACTGCAGGTGGGGCAATCCTACGGTCTTACCATTTCTTCTAACTATCCGGTTCAATCCACAGACCTGGCGGCATGGATCGACTTCAACAATGATGGTGATTTTGACGATGATGGCGAAAAAATAGGCTGCCAAAGCGATATTCCCTCCAGTTCGTATGTTTTCAACTTCAGTGTTCCTGGAACTTCGGTGTCAGGGCTCACAAAAATGCGCGTGCGTGCAGCTTTTCAGGAACAAGACTGCAACAGTTTTCTGCCCTGCGAAACAACCAATTATGGTGAAGTGGAAGACTATGGCATCAACATCATTTCGGGTTCAATGGTCTGGACTGGTGCAACGGACACCGACTGGAGTAAACAAACAAACTGGAACCCGCAGTCAACACCCTCAAACGCTTTTGACCTGATCATTCCAGCTACTGCCAATCAGCCCGTTATATCCTCAGGTGCCGAGAGTGCTCACAACCTCACCATCAACAACGGCGCATCACTTACCATTGCGGCCGGCGCTTTTCTCACCATCAATGGCAACCTGAGCAATAGCGGCAACTTTACACTTCAATCCAACAGCACGGATAATGGTTCAGTGATTGTTTACGGAACCATCACCGGAAACGCTGTATTTCAGCGCTATATGACCGGCCATGGCGGTGATGACGACGCCGGGTGGCACCTGATCAGTTCGCCTGTGAATGCCAACATCACCATCAACGGCAGTAGCTGGGAGCCTGGAGCATCTGATGATTTTTACAGTTGGTCCGAAACACAAAACCTCTGGATCAATCACAAAGCTTCGGGTGGCCCTTCGCTCATTGAACCTGCCAAAGGCTACCTTGTAGCCCGCCAAAACGCTGCTACAGGCGCTTTCGAAGGTGTACTAAACAACAGTTCAAAAAACATTGCTGCGCTCAGTAAAGATAATGGCGGATGGCATCTGATCGGTAACCCATTCCCATCTGCCATCAGTTGGAGAGAGCCCGAAGCCGACTGGAATATGACCGACATTGCTGGCATTGCCAAAGTGTGGAACAGCCAGGCAGGTAATTATTCTGATATCACCATCGGAAATCCAGTGCCGGCCACCAACGGCTTTTTTGTGCAAGCCATCAGTGCCAATGCCGGCTTCACCATTCCTGCCACTGCACGGGTGCACAGTCCGGTGGATAATTATAAATCTACAACTACCTCCAACACCCTTGAGCTGCGATTGAGCAGCCATCAAAACAGCTATTTTGATATCACGAGAATTGGCTTTAGTGATGCGGCCACTACCGCATGGGACCCCTCGGTGGATGCACTAAAACTCTTTGGCCGGGAAAGTGCCCCGCAATTGTGGACTGCCATGGACGATGAGGCCTTTTCGTGGAATAACCTGCCGCAAATGAACAGACCTGAATTCATCCCGCTGCATTTCAAAGCCGGCAGCAATGGCTTGTTTAAGCTTGAGATGACCCAAAATACATTACCCATAGAAATGAAAGAGATTTATCTTGAAGATGTCCTGAACCATCAGGTAGTCAACTTCCTGCAAAATCCATCTTATCAGTTTAACGGAAACATTGCAGAAACAAGCAAGAGATTCAAACTATGGTTTGTACAACCAAACAATACAAATCCGGACGATCTGAACAAACCACAGGTGTTTGTTGCTGCAGGCAAACTGCACATCAATTATGGCAAAGTGCGCGAAAACAGCGGCTGGGTATCCGTCCGCAACATGCACGGCCAAACCCTTTACACGCAACAAACCGGTCGTGATGCACAACTCGAGATACCGTTCAATTTGCCTGCCGGCGCTTATATGGTGGTGATTCAGGAAGCCGAAGGCAATTGGACCATGAAAGTCATGCGCTTGTAAAAAAACCATAGAACTTGAACTCCAAAAGCTTGAGAAAATGGATGCGCATCATCTCCTCCTGAAGAATTCAGGGCGATAAGCATGATGCAAGACCCATTATAAATAACCGAAATGTCTGCTCAGTTTGCAGACCAAAGCAATAGTTTTTATCATATTAGATATCAATTATTTAATAGCGAAGGAAGTACAATTGATAACTTATTGTAACCTTTCTAAATAAGTCTTGTACATTTTTTGAAACCACGCTTATTTAGAACGATTCCATGATAGAGGGTACTTTTGCCCACAATATATAACGTGCGATGGTGCGCCCGTGAATGAATAAAATTCGCCGTTAAAACAACCGGCTCGCTCGTTCTTCACCATCGCGATTGGCATCCAATTGAAAAACACTGCAAGATATTTTTCCAAACCTCAACAACAGCAGAATGAACACAATCCATCGAATCACCATGCACACCTTCATGTTCGTGGCTGTGCTTTTAACAGCCGCATGCTTTTCAAACTCCTTGCATGCTCAGTCAGCAGCACCATTGCAGGAATTGATTGGTATGAATCTGGAAGATGCCCAGGCAAAGCTGGAACAGCAGGGCTACGAAATCGCCCACTCCTCGCTGTTCAAAAAGGAGCAGCTTTGGTACAACGAAAAACAAAACAGCTGCGTGAACATCCTTTTCGAAAAAAAAGGCGACCACAAAGTGAGCGCTGTTGAAGCAGGCGATGTGGCTAAATGTAAAGAAGGAGTGGCCGCTGCCCGCAAACTCTGGGAAAACTACCACGACGGACAGGCACCTATAAACGACGCAAAAATAACCGAAGAACGGAAAAAACTGGCCGATGCCGGTTTTACGGTTTCGTACTGGGTGAACGATGTTTCGCCGGGCCGCAGCGCCGAATACTGGGTAAATGAATCGGCCAAAAAAGTAAAATCCATTGTTTGGGAAACCGCAACCAGCAAATGGGCCATGACCAACGACAGCGATTACTCAATGGGGAAAAACCCTGCAAAAAATAAATAGCAAAATATTCCAATCCAATTTAAAGCTCAGTTAACAATGAAACAATTTCTATTGTCACTTACATTGGTCATACTGGCAAATTTTACACTTTTTGCTCAGGACCAAACCTACAATTTTGACGGTACAAGCCAGTATGCTGAGGTAAACTACAATGCAGCGCTGAACCCATCTCATTTTACCATTGAAGCATGGGCGCTGACAACTTCGGGTACTACATCGTATCAAACGGTTATTTCTTCTTTAGGAGGAACCAATCATACAGGATATGCATTTTATGCACATAATAATTTATGGAAATTTGCATATGGAACTGGTGGCTCTTTCTATCTCTATATTGATGGACCAACAGTCACGGTCAATAAATGGACGCACTTAGCAGCAACTTACAATGGTTCAACCATTGTTTTTTACGTGGACGGAATCCAGGCTGGAACGGTTAATGCTACCATTATACAAAATACAACCAATCCTTTCACTATTGCAAAGGATTATGCTGGCGATTATTTTACCGGCGATGTGGACGAAGTGCGGCTTTGGAACACGGCTCGCACAGCTGCACAAATACATGCCAATGTATTCAAAGACCTTTCTGCAACTGAAAGTGGATTGGTTGCAGATTATAAAATGGATGTTACAGGTACAACTTTAACCAACTCTTGTACCAATGTAAGCGGTTTAAATGGTACTACACATAATAACCCACCTCAATATCAAAGTTCTATTGCATACCAACAGAACACCTTGAGTTTTGATGGAAGCGACGATAACATATTGGTCAGCACAAATCCTGCAGGTAGTTCAAGCAGCTTTTCAATTGAAGCATGGGCTAAAGTTACCGGGGGTAGTGGCTACCGGGGTGTTATTTCATCGACCAATGCAAGCTACCAGGGATTTGTAATTTACGCTCATGATAATACCTGGGAGTTCTGGGTCGGTACTGGAAGTGGCTGGATACAACTTTTTGGTCCAGACATTGTACTAAACAAGTGGACACATGTAGCTGGAACCTACGATGGAACAAATTCGAGGTTTTATGTTGATGGAATTCCTTATAGCACTTCATCTTCATTTACCTATTCTGCCAATCCGAATATTTTACGAATAGGCGCCAGCGATAACGCCGGAAATGCAAGTTTCTTTTTTAATGGAGATATTGATGAAGTAAAAATATGGAATACTGCCAAATCGATTGGAGAAATGAACAATACCCTCCATTCATATTTTGATCCTACATCAGCGACAAACCTTGTTGCTTACTATTCAGTTAATCAAGGATTAAATGCCGGCAGCAATACTTTCTTAAAAACACTTTATGATTTCGTTGGCGGACATAACGGCACTATGAATAATTTTACGTTAACGAGCTCAACATCCAATTTTATTACCAGCGGTGTGCCTCTAATTTCAAATGCTGCTCCGGCTGGTGTAGCAGGTGCCAACCTCTGGCTAAAAGCCAACACTGGAGTTACAAACAGTGGTAGCAATCTTACCGGTTGGACAGACCAATCAGGCTTAAATACATTCACTGTTCATGGTACGGTTGGTTACACTGCCAATAGTGTCAATTTTAATCCCGCTGTTGCTATCAGTAGTACAAATACCAGTCAGTTGCCAGATAACCGGCTGGACGGAAATACTGAAATACAGATTGTAGAAGCCTTCGCCGTCTATAAGGACGATATAGATAAACGCACAACAATCCTTGGAAATGTATTTACATCAAATCCAGGTTTACCCAAAGGGATATTCTTGGGGCTTCCAAGCGATGGTGATTCATATGTTACGGGCCAGGTAGCTTATAATTACTATACGCCAGAGTCGGTTGGAGTGCGCTTTGTTATGGATAATGTGGACATATCATCTCCTACAACTTCCCCGTATCTCTCTGCCTGGAGTAATGGCGCTGCTAAGGCGGTAACAGTTCATTCAAGTATATCCTTCCCCGGAATTTTAGATTATACCAATGTAACCCTTACTCCAATAATAGGAGGTACAAACTATGGCGGAAGTGATTACCCACATATGCGAGCAAAATTGGCTGAAATTATTGCTTACCCCAATGGACTTTCCGCATCGGATCGCTCCAAAGTTCAAAGTTACCTTGCCTTAAAATATGGTATATCACTCGCTCCTTCAGTGACCAGCTATGTGAACTCAGCCGGAACAATACTTTGGAATAACACCACTTATTGGAACGATGTCTTCGGCATTGGTAAAGACGATGCAAGCGGCCTGAACCAAACGCAATCTAACAGTATCAATACGGGCAGCGGTGATGGCACCGGCCAAAGCACCAAAGGAAATATCGTATTGAGTAATGCAAGCAGTTTGGGGAATGGTGACTTTTTATTGATGGGGCATGATAATGCCGCCTTGACAGAGCAGACTTCTGACGTTCCAACAACTGGTCAAAGAAGAGTAGCACGGGAATGGATGGTAAAGCGCACAGGAGATCCGGGAACAGTGGATTTGAGTTTCGATATTCTCGGACTAACATTAACAGGAACTACTGCTGCAGACTTTAAGTTATTGATTGATGCAGATGGCGACTTTAGTAGTGGTGCTACTGTGGTAAATGCCGCCAGCTTGACCGGAACGAAGGTAGCATTCACCGGAGTGACTATTCCGGATGGAAGTTACCTGACGATTGTAACCGGAGTTGTGGTAGGACCGGGTGTATTGGGCGCCAATCTCTGGCTAAAAGCGAATGATGGTGCCACCAACAGCGGTGCCAACCTGACCGGCTGGACTGATAAGACCGGAATAAATACATTTACTGTAACCGGTACCCCAACATACACTGCGCAAGGCATTAATTTTAACCCAAATGTTGGCTTTAGTAATTCGGAGGCTGCAGGTACACAACCGGGAAGTCGTTTGGATGGAAATAATTCTTTGCCAGTAGTTAGTGGTTTTGCTGTGTACAAAAGTACAGATGCAGGCTCCGGAGCACTTTTGGGTAGTACCACTCCTACTGTAGAATATGGGGTGCAGTATTTTGGTGGATTTGGTGCCAATCAGTTTTGGGCTGGACCTGGGAAACTCAATGAAACAATGAATTATTCTGACCCCAATCTAAGTACAACATCACCAGCTGCCATCCTTGAAAATAGTTACGCTACTGGTAATAATTGTACTTCTCGCTTGAATGGGGCAAACAAGACCATCACTTTTGGTAGTTGGCCCATTTCAGCTTACAATTTTACTCCTCGAATTGGCGGAACAAATAACCAGGGTACAACTCCAAATTTGGGGTGGAACCATTTCAGAGGAGAAGTAGCCGAGATAGTGCTTTACCCAACCAGTCTTTCCACTGCCGATAAACTAAAAGTGGAATCTTATTTGGCCATCAAGTATGGAATTACGCTCGATCCATCGGTCACCAATTATGTCAACTCAGCCGGTACGGTGCTGTGGAACAATACCACTTACTGGAACGATATCTTCGGTATTGCCAAAGACGATGGAAGTGGATTAAATCAGACAAGCTCCAACTCCATTAATACCGGCAGTGGCGATGGCACAGGCCAGAGCGGCTTAGGAAATATTGTGCTCAGCAGTCCTTCTGCAATGGCTACTGGAGACTTTTTATTGATTGGACACGATAACGCAGGTTTAACCGAACAAACAACTGATTTACCTTCGGCATACAACGGTTCAAAACGTTTGGCTAGGGAATGGAAAGTAGCACATACAAATGATGTGGGTACTGTTACCATGACATTTAATACTACAGGGCTTACCGTTACAGGTACAACTGCGGCTAACTTTGCTCTGCTTATTGATAATGACGGAAACGGAGATTTTAGCAATGGAACTTTTACAAAAATTAATGCAGCATCTTTTAGTGGAAATGTAATAACATTTAATAATGTTTCGCTTCCAAATAATGCAGTATTTACGATTGTTTCTTCTCTTATTATTGATGTTTTTCAGAATTCTAATTTATGGATAAAAACCAATGCTGGTGTTACCGAAAGCGGCGGAAATGTAACCGGCTGGACAGACCAATCAGGCGTAAATACATTCACAGTTATTGGAACGGTTGGCTACACTGCCAATAGTATCAATTTTAATCCTGCTGCTTCTATTGTTAACAATGAAGGTGCTAATCAACTTCCATCTAATTATTTGGCCGGAAATACTGAACTGACATATGTGGATGGGTTTGCGGTAATGAAGAGAAACCCTGGTACTCCTCCTAATGTTGCAGGTACACTTGTTGGGAGCGCGCAACCTACTTCAGGTGATAGAGGTGTTTCAATTTTTGCTGGATATGATAGCGATGAAATGTTAGTCTTTAATGGAAACTTCGGAACTTATTCCAAATTTACAAATAGCAATGTTGCAGACGGAAAATTGGCTTTAGTTAACCTGGATGTAAGTCTGTCTTCCACCCCCTATGCAACAGGCCGTTTAAATGGCGCTCAACAAACTATGACTACCGGATCTGGTTCAGATTTTTCAAGTATCAGTTTTACACCCTGGATTGGAGGAACGAATAGTGGAGGGTATACAGGGTATCCACATTTTAAGGGAGAATTTTCAGAAGTAATTTTATATTCTTCAAGCCTTTCAGCAGCAGATAAATTAAAAATGGAGTCTTATTTGGCCATCAAATATGGAATAAATCTTGACCAATCAGTTACAAACTATATTAATTCGGATGGCACAGTTCTTTGGAACAACACTGCTTATTGGCACGATGTCTTCGGCATCGGTAAAGATGATGGCAGTGGTCTAAACCAAACCAGTTCAAACAGTGTCAACACCGGCAGTGGTGATGGCACCGGGCAGAGTGGCAAAGGAAATATTGTGTTGAGCAATGCTTCTGACTTAGGCAATTTAGAGTTTTTAATGATGGGGCATGATAATGCCGCCTTGACTGAGCAGACAACAGAGGTGCCTACAGTTGGTCAAAAAAGAGTGGCTAGAGAATGGCTGGTGAAACGTACCGGAGATCCTGGCACAGTAAACCTTAGTTTTGATATAGCAGGACTAACCCTAACCGGCACCATGGCTTCAGATTTTAAGCTCTTGATTGATGCAGACGGCGACTTCAGCAGTGGGGCTACCGAAGTAATTGCAGCCAGTTTGACAGGCACCAAGGTAGCATTTACGGGGCTGACCATTCCGGATGGAAGTTATCTGACGATCGTAACTGGATTTGAACAAGTAGGACCGGGGGTATTGGGAGCTAGACTCTGGCTCAAAGCGAATGATGGGGCTACCACTAGTGGAAGCAACCTAACTGGCTGGACAGACCAGACAGGAATGAATACGTTTACCTTGACAGGTACAGCAGGCTATGCTACTAATAGCATCAATTTTAATCCTACGGCATCTTTTCAAAATGATGTAACAGTAAACCAGGACCCGGTAAACTATCTGACCGGAAATACACCTATAACTTATGTAGATGGATTTGCAGTTATGCGAAAGTCTTTTGCCAATTGCGGAGCCCTGGTAGGCAGCGATGCCATTACCACTAACTATGGCGTGGCTATTTTTTCAGGTGAGGCAGATAACCAAATGTGGGTGGGAAATGGTGTAAATAATTCATACCAGCATTTTGTAAATCCTGCGCTTACAGTAGGCAACGTCTCCTTAGTAAATTTTGATATTAGTCGCACCGCTTCGCCCTATGCAACAGGCAGAATGAACGGTTTGGACCAAACTATCATTGCGGGTTCGGCAGGCGATTTTTCGAGTATGACCTTCACCCCAAGAATCGGGGCTACCAATAATAACTCATCGTCATCGGGATGGTCACAATTCAGAGGGGAAGTAGCTGAAATTGTATTGTATCCAAGCAGTCTTTCCACTGCCGATAAACTGAAAGTGGAATCGTATTTGGCTATTAAGTATGGAATTACGCTCGATCCGTCCGTTGTCAATTATTTAGCATCCAATGGCACCACTATTTTGTGGAATAACACAACCTACTGGCACGATGTATTTGGTATCGGACAGGATGATGGAAGCGGACTAACGCAATCTTCAAGTAATTCAGCTAATACCGGCAGCGGAGATGGTACCGGGCAAAGTGGTAAAGGAAATATTGTATTGAGCAATGCTTCTTCACTCGCTAACGGTGACTTTTTGATTATCGGTAACAACAATGGTGCTTTAATTGAAGAAACCTCAGATTTACCAGCCTCACTCAATGGAAAAGAACGTCTTACAAGAGAATGGAAAGTGGCACATACCAATGATGTGGGTACTGTTACATTAACATTTAATACGCTGGGACTTACACTATCCGGAACTACAGCTTCTGATTTTATGCTTATTGTGGATGAGGATGGAAACGGTAATTTCACAGATGGAACAATTACACAAATTACCCCAGCTACTTATACAAACAATATTTTAACTTTCAACAACGTCGCACTTAATAATGGAGTTGTATTTACATTTGTTACAGGTGCAAGTGTTTCAGCAGGTGGTATTAACGATGCATTGCTGTGGTATAAAGCAGATGCAGGTGTAACTCTTAACGGAAGTGCCGTTTCGCAATGGAATAACCAGGGTTCGCTTTCAAATGCCAATGCTGTGCAAGCCACTCCCGCCAATCAGCCGCAGCAGGTTACTTCGGGTGCAAACCAGATTAATTTTAACCCTATAATTTCTTTTGATAATACTGATGAGTTGAGCACCACATCTACCAATACTTATTTGGGAACAGCTGGCAATAGAATTGGTTCTCAGTTTGCAGTCTACCGGGTAACTTCTGATGCAGATGCATATGTTTATAGCGCGGAGGATGGAAATACATACTTGAATATTGGAATGCAGAATAAAGGAATGACCTATCAGCAGATGTTTGCGGGTAGTGGAATTTCTCCGGTAAGTACACCAGTTAACAACCAGATTGTCTTGATGAATATGATAGCAACTACGGATATTAATAATTATACAGTTGATTCAGGTACTTTAAGACAAAATGGAATACCAAAGGACATTACATCAGATGGTGTGCCAGTTATACCTGCTGACCCAGCTGCATTGGTTTTTGGCAAGAGCGGAGCCGTTCAATTGGCAGAGATGATTTCCTTTAACCGTTTGTTAGACAATACCGAGCGCAGCAAACTGGAAAGTTATCTTGCCATTAAATACGGTATTACTTTAGGTAATAACACAAATCCGGTAAATTACATTTTAAGCGATGGTACAACAGTAGTATGGACAGGAAATGCCACCTACCAAAACGATATTTTTGGTATTGGTAAAGATGTGGCAGGTGATTTAAGCCAGACCCAGTCCAACAGCATGAACACCGGCAGCGGTGACGGTACAGGTCAAAGCGGAAAAGGAAATATTGTGTTAAGCAATGCCAGTTCTTTAGCCGATGGCGACTTTTTGATGATTGGGCATAACAACAGTGATTTAACTGAGCAAACAATTGATTTACCTGCGTCGCTGTCAGGAACGCGCTTAGCCCGCGAATGGAAGGTGAAGCGCACGGGAGATGTGGGTACGGTGACTATGACCCTCGACCTGAGCGGATTAACGGTTACCGGCACAGCCCTGGCCGATTTCAAACTGCTGATTGACACCGATGGCAACGGCGATTTCACCAGCGGCGCAGTTACCGAGGTAAGCCCGGCCAGCTTTAGCAGCAACATCCTTACCTTTAACACGCTTACTTTGCCTGATGATGCAGTGTTTACGCTGTTTACCAAAGCGTCAACTACCATCACCTGGGCAGGCACTACAGACACTGACTGGGCCACCGCTACAAACTGGACCGGAGGCGTTGCACCAACATCCATCGACAACGCCGTCATTCCCAACGTTAGCAACGACCCTGTGATTGCCGCCACCGGTCAAATCACCCTCAACAACCTCACCATCGAAGCTGGAGGAGCGCTCACCATCGCCAGCGATGCCACGGGCACAGGTTCGTTGAAGATCAACGGCACGCTGAGCAACAGCGGCACCATCACCTCGCAGCACTACCTCAAAGGCGCTGCACAAGCCTGGCACATGATTGGGGCGCCCGTAGCTGGTTCTATAGCAACAAACGGCT